>NZ_JADPIQ010000018.1:0-170501 GCF_023073015.1 Bradyrhizobium sp. 87
CCGTCACCGGCGGAAACAACCTTCACCGAGATCATAATCCCGATGGTGGGGGCAGTTCTACATGACGCAAAGGGGGCAGTTCCGGATGGCGTTTGACACCCGGGCCCGCACTCGCGATCGTACTGGCAAGACCCAAGAGGGCGCGGCAGCGCGAGAAGCGCCAAAAAGAGCAGCTATTTCGTTGAGGGCTGCTCTGCTGGGCAAGGGCTTTAACGAGGCAGAGTACCAGCGCGTCTTCAGATCGATGGAACAAGATCACTTGGATGCGCTGATGGTACGCGATGAAGCATCAGACAGCTCTGTTGCTCGTTCGTCTTGGTCGGCACGAACCGCATGTTGGGCCTTGTGACCGCCTCGCAAATAGCCTCCGCGTCGGTGCTGTCGTTCTTCTGCCGCTTGACGTAGGGCTTCACATAGGCCGGAGGCGTCAGACGCACCGTATGCCCCAACGCCTGCAGCTCGCGGGACCAATGGTGCGATGAAGCGCAAGCCTCGATCCCAACTAGACACGGCGGCAACTTCTCAAAGAAGGACAGCACGAAGCGGCGCTTGAGCTGACGGCGTATGATCACTTGGCCGGCTGCATCGACCCCATGCACTTGAAAGACCGACTTCGCGATATCCAGACCAATCGTTGAAACTGACTGCATAGTTTGCTCCTCCGAATCGTGGGAGCCTTAAACGGCGCCCAGTCTTTGGCACTCTCGTGCCCGTGGAGGAGCCGTCCACAGCATCAGAAGCGGGAATGCCAAAGAGCTCCCTGCTCAAGCCGCACCTCGCAAGAACCGATGACGTTCACTCCTTCAGGGCAGCAAAAAGCCCGCAACAATACGCGGGCTTTGGTCGCAGGACAGAAAATCGTTAGCTTTCGTCGTTCTGCCAAAAGCTCAGCGATGGTTTGACCACGACCACGAGGCCGGCAAGGGCGAGAAAGGCGACGGCGACGAACGTGATTGCGATCTCTTCCATGAAGTCTCCTGAGACGCCCTTGCGGAGGATGCAGGTGCGTTGCGGCGGGATCGTGGCTCCAAGGTGAACTTAGCGTGCCGTTTACCAACCATTGCGTGACCGCCACTCCCGTCAACCTAGGCCCGATCTCGCAGTTCTATTCGTCGACCCACCAGGTAAGCGACGGATAAATGACCAGCAAGCTGACGAGGGCCAGCGATCCGGCCAGTAGCGTCCCTATGATCAAAGCGCCTATCATGGATTATATTATAAGCACATTAAATTTTGACGCAATTAAATTATTTAATTGGTTGTTTCCCCTTCGATGGACTGGAGTCCGCTGCGGCCAAAAGTGTCGGTCGGGCGCTCGGTTGCGAACTGCCGGGCTGCCCTATGAACAGACATATAGCTGCACCGCATTAACAGACGCCATGGACTACCAGCAGACGTCGCTTGCGGGCTGAACCAACCAGATCGCGCACCGAGGCGCAGCCTCTGCCTTTACAGATTGAAGTACAACATAGAGACTAGAACCGTCGAAAATACACCTAGCCCTATTATGGCAACTTTAAAAACCAGGTCGGCTGCCAAGTGCACCTCCCTCAGTTTGCAAATCAGTTAGAAGCATACGCCTTACTTCCGCGCCTGCAATCCGGGAAAGGAAAGCCATTCATCAATATGGGCGGCGATATCGCACGTGGGCCTTCGTCAAAAGGTCTTCACGTTCCGCGCCCGGAGGCAGGTGCCCTGCCTTTTCCCTTGCCCCTAGCTTCCTCGAGGAGTCGTTGGCCTAGCGTCCTATCTGTTTGAACCGGTGGCGTTTCATAAACGTCCTCCCGATGTGATATCTGCTACTTAAACGCTCTCAGAGTCGCGCAGTGCGTTACGGCTATCGCGTGGTGCGGCATAGACTTCTGAATACTTGCCGTCAAAAAGCAATCGAGATGACGCTGCGGCGTATTGATGTCGCCGGCATTGCGCTGGACTTTCAGGATGTAGCTGAAATCTACACGATCGATAACGCACGGGACTGGCAGCTAGATCCTTCTGCTGCGCTCGATATCGAGGCCCGCCTGCGATCGTACGGCTTCGATCAGCATGAGATCAGCATGGAAGTCTATGTTCAAGCGCGCGATATCCTCGTGCTGTTTGAATCGCCCCTGAACGGAGCACAGCTTCGACGCCTAATGATGCTGAAGGAGATTAACAACTTTCGGCGCTCAAAAATGGCTGATCTTGCCAATCCTGCGGAGCGCAAAGGTTGGCCAAGCGGCGTCAAGCTCTAGCGAAAAGGTCTTCCTGACGAGACCTTGCCTCGACTTCATCCGGCAACGATCTTATGGTCCAGATTGCCCAGCGCACTGCTCCACAATTGAGCATGAGTTGGCTCACAATTGTCATAGCACCTCCACTGCAACCCAATATAGTTCGTTCAAGCAATCAGGAATGATCAGGCGAATTTCAATGATCAGACATGCTCTCCGCATGCTGGCCACGTATTGTGTTTGCAGCCAGCCAGCTTATTCAAGCTACGAATCTCAAGCAGTGGCTCCGCCGCTGTCATTCTCACAATTCTGCGTCCAGTATCCGGAGGACTGCCAACGCCACGACGATCGCAGAATCAGAGACTTCCGCTCCTCAATTCAGCGTTGGCGAGAACTCGCTGAGATCAATTCGACGGTGAATTTCGGCATAGCGCCAAAGGATCTGCTCGCAAGCCGGCGTGACGCGGAATGGCAGATATTTCCTTCCGAGGGCAATTGCGGCGACTATGCCGTTACCAAGCGCCATCTATTGCTTCGATCGGGTTGGCCCAGCTCGGTTCTTCTTCTCGCAGAGGTCATCATTCGGGCAACCGGAGAGCACCACCTTATACTTCTTGTGCGCGAGGGAAGAGCGGTCCTTGTACTCGACAATCTAAGTCCGGTAATCACGCCGCTCGTGGATGCCCTGGACCGATACATCCTCGTGCGGTCGGAACCGGGAACTGATCCCCAGCATTGGACGCGCGAAGTTGGCGCTTTCTAGCAGGAATTCGAAGCACATGCCTCGCGAGTATCCTTCACGTTGGCAAGCAGGCGCAGAGTAACCATAACGCAGATTCCGGAGCATCCCGATGGGACCGAGTAGGCCGTTAATCTAGGCTTGATTTTTGCTCGGTTTCACTCTCCCTAATGAAGTCAATTTCGTGTAAGCACAAATCTTCATTTTGGGATTGATATGACAAAGAACCGAGCACTGATTACGGGCGTCACCGGCCAGGACGGCGCCTATTTGGCTGAACTTCTTTTGCAGAAGGGGTACGAGGTCCACGGCATCAAGCGTCGAACCTCCCTTTTCAATACCGACCGCATTGACCATCTGTATCTCGATCCACACGAGCCCAATCCGCCCTTCCGGCTTCACTATGGCGATCTCACGGATTCCTCGAGCTTGATCCGCATCGTCGGCCAAGTGCAGCCGGACGAGATCTACAATCTCGCGGCGCAGAGCCATGTTGCGGTTTCCTTCGAGGAACCCGAGTACACGGCGAATTCCGACGGCCTTGGCACGTTGCGCATCCTTGAAGCGATGCGCATTACAGGCTTGGAGAGGAAGGCGCGCTTCTACCAGGCCTCAACGTCTGAACTCTACGGTTTGGTTCAGGAGATCCCCCAAAAGGAGACCACGCCTTTTTATCCGCGCTCCCCGTATGCGGTTGCCAAGCTCTACGCCTATTGGATCACGGTCAATTACCGTGAAGCCTACGGCATGTACGCCTGCAACGGCATTCTGTTTAACCACGAATCTCCTGTCCGCGGCGAGACCTTCGTGACCCGAAAGATCACGCGCGCCTTGGCACGGATTCATTTAGGTCTGCAGGAACGGCTTTATCTCGGCAATCTCGATGCGTTGCGCGATTGGGGACACGCACGCGACTATGTTGAGATGCAGTGGCTGATGCTGCAGCAGGAAAAGCCGGAAGATTTCGTCATCGCAACGGGCGTTCAACATTCGGTGCGAGACTTCGTCAACGTCGCGGCGAGCGAAGTCGGCATGAAGATCCGATGGGAAGGCTCCGGCGTCGACGAGAAGGGCTACAATGTTGCAAACGCAAAATGCGTGGTCTCGGTTGATCCGCGTTATTTCCGGCCGACTGAGGTCGCCACTTTGCTTGGAGATCCGTCCAAGGCGAAGGAAAAGCTTGGCTGGCAGCCGCAAACCTCTTTCGAGAGTCTTGTGGGCGAGATGATGAAAGAAGACCTTGAATCTGCAAAGCGAGATGAACTCATCAAGCAGCACGGCTTTAGGTATTTCCCACGTCATGAATAGGCAATAATAGAAAGAAGCGGCGGTCACCCTTGTGACCGCCGCTTGCGAGCCTGCCGAACCGTTTGCCTAGAATTCTACTCGAACCGCCCCAGCGCGGAAGATGAGCGCCAATCTTGGAGAGCGCTCACAAGATCGAACCTCCTTACAAAACCAGTTTCTTGAAGTTTTCGCGGCACTATGTTTGTCGACCGAAACAACTTCATCACGCGAGCTCGATTAACAGAAGTTTTGATGCCGATCTTCGAAAGCACTTCGAAGAGAAGTCCCGCAAGAAGGATCAGCTGCAACGGTATCGTGCCTACGGGCTTAGGTAAGTGCGCCGCATCCCGAAATGCGGCGCAAATTCCTTCAGTCGTAACTGGCTCATCAAACGCAAAATTGTAAGTAATAAGCTTCTCATCGCTCCTTAGCGCGAATTCAAACGACGCAACGAGGTCTTTGACGTAGCCACAGGCCTTCTTCGTATCCCGCCTGCCGGGATAGAAAAATGTTCCTCTTTCCAGAGTTCTAGCTAATCGCGTAAAATTACCCCGCTCCTGAAAGCCAAAAACGACAGCAGGCCGAACAATAACAAGCTTCCGATCAACGCCCTCGCGCTGCCAGACTTCGTGTACCCGCTCAGCCAAGAGCTTCGATTTGCCGTATGCGCTCTCGGGATTTGGTTGGCACAACTCCGAGACTTCCTCTTCACTTGGCCCGTATATCGATATCGAGCTAGTGAAAAGCAAAGCACTGACACCAGCCCGACGGGCATAATCAGTTACGTTCAAGGCACCAGAAACATTTGTCCAATAGTACTCCCAATCGTCGTGACCTGGAGTTACGTGGACGGCCGCGAGATTATAGATATCCGTCACGTCAGGAACGAACTCAGGAGGAATCGGATATCGGACGTCACAATGGACATACTCGACCCCAACCGTCTCGAATCTTGGATGAGGCGCGATATCGGCGCTTACCACCCTCGAATAGTCACCAGACTCAATGAGGGCTCGAACTAGATGCGACCCAATAAATCCGTGTCCCCCGAAAACAACAGCAATTCGTTTGTCAATTTTCATAACAACCTTCTAAGGTCATGCCTTTTCAATCACCGATAAGTATTGACCCATAATAGCCTGCTTGTTCATGCAATCGGCCACGAAAGACTGACCGTTTTGCCCCTTTGCTTCCAATTCCTCCCTGCTGTCGATGAGAGTAACAACGCTCTCAAACAATGCGGTTTCATCGCCAGGGGAAACGCATATCCCTGCCTTGGAACGTTCGGTCAAAACATCCAGGGGACTACTTGGCTCTGCGATACAAACATAAGGACGCCCAGCCGCCATGATCGAAAATAGCTTCGACGGCAACGCATAATTCGCAACATCAAGCGCTTGCGGGACCATATGGAGGCTGGCCGCCTGCAAGCTTTCCGTGAACTTCTCGCTGCTTGCCAGCGGCAAAAAGATCGCATCAGCAATGCCGGCGTCCTGAAACAGCCGAGCAATGCGCTGCTTTTCCGAGCCGTCTCCCTGCATGACCACTCTCACGTCACCACGCTCAACCGACAGCCGCTTGATCAAAGGCAAAAGCTGATCGAGGTTCTGCTTTTTTCCAAAATTTCCAGAGTACATCAAAACTGGCGGCGAATGCGGCATCGGCGCCTCCCGTGAAGGAGTCGCCCAAATTGAAATCACAGAAATCGGCTTCTTACAGCCAAGCTTCTGAAGTTCACTTTTCATGCCGTCGGTCAAGACAACGATCTGGTCGGACCGATTGAGCGCGAATCGCTCGACCACCTGCATTAGCGAAATCAATAGCGGACTGGTGGCGATCTTGAGAGAACGAGCCAAACCGCTCTCAATATCGTGCACAACCGTAACGATCTTTGCTCCTGAAAGCAGCTTGATTACTAACGCTCCGAACACCGTTAGAATGCTGGGCACGTAAGCGACCACTATGTCAGTGGCTCCAAATTGGCGGCGAACAGCCCGGTTGAGCACACCAAGCAGAAAGCGAAAGTCGTTCTTTACTCGCTCTTTGAAGCCTCCCGCACCTCGCTCGCTTACAGGAATGCGAGATATTTTTATCTCGTGCAGACTCTCCTCGTCCCGCCCACCGTCAAGCCAGTCGCCGAACTTTTCAACTGTTGGGTAGTGTGGGCGGAAAGCGACCACACGAACTTTAAATCCGTGTTCCTGGAGCCAAATCGCAAGCTCCGTGCAATATGGCGCAGATCCGATCTCTTCAGGCCAAAAATACGGGGAAAGATAGAGGATATTCTTGATCACTTGCATATCTCTTCTGAACGGGCAGAGCTCTAAGCTTGGACGCCAACACGCATGTTCCGTCCACCCATCTCGAGAAAATCTGCATAAGCAACAGCCAGCCCAACCGACAAGGGGGTCTTTGGCGCCCACCCAAGTTCGCGAACGCGGGAACTGTCGAGGAGCTTGCGCGGCGTGCCGTCGGGCTTGGACGCATCGAAAATCAATTTACCTTCGTAGCCGACAACATCAGCTACAGCCGCTGCGAAGTCTGCGATCGACAATTCGTCTCCGCTACCGACGTTTATCGGCAGGTCACTCGAATAATTCTTCAGAAGAAAAACGCACGCGTCCGCAAAGTCTTCGACGTTGAGAAATTCACGAAGCGGCGTACCGGTGCCCCATACGGCGACACTGGGTGCTTTTGCGAGCTTGGCTTCGTGGAAGCGCCGGATCAGTGCCGCCGGAACGTGACTATGATCCGGATGATAATTGTCGCCACGGCCATAGAGATTGGTCGGCATCACCGAAATGAAGTCATCGCCATATTGCCGACGAAAGGCTTGGCACATCTTGAGGCCGGCGATCTTCGCGATAGCGTACCACTCGTTGGTCGGCTCAAGCGGCCCAGTCAGTAATTCGCTTTCGGCGATCGGCTGCTTGGCGTGTTTGGGATAGATGCAGGACGAGCCAAGGAACAGTAGGCGCTGCACGCCAACCATGTGACTTGCGCGGATCACGCTCAATTCCAGCGCCAGGTTGTCGCAGAGAAAATCGACCGGGAGATTGTTGTTGGCTGCGATACCGCCAACCTTTGCGGCGGCGTGAACCACCACCTCTGGACGATTGGCCTCGAGCCATTTCAGCGTTGGCTCTTCCCTTGTGAGGTCCAGCTCACGCCGGTCGGCCGTCAGGACAGTGCAGTTCTCTGACGCAAGCCTGCGGACGACGGCTGATCCGACCATGCCGCGGTGACCCGCGACGAAGACACGTTTGCCCGTGAGATCGTAGGTTGAAACCCCTGCCATCGTATCCTCTACCAGCGTCCGGCTTGGCCGGATCATCCGGCGGCCGCCGCGCTACGCATCACGCTGCCGATGCAGCCCCGGCAATCTGGTAACACAATCTTCACCATGCGATAGCCTGTCCCGGTCTGACAAAGATATTCATGGTGAACCTGCGCTGCGCGCACAAAAGGTCAGCACACAATGAAACAAGAACGAGCAAGGCAGCCGCATCGGCTGTGCGGCTGCCTTTAGACATCATCGAAAAACGGCAGACGCCGCCTGTTAGGTAATCCTCAGTACGCCCGGCGCAGGACAGGACCGAGAGGCGCGCAGACCCGATCCATATACCAGCCATAGGGCGTCTCGACCCGCACCAGCGGGCAACGGCGCCACGGCGCATACCGATACGGATAAGGCTGCGCCCAGAAGGTGATAGGCGTCACCTGGCCCTCACCCGTAAGCAAGGCCGCAGGTGCCGGCATCTGCATCGCGGCGCTCGCTCCGCTCGCCGCGGAAAAGCTAACAGTTGCGGCCAAAAGACCCGCTCGCGTCAACGTCTTAAACATCCCAAAAAGCTCCTTGCCCCTGCGGATTTGATCCCCGAGTCGCTTGTCAGCCCCCAGCCGACCAACGTCACGATGCATAAGCCACTCCGCGATTGGCCCAAATAGTGAACCGACTGTACCAAGGCCACCGGCGGAAATGCAACTAATGCCGGGCGGCCGAGGGACTTTGGGGACGACATGGCGCACAACTGTGGCTTCTGGGCCTTATTTTTCCTCGCTCCAGGCGCCTGGGGCGGCAAGTTGGGGTGAACGGCGGTACACATCCCGAAGGAACTGGTAGTTGACCGTCTGAGCAAGCGGTACGTCTTCCTCCCCTACCTTGGCAAAGAGGAGGATATCCCGGAGCGTCCGCCAGCGGCTTTCGTCATACTCACCGATACGGCCGCCCGCCGGAAGCACCAGCGAGCGCTGCTGCTGCAGTTCGAATTTCACGCGCTGGGGATTTAGACTTGCCGGTCCGGTACCAGCGAGAATAGGCACGCTCCGTGCATAGTCCGCATAGACGAACTGCCATCCTCGAATGAGGCCCTGAAGGACGTCGGCAATCATGGATGGTTGTTCATGGACGAGACTATTGCTCGCGAAGTAAACCAAGCCAAGAACATGGATACCGTAGTCTTGCGGCTTAATGACATTCAACTTGATGCTATTCGAGCCGGCGGGATCTGGTTGCTCGTCGATTGCTGCAATGATTGCATCCACCTCCCCGGCCCTGAGAGCCTCGAAACTGTCGCGGTCGGCCACCTTCGTGATCTGGCTTCGAGGCAGTCCGAGCTGCGCCATCGTGGCATCGAACACGACATCACCCTCACTCGCCCTGCGGTATCCAATACGTTTTCCGACCAGATCGACCGGCCGCCGCAGACCCGAGCTTTCGAGAGTAAAAATCGCGATGGAAGTATCAAGGAAGCTTGCTGCAAACGCCGTCACGGGAACACCGCGCCAGGTTGCCAGCAGGAACTTTTGGCCGCTGGTCACGCCGATGGCATGTTGACGTGCAATGGTTTGGACGAAGTCAGGGTCGGGTTGAACCGCCAGCTCCGTGCGGGAGGAGAAATAACCCTGCCTGGATGCAGCGAGCTCGCCGGCAAAGCGTGCGCCATACGGTCCATCCAAGAGGAGCTTGACCGCTGCGCCCGAGGCCCTCGGGGATCGTACGGGGGTTACATCGGCGCGAAGAAGGAGAAGAGCGGCTCCCGCCAATGCTGCAGCAGCAAGGCCAATGGCGAGGTAGCGCTTTCCCCTCGGCCGGGTCCGCCGCCGGGACTGGGTTCGAAGCAAGGAGATCTCCCTAACGGATTGTGAATTTTAACATATCAGTCGAGGCGAGATGGACTACAATGCAGCTTATGGAGTAACGTTAATTTTTCCTTCGCCTTGTTTTGACAGCGATTTTGACCGATAGCACGATATGTTCCGATAATGAATTTTGAGCCAGTGGTTGGCAGAATGACAATTTTATCGACTCGACCGGTGCCGGTAGCTGATTCTGCGGCGGAAGTTCTTGTGGTTGAGCCAGCAGTCGCGGCTTCTACAGGTTTTGCACCGAGTTGGATGCGGCCTTTGGTTGTGGAACGGCTAGTAGCGGCCGCAGATGCGGCGCTGATCGTGATCAGCGGGATCGGCTGCGCGGTCGGCTATCTCCTGGCGAGCGCGGGAGTCGTCGGCAAGGCTGACGTCTATGCGGGGGCGAGCGTTCTGGTCGCCGTCAATTTCATCCTTCTGATGACCGTACAGCACGGCTACCGTCTCAAGACGATCACCAACCTGTCGCGCACGTTCCGGATGACGCTGGCGACGTGGACCGGCTTGTTCGGCGCGCTGCTGGCGATCGCCTTCACGATGAAGATCAGCGAGGAGTTCTCCCGCGGCGCCGCGATCTCGTTTTATCTCGTTGGGCTCACCCTCCTGCTCGCCTGGAAGACGGTGGCCGCGCGCTGGATCGCGCGGGCCCTGCGCACCGGCGCCTTCGCCAACGGACGGGCGATCATGATCGCAGAGTTCGGTCTTGCGGCTTCCTCCAACGCGATCGACGACCTCGGCCAGCACGGCTACCGCCTGATGCGTGTGATGGAGATCCCCGCCAAGGACCTCGCTTCGCCGCTGCTGCTATCCTCGCAGGCGCCGCGCTTCGAAGAGATGGTTTCTTACGCGCGCGAGAACCGGGTCGAGCACGTTTTCCTCCTGATGAATTGGAGCCGGCAGCACGCGATCGACAGCATCCTCGACGCGCTGAAGATCCTGCCACTCCCGGTGCACCTTGTGCCGGACGCAAATACCGCGCGCTTCCTGCGCTACCCGCTTGAAGGCACCGGCAATACCTTCACCGCCGAGCTGCGCCGTGCGCCTTTGTCCTGGAAGGAGCGCGCGCTGAAGCGCGCGCTGGACCTCGTCGGCGCCAGCCTCGCACTTTTCGTGTTCGCGCCGGTGATGCTGGTAACCGCGATCCTGATCAAATTGACCTCGAAGGGCCCGGTGTTTTTCCGCCAGACCCGCCACGGCTTCGGCGGTCGCGCGTTCAAAATTTTCAAGTTCCGCACTATGTGTGTGCTGGAGGACGGCCCGACCATCGTGCAGGCGCAGATGAACGACCCGCGAATCACCGCGATCGGCAAGTGGCTGCGCAAGACCTCGATCGACGAGCTGCCGCAGATCCTCAACGTCCTCAAGGGCGAGATGTCGCTGGTCGGCCCCCGCCCGCACGCGGCCGCCCACAACACCGAATATGAGCAGATCATTGGTAACTACGCCTTCCGCCACCACGTCAAGCCAGGCATCACGGGCTGGGCCCAGGTTAATGGTTACCGCGGAGAAACCCGCACGCTCGAGCTCATGCAGAAGCGCGTGGAGCATGACCTATGGTACATCAATAATTGGAGCTTAATGCTCGACTTAGCGATCTTAATGAGAACCGCTCTAGTTAGCGTTCGACCTACTAACGCGCACTAGTAACAACGCAAACATCTAGGAACGGCAACTGACCGTCGAATGTCCCCAGATATTGAAACAAGTCCGCGAATTGTCTTCGCCGCGCTCGAAACATTTTCGCTCGTCGGAGGCCTCCAAAACTTTAATCGGCGCGTCATTGCTAATCTTTCGGCGCGCACACTCGAGAAGCAGCTCCCGAAGCCGCGTATCCTCCTGCTCCGTGACCGCGATTCGGTACCTGCCGACCTCTCATTTATAGCTAAAGGATATTCAAGCCGATGGTCGTACCTTGTGCGATCGGTCGTGGCGTCCTTGAGTGCTGACATATTTATTATTGGGCACGTGAACCTTCTGCCATTGGCAGCAATGATCCGCTGTGTCCGTTGGAAGCTACCGATCTTGCTCTTCGTGCATGGAGACGAGGTTTGGAATGACCCCTCGCAACGAAAGAAGCGATGGTACGAGAGTTTCCTAATCCATGCTGTCAATAGAATAGCGTCGGTGAGTAACTACACTGCGAGAGTAATGTCTCGAGAGTTTGGGGTTCCAACAGAGAAATTTTCCTTGCTTCCGAATGCGGTTGATCCAATTGCGCCTCTTCCGCCACGCACCGCGGGCCCGCCGACAGTTCTCACCGTAACGAGGTTAGATCGCAGGGATCGCGACAAAAATGTGACTCAAATGATCGATGCGATCGGGATTCTGAAAAGCAGGGTTCCGAATGTGCGATACGAAATCGTCGGAGCCGGTAGTCTGCTGGACGAGCTTCGAGCAAGAGCTGAGGAGAGAGGCCTTTCAGATACCGTTGTATTCCACGGACGCGTAAGCCCTGCCCATCTCGACGAGGCGTATCGGCGCGCCACTGTATTTGCATTGCCTTCTTCTAAGGAGGGCTTCGGGATTGTGTACTTGGAGGCTTGGCTAAGAGAGCTACCCGTAATTTGCAGTTGTTTTGGAGCATCTCACGAGATCGTTTCCGACCAAGAGGACGGATTTGTGGTGGACTCGCGATCTCCAGAGGAGATCGCTGAGCGGCTCTTTCAACTCTTGTCCGCCCCCCCGTTGGCGCAAAAATTTGGCGAAAGCGGACGCAGAAAGGTCGAGAAGATGTATTTGAACCGCTCATTTCGGAAAAATCTCGATCGGCTTGTTGATGACACAATTGGTCAGTCCGTGAAAACATGAGTTTGTCCGGACAAGTTGCCTACCACCGTCTCGCATCCACATTTGGAGCCCAGATATACAATCAAATAGTCACCGTGGGCGTTCAGCTAATACTGGTGCCGATCCTCTTGTACTGCTGGGGCGCCGAGCAGTATGGAGTCTGGCTATTGCTATCCGCGATTCCAACCTATTTCACGTTCGCTGACTTCGGCTTCACTATGGCCGCTAAAAACGTGATGACTATAAAGGTTGCGGCCGGAGATATACGTGGAGCTTTGGTCATCTATCAGAGCATTTTCCTCCTCTTAGGCATAATCGTAGTGACGATTTTGCTTCTTCTCCTGCTCTTACTTTCAACGATTCCCCTAGGGGAATTCTTCGTGCTTGGACCCGTTACTGAGCAAGCTGGCAAGTCCGTTCTATTTCTTCTCGCATCAAATGTTCTACTTACTCAGTACTTTCTCTTGATGGCCGGCGGCTTGCGATGCATCGGAAGGACGACGGAGGAGGTGGTCTGGGGCGCCTCAGCTAGATTGATGGAAGGAGCGATCACCGCGTTGGCTGCTTCGTTTAGTCGAGACATCGTCGTAGCCGGCATAGCAATTGTCGTCATCCGCCTCACATTCAATTTCGCGACCTGGGCACGCCTTAAATTTCTTGAACGGCGCCTTGTTATGGGCTGGCGATTTGCTTCCTTCGAAGAAGCGAAGCGGCTGTTCCATCCATCTTTAAGCTTCATGCTCGTGTCTCTCGGTCAGGCCCTAACCATACAAGGACCTGTTCTCATCCTTGGCGTGGTGGGAACCCCCTTTCAAGTAGTTGTCTTCTCGACCACGAGAACGTTAGCGCGGCTCGGCACGGCCGCTGCGAATATGATCAACTTCGCCTTGACGCCGGAATATTCCAGGCTATTCGGCCTGCAACAACTTAGACAGTTCGCGAGGCTCACGCGAATTCATCTTAGGATTACTGTAGTGCTCTGCGCCGGCTATTTCATATTTCTTGGCACGGCTGGCGATTGGATTATCGCCTTCTGGACAGGAGGCAAGGTCATGGTGGACAAAGGATTCTTTATCGCCATGCTTCTTGCGGTTACTGCCGAAATGATTTGGAGTGCCGAATTGATGCCTCTTGCATCAATCAACCGACACACCACTGTGTCGCGAGCTTTTTCGAGCCTCAGCGTTATTGGACTAATTTTATCATACCTGGCAGGCCAGCGATACGGCAACCTGATCGCAATTGTCGCTCCGTTACTAGCGATACATTCAGCGCTGGCGATCTTCGCAGCGATCCAGCTTCGAACTTTCTGGCATACCCATCTACTCGGAGACGAAGCTCAACCGCCACCCAGCGCCCAATAACAGAGCTCCCGCCTCCGAGGACCGCATTCGAAGACTGCTACTTGGGAGATCAGCTCTAATGCATGAATCCGCCCCGCGGAGTTTCTCCGCGACCACAAACAGGAATAAGCAGTTGAAAATTCTCCATCTAATCCCAACGGTTGATCCTAAGTATGGAGGACCAATCGAGGGAATCCTATCGTCAGCCCCCTTGTTAGCGGCCCTCGGACATCAACGATCGGTCGCGTGCTTGGATCATCCGACGGACCCCTGGATTGCCAGCTTTCCCCTCGACGTTTTCCCGCTGGGCACTCGGCCTACCGCACGTCGTAAGCTGTTGCGACGTTGGCTGCCATGGGTGCGCTATGATTTTTCCAACGAGCTTATCCCTTGGCTAAAGGAGCACGCGCGCGAATTCGACATTATTGTTGTAAACGGCTTGTGGAATTACATCGATCTCGCGGCTCGGTCCGCGCTCTCAAGATCTGACGTACCTTATTTTGTTTTTACACATGGCATGTTGGATCCGTGGTTTAAAAAAACCTATCCTATAAAGCACTTTTTTAAGCAGATGGTTTGGTGGTTCTCAGAAGGGCCGCTTTTAGCGCGGGCAGAGAATGTCATATTCACGTGCGACGAAGAGCGCTTGCTCGCTAGAAATGCTTTCTGGCCATACCGGGTACGCGAAGCCGTAATTCGTTACGGAACGATCTACACCGAGGGTAATGTTGCTCAACAAACAGCAGCTTTCTATGAAAAGGTGCCCTCCGTAAAAGATCGCAAGTTTCTTCTTTTTCTAAGTCGAATTCATCCAAAGAAAGGATGTGATCTTCTCATTAAGGCTTTTGCCAAAACTGCCCACAAGGACCCCAATTTGGATTTGCTGATGGCAGGACCGGATGACGTGAATTGGACACCCGAACTGATAGCCCTTTCAGAATCTCTCGGAATTCGAACCCGCATTCATTGGCCCGGGATGCTCAGGGGAGATGAGAAATGGGGAGCTTTTCATGCTAGTGAAATGTTCATATTGCCCTCGCATCAAGAGAACTTTGGAATTGCCGTCGCTGAAGCACTCGCTTGCGCCAAGCCGGTTCTAATTTCAGATAAGATCAACATCTGGCGAGAGATCGATGCGCAAGGAGCCGGGCTCGTCGCCGAAGATAACCTGGTCGGGACAATATCTTTGATTGATCGCTTCTTAGAAATGACTCCTGATGCAAAATCAAAGATGACCAAAGCGGCGCGCGCGACGTTCCTGATGCACTTTGATATGACCACCAATATTCATCAGTTCATTGAAATACTTGAAGGGAGCAAGAGGAATGCTTCTGAATGCCAGCAGTAGCAAGCCAATGGAAGGTGGACCGAGCTTCTCGCTCGGTAATCGCGCTTTTCGGGTGCTTTGGATGCTCGCTTGGGCGTCCTTGGCGCGTTGGACACCAGCGCCTCTCCATAGATGGAGGCGACTTGTCTTGATCCTGTTTGGAGCAAAAATAGCGAAGACGGCCCGCGTTTATTCCTCGGTGGACGTATGGTATCCGCCCAACCTTGAGGTTGAAGAGCATTCAACTATAGGGCCGAGAGTGATCTGCTACTCGCAGGATCGAATTGTGATCGGCAAGCGTGTAATCATATCCCAGGGAAGCCATCTCTGTACAGGTAGCCACGATATCAACGACGCAAACTTTCAGCTTATAACAAAACCAATTGTGATTTCTGATAATGCCTGGATCGCCGCTGAGTGCTTCGTCGGTCCCGGCGTCAATGTTGGCGAGGGCGCAGTCCTCGGAGCGAGAGGGGTCGCTTTTCGAGATCTGAATTCATGGACTGTATACACTGGCAATCCAGCCCAGGCGATAAAGAACCGTCGGTTTAGGAACGAGGCGTGAAATCCAAAAAGACTTCCACTACGGAAGTTGCTGCCAGGATCTCACATAATCTACCTTGTAGACGGAGGGCAACGAAGACGGAGCTGGAAGTCCACAACCATGCTCATGAACTTCGCTGTCGAGGACCATATGCATAGGGGAATGCCACGAGGTGTTGTCAGCTCGATGGACAAGCACACCATCGACGAAGAACTCCAACTGGCTAGGCGTCCAATTGAACCCAAAAACGTGAAAATCGTCTGCAAGGTCAAAGGGGCTAATCCAGCGCGCTTCTGATGCCTTATCTTCCTTAAGTCCAGGCAGCTGATAAACGTGTAATGTCATCTGATAATTGTTCACAGCGTCATTCCTATTCTTGCACATTTCAAATACGTCAACTTCGATTTGCTCATGATCGTATTTTTCATAGAACCAGAATGAACTCAGTGCGGCCGCTCGCATCGGCTTGGCCCGCACCTCGAAATATCCATACAGTACCGGCGTGACACTCTTAACAATCCCCGTTGACCACTTACCATAGCCTTCATTGGCGAGAGCTGCCGGAGGCTCCCGAAGCTGGCATGTAATGTTCAGACAGCCTGCTTCCACAGAGACATTCTCGGGCGAAAAGAACGATGGCTTCATGCCATTCCACGAATCCGTCGGAGACCATTTTGTATGATCTAAAGTTTCTCCATTAAACTCATCACTAAACGAGGGCAGTGTTCTCCATTTGCCGATATTTGATTGATCGGACAAAGGAAGTTCATCAGTTTCCCTAGGCGGCAACGCACCCAGCGCTCCAATCCTAAGGAATTTAGTTGCGCCAATTGCGTGCCCTTGAAAAGCAAGCCCGCCCAGCGCCGTAAGGGCCCCACGACGAGTTATCGAGTACGGTCGGTAGGCCATCGCTCGTTCCATAGCTACACCTTCAGCTTAAGCGGCGATCGACGCAAGCGTAGCAGATCGGTTCGATTGGTTGGGCCTGAAGAGTCAAATCGATCGCCACCAACGGCTGTGGCGGCACCACGAGCGCGACTCTTAATGAGGATACAGAAACAAATTAGAGAAAAGTAGATGAAGTGCTGGGGCTCGTGCGGGACCTCCAATTGAGAATTCACAGCCGAAAGAGCCAGGAGCCCGAATGATATACTCACACAGAAGACTCGCAGCCTAGAATCTTCCGATCGAAAGGCTACTAGCAACGGCTGTAGCATGAACGCCACGATAAGCAGAAAGTAGGGAATGCCGTACTTCGCCGCACTTCGCAAGCCACTCTCGATTACTCCACCCGCCTCATCTTCGCGCAATCCAGAGGTCGAATAGAGGTTTATCCCGAATCGTATAACCGGGTCGTCATGACCGACACCAAACCACGGATGATCAGTTATGACTTTCGTCAGCATGTTGGTCAGAAGTGCGCGTCCTGCGGTAAGGTCGTTGTTGGAATAGCGGGCAAGATCGACCCCTTGGATATTTACCCTCAAGTAAAGAAGAACGTTGTCAAAGTTCTGCGGATCAAGAAAATACGCCGCTACAGGCGGCAGAAGGCAAAGGTAAATCACATTCTTCCATACCTTGTTCAAGCTAAGCGTCTCTGTAGCGGCAACGACGAAAGCTATGCTGATTAGCAAATACGCAGCTGTTGCTTTTGCTGCCCATAGGCAAACCAACGATATTGCGATGGCAACGACGCGCGCGGCGAGCGATACACAAGCGACGTTCGAAAGTGCAATTATCAAAATGATAAATGCCAAGTCGATGAGAATGCTGTGCCCAGTCTTGTAGGTAAGCAGCCGAAGTCTTGTTCCGGCGGTTAGATCCTGGATCGGATTTTCGATATTCATGAAAGTAGACAGAAAAATCGAGACCACAAAATAAAAGAATATATTTGCCAATAGCAACCACAGCAGGAGCCGAAAGAACTCCGCTCGGCTTGATTGGGCCCTCGCGATTCTAGTCATCAAGTACAACGCAAGGATTTCCACAAATCCGACGGCAACCAGATTGAGGACATTTTGCACCCGATCGGCATATATCGCCACCAGGAGGCCCATCAGTAAAAACTTTGCTTTGAGGACGTTCGGGACATTGATGCGCGAGATAGACCTCAAGCGAATCGAACGAAAAGTCGCCAACAAAAGAACCACGCCGAGGACGGCGTAGATCGATGGCCAATAAATGAAATACAGTATTGGAAAAACAGTAATAAGCGCCAGCCAAAGAAGCACTTCTCGCCGTGGTCCGGAGGGACGTGCCCTTGCGCCTCTAGGCCCCAGCGCAGCATAGGACCTCGCGTCCGTGTAGCTCATGTACTTTAGCTCCGATGGCCAGATGCTCGATTTCCCAACTAGGAGAGCACCAGACGAGCACCGCCAAATCGAGCGGCTTCAAATGCGAAAGCGAATCGAAGTACGCTGGTAGACTTGCACCCAGCCATCTTCCGAGGGTCTTCCTCGCCAGATCGTTTTGCAAACACGGTTTTCATTGCGTCACGCCAACTAGCGAAACTCAGTTCTCATTCCCGAAAACGCGTTTTCTCCAGCTACTTTTGCAAAACGGAGTAGCGGAAGAACCTAACCTTGTTCGCGGATCCGAGTATCGTATCAACGCGCTTGAAGCCGTCTACCGTGACTGAATTGCACCGATCGGAGCCTAGATAGCAAATCTTCGCCTCGATCTTTCGAGGACAATTGTTCTTTACGCTAATGACGTGATCGACGAGATCCGGATTGATCGCGTGTGTACGTGCGGCCGCTTCAACATCAAGGCACGGTCGTCCAAGGGCATCGCGAATGATGCGCGATTGCGCTTCCGCAGCAGCCCCTTGCATGGTGAGTCTTGGAGCACGTTCGGGGACCGACTGCGCAAAACATCCAGCGTGGAGCAATGCCAATGCTGTCAGCACGCACGTGGCCCGGGTGATAGTTCTTGCGATCAATGCCATGGCCTCTCGTCTATCTCCACGCCAGGCACATTGACCTTCAGACCCTCACGTAACAATATCTTTGCAAACGCCTCTCGCGGAATCGTGTCCACGTCCGTAAGGCTCCTCAGCAGCTGTTCTCTCCGAGCCCACCCAACTCCCATCAAATTTAGTGCGGCGACTTCGGTAAAATTGCTATCGACCATGTGGGCGAATTCTGCCATCACTTGGATTTGCACTGCCTCGTCCAATCGCGCAAAAGCGCTAAGTGCAAGCTTATTGCGTCGGAGGGAAATCCAGCCTTCCAAGGGCCCGGCTGCGTAGGATTGATCCAGAAATCGGGTCGTCCTCGCCTCCAAGCCATTGCGCTCCAATTCGACAGAGTACAGCATCAGCCACAGGAAGGCGTCGGTCGGTGCCATACAAAGCGCGCTCCTCACCTTGTTCTTGCCGGCTTCCATCGCGAGGTCGGCGGCATCAGAGCCCGCCCGTGGCATGGCCACCTCGGCAATACGAAACGTAATAACGGCCTCCATTCGCAGGAATTCAGGGTGCATAATGTGCTGTTCGGTGGCATGCATGCGCGACAGGATTTCGACGAGAGCTTCGGACTTAAAGCGTTCATCGCCAATGATGCGCGCGACAATATCGTGCAGAGGCACGGTCAAAGAGAATGAGGGCATGCTACTCGATGACCATACCAGGCCCGCAAACCCAAGTGCTAGCATCAACCCACGCACCCACGCTCTTTGCACCGTGGGATTCCTATTCCACATAGCCGTAACGTGCGTAATACTTCTGATAATAATAACGACCGTGATAGGACTCATAGCGCGCGAGAAGCTTCGTGTCGGCTTTGTTCAGCACGATGCCCAGCAGCTTATCCTGTATCTCCGGCGCGTTGCGCAAATTGTGCTTGACGACATCGATCTTAGTCTTGCCCCACTCCACCACAAAAAGATACGAATCCACGTAATTTGAGGTGACGCGCACATCCACCACCGGCGCCATCGGTGGCATGTCAAGCACAATGTAATCATATTTTGTACGCAGCAGGGCAATAAGATCGCGCATCGCCTTTGACGCGAGCACCTCGTTGGTATGCAGCAGCTTCGAGGTATTGCCAGCAGGTAGGATTGCGAGCTTAGTCTGCGGATCGATCATAACAACGTCTTCGAGATTGGAACGTTGCGCGACCACGTCGACAACACCGGCCTGAGCATCCGGCAGCAGGGCACGCGAGAGCGAGGGGTTGCGCAGATCCGCGTCGATCAGGATAACCCGAGCGCCGCCATGAGCGATCAGCTGAGCAAGGTTGGTCGAGAGCGTGCTCTTGCCCTCGTTTGGTAGGGTCGATGTCACGGCGAGCACCCGATTCTCGCGCACAATGGAGTTGAGATCTACCGCCACCTTCAACGAGCGCACCGCCTCTGAGAAGCGCGACAGCGGATTGTCGACGACATAGCGCAGAAAGTCCGGGCCGGGATTTCTTTTCTGACGACCGAGCTTGCTGGGCACGGTGGGTGCGGACGGTTGAGGCCCAAGCGCCGGAAGGATCGCGATGCAGTTAGCGCCGAGTTGCTCCTCGACCTGCCCCGTGGTCCGGAACACCTTGTCGGAGAGCTCGCGGGCCATGGCGGTACCGAAACCGATCATCATGCCGCCGAGCAACGCGGCCCCGAGGATGATCAGCGACTTCGGCGCGCTCTTGATCAACGGCGTCGTCGCAGCGCTAATCACGCGCGCTTCGGTAATCGGGAACGATTGCTGCTGGACACTCTCCATGTAGCGTTGGAGAAAGTTGTCGTACATGGCCTGGTAGCTCTGCGCGGTGCTATCGAGTTCGCGGAGCTGGATCTGCGCCTGGCTTGTTAATTGCGATTCCGAGACGACGTTGGCAAGGCTCGACTTGATGGCCTCCTCGCGTGTCATCGCGATGTCGTAGTCGCTCTTGTATGACTCCTGGATGCGCCTCAGCTCGTCGATGATGTTCTTCTTGATCTCGGCCATCTGGCGGCGAAGATTGACCGCGGCGAGGTGATCCGAGCCGTATTTCATCGCCCAGATCGATTCCTTGGAGGCCATGTCGACATATTGCCCGCGCAGCTTGACGATGGTCTCGTTCTTCAGGGCATCGGCGACGCTGGCGTCCGGAATCTCCTGCTTGAGGATGTCGTTGATGCGGTCCATCCGCGCCTTGGCCTCGGCAGTCCCTGCATGCGCCATCACTAGCTGACTATTGACTTCGGCGAGCTGCTGCTCGTTCATCAGCCGGCCGCCACTGTCGACGATATTGTTGGCGATCTTGAAATCCACCACCGATTTTTGTGCGGCGGAGGCCTGGGTGCGCAGCTCCTTGATACGATCCTGCAGCCAAACGCTGGCGCGACGGGTGGCCTGATACTTCGCCTCGAGCTGATCAACAATGTACGCGTCGGCGATGGCGTTGGCGACGTGCGCGGCCTTCTGCGGATCGCGCGAGGTGAAGCCGATCTCCATGACATATGTGAGGCCGAGACGTTTGATGGTGCGGTTGCTTGCGAAACGCTCCAGCGCCTTGCGGGTCAGCTCGAATTCCGAGGACGCTTGGCCGGAGGAGAACAAGCTAGAGATTGAGCCGGCGATCGCGCCGACTAGGCCGGCGCCGCTGCCGGTAAACTCCGGATCCTCCGTGAGGTGGAGGTCGCGGATCACGGCGAGGCTGATGTTCTCGGATTTTAGGATCTCGACCTGGGTTTCGATGGTTGCCGAATCGACCGCGATGTCACCGAGCACCGACTGCTGCTGAAACAGCTGCACTTTGCGGGTGTCGATCACCATCGCGGCGGTTGAGGTGAACAGCGGCGCGGCAGTGAAGAGATAGAGCAGCGCCAGGATCACGCAAGCCGACACGATCGCGATGATGGTCGGGAACTGACGCCTGATAATGTCGAGATAGGAGGTCAGCGTCTGGGACGGAGAACCGTCAGCCTCGGCGAAATCACGGTTGATTTCCGAGGTCGGCTTGTTCACCTGCAACATCCGGCAATTCCTGAAATGGAAAGATTTTGTTAAGAATTGGTGGTCTGCCAACAGCTCCGCGGCATCTCGAAGCGAACTTGATCTGCAAACCTCGCGTCGAAGGGAAGCCTAGCACAATGCCGGCTGCAATTGAACGTTGTTGATGCGGCGCAACGTACCGCTGGGCTGGGATCTTGTGGGAAGCTTAATGGCAAAAAGCAAAGCGGCGCGATGAAGCGCCGCTTTGACTGGATCGCGAATAAGGCAGCCGGGAGGCTTGTGGCCTCCGGGCAAATACGGTCAGCGGTCGCTGATACGATTGGCGGCGTTGGTGGTGCCGCTCACGCCGCCCGAGGCGCCGCCACTGACCTGCGTCGCGTAGTGCAGGCCGCCGAACGTGCTGGTGGTGCCGCCCTGTCCGCCGTTCGCAAAACCGCCCGCTCCCGTGGGACCGCCCGCGCCGGAGCCGCCGCCGCCTGCACCACCGCCGGCCGCCGCGATCGCGACGTCGCCGGTTGCGGCCTGGTAGGCTGCGATCACGTCGGGGTTGTTGGTGCCGGCGATCGCCGCCTGGATCTCAGTGGCGAAAGCCTGGTCGGCCACCGCCGCCATGCGGGCGAGTTGGGCGAGGCCGGCGGTGATCGCGCGGATCTGGTCCTTGGTGGTCGCGGGGTCCTTGAGGAGCGCGATCAGGGCCGGAAGCGTGGTCGGATCAGACGCGCCGAGGTCGCGCACGCGCGAGATCAGCTGCGCACCGGCCGGAAATTGCGTCAACAGCGTGCCTGGTGTCGCCTTGAACTCGGAAATGACCGTGGCCGGCAGCTGGCGCTGCGGCGGATAGACGGCGGCGCTCGCGGCGCTCGAAATCGTCGCGGCCAGGGCCGCGGCCGCAGCCATGCGAAGCGCAATCTTGATAACGCTCATAATAAACCTCCAAAAAACGGCTGCCCACTTTACGTCTCGGCCCGGGCAAGTGGCTGTGTCGTGTCGGAACCTAGCGGAAGAGCAAATCGCTGTCCACTTATTCTAAAGACTTCGTAAATGGCGCAACTGCTTCAAAACTAGACAGTTTTGTGAAGCGCGCGGGCGCGGCGCAGGCCCCGCGCAGAGCCGGTCCGGCGCCCCTGCTGGTCCGGTGCGGCGATCGCCTCGCCTTGCTGTCGCGCCGCCTCGGTCGAGCGGAACGATTGCGAAAGGCCAGCGCCGAAAAGCGCAAAGAACGGAATGGAATAACCGGGGATCTGGAGCGTGAAGTCCAGGCAGGAATGCAGCAGCGACAGGCTCGCGGTCGCCGCCGCCGCCAGCGGGATGATGGCGTCCCGCCGCCTTGCGAACACGCCGCGGCCCAGGATGACGAACATGACCGCCCATCCGGCCGCCACCAAAAGCGCCATGGGGATGCCGACGTCGGAGGCGAGCTCCAGCGGCGTGGAATGGGCGATATCCCAGATTCCGCGAATCGAGATGTTGGGGCTGCGGTAGGGCGGGAAGGCCCATTGAAAGGTGCCCATGCCGGTCCCGAACCAGGGATTGTCGGCGATGATCTTCAGCGTGGACTTCCAGGCCTCGATGCGGCCCTCGTCGACCAGGCCCTGGCTGTCGAACCGGCTGGAGACGCGGCCGCCGAGCAGCTGCATCAGGCCGAGCGCCACCACCAGGCCTGAGCCGAGCGAGATCCAAATTCCGGTCCGCGGCGGCAGATCCTTGCGCAGGAACACGGTGAACGAGGCGATCATCGCGAGCAGCGACAGGCTGACGCCGGCGCGCGAGCCGGTCATGAACATCGCCATCAGACAGATCAACAGCGCTCCGAGATGCGGCAGGATCTCGCGCGGGGGTATCTCGGCGACGTCGCGCCAAACGCGCCGCCACTCGATGTGCCGCTCTGCGAGACGCCGGCGGATCTTCTCAAGGATCAACAGCATCCAGAGCACCGCACAAGAGCCAAAATATGCGGCCGCCGTGTTGCGGTTGATGAAGGTGCCGGTGACGCTGCCCATATAGGCCGTCTTGTCCCGCCACAGGATCATGGTGGGCTCGATCAGGAACGAAGCGACGCCATAAAGCGCGTAAAGGCTGCCGGAGACGGCGATGACCCACAACATGCGTCGCGCGCGCTCGCGGTCAGCACCAACCGTGATCCCAAGCAGGATCGCAAGAATATTGGTGAGCGGCGCCCCCAGCGCGAAGAATGCCTCGTTCTTGACGATCGATGCCGAAGGGGCAATTGGCACGCCTAACAGATCCGACGCTTGCTTCCAGATCGGCTGGAACGGCGCGACCCATGGGTGGTCGGAGAGCTGTTCGTGCAGCACAAAAACGTATCCGGCGACGATGACTCCGACACCAGCGATCATCCACATGTGCGGCTTTCGCAAGTCCCGCGTGGGCGCGAAGATCACCGCGATCCCGAGGCAGAGACACCAAAACGCGATCGACAGATCATTGGTCGAGCCAAACGGAAACGGCGCGCCAGCCACCACGAAGAACAGGATGAAGGTCGCGGGCAAGCTCCACGACCAGCGAATTCTGAACCAGTCGATGTTGGGTAGCCAAAGGCGCATCGTTGTTCTTGCGTGCTTTGCTTGAACCTAGAGGAAGCAATCGATCGGATAGATCTTCAGATCCACATTCAAGCGGCTGATCCGGGTCTGCGCCCGGAAGCCGTAGAATAGCCCAACGTTATCACTCCCCTGATCGAGCTTTATTCCAGGGGTTAATTCGTCGGGTGGCACCAGATTGCCTATGTGGCGATTAATGCCGGATATCTCGATACGCCCCCCCTCCTCGCCGAAATGCCCGGCGAGTCGAGTGACCGTCACCTTGGGCAAGCCCCGCCGCTGATGGCAGACCTCCTCCTCCCATAGCTTTGTTTGTGGGACGAGAGGTTTGCCCGCTCCTTCAGGCACAACGATATCCGAGAAGGAGGGGTGCAGCATCCCGAAGAACCGGCTCTCCTTGGAATTCGCCGACAGGCGCACTGTGAATGAAACTTCCCCCTTGGCACCCCGAAGGCGCTGAAAGATCGGCGCGTCGGGCTCGGCAGAGACCACGACATCGATCCGGTGGCGTACTCCGAACTCCCCCGCCGCAGCGGCAGCCTGCTCGAGCAAAACAGGACCCCCGATGATGAGGGTCAGAAAACACCAGAATGCTCGTCGTCGAAAGCGCATGACGCCCCTCGCAACACTGCGGGGTGACCGATGATCGGCACGCCTTGCTCAGTGGTGCCTTGATCCATAACCCGAACTGCGTCGCCTTCGCTAAACGAAAATGGCACCGGGACAAAGCCCCGGTGCCATCGTTTCGCGGATCAGGTTGGCTACGGCCTTACGGCGCCAGCTTGATGTTGTTGCGGAAGATCAGGGCGTCGTTGGAGAGGTTCACGGCATCGCTGCCGGTCGCCATGATCACTCGCAGGAACTGCAGGAACTTGGCAGTTTCGACGTTGCGCGAGTTCGAGACATAGAGCACGTCGCCATTCTTCATCATGACCTTGGTGGCCAGGAAGAAGCCACCCGGATCGCGGAAGTTCACGTTGAAGATGACCGGGATCGTCTCAGAGGTGTACTTGCTGACGTCGATGCCAAGCTGGGCAGCAACCTCACGCGGCTCGCGGCGATAGAGATACACCGCAGCCGGATCGGCTTGACCATCCAAAAGGCCACCGGCCTTGCCGACCGCTTCGCCGAGGTTGATGCGCCAGGCGTCGAAGTTGAACTCGCCGCTCTGTCCGCTGGCACCGAACGCCAGGAACTTCTGCTGCTCGCGATAGACGTAGACGCTGTCGTCCGGACGAACATAGATATTGTTCTCCGGACTCATGACCAGATTCTCGAACGGCACGGTCGCCCGCTTGCCGGCACGCTCCAGCATGACCCAGGTCTCGAAGCCCTGGCCCTTGATGCCGCCAGCGCGGGTGATCGCGTCGAGCACCTTGTCCTTGGCACCCGCGGCACTCGCCGGATAACGCGCCGGCGCATTGACCTCGCCAAGAACGCTGATGAGCTGGGTCCGCTGCGAGGACATCGCAACCACGACCTGAGGCTCAATGGCGCGGTTGGAGATCTTCTCGACGATAGCGCGCTGAATTTGTACGGCAGTGAGACCGGCCGCCTTGACCTGACCGGCGTAGGGCACCGTGATGAAGCCGTCATTGTCGACCGACTGATCCGGAATGGTGACAAAGTTGCCCGGACGGACGCCGGCTTCCGCCGGGATGAACAGGCCGCCCGCGGCGGCTTCGAAGATGGTAACCGCAACAACGTCGCCGATGCCGAACACAATGCTGGCAGGCGGACGCCGGTCCGTGAACACCCCGGCCAGCCCCTTGGGCTCGTGGGTGTGCAGGATCTTCACCGTGGCCGGATTGAGCGGCACCAGCTCATAGGCCGGTGCATTCTCAGTCTGGATCTTGTTGTTAACGTCATCCGTTAACGGTCCGGAGCCTGGATTGGTGGAGCAGGCGCCAAGCGCCAGCGCCACGGCCAAAAACGCGGGCTTGAATAAATAGGTCTTAGCAAAGGAATGCATCAACGCGGCCCCAATCGTCCCAATTACCTCAAAGTGGTACGGGCTAGCGGACCGCGCGACAAGGGTTCCACGCCGAAACCGATGTTTACCGGCGCAATGAGTCCGCCGGTGTTGCGCCCGCGCCACTACTTCGGAACCCCGCTAACCCTTTGTGACTGTTTGTTGTAATTCGTGTGCCTGATCGATAGGCAACCGCTCAACCGGTGAGCGAGGCGTTCTCACCCCCGCGTATGTCTGGTATTGCTCCGGCCGTCTCATGAGGAGTTCCGGCGTTGCTCTTGTCGATTCTTTCCCTTGCACTGACAGGATGGTTGCTCGCCGGACCGGGATACGACCCCCCGGGGCGCCCTTTCATTGAGATCGCAAACCCATCCTCGATTTGGAAATTCGCCCGCGCCCAAGGCTCCAAAGAGGGCGAGAGCTTCGCTTCCATTTCCAAGACAGCCGAGACGATGCAGTCTGACCCGGAGTTCGCCGGCCTGATCGTCCGCTGCGCTCCCAAGGGCAAGATCGACGTGTTGGTCGCCTTGATCCGGCCCTTCCCGCCACGGAGCCACCCGCGAGTGACGATCTCCTCAACTGGCGGCGGTACCCAGACGTTCGAGGCCAGCATGGCGGCGGCCGGCGCTGCCGTCCTATTACCCGACGAAGTTTCTGCGTTCGCGGCCGGTAAGTGGCAGACGACGCCCTCGCTTTCCGTGGTGGTGAAGGAAAGTGACACCGAAATCAAAGGCGTGGTGGTCCTGAACGGGCTTCGCGAAGCCTATAATTCCCTGGCGGCCAGTTGCGGCCAATAGACAAAATTTAGCCATACGACTTAAGGGTCTTTTTAGGGTGGGGAACCTAAGGTCCGGAGCACGGAGTGTTTCGGATGACCGAGCTTTTGATCTTCAGCTTTCTGGTGGGCGCAGTTCTGGGCCAGCGTTTTCGCGTCCTGGTGCTCCTGCCGCTGACCTTCGTCACGCTGCTCGCTGCGATCCCGGTCGGCTGGATCGCCAATCTGGGCTTTCTTGACGGCCTGAAGGGCGTCGTGTTCGCGGCCATCGCGCTCCAAGCCGGTTATCTCTTTGGCTCGGCCACCCGCTTTGCTCTCGCCGCTGGTCGTGCCGCTCGCGTGTTTGCCCGGCCGCTCAAGACCGCCCGCTGACCTCTGTGGCCGCCTGACCCCCCGCAGGCGACGCTCCGTTGATGTGAGGTGGGGCTGGGAGCTGTTGGCTGCAGAGCTCTGTTTGAAAACCAGCCTCCGGCTTGTATGGTGACTGACCCTTTCAGGATTCCTTCCAGGCGCACGTTTGTCCTTCGCTTATTTTGCCCTCATCGTTTGCCTTGTTTCTGCATCCGCTCTCGACATTGCCGGCGCCAAATTCGGCGTACAGCTCGGGATGACGGCTACGGCCCTGGGGCTATTTGCAGCGGTCTTCAGCGCACGAAAGGCCGACTACGAGCACTATCTGCGTGCCACGGTCTGGGGCCGTTGGATCCTGATCGGCATTCCCCTTTGTATCGCGGCTCAGCTGGTGCCGCTGTGGCTGAGTTGGGCGCATCCGATCTGGGCGAGCAGCCACGATGCTCTGGCTGGCCTGTCGCTTGGGCCAGTGACGGCGGATCTCGGCCTCACCCTGAATGCGCTGTTTCAAGCCCTCGCAGCGATCTCGTTGCTCAGCGTGACCATCGTCGTGGTCCGTGACCGCAGCCGTGCCGAACTGGTGCTGTTCGTGCTGAGCGGGGTAACAGCGGTGTCGGCTCTGACCTTGGATTTGCGTCCGTTCTCATCCGCCCTTGCAACCGCCGTTCCTTCCGACCTGGCGACAACGATGGCCGGTCTTGGCGTCATGCTTAATATAGCCGTCATGCAGCTGGCCGCCGAGCGGGCCGAAACGCGCCACTCGGTCGTTCGATCGGTCGCCATCGGCCTTTGCGGCCTTGTGGGCGCTCTGGCCAGCGCGGTCGCGGTTTTTGGCTTGTCGGGGACGAACAGCGCGATCGCCGCGGCCTTTGGCCTCGTGTTGATGTTGCTGATCCTTGTCATTCGAAGGATCGACCTATCCCCGTTGGCCGCAGGCGCGCTGTCCTTAGCCGCGCTGGTCGGAGCGATCATTGTCCTGAGCTTCTTGTTCGAAAAGAATGCAGGGCCGATTCTTTTGCGGCTCGTCGCGGAGGTGGGGGCCGAAACCAGAGCCGCGCTGGAGCGAATGTTGGCCGACACCAGGTGGTTCGGTGCGGGGGCAGGCACCTTTTCTGCCGTTGGCAGGATCTACCAAAGCGATTCCGGCGCGGCTTTGATGGCGCCCTCGACGGCTTTTGCCATCTTCGCGGATACCGGATGGATCGGTTTTTCCGCCGCGCTGCTGGCGGGCATGTTGGCTTTGGGCCGCTTGTTTTTGGGGGCTTTGCAGCGCGGCCGCGACTCGTTCTTCCCTGCGGCGGCCGCGGCCTGCCTTGTCTTCGCGCTGGTTGAGGGCTTCGCCGGTTCAGGACTGCTGCATCCGGCAGCAATCCTTTGCCTGTCAACGATCATGGGACTCGGCTTGTCCCAAAGCATCACCCAGTCCCCACGCGGCACGGGTCATTAGTCGTTCGTCGTTAGACGTCGCGATCAGCCAGTGACGCCCAGTAGGTCGGGTTCTTGGGCATTTGGATGCGGACCCACCGATAGGACTTTTTCGACCAGGGCAGGATGTGCCCGGTGAGGTTATCCAGCACGAGATCGCCGGCGAACGTGCGCACCACGACCACAAGATGATGCTCACCCCAGGTCGTCACGACCTCGCTGAGCAACACCGATCGCGCCGGGAAGCCCTTGGCAATCAGATCGTGGCGTTTTGTCACGGCGTAGTCGTTGCAGTCGCCGCTGGTGGGATGCAGCAGCCACTTCTCGCCGCGCAGCCCCTCCAAATTAGGCTCGGGTCGGATCGCGCTGTTGACCCGCCGATTGACCTCCTGAAGCTGGGCCATGCGCTCGGCCGTGAGCTTGAGACGTCCGCCCCTGAACACGATTTGCTGCGGTCGCGGCTTACACTCGCCCTCGTACTTCAGGCAAAAGAGCGTGAAAGCCATCGGCGCCAGGGTCGGCTGGTCGAACTTGATGTACTGGATGGCGCCGCGCAACGCCGACGGCGCACCGACAAAGGCGGCCTCGGCCTTGTGTTGAGCCGCCCCAGCCAACAGAGCGGCGGCAATCGCCAGGAACTTTAAAGTCTTGCGCATGTCGCGCTCCCCATTTCTTGTTGGGGAAACGCTACGGGACACGTCTTGAAATCCGGCTCAAAAGCCGAGCGATCCTTTAATCAAAACCGCTGCGACTCCGTCAGAAACAATTAAGAATACCGATGCGTAACTTGTTCTGCTATGAGCGACCATGCCCTCCATTCATGACGCCAGACCCGATTCGACCAGCTGATGGGCCTTTCCAAGCGTTTTCGTAAGAACGTCAAGCCGCGGCTCCCCGACGGCGTGAGGATCTATGCCATCGGCGATGTGCATGGACGCGCCGACCTGCTTCAGTCGCTCTTAACTGTCATCGACGCCGACCTTGCCCGCTCCGCTCCCGAACGAGCGATTCAGGTCTTTCTTGGCGACTACGTCGACAGGGGCCCGGACTCGCGCGCTGTGATTGATCTCCTGATCGAGCGCTCGAAGTCGCATGAGACAGTGTGCCTCAAGGGCAATCACGAGGTGTTCCTGCTCGAGGTCCTCAAGGACCCGGCGCGCCTGGAGGAATGGCGTCGCTACGGAGGCCTGCTGACCCTTGTTTCATACGGCATCAACCCGACGATGAATCCGACGCCGGAGCAGCAGATTGAATTGATCGAAGGGTTGAGGCAGGCGCTTCCGCGGGAGCATCTTTCGTTTCTTCAGCAGCTCCGCCCGTCCTTCGCGTGTGGCGACTTCTTCTTTGTGCACGCCGGCGTCAAGCCGGGCGTAGCCCTGGAACGTCAGAAGGAGGAGGATCTGCTCTGGATCCGCGAGGAATTCCTCGAGTCCGAAAGACGCTTCGGCAAATATATCGTCCACGGCCATACCCCGGTCAGCGTCCCGGATATCCGCTCAAACCGGATCAATATCGACACCGGCGCTTACGCGACCGGCAACTTGACCTTGCTCACGATCCAGGGCGATAGTCTGCTCGCAATTTAGGACTTTTGCAGAGTTGCTGGCCAACTCCTGCGCCCTTCCACACGGGCATCGAAATTCATCATGAGCCGCATGACCTTGCTTCGCATCATTGGCGCCTGCATCGCAGTGATGTTGCTGCTTTACGCAGCATTGGGGTTTTACGGCGATCTCACGCGGTCGAACTTTCGGGCGAGCGATTTGTTCTTGGGCGAGTTTCCGCCCGAGAAGGTCAACGTAGCCGCTTCGGGCGTTCTGGCGCCCCTTTCATTCGACGGCGACTTGCTGGCGAATTATGCGGCGGCCAAAGCCGCGGATTTTCTTCACCGTCCTGCAGCCGATGTGAACAGCAGGGCCGCCGAGAACAAGGCTGCCCAGGATGCCGTTGTTGCGGCTCTGAAAGTATCGCCCATCCGGCCCGCGCTTTGGCTGACGCTCGGCACGCTGAAGACGCAGGCGGGTGAGCTGGCGACGCCTGCAGTGAAAATGTCTTACCTGGCCGGCGCGGTGCCGATCGCCGTCGCCTTCGCACGGCTCCAAACCGTCACATCGAACGCGGCAGCAGCCGACGAAGAGATCAAGCTGCTGGCGCAATCGGACGTCCGCGCGGCGCTTGCCAACCGCTCTCGCTACGAGCAGCTCCTGATCGCTGCCTACCTGCAGGCCACGCCGCAAGGCAAGTCGCTGCTTCTGGAGACCACGCAGGGGACCGATCCCAAGTTCAATCAGATTTTGCGGCGGTACTGAAGTTCGAGCGCGAGTTAGCCTGCTGGCTTGCAGTCAATTTTTCAGCGCGTCGCTTTTGGTGCGATCGGCACGAAATCCCGCTCACGGCGCGGTTGATCCGGTCGCCCCTGGTAGACGAACATGCCCTTCTTGGTCGAGACGATGTCGCCGCGCTGCAGGCTGTCGTCGTTGAGGAGGCGTTCGGTCGCGACAAGGTCCGGATCCTCCGGGACCGGTTTATAGAGCTCTGGATGGTCCCGCCGCTCGCGCGAGAGCTCCTTGGCTCGTCGCCGCGCATCTTCGATACGCTGACGCCACTCGTCACGGCTGACTTCCGGCTCGCTTGGTGGAAGATAGTCGCTGACCGAGGGCTCCGGTTCGGTCTGCGCAAAACACGAGGGCGGATTGGCGAGACCGAAGTCGATTGCACCGGCAACGGTCAGGACCACTCCGGCCAGGTGCCCAAGCCGCCTGGCATGAGCTAGAAAGGTGTGAGGTCGCGCGGTTGGCACGCTGTAACTCCAGGGCAGAGCGAGAAGAACGAGCAAGGGCCGGAAACTTCTCGTCCATTCCCTTCAATCTATACGTTTGCCGATTGCACGAAAGCCAAATCGCGGGCAAGCTTCGTGCTTTAGCTCGCGAGGATATTGACCAGTGGTCCGCAACGTTACTTTCCTGGTTCTGGTGATCTTTTTAGGCACTCACTTTGCGACAGCAGGCCAGATCGAATACCCGCAAGTGATCCATACGCAATACGAAGCCGTCGATCAGAAGACCGGGGGTCACTTCGTGCTGTGGTCGGAGCGGGAAAAGATCTTCTATGGCCTGGACCAGAAGCTTTTCCCGGGAGCTCGGTTTGTCGACATCACCCAGGTAACCCCAAGCGTGGGTTCGATCACACTGACCTATGTCGAGGTGCGGACCGTCAGCAGCACGACGTCGGACTATCTGTATCTGGCAGGAAATGTCCGCTTTCGCGTCAGTGGGATGGCGCTCAAATCCAGCAACTTCCCCGCCGGCGGCGGAATGACACCCAACGTACAGTAGCCAGACTAACGCCTGCTCGACCCACTAGTCCGCGTTCTGTTGCCGTAATAGGGGCGCGCGCGCCCTCCACTGACCAGAGGCGGCTGAATCTGGCTCGGAATATTCCGCGTAGCCGTGCTCGGCGCGGGCTGCGAGGGATTGACGATAATTACATTTCGATCGGGGGTCGATGGATCATTGACCCCCTGGGCCCGAGCGCTGAGGGCCCACGTGCTTGCCGTCACAAGAAGCGTAAACGCGGTCAGGACTAATCGTTTCATAAGATGTCTCCCAAGCGAGAACATCGGGAGGCGATCACCGTTCCTTCACGGTTGCTTGGGTCGTCATTGCCGAGGCACGGCGATCAACTTGCCGTCTCTCCAGACCCCCTGAGCCGCCATCCCGCTCGGCAGCTTGCCCGGCGCCAGGTTTCGGGTGGCGGTGGGTCGTGAGGCGCTCTGGGCCGTTTGGGTTTTCTTCGTAGGGGTGGTCACGATGCTGGTGCTCGTCAAATTGGCTTTGTCCTTGGTCCCTTGTGCAAAAGAAGGTTGCACCAGGAGAGCCACAAACGTGAGTGCTATGAAACCGTCGCGCATGATCAAAATACCGGAAAGAGGAGCTCGTCGAACTGTCACAGCTTTCTGCCCAAAAGCAAGCCCCCGAAGCTGTTCGACCATGGGCTCTTGCAAGGCTGGCGATCAGAGCGGCTTTCGCCGAGATAGGATTTTGACGCGGAAAAGCCTAGCGAAACAGCCTGTTCCGGGTTACTTGATCGGCCTTGATGACCGACCCCAGCGACACCGCCGCCGGCGCGCCAAATATGCACGCGATCAAGGCCGGGTTTGTGCGTCTCCTGTCCGGGCGGATTCGCGACATATCCAGCGACCCCCGGCAGATCCGCGAAATCGTATACGAGCTGGCTCGCATCAAGCTTCTGGAACAATTAACGCATGGCGACGCACGGGAGTCCCGCGAGCTCCAGCAAGTGCTTGAGCGCGCCATCCGGGAGGTTGAGCTTTCATTTGACCGTAGCGAGCGCGACGCGCTGTCCAAAGCGCCGGAGTTGGCGCTAGACGTCGCTTCGCATCAGTCGCCACCCAGTCCCCCGGCTCCTCAGCCCGTTCCGCATCTGGCGCCCGTTCCGCCCTCGCCGCCCGTCCCGAAGCCTGCGGAAACAGGGCGCGGTTCTGTCGCACCGCCAAGCCCGCCCGACCAATCTCGGCGAAGCGGCATCCTCAACTCCCTCATCCGATTAGCCGCCATCCTGGTCGTCATTGCCGGTGCCAGCGCGGCGGTTACTTATTGGCCGCGGTTGAGGACACAATCCCTCGCATTGTGGCAGTCCGCGACGCTGTCCAAGCGCACCTCCACAAGCCCCGAGCCTCACTCCACCGGGGCTGTGACTCCATCGAGCGGTGAGAGCGTCGAACGGACACCGGATCAACCGAAGGAGCCGGTGACGCCTGCGCAACCCTCGATGCCGTTGCCAACGACCTTCGGCGTCTACGCCCTGAGCCAGGGCCAGCTCCAGGAGCTCAAGCCGGTCCCCGGGAAGATTCCGGATCGTCGTGTCGCGATCTCAGCAGCAATCACCACACCGAGCGCGACGACCCTGACAAGCGGAGATGTCAGCTTCATTGTTTTCAGGCCCGACGGTGGTGTCGATGCAACCGGGACCGAGGTTCGAGTAGTCGCAAAAGTCTCCCGAGCGATGGGCGTCGATGCAACCGGGAAAGCGGCCATGGTCTCTGCCGGCGACACCTGGGTCATCCGCAGCATGTCCTTCCCTTACAAAGTAGGTCCGGTCGAGGATCAGCCGAGAATGCTATCGCTGCAGCCGGAGCAGGACGGCTTTACGCTTTCGCCGGGTCGCTACGTCGTGGTCGTCAAAGGTATGGGCTATGACTTCACGGTGGCCGGGACGCCGACTGATCCCAACCAATGCGTCGAACGCATCAATGCAACGAACGGCGCATTCTACTCCCCCTGCCCGCCGCGACGCTAAAGTGGCGCGACGCGTTCCGTTTATTTCTTGGCCTTGGCGTCTTTAGGCGCATCCGCGGGCGCATCATCGACCTTGCCGTTGTTCGTGACGCATTTGCTGAAATAATCGCGCCGCTCCTTGGCTGTCCCTGCGCTGCCGGCAGCGGGATTGCCGATTTGCTTTGGAGGAAAGGCCTTGGCCAAAGCTGCGTCGCATGCACGCGCTACTTCTACAGTGACGGCCGACGCCGTTACTGGCGCGCCAATAGCCAAAACAAATGCCAATCCCATTGACCTTTGCAAATTTCTGGAGATCACCTGGCTCGCTCCTTCAATCCGTCCGAGAACGCTGGACGGGACCATATCAAAACCGGCAGAAGAGCCAAACGGCAAAGCGGCGCCCGAATTGTCCCGTGGCAAAGCTGTTCAGCGAGAGATTATGCTTTTCGGACCGAGATATCCATCGTGCCCAAACCTGCTGCGTTTAGCAGACGGAAGGGTGCCGAGCCAAACCCTCGATCCTAGCTATTGAGCTGCGGCGGCTTCAGGTTCGGAAAGCGCGTGAGCATCGCGGTCCTGATAAACCTCAGATGAGCGATGGTGTTTGCCAATTCCTTGAGCCGCCGCTGGCCGTTGGAGATGTCGGCGGCAAAGAGATCTTGATGATGACTGTCGATCGGCTCCCGTTCGAGATATTCATCGGTGCCGTTTCCGAAAGTGACGGATGCACGCGCGAGTGCGTCATCAACACGTCGTCCGAGGCCGACCTGCTCCCTCTCCGCATCGCGCAATGCCGTATCGATCGCGACCATGACGGCATCGATTCGAACGCGGTCCGTCTCCGCATCGCGCTCGATGGTACGGGCCTTGAAGCCTTTGTCCTCACGGCGGGAGCTGAGAAAATTGTGTGCGCGCGCTCTCAGGAACAGCTGAAACATTTGGGCCATCCCACGTTCGAGATTTGGACCGCTAACATCGGTCAGACATAGTTAACAAAGCTTGAATCTTGTGGCTGCTCCGCCTGGCTTTGTACGATCCACGCCCGCCAGGCTCCTTCGTGTTTCGAATAAAGCTCAAGCCATCGAGCTTCGTGCGCCGCGGCGGCCCCATCGCCCGGACCGATTTGAACCGTCTCTCCCGATGTGATGTCCAGCGCTTCGAACTCCGCCGTTTCCGGAAGCGACAGCCCTATCAGCACCCGCTTCCCTTGCGCATCAACGAAATACCTGCGGGGCGCGTTGTGCCTTTCAGTCATTCGAACGAGCCTCGTCCATGATCCAAGGACCTGGAAGATCTTTCAGGTGTCGATCATAGGCGCGAACGAAACCCATCAAAATAACGATGCAAATAATCGCGCCCAGCAATGCAATCAGATACGTCATTTACGCCTACCCTAACGCGGGCCCCGGAAAAATCGGGGCGGCTAAACTTCCGCCGTGAATCGAGATGTTCTAGGTGGGATTGGCTAGGCTCTCAAGAATTGCGACAAGTTAACCTAACCGCACATGGTTATTTCGATAATGCTACAGAGATCGCTCGGCAAACAGGCCAGGCGCGAAATACCATCATTGGGAGGGCGACCGACTTCGTCCCGCCCCTGTTGCGGGAGTATAGGGCGCATAGAGACGATATCTTGCCGATCGCTTGCGTGAGCGCCACGCCCTCGCACCATAGCCGCAAGCAAAACCGCCCGCGAAGATCGAACCCAAAATCACAATTGCCAACATTTGAACGTCCCATTTTTTCGGCGCGTTCCTCCCATTGCATTTCATCTTGTCGTTGTGACGACTTCAAGATCGGCACCGCTGAAAGTTTTGCCAGGCGATGACGAAATTTGTGCAAGGAGCTGATTGAAGTTTGGTCGTTGCCGGACAGCCGCGGGCCGGGGAATGACAAAACGTCTCACTGATTGAAGTTGGATCCGGCCGGAGGTTAATCGGGGTTCACGCAGTCCATGCAGCCTTCAGAACCGGCGCCCGACAATTCGGCTTCCAGCCATTCAAAGCGCGGTAACGGCCGCCGCTGATCAGCATTGACACCTCCGTGATAGTACGGAGCGACAAAGCCGGATTAGACGCGTTAAGGTTGAGCGGTTAGCTTAATCCGCGTTGTTTGTTGCGAATTCTCACTAATCACTTATCCCATCGTCTCACCGGGCTCCCCCAAGCTCGGCCCCACCCAAGCAAAGCCGTCGAGCGACATGGGTCCGCTTGGCGGCTTTGTCCTTGTCGCGACGAGAGGATGATTTCGGTTATGGCGCGCAAGCCCTGGTCGTTCAAGGAAGACCGCCGGCTGATGGAGTTGGCTAAGTCTTCGGCTTCATTGGAGGAGGCGGCGAAACAGCTCGGACGATCGCCCGATGCGATCAAGCGCATGGCCCTGCGCCTTGGTCTTTCGTTGAAAACGAAGGCGAGAAAAAAGGCCTAAGCGAGCGTGCGGCGGCGTTCCGCCAACGACGTCATGATGGCCGCGGGCGCGCGATCGCCGGTTCTGACGAAGAACGAATGCGTCGTGTTGCTGATCGGAGTAGAGCAAGGACCTCAAGGCAAGGTGAGGTCGCCGTCCGCCCCGAAGGCTCGACTCCGGCTACATGAAATAGATGCGCTCTAGCCCGGTTCGCCAGGGAACCGAACCAGCGCGCTCGCGTTGACTCCAACTTCATCGCGAGGTCTGGCCGTGGCCCATCTTGCCATTTCCGTCATTCTGGTCTGGTTGGCTATCAATATCGCCTTCGTGGTCTTGCGCTTGCGAGCCACCCGGCCACAGCATGGTGGCAGCCCTCGGCAGGCTTCCATCGCGCCCTACAATCCCGCACCCGCTTCGCTCCGCCATCGAATGGGCCGCCAGAACTTGGGAGCGGAAGGTTAAGTAGCATTTTCGATAGGGTCCCCCGGTCCGGGGGCAGACGGGTCCCTCGCCTGCCCACCCCCAAAGGCCGGTTCCACATGCCTCGCCCGCGCATTAAACCCTATCTTAGCGCGTCCTGATTAGGATCGGCCGACGCTTCCCTCTGTTCCGCCGGGCCGAATGAGATTGCAGCGACCGACTTTCGTATTTGCGGCGTTCGTGCTCGCGAGCGCGGCCGCGTTCGGCGTGGCTGGCCACTTTGCGGCAACTTCGTTCATTCGGTACCAGCAGGCCCACCAGCTCGACGAATTGACCGAGGTGGTTCTGCGTCGCGCCGAATTTGCGGTCGACTTTGCCGGCGCGAGCCTGGGCGAACTCGCGCGGCGCGATCTTGCCGATTGTGGGCCCGCGACGCTGCAGGCGATCCGGCTCCACGTCTACCAACGTTCCGCAATCAAGGATGTGCGCCTCGTCAACCCAGATGGCTCGGTGATCTGTTCGGCCTATTCCGAAACGCTGGAATTCGACAAGGGATGGATCGACCGCCGCGATATGCTTCCCTCGCACGACAAGAACCTTTCGCTCTTCCGTGTTGAGCAATTCGGCGGCGATGCTCTGGGCGTGCTCAAAGACATCAACGGCAATGCCGCATTGGTCGCCATTCTTGGCGTCAACGCCAGCCTGTTCGACATCATGCCCGCCGAGTTGCGCGCCCACAGCGAAGTGATCCTCGCGTTGAGCAACGGCGAGAAACTTGGCGAATTCCTGCTCGATCCCGACAAAGCCTTGCAGGCCCCGATCGATCTCGACAAAAATTCAGCTCGATTCCCACTCCATGCGACCATTCGCCTCGAACGCGGCATCCTCTCGACGTGGAACAACGAGGCTTACTGGCCGACGCTGGCCGTAGCATTTGCAATCGGCGCCCTTTTCGGCGGGCTTTTCGCGCGGAGCCGCCGCATGGAAGGGCCCGTCGCCGATCTCGACCGCGGGCTGGCCGCGAACGAATTCAAGCCGTACTACCAGCCCATCTTCGAGCTCAAGACCGGTCGGATCAAAGGCTGCGAGGTGTTGGCTCGGTGGCTCCTCAAAGACGGATCGGTCGTGCCTCCGATGAACTTCATCCCGCTCGCGGAATCCAGCGGCCGCATCCAGGTCATGACCTGGCAGATCCTGCGATCAGCGCTGTCGGATCTGCAGCCGCTGTTGAAAGCGAACAAGGATTTTAAGCTCTCCCTCAACGTCGTACCAAAGCATCTCTTGAGTGCGGGCTTCATTGAAACGCTCCGCCGCACGGTCATGGCGGCGCAAGTCTCCGCGCGCCAGATCATCATCGAGGTGACCGAGCGCGACGAGCTCGACGACCTCGCACGCGCCGCAGCCGTAGTCAGCGAATTGCGGGACTACGGGTTTCGCGTCGCCATCGATGACGTCGGCGTCGGTCATAGCGGGCTATCCCGGCTCAAGGGCCTGGGCGCCAATACAATCAAGATCGACAAATTTTTCGTCGACACGATCACCGTGGACGCATCGACTGCCACGATCGTGGAGATGCTGGTCGCACTTGCGAAGGACCTCCAAATGACGGTGGTCGCGGAAGGCATCGAGACGGAGGAGCAGGTCCGGGCGCTTATTTCATCCGGCGTAGAGGAGGGGCAGGGCTATCTGGTCTCCGCCCCACTGCCCTTCCCTCGATTCAACGAGTTGGTCGAGTCACGCTGCTTGGCGCAGAACGCTAAATTGCCGACCGACGCGGCGTTGGTGGCCTGAAAGGATTGAGCCGTTAACCCGGGACGGCAAACGCGCCGCGCCGCGCCCCTTGCTCAATCAGCCTTAACGATACTCTCATCTTTCAACGCGGCCTGGCTCCGGTCCGGCTATGGTCGTTCAATGCGCCGCAACCACCTTATCGCAGCCGCAGGCGTCTGCTTCGCGCTCATCGTCTATGCCACGCTTGCGAGACTGGCGGGGAGACCCGTGCTTATTGGCCATCACGACGCTTATTGGGTCGTCGTGATCGAGCGCTTCAGCGCCTACGGGTTGCTGGGATTTCTCTTGTCCTTCCTGTTGCCCGGTCGGCTCACCCTCGCATGCTCGCTTGTCGTGGCGGTCGCAATGGGGCTGGAAATCCTGCAAGCAATGACGCCCGATCGTGATCCGGGTTTCCTGGACGTGCTGCAAAAGGCAGCAGGCGGGACCGTCGGGGTCCTCCTCGCTCAAACAATCCTGGCCTTCTTACCGAGGCCGCCCTCCTGAGCAGATGCATGGCCTGCACGTCTGCATCGGGAAGTGACCGTCCTTATTTTATCATTTGTCCGCGTAGTTCACCGCCCGGGTTCGCGGCCGTATGAATGTTGGCATACCATTTCCCAGCCAGCAGGTCCGCAGCCTGAGCTTCGGTGAGCGTTGCGCTCCCCTGAATCGGGCTTTGGACCGTCTTGAACGGCAGCACGATGCCGGCGTTCTTGCCGGCCTCCACGGGGCCATGGAAATGTGCCCCCATGGCTGGCCCGGTCAAGCCGGCGAAGCTGACTGTGTAGGTCAGGGTTTTCGCCTCCGTATCGTAGGTCGCCTCGGCCTTGCCTGTTCCAGGCGAGTTGTTCGGAGGCACTTCATTGCTGCCTTTTAAATCGGCCTGCAACTTCACGAGCTCTGCATTTGCCGTTGCGGCTGTCATGATGATCAGCGCACCCAGCATCGCCGCTGCCAACAGTGTCGCGTAGCCTCGATCGCTGTCGTTCCTCATGGCATCCTCCTTCAGGCTCTACGGCCCGCTGCGGTTAAACCCCGGCCAGCAATGAAAATTCCGGATGGAGATTTATGCCTGATTCGGAACAACTATCGCGAGAATCTCGGCTCCTTGTACCCGGAGCCTGATGGATTGCGTGCGGGAGCTAAGCCGAGCGGCGCCGGCCCAGGAACTGGTTCGGCGTCAGGAGTTCTGCCATCTGCCGATGGGTGGCCTGGAGCGTCTCGATGGCGCCGTCCAGATCAAAATCGGCGTCCCGGACAGAGGCGAAATATTTGGCCGTCAGCGCCAGATCGAGCTTGACGCGGGTTGCGCCGTCGCGGCTTTTGCGGCGGTCAAGTGACAAATGGATGGCCCGCATTCGTGCCTCGGCAGACGTGCAGCCGCTAAGCTCGGCGAGTTCGTCATAGGTCATCCAGATCTGTGCCATGTTTCAGTCACTCCTTTACTCGGCATCAGCTTAATTTTGGTTCTTAAAGCTTCGGTTGCCGCGATGCGCGCGCCCACCGTTTCGCAGCGATAGGGTCAATGCGAGCTAAACGAAGAAGGACGATCGTGCCGAGCCGCCGGTGGGTTGCATACAGCGAAGATCAATCTATGCTCACCAGATCGATCAACTATTGAACTGAGGCAATCGCATTGGGGACAGGTCACTTCGGAAGCCCTCTCCTTGATTGATGTCGTCTCCCGTGGCGCCACGCGGCATGTCCTCGCCTTCCGCAAACGTCCCGCATGGCTGACGCTTGCGGTGCTCGTGCCGGGTGCCGATTTGGTGCTGGCCGCGGACGCATGGATGATCGTTGATTTCACCTCGAGGTAAGCAGACATGACCGACCGACCGACTGTCCTCGTTACGGGAGGCGCGGGCTATATCGGCTCGCATGCCTGTCGCGCCCTGACCGCCGCCGGCTATCAGCCCGTCGTTTATGACAATCTGTCGACAGGTCATCGCGGCTTCGTCGCCGGCCCGCTGGTAACAGGCGATCTGCTCGACGGCGCCACGCTGGCGCGCGCCTTCGCCGAGCACAAAATCACGGCGGTCATGCATTTCGCGGCGGCGAGTCTCGTCGGCGAGTCCATGACCGACCCGCAAAAGTACTACATCAACAATGTGCAGGGCACGCTGTCGCTATTGCAGGCGATGCGCAATGCGGGCTGCCATCGTATCGTGTTCTCCTCGACCGGCGCCGTCTACGGCAATGCCGATTCCAAGGAACTGCCGGAAGACTTCCCCTGCGCGCCGATCAACCCCTATGGCGCATCGAAGTGGATGATCGAGCGCATGCTCGCCGATTACCGCGCCGCTTACGGCTTCGGCGCGTTCTGCCTGCGCTATTTCAATGCCAGCGGCGCCGATCCTGCCGGCGGCATCGGCGAATTGCGTGACAATGAAACCCATCTCATTCCGCGCGCCATGATGGCATTACAGGGCCATGTCGATTTTGCCGTGTTCGGTCAGGACTACGACACGCCCGATGGCACCGCGATCCGCGACTACATCCACGTCACCGACCTCGCCGCAGCGCATGTCGCGGCGCTGAAGCTGCTGGAACAAGGGCATGCCGGCGGCAGCTTCAATCTAGGCACCGGCTCCGGCTTTTCGGTACGGGAGATCCTGACCGCCATCAGGCAGGAGACCGGGCGCGAGGTGCCCCACACCGTCAAACCGCGCCGCGCCGGCGATCCCACCTATCTGGTCGCCGATCCCTCCGCAGCGCGAAAAGTGCTGAATTTCGTGCCGCGATATTCGGATCTGCCGACTGTAATCCGCACCGCCTGGGCCTGGCACCAGAGGGCTCATCCGCTTAAGCAGCCCTGACAACATCCTCGAAGTTGATCAGGCGGGATAAGACGTGGCCTTATGGTCTATTCCGTTCTGAGCCGAGCGATCCCGGCGCAAACGGATGGCGCGATCGCGAACGGCCGTCGAGCCCCTTGGGCAGCTTGTCGGCGTTGAGCTTCACGACCGCACCTCGGGCGTCAACGGCCGGCACCTCGTCCTGGCTGTAGATGAGCGTCGCCTCGAAGGTCACATCGGGGGCCTGCTCGGCCGTTCCGGAACAGGTCGCCATCGCACCGCTGCACACGCCCGCGAGCTTGACCTCGACCTCGTCGAGCCCGAACACGGTCGGCGGCCCCTCGGCATGACGCCGCGTGGTCAGAACCGCCGTGAAGCGCTGCTCGTCAATTCGGTAAGAGCCTCCATAAGTGAAGAAGCTGTCGCTGCCGGAGATTCGTCCCTCCGCCAGATGCACGACGCCCGTGCCCTGACCGCGCGGGGTCCTGAACCAGGCCGCATATTTGCCGTCTCTCAGCATGAAAACATCCACCGTAAAACTCCAACGTATTTGCAACCAACTCTGGGGCGCGACAATGACCCGCGCGGGGAGCATTCCGCCACGGTTAACGCCCTGCAAAATCAACTCGTCAATTTGACGCCGAGGCGCAGCGACGCGGGCGCATGCTTCCCGTGCGGCGGGCAAGAAAGCTGGAGCTGGACCTCGTTGCATACCGCGCTAAAAACGATCGGCGTGCCGACCTCGTTTGCAGCACGCATATAACCGCTATCAACTCCAGCCAGCTCGTGACAGCTAGCCTGTCACGCGGGAGGAAGTGGTCGAGATCGCCGCCGGTCAGCAGGCGACGCCGTATCAGAAGACCGAGGCTACGTTCGCGCCCATCATAGATATGGAGAGCCACCCGGTTGAGGCCGTCCCAGCCGATTGAAATTATCCATCCAGCTTGCCGGCGCACTGTCTTCTCGGGTCGCCGGCTTGAACCTCTTCCTGATAGAGTGCACCAATATCAAAGAGTGATTCCGGTCACACTTGCCTGGGCGTTTCGCTGCTAAGCATCGGGCCTGGATGGGGACCGGCAAATATTGGTCGAATTGGATGAGAATTGCCATGAAAAGCCTGATCGGCGCTGTTGTCGGCACATGCTGTCTTGCTGCTCCGGCTTTGGCGGAGAGCCCGACCGCCATCGTCGAGGACGTGCAAGGCAAGGTCGACGGTGTCGCGTTCATGGATTATGTGGTGCCGGGCAAGATCATCAAGCTGGGGCCCAAGGCAACCATTACGCTCAGCTATCTCAAATCGTGCCAGCGCGAGACCATCAGCGAAGGCGTCGTCATGGTCGGCACCGAGCAGAGCACCGTGCAACTCGGCGAGGTCAAGCGGGAAAAGGTCCCCTGCGATACCAACGCGGCAAAACTGTCGGAGCGCGAGGCGAACCAGAGTGCCGCGACGACCTTCCGCACCATGCGGTCGGACGCCAAGGGCAGCGCTCCGGCCAAGCTGCCGACGCTCTACGGTGTCGCGCCGTTGGTGCAGGCCAAGAGCGGCAGCACCCTGGTGATCGAGCGCACCGATGGCAAGGAGCCCACGATCAGCGTGCCGCTCAAGAGCGAGACCATGGTCGGAGGCAAGTTCTATGACTTCGCCAAGGCCGGGAAGTCGCTGACGCCGGGCGGCAGCTATCTCGCCATCCTCGGCACCAAGCGTTACGCCTTCCAGGTCGATCCCAGCGCCACGTCGTCGCCGACGCCGATCGTGGGACGCCTGCTGCGGCTCGAATAGGCAGCTAGCGACGGGGCGATGCGGCGGATCGGCAGACGGGACATCGTTGCAGCGATCCTGATTGCGCTTCTTGCAGGCGCCGTCGTCACGTCTCCGCCGTTCCAGACGCTGCAGGGCCTGTCGCTCGACGTCCTCACGGCACTGCGCGGCAAGCTCGTCGGCGACCACCGCGATCCCGCGACATCACCGGTCGTCGTCGTGGCCATCGACGGCGAGACCTACGACACTCCGCCGTTCCAGGGGTCGCCGACGCTGACCTGGACGCGCGAGATCGCCCGGGTGCTCGGCAGCATTGCCGACGGCGGCGCCAAGGTGATCGGTTTCGATGTCATCTTTCCGAGCTCGATCGAGCGGTCGGAGATTCCCTTTGGCGATGCGCCGCTTGGCGCGCGACTGAAGGGATTCGACCGAGACTATCTCATCGCCTTGCGGAAACTCTCTAGTGACGGCAAGCTGGTGCTGGGCGAGGTCCTCAGCAGCGATCATCCGGACCGCGCACAGCAATTGGCTGTGGGGAATAACGTCCGCGGCCTCAACGTCTATACCGACACCGACCATGTAATCCGGCGAATGCCGCTGAGTTTTCCTGTCGGCGACATGCCAGCTTCCGCAATGGCCGTCGAACTCGCCACCCGCGCGCTCGGCGCAAAACCGCAGACCGCGCCTTCTGGCGTGACTGCTTTGTCCGGCTATACGATCCCGAGCGCGGTGCCGAACACGCTAACGCTCAATTTCCGAGGGCTCGGCCGCGACGTGCCGACATATTCGTTCGCAGACCTGCACGCCTGCGTCGAGAAGAACGACCGCGACTTCTTCCGCCGCGCCTTCGGTGGCAAGATTGTGGTGCTCGGCACGATCCTCAATGTCGATGACCGCAAGATCACCTCGATGCGTCTTTCCGGCGGCTATGACGGAACGCCGGCCGCAAGATGCGCCCTGCCCGCACCGGCAACCACCGAACAAAAAGCCCGCAGCGACATCGCCGGTGTCTTCGTGCATGCCAACGCGGTGCGAAATCTGATCGAACGCGATGCGGTGACCGAGCTCGGCTTTCCACTGCGGAGCATTCTCACCATCGTGTTCGCAGCGATCGTGGCCTGCGCGGCCTGCGTGCTCGCACCGGGTGGCGCACTGATCGCATGGTTCGGCCTCACCGCGGTATACGCCGCTGTGGCTGTCGGTGCATTCGTCCATGCCTTGGCGCTGCCGCTGACGGAGCCGGCACTCGCAAGCCTTGCCGCGCTCGCGATGATGATCGGCTACCGTTTCGTGCTGGCCGATCGCGACGAGCGTTTCCTGCGCAGGAGCTTTGCGTTCTATCTCGCCCCCGAAGTGATCGACACCATGGTTGCCTCCGGCAAGATGCCGGCGCTCGGCGGCGAAATGCGCAACGTCACCATGTTCTTCTCCGACCTGAGTGGCTTCTCCTCCATCGCCGAGACGATGACGCCGGGCGAACTGGTGACGCTGATGAACGAATATCTGTCGGCCATGACCGACATCATCGAGAGCCATGGCGGCTATGTCGACAAATATATCGGCGATTCCATTGTCGCCATGTTCGGCGCGCCCGCCGACGATCCCGCGCATGCGCGCCACGCCGTCCATGCCGCGCTGAAATGTCACGCAAAACTGGCGGAGCTCAACGCCGGCAGCGCCGCTTTCGCCGGCCGCGGCCTGTCGCACCGCATCGGGCTCAACAGCGGCGAGGCTGTCGTCGGCAATATCGGCTCCCGCCGCCGCTTCAACTACACCGTGATGAGCGACACCGTGAACGTCGCCTCGCGGCTCGAAGGCGCCAACAAATATTATGGCACCGCAATCATGGCTTCAGAAATGACTGTCGCGCAGACAGGCAATACTTTCACCTGGCGCGAGCTCGACGCCATCAAAGTGATAGGACGCGGCGAGGCGATCAAGGTGTTCGAGCCCCTCGCGGAGAAGGGCACGGAGAGTGCCGGGCAGACGAAGGTTGCCGCCGCGTATGCGGAAGGGCTGGCGTGCTGGCGGGCAAGGGAGTTTGCGAAGGCGGCTGATGCGTTCGGGCGAATGGCGGAAATGGATCCGGCGTCAGCGCTTTTTGGCAAGCGCGCGACTGCGCTCGCTACAAATCCACCGGGGTCGGATTGGACGCCGGTGAACATCCTAGAAGGAAAGTAGCGCAGCGTCCCACCGCTTTTCGGGTCCACTCCCCGCTAGAACGGCAACCCCACGTAATTCTCCGCCAGCAGACGCTGCGCCGTCTCGGACGACAGCAGATACTCCAGCTCCGTCTGCTGAAGCCTCTCTTCATACTCGGAACGGTCGGGGAAGCGATGCAGCAGCATCGTCATCCACCACGAAAAGCGTTGCGCCTTCCAGATCCGCGCCAGCGCCTTGGCGGAATAGCCCTGGAGCCCGGAATCATCGCCGTTCTGATAATGCGCGAGCATGGCGTGGTAGAGATAATAGATGTCGGAGCCGGCGCTGTTCAGCCCGCGCGCGCCGGTCGGCGGCACGATGTGGGCGGCATCGCCGGCGAGAAACAGGCGGCCGTAGCTCATCGGCTCGGCGACGAAGCTGCGCAACGGCGCGATGCTCTTCTCGATGGACGACCCCGTGATCAGGCGGTCGCCGACCTCGTGCGGCAAACGGCGCTTCAGCTCGGCCCAGAACGCATCGTCGCTCCAGTCCTCCACCTTGTCGGTGAGCGGCACCTGGACGTAATAGCGGCTCAGCACTTGCGACCGCAAGGAACACAGCGCGAAGCCGCGCTCGTGCTTCACATAGATCAGCTCCGGCGACACCGGTTTCGTGCGCGACAGCACGCCGAGCCAACCGAACGGATAGATCTTCTCGTATTCCCGCAGCACGTCCTTCGGGATCGACTTCCTGCTGACGCCGTGAAAGCCGTCAGCGCCGACGATATAGTCGCAATCGACTCGGACGGTTTCGGCATTCGAACGATAGGTCACGTACGGCTGGTCCGAGGTCAGGTCATGCGGCGTCACGTCCTCGGCATTGTGCACGACGTTGCCGCCAAGGCGGTCGCGCGCCTCGTAGAGGTCGCGCGTCAGCTCGGTCTGGCCGTAGACCAGCACCGAATTGCCGCCGGAATGCTTGTGGAGGTCGATCTGGGAGAGCACCCCGTCATGGGCGATCTCGAATCCCTTGTGGATCTCGCCCTCGCGGTCCATCCGCTCGCCGCACTGTGCCTCGCGCATCAGCCTGGCGAAGCCGTGCTCGAGCACGCCGGCACGGATCCGGGCAAGCACGTGGTCGCGGCTGTACTTTTCCAGCACGACCGTGTCGATGCCCTTGAGGTGCAGGAGCTGGGACAACAGCAGCCCGGACGGCCCGCCGCCGATGATACAGACCTGGACTTTCATTTTTGCGTCCTCCTCGGCACTTTCTTGCAGATTCAGCGCCGCTGACGGATGGAGGCTTTCGTCTTTGTCTTGTACTATTCGAACATGAGAAACCCAGCCCCCGCCCCGGCAATCCGGGTCTACAATTTGTTCGGCGAATCCGGTGATCTGCCCGATGTCGTGCATTGCGAGACGATAGCGTCGCGCTCGGTGCTGCACGATTGGACGCTCGCCGTGCACCGCCATGCCCGGCTGCACCAGGTGCTGCTGATCGAGCGCGGCGGCGGCGAAGCGACGCTCGACGGGCGCGTGGTGCAGCTGAAGCCGATGCAAATCGTCAACGTGCCCGTCGGCCACGTCCACGGCTTCCGTTTCGTGCCTGATACCCAGGGCTGGGTGCTGACCATCGCCGCGGAAATATTGGACGAAGCGCTGCTCGCCTCCGAAGGGCTGCGAGGTGCCTTGTCGCGCTCGGCCGTGATACGCGGCACGCCGCAGATTCGGACCACCATGAAGCAGATCTTTGCCGAACACGCCGCGCGCGATTTCGGCCGAGCGCATGTGCTGCGTGCACTTTCGGCGGCCATGATCGGGCTGGTGGCCCGCGCGCTCACCGGCGAGAGCGGTGGCAACGGCACGGCTGAAAGCGGACTATTCCGCCGCTTCGAGGCGCTGCTGGAACAGCATCATCTGGAACGCTGGAGCGTTGCGGACTATGCGAGCGCGCTGTCGATCACGCCGACCCATCTCAACCGTGTGACCCGGGCAGCAACCGGCGACACCGCCTCGCACCTGATCCTCAACCGGCTGATCCGCGAGGCGCGGCGCAACCTCGTCTACACCAATTTACCGGTCTCGACGATCGCCTATGCGCTTGGCTTCGAGGACCCCGCCTATTTCAGCCGGGTCTACGCCGCCGCCACGGGCGTGTCACCGCGGGCCTTTCGTGCCCAGCTTCATGGCGATGAAGGCTGACACACCGGCCGATCGATCAGCCGCGCCTGTGGTCGAAGGCCACGCTGGGAACCGCAATGGCCCTTGTTGCCAGCGCTGCCACTTAACCTTCGTATATGGGGCCCTATCCTTTGGATAGGCGCCCTTTACCTCAGTACAATTGAGTAGGGAATGCGCGCGCCTTAGCCTGGCTGCATTCGGCGCCCTGGCGCCGGTGGCATTGTATCCTCCCTAACCTGGGCGCAAGACGGCCGCCCCTGTCCGGTCGTCTGCGCTTCTTTTTCGGCAAGCCATCGGTGCCTTCAATGTTTTTCCGGCCGACACACCGCCCCCGGCGGTTGGACCGGCCACCTTTCGCGTACAACTGGAGATTTGTGCATAATGTCTTCGATTGAGAAGATCGCACTCTTTATCGATGGCTCCAATCTCCATGCCACCTCCAAGGCGCTCGGCTTCGACATCGACTACAGGCGACTGCTCGGCGAATTCCAAAGCCGAGGTGCGCTGTTGCGGGCCTTCTACTACACGACCGTCGTCGAGGATCAGGAGTATTCGTCAATCCGTCCGCTGATCGATTGGCTCGACTATAACGGATACACCGTCGTCACGAAACTCACGAAGGAATTCGTCGACGCCATCACCGGCCGCCGCAAGGTGAAGGGCAGCATGGATGTCGACCTCGCCGTAAATGCGATGGAGCTCGCCGAGCACGTCGATCAGATCGTGTTGTTCTCGGGCGATGGGAATTTTCGTTCGCTGGTGGAAGCCCTGCAACGCCTCGGTGTCCGCGTGACGGTCGTCTCCACACTCTCCACTCAGCCGGCCATGGTCGCTGACGAGCTGCGCCGACAGGCGGACATATTCATCGATTTGGCAGAACTGAAACCAAAAGTGGGGCGCGATCCGGCCAATAGGCCGGGATCGCGCGAGATGCGTCAGTCACCGCAATTCCACGCGCGCGTAGTGATCGATCGCAGTGACCAGGTGGAGTGAACCTTCGGGCGGCGGCTCTCAGACGTCGAAGAACATCGTCTCCTCCGGCCCCTGCAAATTGATCGTGAAAGCATACACGATCTTGGCGCCACGCTCGCTGCGCTTTGCGATCAACGTCGAACGTCGCACCGGCTGCTCGATCAGGCTGAGCACGGGGTCGGCGGCGTTCGCAGTCTCTTCATCGGAGAAATACAGCCGGGTGTTGAGCCCGATATTGATGCCACGCGCGACGATCCAGATGTTGACGTAAGGCGCGCATTTGCGGCCCGCCTTGTCGGTGATGGCCCCGGGCTTGATGGTCTCGAACGTCACCAGCCCGCTCTCGAAGTCGGAGCCGGCGCGGCCCCAGCCACGAAATTCCTCGTCGAGCGCGCCGGTCGACCGATCGGCCGGATGGTTGTAGCGGCCGGCCGCGTTCGCCTGCCAGATCTCCAACAGCACGTCACGCAGCGGCGTGCCGCTGCCGTCGAACACCTTGCCCTCCAGCGTGATGCGTTCGCCTTGCGTGTTCGGCGTCACCAGCACGTTGGAAAAGTTCTTCTCGAAGATGTCGAAGCCGGCCATCGCCGGGATCAGGCCGATATGGACGTAGGGCCCAGCGGTCTGCGAGGCGGTTTCCTTGAGGTAGTTGAGCGGCTGCGGCATGGACCTAGTTCCCTGCGGTGCGATTTTCAAAGTAAGTGGAGCGCTGGCCGCGCAAGACGATGTCGAAGCGGTAGGCGAGCGAGTCGAACGGGGTCGATGCGTTGAGGTCGAGCGGCGCGATGAGGCGCTCCAGCGCATCCTTGTCCGGGATCGTCGTCAGGATTGGGCAGACCGGGATCAGGGGATCGCCCTCAAAGTACATCTCGGTGATCAGACGCTGTGCAAAGCCCGAGCCGAACACCGAGAAGTGGATGTGAGCGGGACGCCAGCTGTTGACGTAGTTGCGCCAGGGATAGGGTCCCGGCTTCACGGTGCGGAAATAATAGTAGCCGCTGTCGTCGGTCAGCGCGCGGCCGCAACCGCCGAAATTCGGATCGATCGGCGCCAGATACGTGTCCCTCTTGTGCCGGTAGCGGCCGCCGGCATTGGCTTGCCAGAACTCGACCAGCGTGTTCGGCACGCCGCGGCCGGTCTCATCCAGCACGCGGCCGTGGACGATGATGCGTTCGCCGACGGGATCGCCGTCCTTGGCGTAGTTGCGGATCAAATCATTGTCGAGCGGGCCGAGATCGTTGTGCCCGAACACCGGCCCCGTGATCTCCGAGACCGAGTTCTCAAGCGACAGCAACGGCTGGCGCGGCGAGCGCAGCACCGAGGATTTGTAGCCCGGCGCGTGCGCCGGCGGATGCATGGAACGGTCGCGCTGGAAGAAGCCGCCGTCACCGAGCGGCGGCGTGAACGGCTCGGGACGGTTGGGGCGGGATTCCCGCAAGGCTGGCGCCTGGGCATGCATCGGCGTTGTCTCTCCCTCTGGCGCTCCCGTTGGGGCGCACGGCTTATCGGGGGGTGATGGCGCCGGCTATTCTCAAGATAAATAGATCGATTATAATGCATTCCATGAATAAAATCGATCATTTGGCGCTCGATGGCCACGCGCTTGAGCTGTTCCTGGCCGTGCTGGAAGAAGGTTCGGTGACGGCGGCCGCAACGCGGCTCGGCCTGACGCAATCCGCGGTCAGCCACGCCCTGAACAAGCTGCGGCGGATCGTCGGCGATCCGCTGTTTGCCAAATCCGGCCGCGGCATTGTCGCTACGGCGCACGCCCAGGCGCTCGCGGCAAAGGCGCGAGCGCTGATCGACGAGATGCGCAGCTTTGCCGGCGGCGTCACGTTCGAGCCGGCGAGCGCGCAGCTTTCGCTGACAATCGCCGCCAATGACTTCCAGCGCGACCTGCTGCTGCCGCGGTTCTTCGATCATGTCGCAGCGCAAGTGACGAGCCTGAACCTGCGCGTGATCCCCTCGCAGTCGCCCTCGCCGGCGATGCTGCGCGAAAACCGCTGCGATCTGCTGATCACGCCGCTGCCGCCATCCGGCGTGGACATCGTGCAGAAGCGCCTGCTGCAAGACCATTACGTTTGTTACTACGACCCCAAAGCGCGCGCGGCGCCGGCTACGCGCGGCGCCTATCTCGCGGCGCGTCACGTCACGGTGGTCTACACTGACAATGAGCGGCTCGACTTCGATCGCCGGCTTGCAGCCAACGGCTTCCACCGCGACATCGCGATCTCCGTGCCGAGCTTCTCCGGCGTGCCGTCCTTCCTGCGTGGCTCGCAGATGCTGGCCAGCATGCCGAGCCTGCTGGCGCCCGGCGTGATGCACGGCTTCGCGCGTGTGCGGATTCCGCTGGCCTCGCGCACACGAACCCTGGCCGAGCTGCCGATGTTCATGGTCTGGCACCAGCGATATCAGAAGGACCCGGCGCATCGCTGGATCAGAAGCCAGCTCGAGACCGTGGCGGCAACGGCCTCGCACCCCGTCCCCGCGAAAACCTGATCCCCGTCAAACCCACTGGTTGCGCCGGGGCCGCCACGCTAGAATTCCCCCATGACAGTGACCGACATTGCGAGCCGGACCTACAATCACAGCTGGCGGCTGGATCCCATCATCCGCAGCCTGCTTGATACCGACTTCTACAAGCTATTGATGTTGCAAATGATTCGGGAATCTTACCCGAATCAGCAGGTGACATTCTCGGTCATCAACCGATCGCGCCATGTCCGGCTCGCCGAAATCATCGACGAGGGCGAGCTGCGCGCCCAGCTCGACCACGCCCGCACCATCCGCTTCACCAAGAAAGAGCTGATCTGGCTTGCCGGTAACACTTTCTACGGCAAGACCCACATGTTCTCGGCGGACTTCATCCGCTGGCTCGCCGAATTCCGGCTGCCCGAATACGAGCTGCGCAAGGTCGAAGGCCAGTACGAGCTGCACTTCCACGGACCGTGGAGCCATACCACGATGTGGGAAATTCCTGCGCTCGCCATCCTCAACGAATTGCGCTCGCGGGCGGCGATGAAGGGCTGCGGCCGCTTCGAGCTCGACGTGCTCTATGCCCGCGCCAAGGCCAAGCTGTGGACCAAGGTGGAACGCCTGCGCAAGCTGGATGGCTTGCGGCTCTCCGACTTCGGCACTCGTCGCCGCCATGGCTTCCTCTGGCAGCGCTGGTGCGTGGAGGCCGTGAAGGAAGGCCTGGGCCCGTCCTTCATCGGCACCTCCAACGTGCTACTCGCGATGGACAATGATCTCGAAGCCATCGGCACCAACGCCCATGAACTGCCGATGGTCGCGGCTGCGCTGGCCAAGGACGACGAGGAATTGCGCTGGGCGCCCTATCGCATCCTCGACCAGTGGCGCCAGACCTATGGCGGCAACCTCCTGATTGCGCTGCCCGACGCTTTTGGCACCAAGGCTTTCCTGCGCGATGCGCCGGAATGGGTTGCCGACTGGACCGGCTTCCGCCCCGACAGCGCGCCGCCGATCCAGGCCGGCGAGGAGATCATGAAATGGTGGGAGCAGAAGGGCCGCAATCCCAGGGACAAGCTGCTGGTGTTCTCCGACGCTATGGATGTGGGCTCGATCGAGGAGACCTACCACCACTTCGCCGGCCGGGTGCGGCTCTCCTTCGGCTGGGGCACCAATCTCACCAATGATTTCGTCGGCTGCACGCCGGACGGCTCGTTCAACCTCGATCCGATCTCGCTGGTCTGCAAGGTGTCGTCGGTCGACGGACGTCCGGCCGTCAAGCTTTCCGACAATCCCGAGAAGGCGACCGGCCTGCCTTCGGAGATCGAGCGCTATTTGCGCGTCTTCGGCGACGCCGGCCGCGTGCGCAAGCCGGTGCTGGTCTAGCGCCAGAGCAATCTCTCTCCATCAAGTAAACCATCTGGGGCAAATGCGCGACATCGGCTCGCCGATGCCGCGTCAGTTCCGGTTCGACGGCATTTGCGACGATCTGCAAGCATCCACTTCACAACGCCTTCACCCTGCGACGCAGTCTCCTGGCATTTTCAAGTCGAGTTAAGCACCTTTCGCGCGTAATCCGCGTTATGAGCGGATCGCTCCGCTGGGGTCGTTGAGCGACTTGGGGAACGCAAAGTGTTTCGCAGAACAGCGCCGTCAACGAAGGGACGAAGCTTCCTTCATGTCATCAAGCTCGTTTCGCCTTTCGTCACGGTCGTTCTGCTGCAGGCGGCGATCGCCGGATTCAGCCTGGAGGTGATGTCCTCGGTCCGCGCCTATGTCGCGGGCGAAGCGTTGTGGTCGCGCTCGCAGAAGAACGCCGTCTATTTCCTCAATCTCTATCTGCATTCGGGCGACGCCAGCCAGTTTGCGCAATATCAGACCTCGCTGGCCGTTCCCATCGGCGACGAGTTCGCGCGCTGGGCGCTCGAGCGCGATCCGGTCGACGTCGAGGCCGCCCGCATCGGCTTCCTGCAAGGCGGCAACCATCCCGATGACGTGCCGGGACTGATCTGGCTGTTTCGCTACTTCAAACAGGTCAGCTTTCTCAAGGAAGCGATCAGCGAGTGGGCTGCCACCGACCCCATGCTGCTGGAGCTGAGCGTTTTCGGCGAGGTCATCCGGTCAGAGTTGAAGAGCGGACCGGTTCAGGACGGCAACCGCCTGCAATTATTGTCGTCGCGGCTTTCGGAGCTCAACACTCAGTTCACGGTGCACGCCAAGCGGTTCTCCACCGTTCTCGGCGAAGGCTCGCGCGCCATCAAGATGACGCTGACTGGCGTCAATATCGTCACAGCCATGACGCTGATCCTGCTCCTGATCTGGCACACGCGGCGATTGGTGCTGCAACGACAGGCGTTTGAGGATGCCCTGCATGCCGAGAAGGAGCGCCTAGTCTGGCAGGCGTCGCACGACTGGCTGACCGGCTTGTCCAACCGGCGCGCGTTCGAGGCCCGCCTGCAAAGCGAGTTGGACGACACCGCGGCGGGTTCGCTGGGCCTGGTCCTGCTCGATCTCGACCAATTCAAGGACGTCAACGACAGCTGCGGTCATCTCGCCGGCGACCGCCTGCTCTGCCAGATCTCGCGTCTCCTGCAACAGGAACGACGGCCGCATGACCTGGTGGCCCGGCTTGGCGGTGACGAATTCGGCCTAATCCTTCCACAAAGCACGCCGTACGACGCCGTGGATATCGCCGAACGGCTGCGCCGGTCGCTCGAGCTATCCGTCTTCGCGTGGGACGATCGTTGCTTTGCAGTGACCGCCAGCATCGGCGTTGCCTGCATCACCGACGGCAACACCACGCTCGAGGACGCGATGCGGCGCGCGGATGCCGCCTGCTATCGCGCCAAGGAGAACGGACGCAACCGTGTTCAGGTCGACAACGGGACGACGGACGTCGTCGTCGTCACCTCGCGGCACCGCAAGGCCGCCAGCGCGTAGCAGCGCTCCACACTTTATCGTACTGGCACAATCCCGAGCCCTGCGAGATGCGCATCCAGAAACTGATCGACCTGCTGGCGCAGCATCTGCGGCGGCACGGCTACCATGCGTTCTTCGAGGCCGAGCGAGATGATCCCGTGCACGGCGGAAAACAGGGTGCGTGACAGCAGCGCGATCTGCACGTCGTCTGCATTCGGAAGCAGCCGCACCAGGGGTGGATGCATCAGCGCGAAGGCGTCCATCACCATCTGAAGGATGTCATCGGGGTAAGGGCGGTCGTCCTCCATCCGATGTTCGAACAGCGAGCGCAGCAGATTGGCGTGCTCCGCAAAAAATTCGAGGTAGGTCGCGGCCAGCCCGTAGAGCTGGCGAACGGGATCCTCGGCGGGAACCTGGCCCAGCCGCACCGTCAGCTCCTTAACGGTCTCCCGATTCACGGTCAGGATCACCCCGTCGAAGTCGCCGAACTCGTTGTAGACGCTCCCAACCGAGCAGCCTGCGGCGTCCGCAACATCCCGGACTTTCAACGATTTCAGCCCCTTAGTCGCGATAATGCTGCGAGCGATCTCCACGATCTGCTGCCGCCGGCGAGATTTTTTTCGGTCTCGCAACGATTCGTCTTGAACATTGTTCATTTTCAAGGTACTCATTTGAACAATGTTCAAATTAACCTGGAGATCTGCAAAATGCAAACCCTCGCTGTTGATATCGCCTCCACCTTCGTCGATGACGCCACAGCTCTCGTGACCGGATTTGGCCGCGCCTTCCTGCGGTTCGCGACGGGGCCGATCGATCGCATTGCAAATGCCTGCGACATTGCCGGCGTCCTGACCGAGCGCCGCGTGACCTTCCCGATGTGGCGGGCCAACCGCGACCGCGCCCGTCATGAGGGCCGCCGCATTAGCCTGCTCGGCCGCCTCTCGCCCTTTCGCCGCCTTGCCCACCTTACCTGAGGCGCGCACGCCTCCTTGCCGGGGCGTGATAGAGCCGCGACCAGCCATTTGCGAACCAAACGTCGCCACGCGGAGACCAACAGGATCGGAAGGTAAAGGCGCAGAGCAGGCCGGGGCGATCGTTCGTCAACCCGCAAATGCCCGTCGCATCTCCTCGGGTCCCGACGCCCATCCGACAATGAAACAACCTCAGACAGCGTTTCCAAAACAGGACTAGTCATGATCAGGGATTTGATGTCGTCACGCCGCTTCGCGCCGCTGTTCTGGGCGCAATTCTTCTCGGCGCTGAACGACAACGTGCTCAAGAACGCACTCGTCATCATCCTGCTTTACACTGCCGCGACCGGCCACGGTGATGCGCTGGTGACGGTCGCGGGCGCGGTGTTCATCTTCCCCTATTTCATCCTGTCCGGGCTCGGCGGCCAGCTCGCCGACAAATACGTCAAATCCGTCGTCGCAAGGCGGCTCAAATTCGCCGAGATCTTTGCCGCGGGCTTTGCCGCGGCCGGCTTCTTCCTGCACTCGGTGCCGCTGCTGTTCGCAGCGCTCGCACTGTTCGGCGTCATCGCCGCGCTGTTCGGACCCGTGAAATACGCGATGCTGCCGGACCAGCTCGAGCTCGGCGAGCTCGCGACCGGCAACGCGCTGGTCGAAGGCGCGACCTTCATGGCCATCCTGCTCGGCACCGTTGCCGGTGGCCAGTTCGTGGCCGGCTCCGCGCATATGGGCTGGGTCGCATCGGTCGTGGTCGTGCTGGCCCTGCTGTCCTGGGCCTTCGCCTCCCGCATACCAGCGACGACGCCGTCCGCACCCGATCTGCCGGTCAATCGAAATCCCTGGACCTCGACGCTCGGCCTGTTGAAGACGTTGCACGCCGATCACCGGCTGTGGGACGGCACCGTGATCGTGTCCTGGTTCTGGCTGGTGGGCGCCATCGTGCTCTCGCTGCTACCGGCGCTGGTCAAGGAAGTCATCGGTGGCACCGAGGGCGTGGTGACGTTGTGTCTCGCGATCTTCGCAATCGGCATTGCCATCGGCTCGCTGTTCGCCGCGAATCTGAGCCACGTTCGCCCGAACCTCGCGCTGGTGCCGATCGGCGCCATCATGATGGGGTTTGCCGGCCTCGACCTCGCTTGGGCGATCGGCGTGACCACCAAGGGGCAGGACATCACAGCGGGCGACTTCGCAACCTCGTTCGCGGGATTGCGCATGCTGGTCGATTTCGTTGCCTTCGCATTCGGCGGCGGGCTGTTCGTCGTGCCGTCCTTCGCCGCCGTCCAGGCCTGGTCCGCCCCCTCCGAGCGCGCCCGCATTATCGCCGCCGGCAACGTGCTGCAGGCCGCCTTCATGGTGGCCGGCTCGCTGTTCGTCGCGCTGTTGCAGGCCGGCGGATTGCACATCGGCTGGATCTTCTTTGGCCTCGGCGTCATCAGCTTCGGCGCAGTCTGGTTCGTGCTGACCAAGTGGGGCAAGGAAGGCGTGCGCGACTTTGGCGGGCTGCTGTTCCGCGCGCTGTTCCGCACCGAGGTCCGCGGGCGGGAGAACCTGCCGCCTGCTGGCACGCGCATGCTGATCGCGCCCAATCATGTCAGCCTGATCGACGGCCCGCTCCTGCACGCCGTGCTCCCGATCGACGCGAGCTTCGCGGTTGATACCGGCATCGCCAAGGCCTGGTGGGCCAAGCCGTTCCTGCGGGTGGTCAAGCACTACACCATGGACCCCACCAAGCCGCTGGCGGCGCGCGACCTCATCAAGCTCGTCGCCGCCGGAGAGCCGGTGGTGATTTTCCCGGAAGGACGCATCACTGTTTCCGGCTCGCTGATGAAGGTCTATGACGGCACCGCGATGATCGCGGACAAGGCCGACGCAGTCGTCGTCCCGGTCCGCATCGAAGGCGCCCAGCGCTCGCATCTCAGCTATCTCAACGGCAGCCAGATCAAGCGCTCGTGGTTTCCGCGGGTGACCGTCACCATCCTGCCGCCAGTCAAGCTTCCGGTCGATCCGTCGCTCAAGGGCAAGGCGCGCCGCAACGCCGCGGGCGCAGCACTTCAGGACGTGATGATCGACGCCATGGTGAAGAACGCCATGCTCGATCACACCCTGTTCGAGGCGCTCGGACACGCCTATCGCGACCGCGACACCGGCAAGGTCATCGTCGAGGACGCGCTCGGTACCAAGCTGACCTATCGCAAGCTGATCCTGGGCGCGCAGGTCTTGAGCCGGAAGCTGGAGAACGGCACCGCTATCGGTGAGAATGTCGGTGTGCTGCTGCCGAATTCCGCTGGCGTCGCCGTCGTCTTCATGGCGCTGCAAAACATCGGCCGGGTGCCGGCAATGCTCAACTTCTCGGCGGGCCCGGTCAACGTGCTTGCCGCCATGAAAGCCGCGCAGGTCAAAACCGTGCTGACGTCGAAAGCTTTCATCGAGAAGGGCAAGCTCGACAAGCTGATGGCGGCGATCTCCGCGGAAGTTCGCGTGGTCTACCTCGAGGACGTCCGTGCTTCGATCGGCACGGCCGACAAGATCAAGGGCCTGCTCGCCGGCACCGCGCCCCGCGTCGCCCGCCAGGCGAGCGATCCGGCGGTCGTGCTGTTCACGTCGGGCTCGGAAGGCACGCCCAAGGGCGTTGTGCTGTCCCACCGCAATATCCTTGCGAACGCCGCACAGGCGCTGGCGCGGGTCGATGCCAACGCCAATGATAAGGTGTTCAACGTGCTGCCGGTGTTCCACTCCTTCGGGCTGACCGGTGGAATGATGATGCCGCTGCTCGCGGGCATTCCGATCTACATGTACCCCTCGCCGCTGCACTACCGGATCGTGCCCGAGCTGATCTACCAGACCGGAGCCACGATCCTGTTCGGCACCGACACATTCCTCACGGGCTATGCACGCTCGGCCCATGCCTACGACTTCCGCACCTTGCGCCTGGTGATCGCCGGCGCGGAGGCGGTCAAGGATCGCACCCGGCAGGTCTTCATGGAGCGTTACGGCATCCGCATCCTCGAAGGCTATGGCGTCACCGAGACGGCACCGGTGCTGGCGATGAACACGCCGATGGCCAATCGTCCAGGCACGGTCGGCCGCCTGTCGCCGCTGATGGAAAGCCGCCTCGACCCGGTCCCCGGCATCGAGGAAGGCGGACGCCTGTCGGTGCGCGGACCCAACGTAATGCTCGGATACTTGCGGGCCGAAAATCCCGGCGTGCTCGAGCCGCTCGCCGACGGCTGGCACGACACCGGCGACATCGTGGCGATCGACCCGGCCGGCTTCATCACCATCAAGGGTCGCGCCAAGCGCTTTGCCAAGATCGCCGGCGAAATGGTCTCGCTGTCGGCGGTCGAGAACATCGCGACAACGCTGTGGCCGCAGGCCGGTTCAGTCGCCGTGTCGATCCCGGACCAGCGAAAGGGCGAGCGCATCGTGTTGCTGACGACGGAGAAGAACGCCGAGCGCAGCGCCATGCAAGGCCACGCCAAGGCGATCGGCGCGTCCGAGCTGACCGTTCCCGCTGCGATCATGGTGGTCGACAAGGTGCCACTGCTCGGGACCGGCAAGACCGACTACGTCACGGCAACGACGATGGCCCGCGAGCAGGCGTCTGGACCAGAGCGCGAGGTGGCATAAGAGAGATGCACGAGGCGCCTCAATCAGGCGAGGCGCGGTGCCCCGATCGGCCGCTTCCGCGCCGCCTGAATCTCAAGAACCGGCTTCTCCGCGTCGCTCCTGCGCATAACGCACCAGCGCCGCGAAGCGATAGATGCCGTGCACGAACTTGCCGTAGGGCATGGTGATGAACAGCGCGAACACTGCACCTAAATGGAGTGCCAGCAGCGGTCCCATGGCGGCAGTCTCCCGCAGAATCAGAAGCAGCATGCCGGTGAACCCGGTCAGGAACAGCATGGCGATGAAGCCGACATCCATGCCGTAGCGCTGCTCGTCGAGCAGCGCCGGATCACGCCGCATCTTGGCGACGAACAGGCCGATCGGCCCGATGATCAGGCCGATGCCGCCGAGCGTGCCGAGAACCACCGGCAGATCCCACCACGGATACGGCGCCTCGCGGCCGAGCAGATAGTGATACAGCGTTGCGGCCGAGGTCGCGGCGAAGCAGAGCAGGAAGCCGTAGAAGGTCAGGTGATGGAAAAGCTTGCGCCGGTCGGTCGGCTTGTCATCCTCATTGTAGCAGCCGACGCCGCCACCATGGAGGTAGCGCAGCTCACCAGCGTCGCGCATCGCCTGAAAGATCGAGCCGCCGTCCGCACGGCCGCCGATCGGCGGGCCGATATCCCGCCAGAAGGCACGCACGCTCATCACCAGCGCGAAAATCGCATAAAGGAAGGCGGCGCTGAACAACGCTGCCATCGCGTTGTGCGGCATCAACTTGTAGAACGCGCCGGGGCCAGTGTGCACGCCAAACAGCACGCTGCGGTCGTTTAGGGCAGCGAAGCCGAGTATGAAGGCGGCCATGCTGAGCGCGGCGACGATGCTGATGACGAGACCATTGCGGGCGAAGGCACCGGACAGCGCCTGCGGCCAGGCATAGGTCGCATAGGATTCCGCGCGCGCGATCGCCAGCGTCTGCGGGACGTTGACGTTGAATTCGTGCGGCGGCGAGAACTGGCAGTCGACGTAGCAGGCGCCGCAGCCATGGCAGAGATTGGCGAGATAATTGAGGTCGCCGTCGGAGAAGGCGCGGCGCATCTCCATGGCGGGAAAAACCGCGCAAAGGCCTTCGCAGTAACGGCAGGAATTGCAGACCGTCATCAGGCGGTCGCCTTCATCCAAAATTCTGCTTCCGTGCATGGCTTTACTTCGTCAGGCCTTTGCCCTCGAGCCATTTCTGGATCAGGGCCGCGACCTCGAGATTGTTCTTGTCCATCATCACCATATGCGAATTGCCCTTGATGCCTGTCTGCGGGAGATCGATGATGTCGACGCTGCCGCCGGCCGCCTTGATGGCGTCCGCAAAGGCGATGCCGTTGGCGCGGATCTTGGGCCAGCGCGAATCGCGCTCGATATAGTCGCCGTAGATGATGAGGGTCGGGACGTTCTTCAGCACATCCGCTTTGGCGGGATCGCCGATGCCGGCCGGCTCGATCGCAATCAGCGCCTTGACCTTGTCAGGGCGGGCTTGCGCGACCTTGAAGCCGAAGGTGCCGGCCTGGCTGTGGAACAGAAGCACCGAGGGGCCGACGCGATCGATCTCAGCGATATAGGCGGCGATGGTCGCATCGTCGGTCGTGGTCCAGCGCGGTACGTTCTGCTTGACGAAATTCTCGTAACCCTCGACGGGGAACTGGTTGCCCGGCAACAATTTTCGCTTGGCGGGATCGGGATCGTACGAGTTCGGCCCATCGCCGATGCGGAAACGCTCGAACGGGTTGGCCGTGGTCAGGAAGACCGGCTCGCCTTTGAAGATATCGGGATATTGCGCCCAGCCCGCGCGTCCGCGCTCTACTGCGTCGGAGTTATAGACCCCCCACCCCATGCGTAGAAAATAATTCAGCCAGCCTTCGCGTCCGTCAGGCGTGGTCTCGTAGGTGACGCCGGTCAGTCCGCCGCCATGCCACATCAGCAAAGGATAGGCACCCTTCTCGTTTGCCGGCAGGAAATACTGAACATACATCTGCTCGACCTGATACGTGCCGTTGGGATCAACCTTGGCCGGCACTCCGCCGGGCGCGAACACGACCTCCCTCACCGGCTTGCCCGAGATTTCGACAAGACGGCCACCGACATGGAACGAGCCCATGTCTCGCAGCGTGATCGGCTCGGCCGCGTGGGCGTAGCCGACGGTCAGCAGCGCCGCGATCGAAGCAATGGCAATGCGTGACATGGTTCCTCCCTCGTGTCTGTTCTTCCGCCTAATTCTTCGCGTGGCGTGCCGCTTCCCGTCCTGCGATCCGCCCGAACACGCTGCCGATGGTCATGCCCATGCCGGCGGCATAGCCCTTGCCGAGCACGTTGCCGGCCATGATCTCGCCGGCCGCGAACATGTTGGCCGACGGCTTGCCGTCAGCCATCAGCATGCGCGCTTCCCCGGTCACGCGCGTGCCGAGATAGGTGAAGGTGATGCCGGGCCGCACCGGATAGGCAAGGTAGGGCGGTGTCTCGATCCGCCGTGCCCAATGCGTCTTCGGCGGCGTGATGCCTTCCGTGCGGCAATCGTCCAGAATGGTGTGGTCGAAGGTGCCGGGCTGCACCGCGGCGTTGAATTCGGTGATCGTCTTTTCCAGCGCGGCCGGATCGAGCTCGAGCTTGCCGGCAAGCTCAGCCACCGTCTGCCCTGCGATCGGCGGGAATAGCGTCGGCATGAAGCTCGTGACCACGGTGGAGTCGAAGATGATGTAGGCGATCTGTTCGGGCTGCGCGGCCACCAGCCGGCCCCAGATCGCGTAACGCTTCGGCCAGATGTCCTCACCTTCATCATAGAAGCGCTGCGCGTGCTTGTTGACGACGATGCCAAACACGACAGAATCGTGCCGCGTGATGATGCCGCCGTCGAATTTCGGCGCGCGCGCGTCGATCGCGACCGCATGGCACTGGGTGGGGTCGCCGACCTCCTGCACGCCCTTGGCGAGCAGCATCTTCAGGATCGAGCCGCGGTTATAGCGGGTACCGCGGATCAGGAAATTGTCGGCGGCCTCACCCCAATATTGCTTCAGCCATTCGATGTTGGCCTCGAATCCGCCGGCGGCGGCGACCAGCGACGTCGCGCGGATCTCGGTGTCGCCCTTGATCGGCCGCCTGAGGTGGGCGGCGAGAAACATGCCGTCTTCGATCATGAGGTCGATAACCTCGGCGTCGTATTCGATTTCGACGCCGAGCTTCTCGGCGGTGAGATAAAGTGCGTTCAACATCGCGCGGCCGCCGCCGAGGAAGAATGAGTTGGTGCGGCCGAGGCCCAGCGTGCCGCCGAGCGAGGGCTGCCAGCGCACGCCCTGCTCCACGATCCAGTTCAAGATGTCCTTGGACTCGCGGATCATGTGCCGGGCGAGCACCTCGTCGGTCTCGCCGCCGGTGACGCGCAGGAGATCCTCCCAAAACTCTTCCTCAGTGTAGGGGCCGGTGAGGATTTCGGTCGCCTCGTCATGTGCGCAACGCATGTTGCGGGTGTGGCGCGTGTTGCCGCCGCGATAGAACTTTGGCGCGCCTTCGAGTACCAGCACCGATGCCCCACCGCGTCGCGCGCTGATTGCCGCACACAGCGCCGCGTTGCCGCCGCCGATCACCAGCACATCGTATTTGCTGCTCATGCCGTCTGCCCGATGCGACGAAGTTGGAGACATTCTGCCCGCCGGCGGCCTCGGCCAATCCGACTGGTCATTGCGCACCTTTGTATACAAAGATATACGAATGTCCGGCAAGCGTCATCCTGCATGGGCAGGATGCGCGTGGCGAGCACGAGGATGCATGGCAAGACGCCCGACAAAAGCAGGCGGCTCGATCGCGCGCGGCGGCGGCGTGGCGCTCGGCGAAGCAGTGTTCCGCTCGCTCTGCGAGGCGCTGCAGGCCGGCAGCTACCGCGCCGGCGACCGCCTGCGCGAGGAAGAGGTCGCCCAGCGGCTGATGGTCAGCCGCACCCCGGTGCGGGAAGCTCTCGGGCGGCTTGCGGCACGTGGGTTCGTCGAACCTGCCGGCGGCCGCGGCCTGATCGTACGCAACCTCGACATCTCGGAGGTGCTCGAGCTCTACGCCATGCGCGAGATCATGGAGGGCTCCGCCGCCCGACTTGCCGCCGAGCACGCGTCTGCGACCGAGGTCGACGCGCTCAGGGACATCGAGCAGACCTTCGTGGAAGCGTCGGGGACTGATCCCGCCGAGATGGCGCGGCTCAACCGCGCCTTCCACGAGGCGATCTGCCGCGCCGCGCGCAACCGCTATCTCGACAACGCTTCGCGGGAATTGCAGGACTGGATCGCCCTGCTCGGTCCAACCACGTTCACCGTATCCGGTCGCCCGTCGACCAGCCACGGCGAGCACCAGGCCATCATCGACGCCATCGCGGCTCGCGACGGCGGCAAAGCGGAGCAGCTCGCGCGCACACACATCCGCGAAGCGCTGCGCTGTCGGCTGAAGCTGTTGCAAAAACAATAGCAGAGCGCCGCCTCAGGCGACCAGTTCCGCGACGATCGCCTTCAACACGTCCCGCACATCGCCCGGACTGAGCCGCACCTGCAGTCCGCGCTGACCGCCATTCACGTACACGTAATCATGCGCGAGCGCGCTCTGCTCGATCACGGTGCGCACAGGCTTCCGCTGCCCGAATGGGCTGATGCCGCCAACCTTGTAGCCGGTGAGGCGCTCGGCCTCAGGCGGCTTCATCATCTGCGCCGACTTGCCGCTAACAACAGCGGCGAGCTTCTTCATCGAGACTTCCTGATCGGACGGGACGATCACGCAGACCGGCTTGCCGTCGACCAGCGCCATCAGCGTCTTCAAGACGCGCGCGGGATCCTCGCCGAGTGCGGATGCAGCCTGAAGGCCGATGCTCTCGGCGTCGGGATCGTAGTCGTAGGTGTGGACAGTGAAGGCAACACCGGCGGCCGTGAGCGCGCGTGTGGCTGGGGTGGCTTTGGACATGGACGATGTCTAGCACCGCCGCTGCGAGGAGCGAAGGGACGGCGACACGGATGGACACATGCACCACAGCCTCAGCGTCGTCCCGGCGAAGGCCGGGACCCATAACCACAGGGAGGAGTTTGGAGAAGACTCGTCGTTCGGTACGCCCACCATCCGCTAACGAGACACCTCGCGGTGTGGGTCCCGGCCTTCGCCGGGACGACACCGCAGGCATTGTGCCGCCAAATAACCGGCGAGCGCGCAGCCTACTCCGCCGCGTCGCGCATCTCGGCCCGCTCCGCCCTGGCCGCGCAGAACTTGAACTCCGGGATCTTGCCGAACGGATCGAGCGCCGGGTTGGTCAGGAGATTGGCCGCCGCCTCAGCGTAGCAGAACGGCATGAACACCATGTTCTCGGGCACGTCGCGGTCGGAGCGGACCTTGACCTCGACCGCGCCGCGGCGGGTCTCGAGCCGGATGAAATCGCCCGGCGCGAGCTTCTTCCTGTGCATGTCCTTCGGCGACATGAACGCGACCGCCTCGGGCTCGATCTGGTCAAGCACCTGCGCGCGGCGGGTCATCGAGCCGGTGTGCCAATGCTCGAGCACGCGGCCGGTCGAGAGCACCATCGGATATTCGGTGTCGGGGATCTCGTCCGGCGGGATGACGTGAGCCGGAACGATCTTGCCGCGGCCGCTGGCGGTCGGGAAGCCCGTGGTGAAGATGATCTCGTTGCCGGGCACGTCGGGACCGTCGACGGGATAGGTCACCGCGCCTTCGCGCACCAGCCGCTCCCAGGTGATGTTCTTCAGCGACGGCATCAACTCCGCCATCTCGGTGAAGACCTCGCCGGGACCGGCATAATTCCACGGCAGCCCCATGCGCTTGCCGATCTCCTGGATGATCCAGAGATCCTGCCGCGCATCGCCCGGCGGCTTGATCACCTGGCGTGCGAGCTGCACGCGGCGATCGGTGTTGGTGAAGGAGCCTTCCTTTTCGGCAAACGCCGAGGCCGGCAGGATGACGTCGGCGTGGAACGCGGTCTCCGTGACGAAGAGATCCTGCACCACGAGATGGTCGAGCATGGCAAGCGCCTGGCGCGCATGCTGGAGATCGGGGTCGGACATCGCTGGGTTTTCGCCCTCGATATACATGCCCTTGATCTCGCCGGCATGGATCGCGTTCATGATCTCGACCACGGTCAGACCGCGCACGGGATCGAGATCCTGGCCCCACAGCTTCTCGAAGGCGCCGCGCATGTCGTCGCGGCCGACCGGCTGATAATCCGGCAGGAACATCGGGATCAGACCGGCATCGGAAGCGCCCTGCACGTTGTTCTGGCCGCGCAGCGGATGCAGGCCGGTGCCGGGACGCCCGACCTGGCCGGTGATCAGCGCCAGCGCAATCAGGCAACGCGCATTGTCGGTGCCGTGGACATGCTGGCTGATGCCCATGCCCCAGAAGATGATCGACGATTTTGCCCGCGCATAGGTTCGCGCGACCTCGCGCAGGGTCTGCGCCGGGACACCGCAGATCGGCTCCATCTTCTCCGGTGTGAACTCCTTGATCTTCTCCTTGAGCTCCTCGAACCCCTCGGTGTAGCCGGCGATGTACTGATCGTCGGTCAGCCCTTCGGTGATGATCGTGTGGATCATCGCGTTCAGCATGGCGACGTCGGAGCCCGGCTTGAACTGCAGATGCTTGGTCGCATGGCGCGACAGCGTCTGCCGGCGCGGGTCCATGACGAACAGCTTTGCGCCGTACTGCTTGACCGCGTTCTTGATGAAGGTCGCGGCGACTGGATGATTCACGGTCGGATTGGCGCCGATCACGATGATGACCTCGGCGTCCATCGCAGCCGAGAACGGCGCCGACACGGCGCCCGAGCTCAGACCTTCGAACAGCGCCGCGACCGACGAGGCGTGGCACAGACGGGTGCAATGGTCGACATTGTTCGAGCCGAAGCCGGTGCGCACCAGCTTCTGGAACAGATAGGCCTCCTCGTTGGAGCCCTTCGCCGAACCGAAGCCGGCCAGCGCCTTCACGCCCTTCTCGTCGCGGATCTTGACCAGGCCTTTGGCCGCGATGTCGAGCGCTTCTTCCCAGCTCGCTTCGCGGAAATGCGTGAACGGATTGGCCGGATCAACCTGGTCGTTGGAATCCTTCTTCGCGTTCGGTAGCCGCACCAGCGGCTTGGTCAGGCGATGCGGATGATGGATGTAGTCGAAGCCGAAGCGGCCCTTGACGCAAAGGCGGTTGCGGTTGGCGGGGCCGTCACGGCCCTCGGCATAGATCACCTTCTCGTCCTTGACCTCATAGGTCACCTGGCAACCAACGCCGCAGAACGGGCAGAGCGAATCCACCTTCTTGTCGGCATAGACGACACGGGTCTGCTTCTCGTCCAGCATTACGGCCGGCATCAGGGCCCCGGTCGGACAGGCCTGCACACATTCGCCGCAGGCGACGCAGGTGGACTCGCCCATCGGATCGTCGAAATCGAACACGATTTTCGAGCCGTGACTACGATAGGCCATGCCGATGACGTCGTTGACCTGGACCTCGCGGCAGGCGCGCACGCACAGGCCGCACTGGATACAGGCGTCAAGATTGACGCGCATGGCCGGATGGCTGGCGTCGGTCGCCCAACGCTCGGCGGCGGGGAAGCGACTCTCGGTGACCCCAGTGGTTTCGGCCCAGTGCCAGAATTTGGAGTCCGGATCGTGCGAGGTCTCGCGCGCCGGCTGGTCGGCGACCAGCAGCTCCATGACCATTTTTTGCGCGGAAACCGCGCGCGCGCTCTCGGTCTTCACCTTCATGCCGACCGATGGCGTGCGCTTGCAGGAGGCCGCGAGCACGCGCTCGCCCTCGATCTCGACCATGCAGGCGCGGCAATTGCCGTCGGGGCGATAATCCGGCGCGGGCGAGTAGCACAGATGCGGAATCTCGCGACCCTGGCGTTTTGCGACTTGCCAGATCGTCTCGCCTGCATTGGCCTCGACCTGCTTGCCGTCGAGCTCGAACGTAATCTTCGTCATTCGGCCGCTTCCTTGAACTCGTCAGGGAAATATTTAATCACGGAGGCAAGCGGATTCGATGCCGCCTGTCCGAGCCCGCAGATCGAGGCATCGCGCATCGCCTGGCTCAATTCGTCCAGGAGAGCGCGGTTCCAGACCGGTTGCTGCATCAGCAGCGCGGCCTTCTGGGTTCCGACGCGACACGGCGTGCACTGGCCGCAGCTCTCGTCCTCGAAGAACTTCATCAGGTTCAATGCGGCCGCGCGCACGCTGTCCTTTTGCGACAGGATCACGATCGCGGCAGAGCCGATGAAGCAGCCGTATTTTTCAAGCGTGCCGAAATCGAGCGGGATGTCGTCCATCGCCGCCGGCAGGATGCCGCCGGACGCACCACCCGGGAGGTACGCGTAGAACTGATGGCCATCGGCCATGCCGCCGCAATATTCGTCGATCAACTCGCGCACGGTGATGCCAGCAGGCGCGAGCTTCATGCCGGGATTCTTGACGCGGCCCGAAACCGAGAAGCTGCGCAGGCCGTGCCGCTCATGCCGGCCGTGGCCCTTCCACCAGTCGGCGCCCTTCTCGATGATGTCGCGCACCCACCACAAGGTCTCGATATTGTTGATCAACGTCGGCAGGCCGAACAGACCGACTTGGAATGGATAAGGCGGCTTGTGCCTGGGTAAGCCGCGCTTGCCCTCGATGCTTTCCAGCAGCGAGGATTCCTCGCCGCAGATATAGGCGCCAGCGCCGCGGCGCATGTGCAGCGTCGGACCGCCCGGCGGCAGCTTCGCGATCTCACGTTCGAGGATTTCGCGCGAGGCCGGATATTCGTCGCGCAGGTAGATGTAGATATCCGAGGCCTGCACCACGTGCGCACCGATCAGCATGCCGTCGAGGAAACGGTGCGGATCGCTCTCGAGATAGACGCGATCCTTGAACGTGCCGGGCTCGCCCTCGTCGCCGTTGATCGCCATCAGGCGCGGGCCGGGTTCACCAAGCACCGCGCGCCATTTACGTCCCGTCGGGAAGCCGGCGCCGCCGAGACCGCGCAACGAGGCGTCGTCGAGCGCCTTCAGCAGGTCGTCCGTCGGTAGTTCGCCCGAGCACAGGCGATTGAGCAGCTTGTAGCCGCCGCCGGCGACATAGGCTTCATAGCCGATATAGTTGGGCAGATGCGCGTGGGTATCGCCAGCCTTCGCCGCCGCCATGACATTGGCCACCGTCGCATGGTCAACAAAGTTGTGTCCGACTTCCGCGGCAGGCGCCGTATCGCAGCGGCCGACGCAGGGCGCACGCACCACGCGGATGCCGGGACCTGACGCGTCTTGCAAATCCGCGAGCAGCTTCTCTCCGCCGAGCATCGCGCAGGTCAGCGAATCGCAGACGCGGATCGTCAGCGGCGCGATATCGGGCTCGCCTTCCTTTACCACGTCGAAATGCGCATAGAAGGTCGCGGTCTCGAACACTTCGGCGAACGCGAGCTTCATCTCGTCGGCGAGCGCGGCGAGATGCGCGGCCGAGATCTGGCGGTACTGATCCTGGATCAGGTGCAGATATTCGATCAACAGGTCGCGACGCCGCGGTCGGTCGCCGAGCAACTGCGCGATCTCATGAGAGGCGGTGGGATCGACCTGCCGTCCCTTGGGTGTGGATTTGGCGCGCTTCCGTCCCTGGCCGGGATGTTCGAACTCGCGAACCTTGTGAACGTCGTCGTTGCTGCTCATGGAGACGTCGCGTTCTCTTCAAATGCGTGATGAGTTTGGACCGGACCGCCAAGGCGATCAGTCTTCATTTCCCGACTCGATCAAACGGAACCACCGGTTCCTGCGTCCCGCCGATCAAGCCAAATTCGACGCAACTCTAATCTCTGGTATGCCAGATGCAAGAGAATTTAGAGCGTCTCTAGAATGATTTAGGAGGCAGGCGGTCGCCCGCCGTGCCCTTTTGCGCAAGCGTCGGATGGAACCCGATCTCAAGTCTTGCTCATGCACTCTTCAATGTAGAACCAGCGATCGTCGCCGGCGAGGCCCTTGGACTTCACGTCGGCGCGGCAGGCTTTCAGCTTCGGCTTGTTGGTTGCCCATTTCGCCTTCATGTCTTTCAGCTTCTGCATGGTGAGCTTCATCTTGCCAGGTTTGGCTTGCGTCGCTGCAGCAGGCGCCGCCGGCGGCGTCGCCGTCTGCGCGGATGCGGCATGAAGGCCAGCGACGAGCAACACGGCCGCGAGGCAAATTCGAAGGCAAATTCGGGTGCGAATCATTTCAATCCCCCTAAGTCCCATTTCTGATGATGTCCGAAAGGCCAACGAAGCGGGACGCCTGATGAGCATCCCGCTTCTGTCTCGACGACGGTCAGAAGATCTTGACCGCGCTCTCCAATGTCTTCCAAACACCCCAAAGCAGGGGGACGCCGACGAACGCCCAGAACAGCGCCGCCTTGGCGTCAAGCCCGCCAAATCCGATGCCGTAGGAGCCGTGCGGCCCCGCGGCGGCGGCGCTGGCGCTTGCAGCCTGCAACTTGGCGACATCGGCGTCCTTCATGTGCCACTTCGAATCGACCGGCTTGATCAGATAGTTGCAGATCAAGCCCGCAATCAGCATCGCACAGAGGATGTACATAGTCGTGTTGTAGAGCTGATCGCGCGGCACGCCTGCCGCGAGCTGGAACTCGCGGATGTAGTTGACGACGACGGGACCGATGATGCCTGCGGTGGACCACGCCGTCAGCAGCCGGCCATGGATGGCGCCGACGAACTGGGTTCCGAACATGTCGGCGAGGTAAGCCGGCACGGTGGCGAAGCCGCCGCCATACATCGATAGGATGATGCCGAAGCCAAGCACGAACAGGAGCTTCGAACCCATCGCCGCAAAGGTCGGCGCCAGCGCGTAGAGCACGATGCCCAGGATGAAGAACGTATAGTAGGTGTTCTTGCGCCCGATCTTGTCCGACAGCGATGCCCAGAAGAAGCGGCCGCCGATGTTGAACAGCGACAGCAATCCGGCGAAGCCCGCGGCGATCGCGGCGATCTGCGCCTTCTGCCCCGCATCGAGCGCGTTGAAGCCCACCTCCGGCAGGCCGATCAGCTTGCCGGCGAAGATCTCCTGCAGCATCGGCGATGCCATGCCGATCACACCGATGCCGGCCGACACGTTCAGGCACAGCACCCACCAGATCAGCCAGAATTGCGGCGTCTTGTGCGCATCGTTGAGATGGACGTTGGCCTTCGAGATCATCGCGTTGGCCTTCGACGGCGCGGTCCAGCCCTCGGGCTGCCAGCCGGGCGGCGGCAAGCGATAGCGGAACGCGCCGATCATCATGAACACGAAGTAGATGACGCCCATCGTGACGAAGGTCTCCCAGACGCCGACCGAGGTCGGGGTCTTGAAGTAGTTCATCAAGAGGTTAGCCAGCGGCGCGCCGATCATGGCGCCGCCGCCGAAACCCATGATGGCCATGCCGGTCGCCATGCCGCGACGGTCCGGGAACCACTTCACGAGCGTCGAGACCGGCGAGATATAGCCAAGACCGAGACCGATGCCGCCGATCACGCCCGAACCCAGCCACAACAGCCAGAGCTGATGGGTGTATACCCCGATCGCACCGAGGAAGAGGCCGCCGCACCAGCACAAGGCCGAGACGAAGCCGGCCTTGCGCGGGCCTACGCGCTCCAGCCAGCCGCCCCAGACCGCAGCCGCGATACCGAGCAGCACGAAAAAGAGCGTGTACATCCACCCCATGCTGGCGACCTTCCAGTCGCAGCTGGTCGTGAACAGCTCCTGAAACAGTGACATGTCCGCGCACGCCTTCGGCGCGGTAACTCCGATCGCGCGCGACAGCGGCAACCAGAAGACCGAGAAGCCGTAGGCCATGCCGATACAGAGATGGATGCACAGCGCAGCCGGCGGCACCAGCCAGCGATTGAACCCGGCGGTCGCGATGGTCCGCTCGCGATCCAGAAAACCTGCGCCGGCACCCGAAAGTGTTCCAGCGCTCTCGATGGTAGACATGCATTCCTCCCCTAAAGCCGCCCTTCTGAACGGCCTGCCACGACGGTCCTGTTCCTCAGCCTGCAGCGCAGCCCTTGTCCCTGCTGCTCCGCACAATGATCGACGCGCGCCAGGATCGTCACGCGCATCCGAGACGTTAACCCCTAACCGTGGGGACTATGCCCGACGCCACGGCCGGGCTTCTTTCGACGGCCCATTTGCTCCGCATATCGCAGGCACGACTCGACCTCCGCGTCTCGGCGGAGGACGTCAATTGGGGCAGAAGTGATGATCGATGTCGATAGACAAAAGGTAGGTATCAACCGAGTGACCGCGAGCTAAGTGGGCGGCGCACCATTGATATTTTCTATCGATCGATCGGCCTTCTCAATCAAGAACACGATGCGCGCGTCGTTGCGCTCGGTGATCTCCACCGTGTCGCCGGTCTCTCGGATCAGGTTCGGAATGTCAATCACCGACAGCGGATCGGTGCAGTACACTTCGAGCTGATCCCCCGGATGCAACGGCTTCAGCGCTTTGCGCGTCTTCAGGGCGGGCAGCGGGCATTTCAGTCCGGTGAGATCGAGCGTCGTTCTGGTCATCGGCGCAACATGGCGGGAGCGACCGATGGCGTCAACGCCGAGCCAGCGCCAACATCACGTTCAGACTCAGAGCAAATCGGCATAGGACAAGAAACCCACGCTCTGCCCCGGCTCGACACGCGTGACCTCCTCATCGAGCTCGATGAGGCCGTCGGTGTCGATCAGAGAGGACAACAGCCCAGCCCCCTCGCGTGGAAACTTGATTGCCTCGAATGCGCCGTCCTGCGTGCGCCGCAAGGAGGCGCGAACATATTCGCGTCGGCCCGCCTTCTTCTTGTAGGTGAATGCCGCGCGCACCGGGATCGGCAACAGCGGCGCCGGCAGGCTCCCCGCAAGCGCGAGCACCGTCGGCCGCACCACATGCACGAAGGTGACGAAACTCGCGACGGGATTGCCCGGCAATCCGATCAGCGGCGTGCCCTCGATGATGCCCATCGCCACGGGCCGTCCCGGCTTGATCGCCATCCGCCACAACACCAGCGAGCCGATGCTTTCGACCGCGGCCTTGACGTGGTCCTCCTCTCCGGTCGAGACGCCGCCGGTGGTGAGGATCAGATCGTGCGTGCCTGCGACTTGCTTGAGGCCATTCGCAAGCGAGGTACGTTCGTCGCGCAAAATGCCGAGATCGCTGACCTCGCAGCCGAGCCGGCGCAGCATCGCCATCAGCATGAAGCGGTTGGAGTCGAACAGCTGCGAGGCCGCGCGCGGCTCGCCGGGCGAGGTCAATTCGTCACCGGTCGAGAACACCGCGACACGGATGCGCCTGACGACGTCGAGCCCGACCAGGCCGAACGCCGCCGCGAGCGCGACATGTTGCGGCAGCAAGCGCTGGCCTGCGCGCAGCGCGATGTGGCCCTGGGGGATGTCCTCTCCCGCAGGGCGGACATTCGCGCCCGGCTTCAGCCCCGGCGGCAGCACAATTCGGCCGGCGTCATCGACGCGGACGTCTTCCTGCATGAAGACGGTTTCGGCATCCGGCGGCATCGGCGCGCCGGTGAAGATGCGCGCGGTGTGGCCGGCCTTGATCGGCGCTAGTGCCAGACCGCCGGCCTGGATGCGGCCGTCGAGCGGGAGTGCCCGCTCGGCGCTGTCCGGAAGATCGGCGTTGCGCACGGCGTAGCCGTCAACAGCGGAATTGGTGAAGGGGGGCAACGGCAGCGGCGCCGCGATATCGCGGGCCAGCACCCGCCCATCAGCATCGATGAGCCTCACGGTTTCGAGATCGACAATCGCGTTGACGCGCGTCGTGATCAGGCCAACCGCCTCGTCGACCGACATCATCGGTCCGCCGAAGGCAAAACAATCGTCCGACAATTGCGCCATGGTGCCTCGTCAGCGCATCGCAGCGCTTTTCGCGACCGCTTCCTCGACCGGCATCGCCGCGCGCAGCAGCAATTCCGCGGCAGCGGCGATATCGTCGAGATGGACGGTCGGCAGTCGCGTTTCAATGGCGACATCGGCCGCGATCCCGTAAATTCCGGGATCATCGGGAAACAGCAACGGCTTGTCGTTGGCCGCGCGATGCACCTCGATCTTGCGATGCGGCTCGCGCTTGAAACCCTCGACCACGACGAGGTCGACGGCTGACAATTTGCTCAACAGTTCCGGCAGTCGCGGCTCCGCCGCCCCGCGCAATTCGTGCATCAGCGCCCAGCGATTTGACGAAGCAACCAGCACCTCGGCCGCGCCGGCCTCACGATGGCGCCAGGAGTCCTTGCCGGGAACGTCGACGTCGAACTGGTGATGCGCATGCTTGATGACCGAGACGCGCAAGCCAAGCGCATTGAAATGCGGGATCAGCCGCGTCAACAGCGTGGTCTTGCCCGCACCGCTCCAGCCCGCAAGGCCGATGACTTTCATTCCAGCTCCGTCTCCGCGAGCGACCAGGTCCTTGATGGAACCACTCTCTCCTCCGTCATTGCGAGCGCAGCGAAGCATCTAGGAATGGATCCACAGCGGCAGCCCGGATTGCTTCGCTTCGCTCGCAATGACGAAAAGGCGGCATTTCGTTCTTTCGCTAGCACGCTTATATCGGCTTGACCCGAATGTCATGCTAACGTCGCGGCCATGATGAAGATCGACAAAGCCCCAGTGCCCCTGATCGTCCCTGATACCGACGACCCGCGCCTCACCGAGAGCGTGACCGGGACCGACCAGTCCGGCGCCAGAATCGAGATCAAGGTGCCGGTGGAGCGCCCGCTGACGCTCTACCTGAATTCGCAGGAGATCGTCACCATGATGACGATCGGCGACTATCCGGAATATCTGGCGCTGGGCTATTTGCTCAACCAGAACATGCTGAAGTATAATGACGCGGTCACCGAGGTCGAATACGACGACGACCTCCAGGTGGTGGTGGTGCGCACCGAGCATCACACCAATTTCGAAGCCAAGCTGAAGAAGCGCACGCAGACATCGGGCTGCGCGCAGGGCACCGCCTTCGGCGATCTGCTGGAGGCGGTCGAGAGCGTGGCGTTGCCGAAGGCGGAGCTGCGGACCTCCTGGCTGTACCAGATGACGCAGACCATCAACACCATGCCCTCGCTCTATCTGGAGGCCGGTGCGATCCACGGCTGCGTGCTGTGCAGGGAGGGGGAGCCGCTCTGCTACACCGAGGATGTCGGCCGTCACAACGCCGTCGACAAGATCGCGGGCTGGATGTACCGCCACGGCGTCGATGCATCCGACAAGATCCTCTATACCACGGGACGGCTCACCTCTGAGATGGTGATCAAGACGGTCCGCATGGGAATTCCGATCCTGGTGTCGCGCTCCGGCTTCACCGCCTGGGGCGTCGATCTCGCCCGGCAGGTGGGCTTGACGCTGGTCGGCCGCGCGCGCGGCAAACGCTTCATCGCGTTGTCGGGGGAAGAGCGCATCGTCTACGACCAGAACCTCGCTTATGTCGAGGAGGAATCGGCCAAGCACAAGCGCAAGGGTGAAGGTGGTGACGATTAGCTGTCCGACCACGCAAGGCGTGCTGCTCGCCGGCGGCCTCGCGCGGCGCATGGGCGGCGGCGACAAGCCGATGCGCACTATTGGCGGCCGCACCATTCTGGAACGCGTGATCGCGCGCCTATCACCCCAATGCAGCGGGCTGATCCTCAATGCCAACGGCGATCCCGCCCGCTTCGCCGCGTTCGGTTTGCAGGTCGTCGCCGACGACGTGCCCGGCTTTCCCGGTCCACTCGCCGGCATCCTTGCCGCGCTCGACTGGACCGCGGCGAACCGGCCTGAGGTGGAATGGGTGCTCAGTGCCGCCGGCGACTGTCCATTCCTGCCGCGCCATCTGGTCGCGCGCTTGCATGACGAACGCATCGCGGCGAATGCCGAGCTCGCCGTTGCGGCGTCGGGCGGCCAGTCGCATCCGGTGATAGGCTTGTGGCGCGTTGGCTTGCGAGACGAACTGCGTCACGCGCTGGTGGTCGAGGATCTCCGCAAGATCGACCGCTGGACCGCGCGTTATCCGCTCGCGACCGTGACGTGGCCGAGCGAACCGCTCGATCCGTTCTTCAATGCCAATACGGTCGAGGATATCGCGGAAGCCGAGCGGCTCGCCGCACTGGATGCGGCGTCCTAACCAAGCTCTACGCCGGCCGGAATCCGGCCCGCTCCAGCGCGGCACGCGCTTCGTCCGAGCCGAGCGCATCGAGAAAGGCCCGCACCGCCGGACGCTGCTTCCGCGCCGTCACCAACGCGAAGTCATAATGCTCCTCCGCGAGCGGAATGAAACCGAGGCCGACCGCCTTGGCGACCGGCGCAATGGTCATGCCCCAGTCGGCGCGATGCTGCGCGACCGCCGCGGCCACCGCGTTGTGCGAGCGTGGCTGGTTCCAGTAGCCTTCCGGGCGCGCACCACCGAGCAACCGGTCGATCAGGATGCGCGTGCCGGCGCCCTGGTTGCGGTTGACCATGATGCAGGAGGGATCAGCGAGCGCCGCGACGACGGCGTCCTTCGCGCTGTGGCCTTCGAAACGCTTGTCGCCCTTGCGGAACACGATGCCCTGCATCCGTCGCCAGCCCGGCACGAGTTCGAGACCTTCGACGAGGTAAGGCGCATTGTAGGTCTCGCTCTTGTCGTCGAACAGATGGATCGGCGCCAGATCGCATTCGCCGCGCCGCGCCGCCGCAAGTCCGCCGAGACTGCCGACCGCGATCGAGCGCACGGTCAGCCCGGCATGCGCGAGTTGCGCCGTGACGAGATCGAGGCCGGCGCAATGACTGCCGACGATGACGAGATCGGGCACCCGCACATGCGGCGTGAACAGCGTCACCTCGGCTTCGGTCCCGGCCGGCATCTGGTCGGCGAGTGCGTCGATGCGCAGAAAACCGTCGGCCTGCGCGAACGACGTGATCGCACCGGACCCCTTGCCTGAGGGATAAGCGATCAAGCCGTCCTTGCCTTCGACCAGCGAGACCATGACGAATTCGGTGCGGCCGAGCTCGGAAGCAATGCGCACCGGCACGGTCGCGTTCACCTTGGCATCGGAGCGCGGCGGCAGTCCGGCCATTTTGCGCAGCACCGGTACGATCATGTCGTGAAAGGTGAACATCGCCGAGGTCGGAAAACCCGGCAGGATCACCACCGGCTTGCCGTCGCACACCGCAAGACACAGCGGCTTGCCGGGCTTGAGCGCAATGCCATGCGCGATGATGCCGGGCTGGCCGAGCCGACCGATGATGCGATGGGACAGGTCGCCCGCGCCTTTCGACGTGCCGCCGGAGAGCACCAGCATGTCGGCGTCCGCCAGCGCACGCCGCATGGCGGCTTCGAGCTGAGCTTCGTCGTCGGGAATGGCGCCGAGGAAAACCGCCTCTCCGCCGTTCTCGTCGATCGCAGCAGTGACGATCGCGCCGTTGGTATCGTAAATCGCAGCAGGCGCGAGCACCTCGCCGGGCGGAACCAGTTCGTCGCCGGTGGAGATCACGGCCACACGAGGTTTGCGCACGACGCTCACCTCGGCAAGACCGCAAGCCGCCAGCATGCCCACCTCGCGCGAGCCCACGATCGTGCCGGCGCGCAGCAGCGCCTCGCCGCGCGCGATATCGGATCCTGCGTAGGATATGAATTGCCCGGGCGAGGCGGCGCGACGGACGTCGATGGTGGCCGATCCCGCCGGCTGGGTATGCTCGACCATGACCACGGCATCGGCACCGCGCGGCAGCGGACCGCCGGTGGCAATCGGCGTTGCCGTTCCCGCCGCCACTTGCAGCGCGGGTACGGTGCCGCAGTGAATAGTCTCGCCATTCAGCCCGAGGCGAACTTGCGCACCTTCGCCGGCTGTCGCAAGGTCCGCTGAGCGCACCGCGAAGCCGTCGACGTTGGAACGGTCGAACGGTGGCACGTCGATTGGCGCAGTGATGTCTTCAGCAAGCGACGCGCCGAGCGCTGCTGCGAGCTTGCGTCTTTCGCTTGGGATCGCGCGAGGGAACAGCGCAGCCTCGAAGCGTGCCAGGGCCTCCTCGCGGGAAAGGATTTTCAGGAACTGTTCCTGTTCGAGTGCGCTGCGGACTTGCGATTGCGGGATCATGGTCATGCTAAACCCATATCATTCCCGCATCAGATAGGCATCGACCGGCGCGCCCGCTGCAAATCCCTCGTGGCCGGCGGGAACAAGCAGCCATGCATCAGCACGGGCCATTGCCTGGAGCGGCCATTCTCCTACCGCAAGCGGCACCCACGCATGATGTTCCTCGGCCAGCAGGACCATTTCGGCGATGCCGACGCTGGATGCAATTTTTCGCGCGAGCGGCAAGACTATCTGTCGGCGCGGCTGCCGCGCCGACAGAAGGTCGACGAGCGGCAGCACGAGCGCGAGCCAGACCGCGAGCGCATGGTCCGGCGATCCGGGCAAGCCGACGACAGGAATGGTTCCCAGCCGCCCGATCGCGGCGGTGCGTCCGGGCTGGAGCGCAAGACCATGGGCGATCACGTCACCACCCTGGGCCAGCGCCGTGACCGCGGCATCCTTGCGACCGACGCCGCTGCCGCCGATCGTCAGCAGGAGATCGCAGGTAGGCGTCCCCAACGTCTCCGCGATCGATCCCGCGTCTCGCGCGCCGGCCTCGCTCGTCTGCACATCCAGTCCAGCGGCGCGAGCAATGTCCGCGATCAAATGCATGGTCAGCGTTGCACCTGATACATTGACAATGCGCAGCCGCGGACGGCGCACGCTCAGCCGGTCCAGCCCGGCGGCGCGCGCGAGCAAAAGAGCGGCAGGACCGACCGGATACCCCTCTGCGGCGGCAGGCGTTCGTCCGTCGATGTCGCTTCCTGCGCGCCTGACGCCCTGCCCCGGCACGCCCTCCGCCAACACCTGGGCGAGCGGACCAGACACCTCGACTGCGTCAGCATCGAGCACACAGTCGCATCCCGCCGGCATCGCGTCGCCGGCATCGGCCCAGGCGGGCGCTGTCGGCAGCGGCAGCGGTGAATAGGAGGACGCGCCGACCAGATCATTGGCGCATAACGCCCAGCCGTCCGCGGCAGCGACGTCACGAGACGGTCGAGCCGCGAGCAGCGGATTGCCGGCCGCGATGCAGCCGGCCGCTTCGCTCAGCGGCAACTCCACCGGCGCGAGCGGATCAAGCCCTGTCAGCAACGCGGCGAGCGCGGCGTCGAGCGGCGTCAGGGATGGCGGCAGGCGCTGGGTCATTCGTCATGGTGGACCATGCATCGCCCGGTTTGGCAACCGCCGGCGATGCGACCGTCAGCCGCCCGACTTGTCCGCATTGGGGAAGAACAGCTGTTGTCCGTCGACCTGGTATCCGGCGATCGCCGCCTGCCCGTCCGGCGAGATCAGCCAGTCGACGAAGTCTTGCCCCAACTCCTTCTTGACGTTCGGAAACTTCGCGGGGTTCACCAGCATCACGCCATACTGATTGAGCAACCGCTTGTCGCCTTCGACGACGATGTCGAGATCGCCGCGATCCCGAAAAGCGATCCAGCTGCCACGGTCAGACAGCACATAGGCGTTCGCCGTGCGCGCTGCGTCGAGGGCTGAGGCCATGTCCTGCTTGGCTTCGCGATACCAGGCGCCCTTGGTGCGGGCGATGTCGATGCCGGCGACGATCCAGAGCGCGAGCTCCGCGGCATGGGTGCCCGAGCGGTCGCCGCGCGTCACGAACGGTACGCCCTTGGCCTCGATCGCCTTCAGCGCAGTCGCGATGTCCTTGCCCTTCACGCCGGCGGGATCGCTCTTCAGCCCGATCAGCACATAGTCGTTGTACATCACGTCGAAGCGCTTCACGGCAAAACCGTCGGCGACGAATTTCTCCTCCTGCGGCCGTGCATGCATCAGCACGACGTCGACTTCGCCCCTTCGTGCCCCCTCGAGCACCTCGTCGGCGCGCCGCGCGATCACCGTCACCTCGATGCCGGTCTTCTCACGGAAGATCGGCAGCAGATAGTCGAGCAGGCCGGACTCCTGCGTCGCTGTGGTCGTGGCCATGACGATGGCGCGGTCTTCCGCGGATGACGCCGCAACGCTCGCGGCGAGGCCGCAGAGAAGCGCGAATGCAACGGAGAGGCGGCGGACGGCCATGATCGGGTTCCCACTGGCTATGACGCGATCATGATGATGATCGATTGCGCCGCACTCGTGACGTGTTTGCACATTGTGCCCGCAGTGTCGGGAAATTCCGGCAATGCGCCGCGCGCCACTGGCCGCAAGGCACGCCCCACGCCAGCGATTCAGGATCGTTCACCAAAGCAGAGATCGCACGTGGGGATGTGTTGCAAAGCAGCGAGTTGATCGGGCATGGTCCTTGCTGACAAAACTTGAAATGCAGAATTCCACCTGCGTCGAACGTCAAAAAGAAGCAAGAATTTGCATAGGAATGCAGGATGGAATTCCTGACGACCAGCGAAGCCGCCGACTATCTTCGGCTCGGCGAACGCAAGCTTTACGAACTCGTCACCACCGGTGCGATCCCCTGCACCAAGGTGACCGGAAAGTGGCTCTTCCCGCGGCACGAACTCGACCTCTGGGTGCTGTCCGGACTGGCGCGTCCGGCCGGCATGCTGATCGCGGAGCCGCCGCCGGTCGTCGGCGGCAGCCAGGACGAGCTTCTGGATTGGAGTCTGCGCGAATCCGGCTCGGGCCTGGGATCGATGAGCGAGGGCAGCGCGCGCGGGCTCGAGCGCTTGCAGCGGGACGAGGTGATGGCCGTGGCAATGCACTTCCACAGCCTCGATGCCGACGGCAATCTTGCCGCCGATGCCAATGCGACGGCTCTGCGTGACGCTCCGGACCTGCATGATGCATTGCTGGTCGCGTTCGTGCGCCGCGAGCAGGGTCTCGTGCTGCCGCCGGGCAATCCCAAGCGGCTGCGCGGCCTTTCCGACGTGCTCGCGCTCGGGGTCAGGATGGCGATGCGGCAGCAGGGCACGGGCGCGCAGATGCTGCTCGATGTGCTGCTCAGGCGCGCCGGCGCCTCGACGCGCGATTTGCGCCGGATCGAGATGCCGGCCCTGACCGGGCCGGATCTCGCCGAGATCGTTCGCGCGGGACAGGCCGATTGCGGCATCGCGACGCGTGCGTCCGCGCGCTCGGCCGGCCTCGATTTCGTGCCGCTGGTCTGGGAGAACTTCGACCTCGCGATGCGGCGGCGCAGCTATTTCCGCCCCGCCATGCAGGGCCTGATCCGGTTCCTCGGCGAAAAGCGGTTGCTCCAGCGCGCCGTGGAGCTGACCGGCTACGATCCCTCCCCGGCCGGACAAATCCGCTTCGCCGCCTGACGTTGACGCCCGCCCCCAAATAGTTGCAAAAGAAACCAATTCAGCCGGGCCATACCCGGGGGTACACCGGCCAACGCGCCGGATCAGGGGAGGACAAATATGAAGCCAACGAGATTTGGACTGCCGGTCGCTGCCGGCTTTGCAGCGACGTTCCTGGCGGCGACGCTGCTGCCGGGCGCCGCAATGGCGCAGGTGTCCGACGACGTCGTCAAGATCGGCGTGCTCACCGACATGAACGGTCCGGCCTCGGCGCCGACCGGCCAGGGTTCGGTGACGGCGGCGCAGATGGCGATCGACGATTTCGGCGGCACCGTGCTCGGCAAGCCGATCAGCATCGTCGTCGGCGACCACCAGCTCAAGGCCGATATCGGCGGCGCGATTGCGCGGCGCTGGTACGACGTCGACCAGGTCGATCTGATCGTCGACGTGCCGGTCTCCGCGGTCGGGCTCGCGGTGCAGAACATGGCCAACGAGAAGAAGCGGCTGTTCATCACCCACTCCACCGGCACCGCGGATTTCCACGGCAAGTTCTGCTCGCCTTATGCGATCCAGTGGGTGTTCGACACCCGCGCGCTCGCGGTCGGCACCGCGGACGCGGTGGTCAAGCGCGGCGGCGACAGCTGGTTCTTCATCACCGACGATTATGCCTTCGGCCATTCGCTGGAGCGCGACGCCTCGGCGGTCGTGACCGCCAATGGCGGCAAGGTGCTGGGCTCGGTGAAGCCGCCGCTGGCGACGCCCGACCTCTCCTCCTTCGTGCTGCAGGCGCAGGCCTCCAAGGCCAAGATCATCGGCATCGCGGCGGGTCCGCCGAACAACATGAACGAGATCAAGACCGGCTCCGAATTCGGCGTGTTCAAGGGCGGCCAGCAGATGGCGGCGCTGCTGGCGCTGATCACCGACATCCACGGCCTCGGCCTGCAGGCAGCCCAGGGGCTGTTGCTGACGACATCGTTCTATTGGGACCTGGACGACAAGACCCGCGAATGGTCGAAGCGCTACTTCGCCAAGATGAACAAGATGCCGTCGATGTGGCAGGCCGGCGTCTATTCGAGCGTGATGCACTATCTCAACGCCATCAAGGACACCGGCACCGACGATCCGCTCAAGGTGGCCGCCAAGATGCGGGAAAAGCCGATCGAGGATTTCTTCGCCCGCAACGGCCGCTTACGCGAAGACAATCTGATGGTGCACGATCTGTGGCTGGTGCAGGTGAAGACGCCGGAGGAAAGCAAATATCCGTGGGACTATTACAAGATCCTCACCACGATCTCGGGCGACAAGGCGTTCGGTCCGCCCGACCCGGCGTGCGCGATGGTGAAGAAGTGAGGGTGTAGCGACGCCGCGCTGACGGTGCACCCTCTCCCCTTGCGGGAGAGGGTGGATTCGCGAAGCGAAGCCGGGTGAGGGGTCGTCTCCGCGAGTCCAACTCGCTGTTGAGTTCGCGGAGAGATACCCCTCATCCGGCGCTTCGCGCCACCTTCTCCCACAGGGGGAGAAGGAAGGAAGCGCCCTACTTCACTACCCCGATCTCGCGAAAGTACTTCATCACGCCGGGATGGATCAGCTCCGGCTTCGGCGCGGCGGCGACGGTGTTCGCGGCCGTAGTCTCGCAGGCTTGCGCGAGCTGCTTGCAGAAGGTCGGCTCGACACCGTGAAGCGTCTTCGCCAGGCGATAGGCGACGTCATCGGGCAAATCTTCGCGCGTCAGCACAAAGCTCCAGGACCCCAGCGAGGCGATCGGCTCGGACTGGTTCGGGTAGCTGTCGGCCGGCACGGTGAGCGGCTTCAGGAAGGCATGCTTGGCGCGGATGCGCGCGATCTCCTCGGCACTGGGCGCGATGAAGCGCGCGCCTGATACGCTCGAGGCCACCGCCGCGAAACCGGGCCAGCCGATGCCGGCGCCCCAGAGTGCGGCGACACGGCCATCCTCGACCATCGCGGGGCCATCGCCGGCGCGGTCGAGATAGATCGCCTTGAAGTCCTCGTCCTGCTTCCACCCGAGACCATCGAGCACGTAACGCGCCAGGATCGGCAGGCCGGAGCCCTTGGCGCCGAATGCAACGGGCTGACCGACCAGATCGCGAATGGTCTTGTAGGAACTGTCCGCGCGCACCACGAACATGCCGGGGTTGGAATAGATCGCCGTGAGAATCTTCAACCGTACCGGCGCGCGACCGATGCCGGCGAAGGCTTCATAGGCCGGCTCGCCCGCGACCAGAGCGAGATCGAGCTCGCCCTTCTCCAGCAGCGGAATGTTCTCGTTGCTGCCCTTGGTGTTGCGCGGGGCGATGATCACTTGTGGATCGGCCGCGTTCATCGCTTGCGCAAAGGCGTTGCCATAGAGCGGAAAACCGCCGCCGGGCGTCGCGGTGGCCAAGCTGATCGTCAGGCTGGGTGTGTTGGTCGGAATGGCGTTGGCTCCGGTTTGAGCGGCGGCGGGGCTCGAAAGCAGCGCCGCGCCGAGCAGGAAAACAAAAGCGAATCTCATGGTCGGTCCCGGCGGGGGCGCGTCAACATCGACGTGCGGCGATGTAGGCAGCGCCCCGATTTTGTGAAAGCATGCAGCCCAACGACAATAGAACAATGGGAGACGTCATGTTGCGAATTTTGCGTAACAGTGTTTTCGGGCTGGTTTTCCTCGCAACGCTGTTGGGCGCCGCACCTCCCGCCTCCGCCGCTTATCCCGACCGTCCCGTGCACTGGATCATCGGCTTCTCCGCCGGCGGCCCGGTCGACATCGTGGCGCGGATCATGGCGCAGTGGCTGACCGACCGCTTCGGCCAGCAGTTCATCGTCGAGAACCGCACCGGCTCGGGCGGCAACATCGCGGCCGCTGCTGCGATTGCCTCGCCGCCGGACGGCTACACGCTGCTGTTCGTCGCGCCCAACAACGCGATCTCGACCTCGCTCTACAAGAAGCTGCCGTTCGACTTCCTGCGCGACACGGTGCCGGTCGCGAGCATCATGCAGCTCACCAACATGCTGGTCGTCTCCAACGCGTTTCCCGCCAAGACGGTTCAGGAGTTCATCGACTACTGCAAGGCCAATCCCGGAAAAATCTCCTTTGCCTCGTCCGGCAACGGCACCTCGGTGCACATGTCGGCGGAGCTGTTCAAGGTGATGAGCAAGTGCGACATGGTGCACGTGCCCTATCGAGGATCTGCGATCGCGTTCCCCGACATCATCTCCAACAAGGTGCAGCTGATCTTCGACAACCTCCCCTCCGCGATGGAGCAGGCCAAGGGCGGCAATGTCCGCGCGCTCGGCGTCACCTCGCCGCAGCGCTGGCCGAGCGTGCCCGACGTGCCCGCGATTGCGGAGACGTTGCCCGGCTTCGAATCGGTCGGCTTCTACGGCATCTCCGCGCCGAAGGGCACGCCGCAGGACGTGATCGAGATCCTCAACAAGGCCGTCAACGAGGCGCTGAAGGACCCGAAGCTGGTCGCGCGCCTCACCGAGACCGGCGGCATCCCCAAGCCGATGACGCCGGCCGAGTTCGGCAAGCTCGTCACCGACGAGACCGAGAAGTGGCGCAAGGTGGTGGAGTTCGCCGGCGTGTCGGTGGACTAGGCCTGCGGAACTGCCGCGCGCCTGCGGCGCGCCAACGCGACATCGGGGGGATCGGAAGACCCCTCCCAACAAAATGGGCGAAAACAACCCCATGCACAGTAGAAAGATCTAGGGATCACAAGAGGTTACGGAATCGAAAAAAAACGAGCCCCTGGCGCGATTGCCAGAGGGCGGGGCGAAGGCTCGGCGAGATGGGCTTGCGCCGTCGGGCAAAACAGGACTATAAGGGCATCATCGCCAATTTCGGTTATTCAAAAATCCCGGGCCTTGCCGCGCCGGCATTTCCATCCGCCCGAGCCAGCATTGCACCCCCGCCTCCGTCCCTGTAAACGAACCGCGCACCGTTGCCGGCCGCGCCTCTCGCGGGCCGTCTCGCGGCGGGGCCTGTAGCTCAATGGTTAGAGCCGGCCGCTCATAACGGTCTGGTTGCAGGTTCGAGTCCTGCCGGGCCCACCATAACGCTTCGCCCGGATTGAAATTGCTGATCTTTCGAGCCGAAAATTACCACCGCCCCATAGGTGGTAACGGCCCTCGTTCTAGGCCCGTTCTTTTTCCAGATGCAAATGGACGAGGCCGCCGGCCGCTACATCATCGGATGAAGGCCGCGTCCATTTCGCCATCGCCCGTGCGGCCAGCTTCTTGCGGTCGGCCTTCTTCGTGTAAAGCTGCGCCATCTGATAGCCGCTCCAACCGAACATTGCGTTCAGCTCGCTCTCTGTTGCTCCGCTTTCCGCTGCGATGGTCGCGCTCGCCTTGCGCAGGCCGTGGGCAGAATAGCCCTTCTCGTCTGAGCTTTTCTTTGACACCCGAATTCCGGCTGCCACGATTGCCTCACGAAAGAGGTTACCGAGGCCTTCCTTGCTATAATGCGTTCCGTCGTCTTTCCCGATGATCGCAAGGCCGGACGAAGGACAAGCATTAATCGAGGCAGCCAAGTCGTTGTGCACCGGCACATAGATCGGCATGGTGCCGCCGCTTTTTTCCGTCGTCAGATGGATGATACCATTGCGGATATGCTGCTTGCCTAGCCGAGCTGCGTCGCCACGTCGCAGACCCACGTACAAGAACACGTCAAAGATCAACCGTTCTTTGCTGCCGAGCGGCCAATGCTGCTCGTACTGCTCGATAAGCTCGATTGGCCATGCGAGATGCCCCTCACCATCTCCTCTCGTGATCTTGATGCGGTCGGCTGGGTTTCTATCGGACAATTCATGGTCAATTGCCCACCTGAAAAGAGCCGCTACCGTGTTCTTAAAATGACGGCCTTGATTGGATGTGCGGCTCGATATGCCCTCCTCGACCTTTGTTCGGGTGATCGCAGTGATAGGTAAGTCGCCCGCTCCGCTCTCGATCTGCTTCAAGATAGGTCCGCGTTGTTTCCGGGTGCCAGCCGAGAGCTCACCCCAGTCGCGCGAGTGACGATAAAGGCTAATCAACAACCGACAGTCCCCTTAGTGTCGGCTGCAGGGACGGGCAAGATTGGCGCTCCGCGTAACGCTGCATGATATTCCTGCATAAACTTTTCGGAGCGATACACCGGGTCGAAAATACGGATCCCTCGGCCCTTCTGACGCTTGGACAGCTTGACATAGTAGGTCCGTTTGCCGTGTCGGCTTGTGTGGCAGTGTAAGAACGCAAGTTTCGGTTTCGGCATGTTACTCATCACAACTTGAAATCCCGGATTTTAGGCTTCTCGGCTTCCGGCTTAACCTCGTCCTTATGGATGATCACAGCGATGGTGCCATCAGGCCGAATTTCCACAACCTCGGCACCTTGCTCCCGTGCCGCGCGAGTGGCGCGGGCGATCTCCGCTAGGGTGAAACGGGCTACCACATTGCTCATTTCGTTCGTCGCTGCTTGAGTTTGGGCCGTCTCGTGACTTCGACTACGGGTTCCGGCTTCGGATGGTAGTACGCAAGAGCATCGAGTTGCTCAACGGCAGCAGCAGCAACACGCTGGTGATCGTCGAGAACCTGATGACGCAGAATGTCGGCTTGACGTTGGATGCCGTGGCGCTATCCAACGACCCCGCCATTGCCGATGTACAGCCTGCCGGATTACGGAACAACATTGCCCCGATGACCGCTTCCACCGAGACTACTCCGGTTGCCGCGATGATGGCCGACGTTGCTGCTCTCATCGGTGCCGTCAGCGCCGTCTCTGGCAACACGCCCCCGGTCTTGATGGCCAACCCTGCGCGCGCCGGTCTTCTTCGTATGTACGGCGGTGCCGGAATTGGCGTGATGACCATCCTCGCGTCGTCTGCCATTGCGCCTGCCGATGTGATGGCGGTTGCACCGGATGCTATCGCCTCCGCGACCGGCTCGACGCCGCAGATTTCCGCCAGCCGCGACAGCGTGCTGCATTTCGAAGATGGCACGCCCGTGAACATCGGTGATGTCAGCGGCGTCGCCGTTCCGAGTATGTCCATGTTTCAAACCGATTGCACCGCGCTTAGAATTAAACTGCCAGCTTCATGGGCGCGAAGAGATGACCGCTGCATTGCTTGGTTGACTGCAAACTGGTGACGCCGATGGATGTCTCCGAACTGCTCGTCCAAAAATATAATCTCCGCGCAGAGCGGACCGCAGCCACCGACGAGGTCGAATTTACGTTGACTGAGCGCGAGTTCGACTACCGTATTCGTCGGGAGTTTGCGCAACGCGAGGGCAGTGTCCAGCAACAGGTTGACAAATCGTTTGCCAATCACATGGCTGAGGTCGAGAGCAGGATCACCAGCGCGAAGGCCGACTTCGACCGCAAGCTCGCCGAGGTCGAGGCGACCGTTGATCGCCGCTTCGCCACGTTGAAAGCCAACGAAACGAACATGCTGGAAGGTAGGTGCGGCCCTCGCGGAGGGTGTCTCCGGTGTTCTCAAGCAGTTGCGGAAGGAATTTCAGGAACAACTCGGACAATTGCGGGCCGACGTCCCCGTTGCGAGGGCTCACGCCAACATGGAGGAAAAGGAAGCCGAAGTGGTCGAGCTGATGCGGCGGAGCCAGCGCGGTGCGTGATCGTCCGCTCAGCGCCGAGGCCCTCGACATCATGGCGCGTGCGACCGTCGCGCAGATGCGAGGAGACGCTGCGGCGCTAGCCGACTTGTGCCGTGCGGTTCTGGCGGCACTGCCCGAGTTTTCGCGGGACACGACTGAGCGTGAACTGGAGTTGTTGGATCTGCTCCAGTTCGAGCGGGAACGCTCACGACGGTTGCTGGCACTGATCGCAGGAAACCTATGAAGGTAGATCAAAGGGTCTTGGCTCGCAGCACGATATCCAGTGCCTCTTGCACATGAGCTTCGTCACTGAGATAAAATGCCGAATAGTTAGGGTTGCGGCCGGATGTGATATTAAATTGTTTTGCCGTATGCCATTTAGGCGCGCCACGAACGCTGATGTAAAAATTCTGTTTTCGGGGCTGGACCAAAATCATCCAAAAATTGTCGGGTGTTTCGGTGAAGCGTCGTCGATCTCCTTCTTTCAGGTTTCCGGGATGATGCTTCCTCACGCCGATCAGCAACCGTTCAGCGGCTGCGGCCATGTTCTTCGGCATCTCTTGTTGGACTTTGCGTAAAAACGCCTCGTCTCCTGGAGCGAGCGGAATGTGAAAGGTTGGCACATGAGGGATTGCCGGGTTTTCGGTTTTATTGGCTGCCGTCGCGGATGACCCACCGGCAGACTTAACAACGACAGTATCTTCCGACGTTCCAAGGTTCAGGACCGTTACGAAGGAGCCACTCCGGGTAATTGGCTCGTTCCCAGATTTCCGGGCGGCCTATGGTTCATCATGATCATCGTCGCGTGCTGCGTAATCGCGACAATCATGTATTCATTCACATACCTCTCTGAAACAGCGGCATTCTTTGACAAGGCTGGAAACCCGATCCATTTTATTGCCGGAGACACGGTTGCTTGGTTGTCGTGGGTTCTCTTTGCCATCGTAACGCTGCTCACTCTGTTCGCTTGCACGATTAGAAACTTCATCGACACACGGGCGCCGCGCATTATGAGCGAAGACACGGAAGCATTTGTGGATGAGGTGCAGGCAGATCAACAACCAGCCACCGACTCGGGGGCACAGGATCTCGCCGACCAAATGCAAGCGATGAGGCCTCAGACATGAGCCTTCCACTAACAATGCCGCCCGACCCTGATCCGATAGAGGAGAGGATCCCTGCCCTCCGTTTGCGCCAACCTATTGGCGACATATACATCGCGGGGCTTGATCATAAACTTCTTCAAAAGATCACATACTTTGATGTCAGACGCGTTCTGCGCGACCAACGGGATGTTGAGGCCTATCTCGGCATTCAGCGGCCGCTCAATGAAGCTAGAGTGGCAGCCCTCCACAAATACGTAAACTTCGTAGATGCGACATTTCCGACCAGCGTCATCCTCGCAATCGACGACAGTGACTTTGCTTATTTCGACGAAGCTAAGCGCGAACTGGTTATGTCTAATGTACGTCGTGGGAATGATAGACCGGATATTGCAATATCAAATCTATGCAGGGTGATCGATGGACAGCATCGAATTGCGGGCCTCGAAAACTTCAAAGGAAAAGATTTTCAAGTGATGACCGCGATATTTGTTGGCATTGATATTGCGGACCAAGCTTACATTTTTGCCACAGTGAACTTGGAGCAGACAAAGGTTCGCAAAAGTCTCGCGTTCGATCTTTTTGAGCTATCTCGAACGCGTAGTCCTTACAAAACCTGTCACAACGTCGCCGTCGCCTTGGATCGGGTCGTAGAGAGCCCGCTTCACCAGCGCATTAAACGATTGGGCGGCGCAACACCCGGGCGAGATCGCGAAACTATTACGCAATCCACCGTGGTCGACAGTCTAGTTCGGTACATCTCACCAGAACCGAAGGTAGACCGCGACCTGTTACTGCGAGGACAGGAGCTGCCTCTCGCTGACACGGATACATTGAAGAGGTTCTGCCTTCGCAATCTGTTTATAAAAGGGGACGATGTGGCCATTGCACGCATCGTTCAGAACTACTTTGACGCTGTTAGGGCGACGTGGCCGGCTGCTTGGGATGACTTCGGTCAAGGTGCAATGCTTAACAAGACGAATGGGTTTCGCGCGTTGATGAGTATCTTCGGTCGCGTCTACACATTTGTCACCGCACCCGGGAACATGGTCCCCCGCAGCAAATTTGAAGAGGTTTTCAAACGATCCAAATTCAAGGATGCTGACTTCACAACGGATACCTTCAAGCCCGGCACAAGCGGCGAGGCGAAGCTCAGAAATGAGCTACTCGCCCAGTTGGATCTTCCGAGCGGAGGCTAGCTGCGAGGTCCGCCTCCACACAGCTAGGGCAGTTCGAAACGTTCGCCAAGCACATGCCCTCGGTGGTAACCGAGCTTTAAAAAGCGCAATGCCTTCAATGGCTTTTTTTTCGTTACCACCTAGCTGCCAAGTGGCCGTAGTTTCTAGAAAATCTGTGATCTGCCGGGCCCCCCAGCCTTCACTCGCTTCGCGAGGTTCGGCTCGGCAAGCCGGAGCCATAAATTGACAAGCGAATCGTGCGAAGGCTGCCGCGCCGAAGCCCAACGGGCGAAGGCGGGCTGTAAAATCAAATACTTCGGCCTTCACCAAATTTTCCGGTGGACCGGCTGATTCTGTTGGTGCCAGACATGGTCAGGATCGCGACACTCCCCGTTGCGGCACGCGATGTCCGCGAGCGCATCCAGCGGCGGATGTGGCGCCGCTTCGGCCTCTCTCATGTCGGGACTGATGATGCGAAAGCTTCTGGCGATTTTGGTGATCTCGTGCTGGGCCAGTTTGGCTTACGCACAAAAGGCCGACCTCATTGTCACGAACGCAAAGCTCGTGACGCTGGATCCTGCATCGACGATCGCGCAGGCTCTCGCAGTCCGCGACGGCAAGATCGTTGCTATTGGCGGCAACGATGCCATGGAAGGTCTGATCGGGCCCACGACGCGCCGTGTCGACGCAGGTGGACGCACCATCATTCCGGGATTGATCGATTCCCATATTCACGCGGTGCGCGCCGGCCTCACCTACGCAACCGAGGTCAACTGGATCGGCGCAAAGACTATCCCTGAGGCCATGGAACGCTTGCGTCAGGCGGCACAAGCGCGCCCGGCGGCCTGGATCATCGTGGCCGGTGGCTGGAGCGAATTGCAATTTGCGGAGAAGCGGCGGCCAACGCTCGCCGAGGTGATGGCGGCCGTTCCCGACAATCCGGCTTACATCCAGCTGTTCTATTCGGCGGTGCTGATGACGCCGAAGGCGCAACAAGCCCTCGGGATCTCCGCGGATCAGTTGCCGGCCGGTATCACGGCCGCATCGGGCGACGCCACGGGCTGGCTCAACGGCTCCATTGTCAGTATCTCCGCGCTGTTCGATCGACTGCCGAGGCCGAATTTCGAAGAGAATGTCGCCGGGACCCGGCAGTTCTTCACGGAGCTCAATCGTCTTGGCGTGACCGGGATCGTGGATCCCGGCGGCTTCAGCATTTATCCCAGCCATTACGCCGCCTTGCAAAAGCTCTGGCGTGACAAATCATTGTCGGTTCGCGTTGCCTTCAGCCTGTTCGCCCAGAATGTCGGCGCGGAATCCGAGGAGTACAAGACTCTCACGCCGTTCCTGCCGATGGGATTCGGCGACGACATGCTGCGGTTCAACGGACTAGGCGAGCGGATCACCGGCGCCATGTACAACAACAATGCGCCCGACGCGGCCGCCAAGGACAAGTTCCGCGAGATCATCCGCTGGGCGGCCAAACAAGGGCTGACAGTCACCATCCATTGGCAGGAAGACAAATCCGTCCATCACCTCCTGGACCTCTATGACGAGGTCAACAAGGAGACGCCGCTCGCGCCGTTGCGCTGGTCCATCGCCCATCTCGACAACACCTCGCCCGAAACACTGGCGCGCATGAAAGCCCTCGGTGTCGGCTGGACCATGCAGGACGCGATGTATCTCGGAGGCGACCGTATCGTGGCGCAGGTGGGCGAAGCCGCGCGCAGCATGCCGCCGATCGTGACGGCGTTGCGCATTGGGGTCCATGTCGGGGCCGGTACGGATGCGCATCGGGTCGCATCCTACAATCCGTTCGTGGCGCTGCAATGGATGCTCGACGGCAAGACCGTCGGTGGACACTCGACGCGCGGCCCGGACGAAACACCCAGCCGCGAAGATGCCTTGCGCCTCTACACAGTGGGAAGCGCCTGGTTCTGCTTCGACGAGACGCGGCGCGGCACGCTGGAGACCGGCAAGCTCGCCGACTTCGCGATTCTCGATCGGGACTTCATGTCCGTCCCCGTCGAGCAAATTGGCGCCACATCGTCTCTGCTGACGGTCGTGGGCGGCAAGGTCGTCTACGCAGCGGATGCTTTCGCGGGCGCAAGATAGAGCTGGAGGCTTGTTGTTCAAGGCGGCTGTCGACTTACCGGCGCGATTGCATCTTTGCGCGGTTTCCGCAGGTGGCCATTTCGCACCAGCGACGGGATCTGTTCTTGGTGCGATCGATGAACAGCCAGTGGCAGTCGTGCTGTGGACATCGTTTCAATCGGTCGAGTTCGTCGCCGCGCAGCAGGTCGACCGCAGCCCAGGCAAGCGGACCAAGGATCCGGTCCCCGTGCGTGAATTCGATGGTGGCCGGCGAACCGGTCAGCAATGCGGCCGTGAAGGTACGGGCCGCAACATCGTGGATCACCGCCATGCCCAGCGCCGGCGGTTCATCGCCGTCCGCGATCGCAGCGCCTACTTTGTCGATCGCGTTGCGCAGGCGCCGGCCATCTTCGGCCAGCAACGCCCGCTGCCTTGCATTAAGCGAAAAATCGACGCCCACCAGTCCAGCATCCCTTGCCCAGGCCAGCATTCCCTCGGCGTCGCGCAAGTGATCGACCTCTTGGTCCGTGCCGCGCCAGCTGATCGTGTTGGCGAAATCGAGCGCCAGATTCCCCGCTACGCGGTGAAGCGGCGGCGGTCGATCGGCGATGCTGCGCAAACGCTTCACGTCGGACGTTCTTCCCAAGGCCGGAGCAGCGCCATCGCGGCGGCCACCAGCATGAGGGCAGCGCCGCCGATCTCGAGCCAGCCGATCGCCTCGCCGAACAACCACGCACCGGTGCCAAGCGCGATGATCGGAGAGACAAAGGCATACAGACCTGCGCGCATCGTACCCCATTCACGCAGCAGCACGAGATAGATCGTATAAGCCACGATCGTTCCGAGCAGCAACAGGAACAACAGGCTGCCGATTGCCGCCGGAGTGAGGAAAGCGTCGAGCGTGTCTCTCGATACGGGTTCCAGCACCAGCGAAAGGCCGAGCAGGGCGGCGCCGCCGATCGCCGCCTGCACCATCGTCAGCGCCAGGGGCTTCACCGGACCGACCAACGGACGCGCGACCACGCTGCCGACGCAATAGCTCACGGTCGCGGCGACGATCGCCGCGAGCCCAAGGCCGCTCGCATCGGACTCGGCCCCGAGCCGCGCCCAGAACAGCCCGATGACACCGACACAACCGATCGCGAGCACGACGGCATGATGCCAGGTCGGCCTCTCCTCGCCGGTCAACGCGGCGAGGGCAAACAGCAGGACCGGAATCAGGGTAAGGTTGACCAGCCCCGACAGCCCTGATGGCACGTGCTGCATCCCCCAGAACAGCAAGCCGTAGGTGCCGGTGTTGACCAGCAGAGCTGAAACGATCGTTGGCCGTGCGCGGCCTTCGGCGAATGCGGCGCCGGCCCCGCGCACCCCGATGGCCAGCAGTGCGGCCGCCAGCAGGTATCGCGCGGCGGCGAGCAGCAGCGGGGGCAGATCGCCGAGCCCGACCTTGATGGCGGCCCAGGTCAGCCCCCAGATCAACGACACTGCGGCGAAGAGGACAAAGTTGCGCACCGTCGTGCTCAGCGCATGCCGTACCGATCGACCAGAACGCGGTGGATTTCCACCCTTTGAGGGAGTTCGATCAGGAGTTCGGGATCGCGGTCGAGGTGATGCACCTTGGTCGGCTCGGCCTTGGTGAAGGCAGTCATTGCCTGCATGTCGGACCAGTAAGAGATGGTCGTGAACCATGTCTCCTCGTCAAGGTCCTCGCGCAGCAGCTGGACGCCGAGCGCCGTCTTCTCGAGCGGCGGAATGCCTTCAGCGCGCAGATATTGCTCGTAGCTGTCGGCGATGTCCCGCCGGGTACGACCACGCCAGATTCGTGCGATGGAAGGATTGGTTGGCATGCTTGCTTCCTCCTTTAGGCGGCGAAGGGACACCAGCGCGGCGAAGGCCGCGCCGTGGGACGATCAGGCATGGACACGCGCAAGGAAGGCGCGGACCAGTGGCAGCGCCTCATCGAAATGCGTCTCGAGCAGCCAGTGTCCGGCGCCGTCGAGCAGGTGCAGATCGACATCGGGCAAGTCGCGGCGATAGGCGCGGGCGGACTCGGCCGGCATGTATCCGTCTTCGGGGCCCCACACCACGAGCGTGGGGGGACGGTGCTCGCGCAGATACGCCTGATAGCGCGCGAACCAGCCGAGATTCTCCTCCAGCTTCTCCATCAGCCCGACGCAGACCTGTCGGCGCACTGGCGTGTCCATGAGTGGCCAATGAAGCTTCCAGAGGTCGGGCGGCACCCGGGAAGCGACGTCGTCCGCCACTTCGCCAATGAACTCCGCACGAAAGCCATCCTCGCTCACGGCCTCCTCGAGCGGGCGGTGCCTCGCCGGCGTCTTGTCCGCCCACCAGGCCTTGATGGTCGCGTATTTCGGGCCCAGCACATCCTCATAGATATCGCCGTTCTGGATGATGAGCGCGGCGATCCGCTCGGGGTGAGCGATCGCGTGCCTTAGCCCGATCTGGGAGCCGTAATCGTGGAGCCACAAGGCGTATCGTCCGAGGCCGAGCGCATCGGCGAGGCCGGCCAGCACGTCTGCATAGGCATCGAAATCATAGGCGAATTCCGACGGGTCGGGCGTGCCGCTGTAACCAAAGCCCGGCCAGTCGAACGCGATCGTCCGCCACCGGTCGGCGAGCGCCGGCATCAGCCGGCGGAACTGGAAGGAGGAACAGGGATAGCCGTGCGGCAGCAGCAGGACCGGCGCGCCGGCGCGTCCCGCTTCGCGATAGAAGATCGACATCCCGTTCAACGCCAAGCGCCGGTGCGCGAGCCCGCTCGCCATTCAAGGCCTCCATCATCTGACACCACCTAAATGCATTTAGGCGGTGAACGTTCCGACGCCGTGGAGCCGTGTGGCGACGAACAATCGGCGCGATCACGCGCCATCGTTGTGCGGGTGGTGCCGAAGCCGACATGAGCGTAGGGCTTATCTGGCACCGTTCGGCTGTTCCGCTGGGCTGCCCCACCAGAAACGCTGCGTGTTCTCGCCGAGAACCCGCCCATACAATGCTCAATCAACCGCCCTTTCGCGGCAGGAGCCGTCCATGACCAATGAAAAAGGCCCGAACATCAAGAAGAAGCAGAAATGCAAGAACTGCGAAGGCAAAGGCCTGCTCAAGAAGGGCGACAAGGTGGTGAAGTGCCAGCGCTGCAAAGGCACGGGCGTGCGGTGATGATGAGGTGATGGCCTCCAATGCGGACGGCGTACTTTCCCAGGTTGCGCAGGCTCGCGACTGACGTGCACCGCATCTGACATCACGATTGGCACTTCCTGCGGCAAGAGGCGTTGCGGTCTTTTCGAGGGAGCTGCAGATGACCAAGACCGACACGGAGGGCGTAAAGACCGGGACACCGCCGACGGGTTCGGCGGCGCTCAACCCCGGGGATGAAGCCGCACCGGGGACGATGGGCACCGGCGAAGATGTGTGTCTGGATTGCCATGGCAAGGGGCGGATCGACGGCGCGCCCTGCGTGACGTGCGGCGGCAGCGGGACCGTGATCCGGGCCGTCGGCGGGGCCTGAGCAAAGCGCGGGCCGCGCGGCGCTTGCGCCCGGCTGTGGCTTTCGATCGCGGCTTCATTGTTCCAGCAACGAACGGCCCTCGCCCGTGTTTTCCGGATGCGAGACACAATGAGGCGCGCCATGACCAAGGATGCCGGACTGAAGCCCGACGATTTTCCCATCGAAGCCGACAAGGACAAGCTCAGGACCCACAAGGGCGAGCCGGTGGCCTCGGCCGAGTCGGAGAAGATCGCGGATCAGATCGCCGAACGGCTGAACGAGCATGCTCACCAAGAAGAGCAGGATCGTTGGTCGGCCTAGGCAATTCGCCTTGCCGACACCCATCCGGAAAGAGCAACGGATAGTTTGTAGGACCGAGCTCGCAGGAAACGACGTCGTTGGAACGACCTGGGGCCGTTGCGTATTGGGCCGCGCCGGGTCCTTGCGATTCCGGCAATGGCGGCCTCGGCTCGAAGCCCCGCCCCCGGGCCACAGGCCGGGGCCGCCTGACGGGGGATCGGCCCGGCATCTCAGGCCGTCTTGGAGGACTGCGCGAGAGACCATGGAGGCGCCCACACCAGGGATGCAAAACCCGCTTCGACAGGCGCGGCTCTACGGCTACCTGATCGAACGCGAGGGCGCGCTGTTTCATCCCGGCGGCAGCCACCCGCTGTGCAGCGCGGGCATGACGCGACGCATGATCGAGGCGGGCTGGCTGGTGAAAGCCGGCGATCGCTACGAGTTGACGCCGCAGGCGCAGGAACGGATCGCCCCGCGTGCGATGAGCTCGGGATGACTCATCGTCGCTGTCGCGGGATTTCCGCTCCCGCCCAGGAACAGGTGCGTGCCGAGATCTTTGCCTCGGCACGGCATGTGACGACGTCAAGCACAGGAGCGGACATGAAAAAGCTGGTTCTCGCAGGGCTCGTTGCGGCTCTCGCATTCCCCTCTTCCGCATTCGCGCAAGGCGGCGCGGGTGCGTCCAGGACCGGGTCGAGCATCGACTCCTCAGGCACCGGCGGCACGACGGGAGCGGGAGCCTCCGGCCTCAACACGTCATCGGACAACAATGGCGGCGGCGCGAACGCACCGGCCAAGTCCTCCACGACCCGGCCAGGCGACAACGACACCAGGCAAACCCAGGGCGGTCAGCAGGCCATGCCGGGCTCAGGCTCGACGGGAGCGAACCGCAAATAGGCGCGCCGCGAACCGCTGACCGATTGCCCTCACGCAAAAGGCCCGGATGATGATCCGGGCCTTGTCTCGTCACCACCAGGGATCCCAATAGGGCGGTGGAGCGTAGGCGTAAGGCACATAATAGGCCCGCCGCACGACGCGCGGTCCATAATAGCCGTAGGGCGGGCCATAGTAGCGCGGGCCATAATAGGCATCGGCCGCCAGCCCCGCCGCAAGCGCACCGGCAACAAGACCGAAGCCGATGCCGGGACCGCCCCAATGGCCGTGCCAGCCGCCGCGCCAGCCATGGGCTTGCGCCGGCGAGGCCGCCGCCACGAACAGGGCCGAGATCATCGTCAGGACCAAAGCAAGTTTCTTCATATGCGACTCCCAGAACTTGGAAACCGACCGCAAAACGCCAGACCGGAATTGAAGTTTCCGAGCGTTCCGGAAAATTTTGCAGCGAGCCGACGGACGCGAATGCGGCCGCCGGCCGCGCGTGGGCGAGAGCGGCGGCACCCGCCCGCCGCTTCATGCTTACTTGCCGTTGATCGCGATGCGCCTCACCTTCTGTTGTGCCGCCGGTGACTTCGGCAGGGTGACGGTGAGAACGCCGTTGTTGAAGGAAGCCGCGACCTTGTCCTGGTCGACGTCATCGACCGGAATGCGCCGCACGAAACGGCCATAGTAACGCTCGCTGAAGAGACGCTCCTTGTCTTCCGTTTCGCTCTTCTTCTCGCCGCTGATCGTCAGCACGCCGTTTGCAAGCTCGACGTTGACGTCCTTTTCGAGACCGGGAAGCTCGGCGACGACCTTGACTTCCTTGTCGCTCTCGTCGAGTTCGACGTTCGGCCAGCCCATTGCGGTCGAGGAGCCGAACGGACTGAGATCAAAGCTGCGGAAGGCGTCGTCGAACAGCCGGTTCATCTCACGATGAAGCGCAAGCAGCGGGTTGCCGGCTTCGCCGCGCTGAACGGCCATATTGCGTGAGCCGTTGTTCCACGGAATGAGATCGCGTAGTGCCATTGTCGTTTCTCCTTATCTCTTGTCTTGATTGTCGATTGGCGCAGCTCGGCGCGCGGCGAGGGCCACGCACGCGCTGCAAAGCCCGGACGATCAACTCGTCAGGCCGCCTGCTTGTGCTCGATTTCGGATCGGCATTGCCGGCAGCATCGATCGCGATGCGACGCGGCGGAACGGCGGTCGAAACCGATGGTCGAACGCCAGAGGGGAGACATATCGTCGGTTCTCATAACCACATCCTCCTGTGAGCAACATGGATTAAGAGCATCACCGGGGCGAGCCCCGATGGCCTTGCCGGACCCTGCTTTGGCGTCCGGCACCGCACTCGCATGCGGCTGCCAAAAGAATTAGGAGGCGCCGATTTGGTTTCAAGAGCCGGCTGCCAGGCGTCCGGCGATAGCAGCCCGAACCTTTTCGAACGCGCGCATTTCGATCTGCCGCACCCGCTCGCGTGAAACGCCATACCGTGCCGCGAGCTGCTCAAGTCTCAGCGGCGGCTCGGAGAGCCAGCGCGCCTCGAGAATGTCGCGCTCGCGCGGCTTGAGGACGCCCATGGCGCCGGCGAGGGCTTCACGCCTCCGTCTGGTTTCTTCCTGCTCGGCGTACGCGGCTTCAGGACTGGACGCGGGGTCGACGAGCCAGTCCTGGACTTCGCCGCCGTCGGCGTCGCGCACCAAGGCATTGAGCGACAGGTCGCCGCCGAGGCGCCGGTTCATCTCGATGACGTCGTTCTCCTGCACGCCGAGCCGCCGCGCGATCCGGCTGGCGTGCTCGGGGCGGAGATCACCATCCTCCAGGGCGGAAATTTCCGCCTTGGTCCGGCGAAGCTTGAAGAACAGCTTCTTCTGCGCCCCGCTGTTGGCAATCCTGACCAGCGACCAGGACCGCAGGATGTATTCCTGGATCGACGCCTTGATCCACCACATCGCGTAGGTCGCGAGCCGAAAGCCGCGCTCCGGCTCGAAGCGCTTGACGGCGTGCATCAGGCCGACGTTTCCTTCGGAAATGATGTCCGCAACCGGCAGGCCGTAGCCGCGATATCCCATCGCAATCCTGGCAACGAGCCGCAGATGGCTTGTGACGAGATGATAGGCTGCCTCGCGGTCGCCGTGCTCGCGCCATCGCTTGGCGTAGGCGATTTCCTGATCGGGCCGCAGCATCGGAAACTTGCGAATTTCCGCCAGGTAATGTGTCAATCCGCCCTCAGACGACAGCATCGGAACAGTTGCAGTGCTTCCCATTGCCCACCTCTTCGAGTTGGTCTGCTTACGCTCCAAAATCGACATGACAAAAAATGGTTTCGGCCGACGATGTAACGACCGGTGGGGCCGGCGCGTGAGTTTGCGGCGGCTCTGGCCGGGTCACGAGATAGAGCTCGCCCGCCACCAACAGGAGGGCAGCGACGGCCAGGGCCAACATGCCGAGCACCAGATCGCTGTAGTCATCCATGCGCGTTCGAAAGTATGTCGATGTCGAAGATCGGCAGCCATCGCTTTTGGCTGTCCGCGACGTCGAACGTCGTCACCGGAATTTTGTTCCGGACTTTCGGCGCCCCGCCGGGACGCGGCCTCACCCCGCCAGCGAATTCCTCGTCGCGCGAAGAATATCGTCCGACAGCTTGGGATCGTCCACGGCGCGGGCAAGCACGAGGGCTCCCACCATGGAGGCGGCGGCGGCGAGCGCCTTGTCCTCGCGCTGGCGTGGCTTCAGATCGGTGGCCATTCGGCTGCTCAGCAAGCCGATCACGCCGCGCACGCCGGCGGTGAAACGCTGCTTCAGGCCGCCGCTTTGACGTGACACTTCACAGGCGAGCGCAGCGAAGGGGCAGCCGGCGGCGGGATCGTCGCGATGCCCCGGCGAGAGATAGTGCGAAACATAGTCCTCGAGCTCGAAGGCCTCGGGGAATTCCTGACCCTTGGCGTCGATCGCATGGGCCACCGCCTCCTCGACCAGCCGCTCCTTGGAGCCGAACTGGCTGTAGAGGCTGCCGTGCGTCATCCCGGCCGCCTCGGCGAGTGCGTCGACACCGACGCCGGCGATGCCGCGCTCCCGCAGCAGGCGCGAGGCAGTCTCGAGAATATGCTCGCGATTTTTGGCGGCCTGTTCCTTTGAGACGCGCATGGGACCGATCCTTAGAGGCGGGGCTTGACTTTTATAATTACGATCGTCATGTATATCAATAGTTACGATCGTAATCAAACGATTTCAGGCCCGGTAGTGGCGTCGGAGAGGCATTATGAACAGGATTACACCGAAGATCGCGCTAGTGACCGGCGCCTCCTCAGGCATCGGCCAGGCGACGGCGGAGCGACTCGCGAACGCCGGCTACAAGGTGTTCGGCACCAGCAGGCGGGGCGCGCAGGCGGGCAAGCAGGCATTCGAGATGCTGGCTCTCGACGTCACCAGCGATGCATCGGTGGAAGCCGCCGTCGGCGAAGTGATCCGGCGCGAGGGTCGCATCGACCTGCTCGTCAACAACGCCGGCTTCGGCGTTGCCCCTGCCGGCGCGGAAGAGAGCTCGATGGAGCAGGCGCGCGCGATTTTCGAGACGAACTTCTTCGGCCTGATCCGGATGACGCGCGCCGTCGTGCCGCACATGCGGCGCCATGGAAGCGGCCGCATCATCAACATCGGCTCAGTGCTCGGCTTTCTGCCGATGCCTTACGGCGCGCTCTATGCCGCGACCAAGCACGCCGTGGCAGGCTATTCGGAATCGCTCGACCATGAACTGCGCACGCGGGGCATCCGGGTCTCCGTAGTCGAGCCCGCCTACACCAAGACGCCGTTCGACGCGAACTTCATGGAGCCCGACGCCACGCTCGACGAATATCGCGAGGCGCGCGCCGGCGTGACCAAGCGGGTGAACGAGGTGATGGCGACGGCCGAACAGCCCGGCGTCGTGGCCGATGCCGTGCTGAAGGCCGCGAGCGCGGTGCGCCCGCAACTCAAATACGCGGCCGGCAGCCTTGCGAAGCGCCTGCGATTTCTGCGCCGGTTCGCGCCCGCAGCCCTGGTGGATGCCGGAATCCGAAAGGATTTGCGGCTGGATGCGACGGCGGCGCTGCAGCCCGCCCGCACCGCGCGGGCTTTCTGAGGGCCGCAATCTTGCCAGTGCGAAGAACCTTCGGACCGAGAGAAAAAATGAGAGCCCTCGTGTTCAAGCGCTACGGCAAGCCGGACCAGATCGCGTTGGCCGATATCCCGCGGCCGACGCCGAAGCCGAACGAAATCCTGGTCCAGGTTCATGCCGCGGGGTTGAACCCGATCGACAACATGATTCCGAAGGGAACGTTCAAGCCGATCCTGAAGTTTGAACTGCCGGCCACGCTGGGCAGCGACCTGGCGGGCGTCGTCGTCGAGGTCGGAAGCCGCGTGACCCGCTTCAAGCCGGGCGACGCCGTCTTCGCCAGCATCTTTGATCTCGGCACAGGCGCTCTCGCCGAATTCGCGACCGTGCCGGAGGATGCCGCCGCGCTCAAGCCGCCGAACCTGGACTTCGTGCACGCGGCCTCGATCCCGATGGTCGGCCTGACATCGTGGCAAGCTCTTAGGGAGCGCATACGTCTCAAACCCGGCCAGAAAGTCTTCATCCCCGCCGGCGCCGGCGGGATCGGCACGTTCGCGATCCAGCTCGCGAAATATTTCGGCGCCAAAGTGGGGACGACGACCAGCACTGGAAATATCGATCTGGTGCGCAGCCTCGGGGCTGACGAGGTGATCGACTACAAGACCCAGCAATTCGAGGAAGTGCTGCGGGACTACGACGCGGTGCTGGGCACGCTCAGGGGCGATGCGGTCGAGACATCGCTTCGGATCCTGAAGCGGGGGAGCAGGATTGCCTCGCTGGTCGGGCCGCCGGACGCCGCGTTCGCGCGCGACCGCGGGATGAACGTCGTCATGGTGTTCCTGTTCGGATGGCTGAGCCGCAAGATCATTCGCCGCGCCGGCAAGATCGGCGCGGAGTATTCGTTCGTGTTCGTGCACCCGGACGGCAGGCAACTCGCCGAGATCGGCGAGCTTCTCAAGGCGGAGCGTATCCGGCCGGTGATCGACAAGGTCTTTCCGTTCGAACAGGCGAAAGACGCGCTGGCCTATCTCGAAAAGGGACGAGCCAGGGGGAAAATCGTCGTCCAGATGAGATGAGGGCGTGGATCCGCCCCGCGCGCAATCGCCTCAGTCCCCACCCCGCCACCGCTCCGGCACGCTCTTGAGCCCACACCCTCGCTCATCGTCGTTTCGAAAACGCAGATGCGTTTTCCGATACGCACGATCGCCCATGTCGGGCCTGATGCAATCTTCTGCATGATACCACATCATCGCTGCAGCGCTCTCATCAGCACGGGAAGACAGAATCCATGATGTCACAATCTGACGAGTCCGCGCCGATGGCGGACATTCCGTACGGTGAGCGGACGAAGATCACCATCGAGCGCAAAGGCCACATCGTGCTGATCGGCATCAACCGGCCTGGCATCGACAATCGGCTGGACCCGGAGGCGACAGAGAGCCTGGCGAGAGCCTACTACCAGTACGATCGAGATCCCTCGCTGCGTGCAGCGGTTCTGTTCGGCTACGGCGAACGCTTCTCCAGAGGTGTCGATGTCGACGCTTACAAGGCATTTGCTCAATCGGGAAAGACGATGATGGAGGGACCCGGCTTCATCGACCCTCTCGGGCGGACCAAACCGGCGCTCACCAAGCCGCTGATTGTCGCGGTGCATGGCGATACCTGGAATATGGCGCACGAAATCTTCCTCATTGCGGACATCCGCATAGCATCGGAAGACACGGATTTCGGCCAGGACGAGAACACGCACGGCCGCTTTCCCGGCGGCGGCTCAACCGTTCGCTTCCCACGAGAAGCCGGCTGGGGAAATGCCATGCGGTTCATTCTGACGGGCGATCATTGGGATGCGAACGAAGCGCTCCGGATGGGAACGGTTCAGGAGGTGGCAACAAACCGCGACGCCGCTCGCGCGAAGGCCGTCGAGATCGCCGAGAAGATCGCCGCATGCGCTCCCCTCGGCATCAAGACCTCGATTGCGTCCTCGCACCTTGCGCTCGAAGACCCCGAGGCCGCGCTTGCCCAACTTGGCGACCAATATCGTGCGCTGCTCACGACCAGGGACTTCCAGGAAGGGCGGGATGCCGAGGCACAGAAGCGTCCACCCGTTTACGAAGGACGGTGAGAGCTTCACCCACTCTCACCCCTCCACTCTATAGAGTCTCCATTTTTCCGGCACGCCCTTGAGCCGGTGAATGCCGTGATCTTTCAGGTTGATCGCCGACTGCGACGCCATCAGCTCCTTCACCGCGCTCGACACCAGCACCTCGCCGGCGCTCGCCTTTGCGGCGACGCGGGTGCCGATGTGGAAGGCCAGGCCGACCGCCTCAGTGCCGCTCACGGTGTATTCGCCGGCATGCAGGCCGACCCTGATCTCGAGGCCGAGCGTACGCACGGCCTTCTGGATCGCGGTCGCGCAATTGATTCCGGCGGCCGGCGTCTTGAACGTCGCCAGCACGCCGTCGCCCGTCGTCGTGACTTCCTTGCCGCGCGAGCTCTTCAGCTCCTTGCGGACCGCCGCGTAATAATGGCCCATGATCTTGGTCCAGCGGACATCGCCGAGCTTTGCGGCTTTTGCGGTGGAGCCGACGATATCGACGATCAGGATCGTGGCAAGCGCCCGCTTGAGCTCGGTGTTGCCTGCGGCCGGTCGGCGCCGGAGCACGATCGCGCCGGTCAGCGGTTCATAGCGATGATTGCGGCGCCGCGCGATCGCGGCCTTGGCGTAATCCTGGGCACGCTGCGCGCTGCCGCAGCGAACTGTCTTCTGCTGCGGCAGACGCGTCCAGTAGACCTTTCGTCCGTCACCCGCGCCCTGGACTTCCACGGCGCCCCATTTCAGGAGGATCGCCGTGCCAACGCGCCGGACACACCACGCCTTCGACGTGTAACCCGATACGTTCGACTGATGGATTCCGATGCGGAGGAATTTTGGCATGTACTGCGGCCGATCGATGACACGCTTGGACGAAACGCTTGGTTGCGCTTCGCACCGAGCGTAGTCACACAATCCTGCGTTGGCAACAGGACTCGATGATCGCCCGCTGCTTAGCCGGGGGCCTCCGTCATCTTCAAAACGCAAAAAGCTCGATCGGATCGCTGAAGCCGCGCACCTCATATTTTCCGACATGCTCCAGCTCGAACTCTCGCTCGACCAGCTCGGCAAAGTCGCGTGACAGCAATACTTTCTTTCCCAATTGCTTGGTCAAGGCTTCGAGGCGTGAGGCCATGTTGACGGCGGGACCGATCACGGTGAAGTCGAGCCGGGTGGACGATCCGATATTGCCGTACATGACGTCGCCGACATGGACGCCGATGCCGTAGTTCAGCGGCGCTCGGCCGGTGCCGTCGTTGCGCGCGTTCAACGCGATCATGGCCTGCCTGGCTTCGGTCACGGCATGCAGCAGGTTTGCGCAGGCCTTGGGCTCGCTCAGCGGAAAGATGGCGAGCAGGCCGTCACCGATGAATTTCAGGATCTCGCCGCCATGCCGCGCGATCGGCTCCGACATCGCGTCGAAATAATCGTTGAGCAGATCGATGACGTCGTCGCGCGGCCAATTGTCGGAAATCTTGGTGAAGTCGCGCAGATCGCAGATCATGATCGCGGCGCGCACCGTCGTACCGGTACCGCGCCGCGTGGCGCCGGCCAGGATGAGCTCGCCGGCATGGGAGCCGACATAGGTCTCGAGCAGCGTTCGCGCCAATCGATTCTTAACGCGGATCTCGCTGACCAGCGCCAGCACAGGCAACAAGTTCTTGAGGGCAGCGACATGGGTGTCGTCGAAGCCGCCGGGCCGGTTGGTCGCGAAGGTGACGAGATGGCGCTTGCCGAGCGTATGATAGAGCGGCCAAGCCACATAGTCGGTGAGGCCCTGCGCGCGCATCTCGCGGTAGAGCGCGTGCTTGCGGCCGAGCGCTGGGTCCTGCTCGAGATTTTCGCGCAACTCGGTCGCGCCGTCGAACATTTCGTTGGCGGGACTGCCGATATATTCAGACCGCTCGCGGACGTCATGGTCGACCCGTGCAATCTCTGCCTCGCGCATGCCGTCGGCCCAACTGAAGCGGGCGCCCAGCCATTGCGGGTGCTGGATCAGCACGTGAAGGGTTGAGCGCGCCAGCGGAATGCCGGCCTGCTGAAGCCGGATGCACATCTCGGCAAAGATATTGTCGATAAAGCGCTGGTCGCGCGTGCCGTTGATCAACCAGTCGACGACGCCGTCGGACAGCGTGGCGGATTTGTTCTCTGGCGCGGTCATATCTGCCCGTTCATATCGTGGCCGCCCATATCGTGCTTTGGCTTTTGGGCGGCGGCTGCATCACGGCAGATATCGTGCTCCGGCGCGACGGCGTCAACCTAGCCAGTTGCACGGATTGTGCGCATCGCTCTGGTGGGCTGGAACGCCGTTCAGCCGACGATCTGGATAGAGCCCAGCACGGCCAGCCCCGAGACGAGCGCAAGCGTCGATGCCCCCGTCAGTTCGACTTTCAAGGTGTTTTCGTGCGAAATCGAAAAATCCGTGCCTTCGAGACGGATAGTGCAGTCGCCGCGCGCCGCATAAATTAGATGCGTGCCGGCGGACAATCGCCGCTCACCGGGCTCCTTAAGCGCTTCGAGCTCAAGCGCGACCGCACCGCGCCGGCCCATCAAATTCACCACCTCGACTCGCCCTTCCTCGAGCCGGGTCACGATCTCGAGCTCGCCGGTGAAGCGCACCGTCGTAAACGGCTCGCGCTCGTCGAATTCCTCGGTGGGCGACTTCAGCACCAGCCCGCGTCCGCCGACCACCATCTGCAGGCGGTCGATGCCGGGCATATGGGAGAATGGCCCCGGCGCCACAATCGGCGTGGTCGCGAAGCGCCAGAGCAGGCTGTCCCAATCCTTCACGGATTCAGCGCGATGGGCATCCGCAATATCGGTGAAGATGCCGCCGCCGTTCTTCCAGGGCGAGCGGGCGTAGTCTTCGGATTTCAGCAGTGTGGTTTTCATGCCTTTGAGGCTTATCAGATGAGCAGGCCCTGCGAAACTGTCGCGTCGAGCCGCAGCCTGTTACGGATCGACGTCACATCCCGCTCAGGCCGCTATCGACCGCGAGCGTTTGCGCGGTGACGTAGACGCTCTCGTCCGAGAGGAAGAACAGCACGGCATAGGCGATTTCCCAGGCGGTGGCCTGGCGGCCGAACGGGACGTGACCCTTGCCGCGCGAGGGGCGGCCGGCGCCGGCCTCGCGACCGTTCGGCGTGTCGACGAGACCGGGATAGACGAGGTTGGCGCGGATGCCGCGGCGCGATCCGAGATGGGCGATGTTGCGCATGAGGCCGCCGAGCGCGGCTTTCGAGGAATCATACACCGCCATCTGCGAGCCGGCCTTCAGAGCGGCGATGGAGGAGATGAAGACGATCGATCCGCCGTTGCCGAATTTCGGCAGGCCCGCGCGGCAGCACAGCATCGGACCGCGAACGTTGACGTCGTAGATCGCATTCCACTCCTCGGGGCTGACGGCGTCGAGGCCGACCTTGCCGAAGGTGCCGATGTTGAGGACCATGCCGTCGAGCCCGCCCATGGCGCGATGTGCTTCCTCGATCATGCGCTGGACGTCGGATTCAGAGGTGACATCGGCCGTGATGGCAAAGCCCTCGCCGCCTTCGTCGGTGATGTGCTTGACGGTCTGCTGCGCGGAGGTGTGGTTGAGATCGGCGACCGCGACCTTCGCGCCCTCGCGCGCGCAAAGAATGCTCATGGCGCGGCCGTTGCCGATCGGATCGGTGGCGGCGTCGAACACACGCTGGCCACCGCCGACGATCAGGATGCGACGCCTCTCAAGGCGTCCCCTGCCCGGCGCTTCGCCCAGCGATTCCGCGCTCGGCGGGAGAACATAGCGCTCCGGCCTGGTCTCGGAATTCTCACGCATGCGCGCCGCCTATCTCTTGCCGCTGTCGTAGACCTTCATGCCGGCTGCCGGGTCGAGATCGGTCTCGGTCGCCTCGGTGACACGCGCCATCATCATGTAGAAGCCGAGCGCGACGATGGATTCGACGATCTCCTGGTCGCTGAAATGCGCGCGCATGGCGGCAAAGATCAGCTCGGGAACGCGAACGTGCTCGACCACTTCGCGGCCGAATTTCAGCAGCGCGCGCTCGGCCTCGCTCAGGCCGGCGGCATCGTAGTCGGCCCGCTCGACCGCATCGATCTGTGCTTGCGTGCAGCCGATTCCGAGCGCGATCGGCACGTGCTGGCGCCATTCATAGGCACCGCCTTCGAGCTGGGCGGCCTGAAGGATCAGGAGCTCGCGATGGACCGCACTGAGCTTCTGCTTGTGCAGGATCGAATTGCCGAGCCGCATCGCCGGGATCATGTTGGCCTCGGCATGGGCCATCATGCGGAAAATATTCAGCTTGACCGGCATGCGGTCGAACGAGGCGCGGATGTCGCCGCTCGTCGTCTCCGGATCAATCAGGGGCAGCCTTGCCACGAGTCTCTCCCTTGGCTTTTCGTTTCTTATTGTCCTGTGTCCCGCCATCCGCCGCGATCAGCGACAGGAAGAAGGCGAGATAGCGGTCGATCGCCTCGATCACCTTCGGCCGCGGCGACGGTGCCGCGCCCATCACATAATGCTCGAGACGGATGTAGATCAGCCCGGCCGCGAACAGCCGCGCGGTCTCGCGTGGGTCCGGCGTCGAGACGAGACCGGCGAGCGCAAAGCCGCGGAAATAATCCGTCATCATGCTCTGCTCGCGCGCATAGAAATGATCGGCGAATTTGGCGCGGATGCCGGGCACGCGGTTGCGCTCGGCGGTGATCACTTTCTGGAACTGGTGCTCGCGCGGATCGGACCATTGCTCGACGAGATCCAGTGCAAACTGGCGGCAGAACGCGGCGGGCTGGCGCGCGAGCTGCTTGTAGCGCGGCTCTTCCAGCCGGCTCGCCGAGCTGGCCGGGCCGTGCTCGCTGACGATCGCCTCGAGGATCGCGGCCTTGCCGGCGAAGTGATTGTAGAGGCTGCTCTCGCGAATGCCGACGCGACGCGCGAGCTCGCGCATCGAGGCGCCGCCATAGCCGCTCTGCGCGAACAGATCGAGCGCCTCGGCGAGAATGCGCGCGCGGGTCGTGGGCGCAGCCGCTTCCGCCGCGCTGGTGGTGTGGACAGCCATGCGGGCTTGACTAACGAACGATCGTTCGCTAGTCAACCGCCGGCACGATCGCTCGTTCGGTCTTGCGCTTCAACTCCGCTCTCAAAAGAAGCGGAGAGCAATCTGGGGAGATCAGGTCATGGCGCGCTTCGTCCATTTTCGTCTGCTGCGCGCCGCAACTTTGTCATTGGTCATAACGTTTTCGGCAATGCTGCCTGCGCGGGCCGAGGATCCGGCCGCCTATCCCACGCACAAGATCAGGATGCTGCTGCCTTATGCGGCCGGTGGCGGCGGCGACGTGATCGGACGACTGCTCGGCGACAGGATGGGCAAGACGCTCGGACAGAGCGTCTATATCGAGAACCACACCGGGGCTGCCGGCACGCTCGGCACCCAGATGGTCGCGGCGTCGGCGAATGACGGCTACACCATCACCGTAGGCGGCATGACCACGCATGTGCTGGCGCCGGCGATCTATCCGAAACTGCCTTACGATTCGATCAAGGATTTCACCACGATCGGGCGCATCGGCACGTCCTCGATCATGCTGGTGGCGACCAAGGATTTTGCCGCCAACGACATCAAGGGCCTGATCGCGCTGGCCAGGAAGGGCGAGCCGATCCAGTACGGAAGCTGGGGCGTCGGCTCGACCGGACAGTTCTGCGCGGAAATCCTGATGCAGCAGACCGGAATCAAGATGGACCACGTGCCGTTCAACGGCATCGCCAAACTGGCCGGCGATCTGCTCGGCGGCCACATCTCGCTGGCGACACTCGACATGGCGACCGCGACGCCGCTGGTGAAGGACGGCTCGATCAAGGCGCTGGCCGCCTGCGGCGAACGCTCGCCGAGCCTGCCGGATGTCGCAAGCTACAAGGAACAAGGCGTGCCGTTCGACCGCAGCCTGTCCTGGGCGATGTATGCGCCTGCGGGGCTTGCCGAACCGATCGCAAGAAAGCTGTCCGCGGCGCTGAAGGACGCGCTCGCCGATGCCGACGTGAAGGAGAAGCTGCTGGGGCTTGGCATCACGCCGCAATTCGTGCCGGGCGACGAGCAGCGTGACATCAACGCCAGCGACATCGCGGCCTGGAAGCAGGTTGCCAAGGACGCGGGCATTGAACTGAAGTGATCAAGCTGACAAGAGGAGCGCGGGCATGAGCCGCATCTTCGGCGCGGTACGCCAGAACGGTTATGTGGTGCGGGACATCCACTCCGCGATGAAGCACTGGATCGAGGTGATGGGCGTCGGTCCCTGGTACTACATGGACCGCGTCAAGACCGACTGGTTTTGCCATCGCGGCGAAAACTCCGCCGTCGAGATGAGCATCGCGCTGGCCAATTCCGGCGATCTCCAGATCGAGCTGATCCAGCAGCGCAACGACGCGCCCTCGCTGTACAGGGAGTTCCTCGAGTCCGGCCACGAAGGCCTTCAGCACATGTCCTACTGGAGCCACGACTACCAGGCGCTCTACGACAGGGCGCTCGGGCTCGGCTACAGGATCGGCCACGAGGGCCAGATCGGCGGCGACAAGGGGCGCTTTGCCTATTTCGACACCCAGGCCCATCCAGGCACCGTGATCGAGATCTCCGACATCAGCGGCACCAAGGGGCCGTTCTTCGAGAAGGTCCGGCAGGCTGCTTTGAGCTGGGACGGCACGCGGCCGATCCGCGAGGTCGGAGGGGGCCGATGACGCTGGCCGGCAGGAACCGGCCGGGTTCACCGCGCTGCTGGCGCGGTAGACGGCAATTGATGGTAACGTGAGCCTCGTCTCCGAACTTCAGCGAGGCAAGCATGTCCAACACCGACAAGGTTTTCGCCGGCTCGATCCCGAAGCTTTACGACGAATATCTGGTGCCGATGATCTTCGCCGTTTACGCCGACGACATCGCAAGACGTGTCGCGGCCCGGTCTCCCTCCGTGCTGCTCGAGATCGCGGCAGGCACCGGCGCCGTGACGCGCGCGGTGGCGGCGGCGCTGCCGCGCGGTGTCCGTTATGTCGCCACCGACCTCAACGAGCCGATGCTCGCCGTCGCGGCGCAGCGTCAGGCAGACGACGATCGAATCTCGTGGCGCCAGGCCGACGGCTCGGCCCTGCCCTTCGACGATGCAGCCTTCGACGTGGTCTGCTGCCAGTTCGGCGCCATGTTCTTTCCGGACCGCGTGAAGGCCTACGGGGAAGTGAAGCGCGTCCTCAACGGCAATGGCACGTTCGTGTTCAACGTCTGGGATCGCATCGAGGACAATGTGCTGACGCATGAAGCGACCGTCGCGCTCGAAAAGCTGTTTCCCGACGACCCGCCTCGTTTCATGGCCCGGACGCCGCACGGCTATCACGACAAGGCCGTCATCAGAACCGACCTCGAACGCGCAGGCTTCCGTGACATATCGATCGAAACGCGAGCTGAAATAAGCCGGGCCCCGTCGCCCGAGCACGTCGCGATCGCGCTCTGCCAGGGCACGCCGCTGCGCAGCGAGATCGAGGCGCGCGATGCCAGCAAGCTTCAGGCTGCGACCGACATCGTCGCCGAGGCGATCCGAACGCGCCATGGGTCCGGACCGATCGAAGGCAAGATCCAGGCTATCGTCATCGAGGCGCGGCGATAGTGCGAGCTTCGATCCGCCCGCTCCTACCAGAAGCCCCGCTGCATCGGCTGTGCCGGCTGATAATATTGATACTGGCCGCGCCGGCGCGGATTGACGGGCTGCGGATTCGGATCGCGCTGGAAGAAGAAGCCGAAACCGTTGCCGCCATTGTCCCAGCCGTCATCGCTCGCCATGGCCATCGGAGGCGCGGTCGGCTTGCGCGTGATGAAACCGCCCTGGGGCTGGTTGCTCAGCACTGCGACGAACTCGGTGCGGTAGTTGGTCTCGCTGCTCAGCGGCTCGTCCGAGATGATGATCGAGGAGCGCGGCAACGCGGTCGGCGCGATGCGATCGAGCACCTCCTGTGGGATGGTGATGCGGTCGAGTGCGTTCTTGGCGTTGTCGCTGTCTTCGATCGTGACCACGCTCCAGCGCAGGCCGGTGTCGGTCTTCGCCATCGCGGTGAAGATATGCGTGCCGAGCGGCTGATCCGGATTGCGGATCGTGACGGGAACCTCGATGCTGGTGTCGAACACCTCGCCGCCGCCGTCCGGTGCCGGCTTGTGCGTGTTCCGCCGCACGTAGAGCTTCTGCGTCGCGCGGCTGATGTAGACCGAGACCGGCTCGAGTGCGAGCTTTGCGTCGGTCGCGGCCTTCACGGCATCGGCCTTCCTGGCCGCTGCCGCCTTGGCGGCCTCTTTCGTGGCAGCCACCGCGTCGCGCTTCGGTTGTGCGGCGCTCTTGGCGGCATCGAGCTGCGTCGCCGCGTCGGCGGCCTTGGTGGCGGCCTTCTGCTTCAGCTCCTCGGCCTTGGCGCGGGCCTGATCGGTCTTGGCGGCCGCGAGCTGCCTGTCGGCGAAGGCGAGCTCGGCGTCGGCGCGGGTCTTCTGCTGTTCCAGCTTGCGCAACGAGGCCGGCAGCGATGCCGCCTCTTTCGCGGCCGCCGTCGCGGCCTTCTTGGCCTCGTCGGCCGCCCTTGTGGCCTCCTCGGCCTCGCCGGAGAGCCTGCCAATTTGGCCCGGCGCCGCCGCAATGGCGTCCCGCTTCGGCATGAACAGTGCGGGATGAACGATGTCGATCGGAGCCGCGTCGTTCGGCGAGATGATCACCCGCATCCCGATGTTGGTCTTGTCGAACAGGCCCTCCGCAAAGCCGAACGGCATCCGCACGCAGCCATGCGAAGCGGCGTAGCCGGGCAGCGGCCCGCCATGCAGCGCGATGCCGTTCCAGGTGATGCGCTGCATGTTCGGCATCCAGGCGTCGTCATACATGGTCGAGTGGTGGTCCTTGTCCTTCTCGATGATGGCGAAGACGCCGGCCGGCGTCTCGCGTCCCGTCGTGCCGGTGGACACCGGCGCGCGAAAAATCCAGCCCTCGGCGTCGTAGAAGGTGACCTGCTGGCTCTTGATCGACACGATCGCCATGATCGGTTCGCCAGCCTCGCGCGGTGCCACCGCCTCGGCCGGCTGACGCGCCTGCTTGGCCGCATTGGCCGGAGCCACGGCCGCAAAGGCGAGCATTGCCGCCAGGGTCACAATTCGGGGGGGCCCCCAACGCCGCATCGCCACGGTGGATTGCGCCGTTGTCATCAGGTTTCTCATGCCATCCTCGGTCGAAATGCCAGTCCGCCGGTCATTGATCAGATTGCGATCTTTGAATTAAGAAATCGCCGCCGCCTTACGTTCCGTCTGTGGCGACATTCGGCACGTTCCGGCGATAAATCTCATATACGACGGTTAACGCAGGCGGAAGGGCGCCGCGCGGCCGAAGCTGGCGGTCTATCGCTGCGACAGAATGACCGGGGATCGGTGACACGGCTGCCAGCGCCCGGCGTCGGACGGCGAAGCCACGTTGAACGGCCGCTAGACGCCCATCGCGTTCCGATCGCGCGAATTCACGCCGGTCGGCGGCCGCGCGGGGCGGCGTAAAGCTAAGCCACTGGAGTCAAGGCTGCCTTTTCAAACAAGGCTGCCTTGCCAAACAAGGCTGCCTCTCCAAAGGAGACGAGCCGCTGCCGTTCCTCGTCCCACAAGGTCAGCCGCACGGTCCGCAAACTCTGGAGCAGCGTGATCCGCCCGACACCAGCGAACTGCGGATGGTCGCGCAATACGTCCTGCAAGCGATAGCAGGGAATTCGACTGGACAAATGATGGATGTGGTGGACGCCGATATTTGCCGTGAACCATCGCAAGACACCCGGCAATTGGTAGTGAGAGCTGCCGTGCAGCGCGGCGTCGTGAAAGTTCCAGGTCTCGTCGTGGGCCCAATGCGTGTGCTCGAACTGGTGCTGGACGTAGAACAGCCACACACCGATCGACGCCGCCAGGACAACGATCGGCAGATGCACAAGCAGCAACGGCCCATAGCCGACCAGCCAGATCATCGTGACGGCGAGAACCGCGAGGGCGATGTTCGTGCCCATCGTGCTCAGCCAGGGTTTCCAGCCGCGACGCATCATCCCGACCGGCAATCGGTGCTTCAAGATGAACAAATACGAGGGACCGGCGCCAAACATCACGAGGGGATGTCGATACAAGCGATACAGCGTCCGGCGCCATCGCGACCGCCCGAGAAATTCGCGCGTGGTCAACGTATCGATGTCGCCCAAGCCCCTGTGGTCGAGATTGCCGGAATTCGCGTGATGGCCCGCATGGTTATGCCGCCAGTAGCCGTATGGCGTCAGTGTCATCACGCCGATGGCACGGCCGACCCAATCGTTGGCAACGCGGCCGCGGAAGAACGAGCCGTGTCCGCAATCGTGTTGGATCATGAAGAGGCGGACCAGCAAACCCGCCGCGGGCACCTCGAGCAGGAGGGCAAACCAATAGCCCTGGTCAAGAGCGACCCAGATCAGAGCCCAGATGACGACGAACGGGATCGCCGTGATCGCCAGTTCGAGGACACCCCGCGTATTGTCAGGCTCGCGATAGCGGGCAAGCAACTGCGCCGATGCGCGGATTTCCGGCGTTCCTTGGGTCATATCTGCTCTGCTCCCGACATGCCGCCCAAGAAGCACAGTTATGGCCACGGACGCAACAAAATCGCCCTCCGCCCTAGACCCGGGCGGCTGTGCGCTTCCGGTCGGAACCGAGCCATCGCCAGGCCAGGCGGCGCTTTCAGAGCTTCAGACGCTGAGGCCGAGCCTCGTCAGGCATCGCGGCTTAAACGCCCAGCGCCTTGCGGTTGAAGGTTCGCAGGAAACGCAGCGACAGCGTCCGGACGTTTGCGATGTTCAGCAACCACGCGGCAGCGGCATAAGCGAGCCCGCCGGCGAGGCTCACGAGCATGAGCGGGACGAGGCCGATGCCATTGACCTGGGATCGTGCCACGAGGATCGCAGCCGCCATCGCCGCGGCGGAGACCGCAACGCCGGCGAGGCGGTGGAGGTCGAACGGGACCGGATGGGCGCGATGCATCAGCACGACGGCAACGAGGAAACCGATCGCTTCGGTTGCAAGGGTCGCCAGCGCCGCGCCGTAGAGACCATGGCCGGCCACCAGCACGAACATCAACGCCACGCTGACGACCAGCGTCAGGAACGACTGCGCCGCCAGCATGAACGGTCGCTCGGCAAGCTGGAAGCTGATCTGCACATAGAACTGATTGGCGATGCCGAACAAGCGCGCGAGCACCAGGGTCGGCAGCAATACCGACACGCCGGCGCGGAAGTCGACGCCGACGAGCGTGCCGGCGACCTGGTCGGCTACGAGCGCGAGCCAGACCGCGACGGGCGCAACTACGACGAGCAGAAGTTCGAGGCTCTCGGTCAGCCGCTCCCGCGTCGTCTCGATGTTCTTGTCCGACAATGACCGGAACACCAACGGCACGGTCGCCGCGGCGACGCTGGAGGCGATCATGACCATGAACTGTCGCGGCAGATCGGCGGCGACGCCAAAGATTCCGGCGGCGTCCTTGCCGAGCAAATAAGCCACGATGAGGCGGTCGCAGGCCGAGTAGACCGCAACCGACAATCCGGCCAGCGTCAGCGGCAGGCCGTAGCGCGCGAGCTGCACGAACTGGCTGCGCTGAAAGCGCGCGATCCTGGTGCGGTCACCGAGAAGGTTCAGGATGATCCCGGCGAGCGAACCCAGGCCGAATGCGGCGAGCAGTCCCAGTCCACCCCAGCCGAGCCAGATGCCGAGCAGGCCGAAACCGACGCTCGACACGCTGCGCACGATCGAGATCGCCGCGAACCTGTAAGGGCGCAGTTTTGCGCGCTCGAACTCCTGGCCGACATCGACGGCATTCGCCATGATCGCGACGAACATGCTGGCAAGCAGCAGCCCAACGCTGAGATCATTGCGGAACAGGAAAACCAGCGGCGTGGTGGCGCAGAGGACGGCAACGGTGAGCGCGAAGGCGACAATCGCTGTGCCGCGAAAATCGACCTCGGCCGACATCGCCTGATAGCGCGACACCGACAGCTTGATCCAGGCGAAGAAGATTGCGCCTAGAATGCCAGCCAGGCTGATGCCGACGACATAAACGCCGTACTCCGCCGGCGTCAGCAGCCGCGTGTAGGCCGTGACGGCAAAGAAGCCCACCGCCGCAGGCAGGATGTAGGCGACGAGATAAATCGAGAAATGGCGGTTCAGCATGCGAGCACGGGACCGGCAACGTTGTTGCGAGTGTGACGGCCGTTCATCAATTGGACCATGGCGGGGCCAACGAATTGCGCCGCAACATCTCTCAAGAGTGTCACATAAGTCTGGAGATCGGGCGGCGAATCCGGTTTTGAAGCCGCTTTCGCGGGTTAGCGTTAAATTTGCCCTTCCCTGACGGCGCCACGGCCACCGAAAGGAACCGTGATTCGCACTGGCAAAGTTAACCCAACGAGGGAAATCCCCGGCGTTGCAAGGCGTCGCTTGGTACGGTGGCGCGTTGGCTCCGATAAGGAATGCCGTGACCAGGCTCGACAGACGCGAATTTCTCCTCGGCAGCGCCGCAGCACTCGCGGCAGCCGCATCGGCGTCCGCAGCGCCGGCGTCGAAACTCGCCCAGCGCTATCAGGGATTTGGTGCCGCGGCCACGCTCTGGGATCTGCAAGCGGATCCCAGGCTCGGCGAAGCCATCAGCACCTACTGCACACAAGTCGTGCCGGTGCTCGAGCTGAAATGGCCGATGCTGCGTCCGGACGCGCACACCTTTGCCTTCGAACGCGCCGACGCGATCCTGGATTTCGCCCGGCAGAACGACCTGACGATGCGCGGCCACGCGCTCGCCTGGTATCACGACATTCCGGACTGGACCAAGCAGATCAAGGATACCAAGGGCGTCGAGCGCGCTTATGTCGACCACATCGGCACCGTCGTCTCCTATTACAAGGACAAGCTGACGTCGTGGGACGTAGTCAACGAGCCGATCCCGGACAATCCGCACAGCCCGAAAGACCGACGCGAGTCGTTCTGGACGCAGCATCTGGGCAACCGCTGGATTCCGCTGGCGTTCCGCACGGCGGCCGCGGCCGATCCCTTCGTCAAGCTCGCGATCAACGAATACGACATCGAGTCGGCCAAGGACACGTTCGTCGCGAAGCGCGCTGCCTACCGCCATCTCATCATGGAGCTGCTCGACCAGGGCGTGCCGTTGCACGCCGTGGGACTGCAAGCGCATCTGCATGCCGAGCTCGAGATCGACACCCATGGGCTTGCCGAATTCGTCACCGAGCTGCGCGCCTGGGGCCTCGAGGTGCTCGTCACCGAGCTCGATGTCGACGACCAGAAGCTGACGGGGACGCCGGCGGAGCGCGATGCCATCGTCGCCAAGCGCGTCGATGATCTCTTGACCGCGATCTCGACCAGCGGACCGGTGCGCTCGATCCTGACCTGGGGCCTCTCGGACCGCTACAGCTGGATCAACGGCACCTTTGCCCGCGCCGACAAGCAGCCGAACCGTCCTTTGCCGCTCGACGGCGAGTTCAAGCCGAAGCCGTTCATGAACGTGATCAGCAAGTTCACGAGAGACGTGTAAGGTCTAGCGAGCTTTCGGCACTTCGAACTGAGCCTCGTCGCCCATGTGCTCGGGCGAAAGACTCGGACCGCGACGGTCGCGCGAGCTGAGGCGGAACACGTCGCGGATGTCGTCGATCGAGGTCGACGAATAGGACTGGATGCACAGCGCGACCTGGTCGGGCGAAGCGGCGCGCATCATCGCTTCGATGGCGGGACGGTCGAGGCGGGTGTCGTCCCAATGCGAGACCGCGATGCTGTCCTCGGTGACCCGATGAGTGGCCAGATGCGCGGGCGCGTTCGCGACGAAATGGCCGTACATGAGATATTCCGAGAACTTCTTCTTCCGGCACAGTGCCAGAACCCAGTTCAATCCCGTTGCCGACTTGATCGAATCGGTCATCGCGCGCGCGGTGTCCTTGTCCCAGACCAGCGCGTTGCCGACATAGTCGTCCGCGGGGAAGGACCGGTCCTTGATGCCAAGGAGCTGATCGACGGTGCGGAGCCACAGGACATGCAAGGGGTGGGCGGCGTCGATCCCGTTGCGCGTGACGAACAGCGGGGTCTTCTCGGCGCCGGCATACTCACCGACGTCGAATTCGCGGAAGAACAGATTGTCCGAATCCAGGATGCAAACGCGCTGCTCTGGCGCGTTGAGGACGCCGGCGATCTTGAGGATCTGCTGAATGTGCCAGCCATGAACAGGTGACGACAGCAGCGACAGCCAGACGCGCCGTTTGCTGATGAACTGCAGAGCCGGCGGCAACGCCCACAGCCATTTCGGCAAATAGCGCGAGGCCGGAACGATGACGCGTTTGTCGGAAGCGAACCGCGCGAACAGCGGCAGATCCTCATCGTTAACGAGAACATAATGCCGTGTGTAGCCCGTCAACCAGATGTCGATGCTCTCGCTGAGCAGCGAAAAGCGCTCGATATCCTTGGCGTAGCTGGCGGTCAGCAGGGCAACGGAATGCATGGCGCGCGCTCGTATGGCGATCAGGCCGCAGTCATAGCGGCGCCGAGACGCGTTGGATACTTACATTCGCAATCAAGGTAAAATGAAACGAAGCATTAGCCATCCGACGGCAACCCCTGCGCGATGCCGCGAAAGCGCAGCGGCGCCAGCGCGGAGGCGCGCTGCCACCAGTCGGCGACGCGGTCGTCGAGCGCGGTCAGACCGCGGCCTTGGCCGGGAAATATCCGGATCTGCTGCACCGCCTCGGCTTCGAACCCCCTGCCCTTGCGGGTGATCTTGAGGGCGGCGCCTTCGCGGTCCCGCTGGGTCAGCGGCACCAGAAGCCGGCCGCGCGGACGAAGCGACCGAAGCCAGAGCGGATGCGGCTGCGAGAAGCCGGCATGAACGATGATCACGTCGGCGGGTTCGCCGATGTCCTCGCATCCGTCGCCATGGACGACCGCGACGTTGCGATAGGCGCCAAGATAGGTTGCGGCGCGCGCCGCAAGCCGCTCGTCGCATTCGATTGCCTGCACCCTGCCCTTGGGCCCCACGATCTTCGACAGCACGGCTGAGAAATAGCCGAGCCCGCAGCCGATCTGGACCACACGGTCTTTTTCCCCGACGTCGAGCAAATCGATGAAATGCGCCCACAGGCTCGGAAGTCCGGTATCAAGCTTGCGGCGCGCATCGATCGCGACCAGCACATTGTCCTGGAGATGAACGGGATCAGCATCCGGCGTCAGCCGATAGTTGCGCGCCGCCTCGGTCTTGATGCGCCACGGCCCCTTCGCCAGAAACTTTTCGCGCGGAACAGTGCCGAGGGCTTCGAGCAGGCGCGTTGAAGAGATCCGCTCGCGTTTTGAGATCAGCTCCACGTAACGCGCACGCGCGGCGGCAAGATCGCTCATCTCACGGAATCGGCCTGTTTACGAACAAGCGCGTCCACGCCGAGCTCGTCGATCAGTTGCATCGCCTGTTTCAGGTCCGGCGTGGAAAAGCCCTCGCTGAACTTGGCCACAATCGGTACGAGCAGGAGACGAGCGTGCTCGCGCTTGCCGGCTTGGTGCGACAGGCGCGCGAGGCTGACGGCGGTGCGAAGCTCCCAGGACAGAGCGCCCTGCTTACGCGCGATCTCCAGCGACAGGTTGAACAGGTCCTCGGCCTCCTGCACCGAGGCCGGATTCTCATCCGACAGGGTGATCTCGCCTTGCAGGCGGTAGACTTCGGCGAGGTAGGAGTGGTCGCCGGTCCGTCTTGCGGTCGCGAGCGCACCGTCCAGCGCGCGCAAGGCGGCATCGCGCATTCCGACCTTGGCGTAGGCCTCCGCGAGCAGGCAGCGGAACCAGCAGCCGGCGAGCCAGGAATCCATCGCTTCGTATTCGTCGAGGCCGAACCGCATCTGGCTGAGGCCTTCGTCGGCCTCGCCGAGCTGCGCCAGCGCCCAGCCGCGCAGGATCGCCGCCTGCTGCTTCCAGTGCAGGAAATTGTGCTCCGTGGCGATGATCATGGCGCGGTTGGCATGGTCGCGCGTGCCCTCAACATCGCGCAAATGCTGGCAGAGATAGGCGCCGAACACGAGCGCGAAGGCGAGCGTGAATGGGTGGCGGATCTTCTCGGCGTTCGCGATCGCCTGTTCGCTGTGCTGGCGCGCCGCGTCGGGCCGGCCGAGGAACCACAGGAGGTAGCCGAGATAGGACAGCGAGACGACACCGGGATCGGTGCCGTGCCGCTCCATCAGATCGGAGTGCAGGTCGGGGCTGTAGAGGTTGATGCAGCGGTGCAGATGATGCTGGGACGCGGCAAAGCGCCCGCGATAGAGCATAGTCATCGCGATCGAGCGATGCGCCTCGATCAGATAGCCGGTCTGCTGCGCCGGTTGCGTCCCCTCGTTCAGCCGCTCGCGCTTGGCGAACTTCAACAGCTCGACGCTGAGATCGTGCGCGCGGGTCAGATCGGCGCGGATGAAATGACAGACCCAGAGCCCGCGCGTGGCGGCGAAGGCCTTTTCGTCGTCGTCGAGCTGCTGGCCGAGTTCGAGGGCGCGGACGTAGTTCTCCTCGACCTCCTGCACGGCATAGCCCTTGGCGGCGATCAGCGCGTTGCCGAGCGCGATGCGCAATTCGAGCTCCATCTCATCGGCGCCCTGCATGCGCGCATTGGCCTGCACGACGCCGAGGCCGCGGCCCAGATGCCCGATCGCCTCTAGATTGGCGCCACTCTTGGCCGCCTGCTTACCGGCCTTAAGCCAGAAGCTGGCGGCGCTCTCGCTCTGGCCGGATTCGGTCATATGATGGGCGAGCAGTTCCGGTTCGCGCTCGGTCTTCTCGGGATACATCTCGGCCAGCACCTGGGCGATCCGGGAATGCAGCTTGCGCCGCTCGCTGTGCAGCAAGCTCGCATGCGCGGCGTTCTGAATCATCACGTGCTTGAAGGAGTAGAGCGCATCGGGCGGATGGCCGCGGCGCATGATCAGTCCGGCCTCCTCCAAATGATTGAGCGCGGCCTCGATCTGTTCGGCGGGTGTGTTGGCGACCGCGTGCAGAGTCTCGTAGGAGAATTCGCGGCCGATGGTGGCACCGATTTGCGCGATCCGCTTGAACGGCCCCATCCGGTCCAGCCGCGCCATCAGCGAGTCCGTCAGCGTCGCCGGGATCGCAAGCTGCCGCCACGGACCCGACAGCACGTAGCGCCCGTGCCGTTCGGTCAGGAGGTTGGATTCGAGAACCGTCTTGGTCAGCTCCTCCAGGAACAGCGGCACGCCGTCGGTCTTGACGATGATCTCCTCGATGACCTCCTTGGGAAGCTCGCGTCCCGCCACGCGCTCGACCAGCGTCGCGCGCAACTGCCGGCTCAACCGGTTCAGCACCAGGGTCGTGATATGCGAATGGGCGTTCCAGCTCGGCTGGAATTCGGTGCGCGCGGTGATGATGACCAGGATTGCCCGGTTCTGTGCCCGGTCGACCAGGAGATCGATCACCTCACGGGACGTCGGGTCGATCCAGTGCAGATCCTCGAATGCGATCACCAGCGGCTGCTCGCGCGCAAGGCCGAGGAAATGATTGACCAGCGCCGCGACGGTCGCATCCTTTTGCTGCTGCGGCGACAGCTCGAGCGGCGGATAGCGGTCGCCGGTCGGAATGGACAACAGCACGGCAAACAGCGGCGCAACCTGCTCGATGTCGCCATGAGCGGCGGCGATCGCGGTCTCCAGGCTCGCCAGCGACTGAACGGACGCATCCTCGCGATCGAGACCGAGAGAGAATTTGAGCTGCTCGGCGAACGGATAGAACGCCGTGGAGGTGTAATAGGGCGAGCACTGGAACGAGACCTGTCCATGGCGATCGCCCGCGATCCGGTCGAAGATCTCCTGGATGATGCGCGACTTGCCGATGCCGGGCTCGCCGAACTTGACCACGACCTGGCCCTCGCCCTCCTTGGCCTGCTGCCAGCGCCCCATCAGCAGCGCAATCTCCTCCTCCCGGTTGACGAGCGGGGTCAGCCGCGTGCCCATGGCGGCGGCGAAGCGGGTCTCCACCCGCGAGGCGCGCATCACGTGCCAGGCCTGGGCTTTCTCCGAGATTCCCTTGAGCACGTGGACGCCGAGATCGCGGTAGTCGAACTTCCCCTTCAGCAGCGACTGGGTCGACGTGGAAATCACCACACCGTTGGGCGGCGCCAGGCCCTGCAGGCGCGCGGCGAGATTGACGGTTTCTCCGACCGCGGAGTCGCGCTCTTCGGTGCCCTGTCCGACGAGGTCGCCAACCACGACGAGACCGGTTGCGATGCCGATGCGGACGGCGGGTGAGTGGCTGAGCGCGCCACGCGGCTCGATCGCGCGAGCGGTCGACAGCACCCGGACGATTTCCAGCCCCGCACGCACGGCGCGCTCGGCGTCGTCCTCATGTGCGGTCGGATAGCCGAAATAGACCAAAATACCGTCTCCGACGAAGCGGGCAGCAAAACCTTCGTAATGCTTCACGACGCGGACACAGGTTTCGCGGAAGCTCGCGATCATGTCGCGCACGTCTTCCGGATCGAACTGCACCGAGAGCGAGGTGGAATCCACCATGTCGCAGAACATGGTGGTGAGCTGACGCCGCTCGGCGCCGACCTCCGTCCGGATTTGCGGGCGCGCCGTCGCGTCGGGCTTCTCCGCGGTTTCGGCCCGGAACAACGCGGTCATGGCGCGCTGGAGCCGCTTCCGATCGCCGAGCGGCAATCCGAGCTCGACCAGATCGGATTCGGTCAGGTCCGCCATGACGTCGAGATCGAGACGGTGCTGCGCGAAGAGATCGGTATAGTGGCTAAGACCGATACCCTCGAGCCAGCGCTTCAGCCCGCCTTCCGCTCCCGTGCCCGGCTCATTCTCCAGCATGGTGATTCCGCCCGACCAATCACTCCGTCGAAGGGCTTAGGGCCCCGCAACCACAGATTTTGGGGCCAAAACTTCACCTCAGACTGGACGCCTTTCCTAACTTCTTGGAAGAATAGCCCAATCGGATCAAAAGGGAACGGAATTGTCGGACGCCACACGCCCAGCCCCGCGGGAAGCGAGCACGACGGCCGAAGCGAAGATATTCGAGGATATCGGCGGTCTTCTCGATTTCCATGCCCGCAAGATGCCGGTGGCCCCCGCCCTCCTCGCCCCCGGCCAGCCGGTCCTCAACTACGGCGGGATTGGCGCGCGGACGCAGGATCTCGTCCGCACGCTGCGCGGGCTCGGCATCGCTCCTACCGACCGCATCGCGGTTGCGTTGCCGCGCGGTGCCGACAGCGCACTGGCCCTGATCGCGGTAGCCTCGAGCTGCGCTTGCGTTCCCGTCAATCCCGATCTGACGGCGGACGAGCTGCAACGCTATTTCAGCGAATTGAAGCTGACGGCGCTCGTCACCCGGGCCGACACGAACTCGGCGGCCCGCGATGTCGCCAAGGCGCTCGATATTGCGGTGATCGATTTCGTGCCGGGGCCGCAAGACGATCTCGGCGGCTGCGCGTTGGTCGGGCCGGCGGTCGGACCGGCGAGCAGCAGCGGCGCCTCGCGCGGCGACGACGACGCGTTCATCCTGCTGACCTCGGGCACGGCGGCGCGACCGAAGATGGTGCCGCTGACGCATCGCAATGTGTGCCTCTCCGCCTACAATGCCGGCCGCGTGCTCTCGCTCGCGTCCCACGATCGTCTGCTCAACGTCCTGCCGCTGTTTCACGCCCATGGTTTGATTTCCGGCCTGCTGACGGCGCTGGCCGCGGGCTCCAGCGTAGTCTGTACCGAGGGTTTCGACGCAGCCTCCTTCTTCGGCTGGATGCGGCAGCTGCGACCGACCTGGTACACGGCAGTGCCGACCATCCATCGCGCGCTGCTGACGGCGGCGGAAGCCAACCCGGATCTTGCCCGATCGTCGTCGCTGCGCGTGATCCGCTCCGCCTCGGCCTCGCTTACGCCTGCGATCCTCGACGGGTTGGAGGCGACGTTCGGCGTTCCCGTGCTCGAAACCTACGGCATGACGGAGGCGGCCTCGCAGATCGCGGCCAACCCGTTCGAGCTGCGCAAGGTCGGATCGGTCGGCCGCGCCGCGGGCCCCGAGATCACAATCATGGACGAGACGGGCCGCGCGCTCGCCAGCGGCCAGCACGGCGAGATCATGCTGCGCGGACCCAACATGAGCCGCGGCTACTATAATGACGAGGCGGCGACGCAGGCTGCCTTCCGCGACGGTTGGTTCCGGACCGGCGATCTCGGCTATCTCGATGCCGACGGCTATCTCTTCATCGTCGGCCGCATCAAGGACGTCATCAACCGCGGCGGGCAGAAGATCTCGCCTCTGGAGGTGGAAGAGGTTCTGCTCAGCCATCCGGCGGTGCTGGAGGCCGGCGTGTTTGCCGTCCCGCACCCGAAGCTCGGCGAGAACGTCGCCGCAATCGTGGTGCTGCGGCCGAATTCCGAGGCGACTTCGGACCAGTTGCGCCAGTTCGCCCGGAAACGGCTCGCGGCCTACAAGGTGCCGAGCCTGATCCGCAGCGTCGCGACGCTGCCGAAAGGCGCCAGCGGCAAGGTCAAGCGCAATGCGCTCGCCGAATTGATTGCAACGGACGGCGGCGAGGAGGAGGCCCGTCTGCCGCGCAACGCGCTGGAGACCGAGCTCGCCGGGATCTGGGCCAATCTGCTGGAGCTGCCGCAGGTCGGGGGCGATCAGGACGTCTTTGCGCTCGGTGCCGACTCGCTCGCGGTGACGCAGATGCGTTCGCGCCTGCGCGAACGCTTCAATGTCGATTTCTCGTTCGAGGACGTTTTTGATTGCGCCACGGCCGCCGCGCTTGCGGCCCGGATCGAGACCGCCGCAATCCATCGCGAAACGATGCTACCGGCCTGGCGCCAGGCCGGGGAAGCAGACGCGCCGCTGTCGTTCCAGCAGCAGCGGATGTACGTGCTCTCGCGGCTCGACCCCACGCGCTACAATTATAACGTCGTCGAAGTCGCGCTCCTCAAGGGTGGGCTCGACGTCGCCGCACTTTCTGCGAGCCTCACCGCCGTATCGGCGCGCCATGAGGCGTTGCGGTCGGTCATCGTCGAACGCGAGGGCGAGCCGGTGCAGCTTGTGCTGCAATCGCCACCGCGGTTCGAGCGGATCAAGCTCAAGCCCTGCCCCGCGAACAAGCGGGTCGCTGTTGTCAGGCGCGAAGCACTCCGGCTCGCGCAACATCCGTTCGACCTTGCGAACGAGGCACCGCTGAAGGTCACGCTGCTCTCGTTCGACAAGAGCAGCCATGTGCTGGTGGTCAACGTCCACCACCTCGTCACCGACGGCTGGTCGCAGCGGCTGTTCTGGGAAGAACTCGCCGCCCATTATTCGGCAGCGCGCAAGAACGACGTGGCAGCACTGCCTTCGCCCGCCTTCCAGTATCGCGACTTTGCGCTCTGGCAGCAGAGCTGGGCGCAGACGCCGGCGGCCAAGGAGCAGCTCGATTACTGGCGGGTGCAACTGGACGGCGTCATCACGCTGCCGCTGCGAACCGACCGCCCAAGGCCGGAGGTCTGGAGCGGCCACGGTGCCCGTCACTATCTCGAATTCTCCAAAACCCTGTCGGCCGACCTGCGCGCGCTGAGCCAGAACAAGGGCGTCACGCCCTTCATGACCCTGCTCGCCGTGTTGCAGTGCCTGCTGTTCCGTCACACCGGACAAGAAGATGTCGCGACCGGATCGCTGATCGCCAACCGCAATCAGATCGAGAGCGAGCGCCTGATCGGAGTGTTCGCCAACACCCTGATCCTGCGCAATGATTTTGGCGGCGATCCGAGCTTCGGCGACATGTTGCGCCGGGTACGGCAAGTCACGCTCGATGCCTATCGCAATCAGGATCTCCCGATCGAGGAAGTCCTGCGCTCGCTTCAGATCGCACGAAGGACGGACGGCAATCCGCTGTTCCGGATCATGTTCATCCTCCAGAATGCCTCGATCGAGGCGGCACGATTCTCCGGTCTGTCGACGCGGCGGATCGAGATCGATCCAAAAGTGGCGCGATTCGACATCACGCTCGAACTGGTCGAGGCCGACGGCCGTTTCACCGGCTTCTTCGAATACGCCACCGATCTGTTCGACGCGGCGACGATCGAGGGCATGGCCGCTCAGTTCAAAACCCTGCTCAAATCCGTCATCGCCGATCCGGAGCAGCGCATCTCCCGCCTGGCACTCCTGACTGAGGCCGAACGCCGGCAGCTGCTGGCGCAGGGCCGGGGCGTGCCGGCCAATTTCGTCGCGCGCGGCAATTTGAGCGAAGGTTTCGATCGCCAGGTCAAGAAGACGCCGAACGCGATCGCGGTGTCGGACGGCCGCACATCCCTGAGCTACCGCGAGCTGGCGCGCCGCAGCCAAGCGGCTGCGCGCTGGCTCACTCTCGAAGGCGTCGGCGCCGAGGCCGTGGTCGCCTTGCTTGCAGATCGCGGGCCCGACCTGCTCGCCGCGATGATCGCCGTACAACGCGTGGGCGCCGCCTTCCTCAATCTCGATCCCGACCAGCCGCGGGAACGGCTCGCAACCATCCTCGGATCGAGCGGGGCCCGCATGCTGCTGATCGAACGGGCGCAGTCATCCATGGCGGAGGCGCTGCTCGAACCGCTGGTCGAGCGCATCCAAATGGCCGAGCTCGAGGACGCGATCGCGCCAGCGTCGGCCAAGCCGGCCCCCGCAAAGCGGCGCGCGGCGTCGAGCCTTGCCTATCTCATCTACACCTCCGGGTCCTCCGGCGCGCCCAAGGGCGTCATGATCGAGCAGCGCGGGCTGTCAAACCATCTGGCGTCGCTCATCTCCGAGCTGAACCTCTCGTCCCGGGACGTGATCGCGCAGACCGCGCCACAGAGTTTTGTCATCTCGGTGTGGCAGTTCCTCGCGGGGCCCATGGTCGGCGCGCGCGTCCACATCTGCGGGACCGCGATCGTGCAGGACCCGATTTTGCTCGCGCGCGAGATCGAGCGCGAGGGCATCACGGTGCTCGAGATCGTCCCATCGCTGCTGCGCGTGATCCTCGATCGCATGGACGAGGCACAAATCCGACGCGCCTTTGCGAGGCTGCGCCTTCTGATCTCGACGGGCGAACCGCTGCCCGTCGATCTGTGCAAGGCCTGGTTCGCCCGCTGTCCGAAAGTGCCGCTGATCAACGCCTATGGTGCCTCGGAATGTTCCGACGACGTCTCGCTGCATCGCCTGACCAGGGCGCCCACGACCACGACGGGCAACGTCCCGGTCGGCGCGCCGCTGCCGAATACCCAGCTCTACGTGCTCGACGCAAGCCTGCAGCCGCAGCCGGTCGGCGTAACCGGCGAGCTCTGCATCGGCGGCGCCGGCGTCGGCCGCGGCTATGTCAACGATCCCGCGCAGAACCGGCAGCGCTTCCTGCCCGATCCGTTCTCGCGCAAAGCTAGCAGCCGGCTGTACCGGACCGGCGACCTCGCCCGTCGCCGTGCCGACGGCACGATCGAATGCCTCGGTCGCGCCGACCATCAGGTCAAGGTCCGCGGCTACCGTATCGAGCTCAAGGAGATCGAGAACGCGCTTACCGACCATCCCAGTGTGTGCGCCGGCATCGTCGAGCCGCGTCGCGAAGCAAGCGGCGATATCAGGCTGATTGCCCATATCGTCGCGAGATCCGGCAGCCGGAGCAGCGCCAGCGAGCTGCGCGATTTCCTGAAGAGCCGGCTGCCGGGCCATGCCATCCCGTCCGCGTTCCTGTTCCTGGGTCAGGTGCCGCTCAATGCCCATGGCAAAATCGATCGGGCCGCGCTGCTGGCGTCGGCGCAGCAGGAAACGTTCGGACCGGATGCGGCCGTGCCGGCGCGGCGCTTTACCGAAAAGGTGCTGTCCGACATCTGGATCGACCTGCTGAAGGTCGAAAGCCTCGGCGTCACCGACAATTTCTTCGACCTCGGCGGCCATTCGCTGCTGGCGGGCCAGGTCATGGCGCGCGTCGCTCGGGCGCTCGGCGCGTCGCTGCCGATCAAGACCATCTTCGAGGCACCGACGATCGACGAGCTTGCCCGGCGGGTCGACGAGGCCGTGGCGGCAAAGCCGCGCAAGCCGGCCCCAACTGTAGCGAGGTTGGCTAGTGCGAGCCTGGCCGAAGGCAGCCCTCTCTCGATCGCGCAGGACCAGATGCTGCGGATCGAGCAGAATCTTCGCGGACTGCCGCTGTTCAACCTGCCTTTCGCTTTCCGCCTCCAGGGGCCGCTGAATCCGGCCGCCCTGGCGCAGGCGATCGACGACATCGTGCGCCGGCACGAAGCGGACTCATTTCGGCTGGAGCGGCGGGGAGCCCGTCAGCCGCATCGCCGCGCCCGGCGCCCTCGGCCGTGTCCTGACTGTCGGGACGATCGGCGACGGTCAGCCCCACAACAACAAGCGGCGCAAGGCGCTGGAGCTCCGCAAGATCAATCTCCTGATCGAACAGGAGACCTATGTCCCGATCGACACCACGCGCGCGCCGCTGCTGCGCGCCCGGCTGTTGCGGCTCCACGATGGCGATCACGTGTTGCTGCTGACGCTGCACCACGCCGTCGTCGATGGCTGGTCGATCGGCGTGCTGTTCGAGGAATTGTCCTACCGCTATGCGGCGCTGGCCGGATATTCGTCGGTGCCGCTGCCGAAACCGCCGCCGGCCTTTTCGGACGTGGCGCGCTGGCAGCGCTGGTGGTGCGGCACCGATGCCGCCCGCCGTCAGGCGGCCGACTGGACCGAGAATTTGCGCGGGGCGGCTCCCCTCTTCGAGGGCGAATCAAGGCCGGGCCCGTCCAGGGGGCACCATCCGGTCAGTCTCAAGCGTGAGCTGATCGGCCGGCTCGCGGCTTTCGCCGGCCAGCACAATTGCACGCTGTTCATGTGCCTGCTGACCGGCTTGAAGGCCGTGCTGCTGGGCGCGGACCGGCCGCGACGACATCTCGATCGCCACCGCCATGGCCAATCGCGCCCAGCCGGACACCGACCGGATCGTCGGTCCGTTCGAGAACACGGTGATCGTTCGCACCAAAATCACGCCGGAGCTGTCGTTCGCGCAGGCCGTAGTCCGGGTCCGCCAGAGCGTGCTTGACGCGCATGCGCGCCAGGAGCTGCCTTTCAACATCCTGGCCGATCATTTGGAGCAGGAGGGGGTCAATCCAGCCTCGCTGCTCCAGGTCTATTTCACCCTGCAAAATCCGCTGCGCCAGCCGCTCGATCTGCCTGATCTCACGACAGGATCGATCGGCAACATCGCCCGCGAAGGCCAGCCGGTGCTGCCGATCGACCAGACATGGCTGTCGCTGATGCTCAAGGAGCGGCCGACGGGAATCACCGGTTCGTGCAATTACAAGAGCGAGCTGCTCGACGGCGCTACGGTCGGCCAGTGGATGGAGGATCTCCTCGCGCTGCTCGCGGCCGCCCTCGCCCAACCCAACACACCGCTCGGCCGATTGCTCAATCGCAGGGCGGCATGACCGGCCGTACATCACGGATGAATACGGGGTCACTCGTCAAAGCTGTGAATGACCAAGTTGCATCTTGATTATTTGGCGCCATCGCGCAAGATTATTCTCGCGTTTTGATTTGGACGAGTATTTTCAACCGGGGAGTTCGTTATGGGTTTCATCAAATTTACCAAGGGCACCTCGTTGAGCGACAAGGACCGCAAGGCCCTGCAGAAGTTGCTCGGCGCCGAGAAGAAGAAGCTGCAGTCCGCGCTGAAGGACGTCGACGCCAGCATTTCGATGTTGGGCAGCTCCAAGAAGTCCAAGAAGAAGAAGAAGACGTAAGACTCGTCGGCCGGGACGCCGCACGAATCTTCAGGCTTCAGTTTTCGGGCTTCATTTTTCACATTTGGCCGCTCGCGTGTCGAGTTGGGGTCTCGCACAAGCTTGCGCCCGTAAACCGGCCAGCAATCGACAAGGATTCGCCCGAGTGGACCGCTAGAAGCGGTCCGCTTAGTTGATTCTTGCTCAGTTGATTCTTCCGTCATGGCAGGGGATTTGGCCCCGGCCTGGCGCCATGGGCCCAATTGATGGCAGACGACAGAATTGAACTGTTTGTCGGATTGATCGAGAATTTTGACACGCCAGGTGCGATCGATACGTGCCGGCGCCTGCTCTCGGTCGACGAACGGGTACGAGCCGACCACTTCGTGTTCGAGCGGCACCAGCGACAGTATATTTTCGCGCACGCGATGTTGCGCCTTGCGCTCTCGCACGTCGCACCTGAGGTCGCACCGACCGACTGGTCATTTGCGGCCGGGCGTTACGGGCGGCCGTTTGTCGCATCACCCAGGACATCGAGCACGCTGCATTTCAGCCTGTCGCACGCCGACGGCTGCGTCGCCTGCGTCGTGTCGGGGCATGAGACCGTCGGCGTCGATGTCGAGACCGTGTCGCGTCGGGTGGCGCCGCTGTCGACCGCGCTTCGGTTCTTCGCGCCGGAAGAGGTCGAAACGCTGCGCAGGCTGCCGGAGCCCGCCGCGACCGAGCGCTTCTTCGACTACTGGACGCTGAAAGAAGCCTATCTGAAGGCCAGGGGTTTCGGCCTCAATTTGCCGCTCGACGCCTTCGCGATGCAGGTATCGCGCGAGGCCATCGAGATCAGCTTCAAGCCCGATATCCCCGACGATCCGCAAGGCTGGCGATTCCAGCTGATCTCGCCGTCGCCCTCGCATCGTCTCGCGATCGCGGACGGCTCCCGCGCCACCGGCGGCCTTCCCATCACCCGCAATGGATGGCCGCTACAGGAGGCGGCTGAATGACGCCGCGGCGGCTGCGCGTCTTTCCCGCGATTTCGCGCAACCGCGACCCCAAGAAATATGTCGACGAGCTGATGCGGGTGGCGCAGTTCGCCGATCGCAACGGCTTCGAAGGCATCCTGCTATTCGAAGGCAACGACGTGTTCGTCGAGCCCTGGGCGATGGCCCAGCACATCATCGGCGAGACGACCCGATCCTCGCCGCTGATCGCGGTCAATCCGGTCTACATGCACCCGTTCACGGCGGCAAAATTCGTCTCGTCCTTTGCGCAGCTCCACGGCCGCAAGGTCTATCTCAACATGATCACGGGGACGGCGGTCAGCGATCTGCAGGGGCTCGGCGACGAGCAGTCGCACGCCGATCGCTATGTCCGGCTCGGCGAATTCGTTGCGCTGATGCGCCAGCTGCTGGCAAGCCCGCGTCCGACGACTTTCGAGGGCCGGTTCTACCGCGCCAGCAACCTGCAACTTCGGCCGCGCCTGCCGCCGGAGCTGATGCCGGAATTTCTGGTCGCAGGCCAGTCCGAGCCGGCACAGCGCGTCGCAAAGGAGACCGGCTGCATCAAGATGCAGATGTTGCCGCCGGATCTCGACCGCGGCCTCGATGCGCCGGGCATGAATTTTGGAATTTTCGCCCGCGAGGGACGCGACGAGGCGCGGCAAGCGGCAAAGGCGCGTTTCCGCGATAATGCCGACGATCGCGAGCTGCTCGCGCTCACCGTGGAGAACAGCGATTCCGTGTGGAAACGGCGCCTCTACGAGAGCCAGAGCGGCGAGCTCGCGGACAATGGCTATTGGCTGCTGCCGTTCCTGACCTTCCAGGCCGACTGCCCCTACCTCGTCGGCAGCTACGCGGAGATCGGCGCGAAGCTGAAGGAGTTTGCCGCGAAGGGGCTGACCACGATCATGCTCGACATGGTCGCGGACGAGACCGAGATGCAGCACGTCTGCAAGGCGCTCGCGGCAAGCGGGATGTTTTGAGTTGTGGATGAAGTCGACCTAACCATCCACATCGTCATTGCGAGCGTAGCGAAGCAATCCAGAGTCCCTCCGCGGAAAGATTCTGGATTGCTTCGCTGCCCTCGCAATGACGGAGAATGATGGGCTACTCAGCGAGAATCAGCGCGCCTCTTCGAAGCCGGCCAGCACCGAGGTCAGGTTCGCGCCGAGGATGTCCGAGAGGTAGCCGCCCTCCTGCACGAACACGGTCGGCAGGCCCATCTTCGCGATGGCCTGTCCGATGCGGCGGAAGCCCGGCGTGGTGACGGCGAGACCCTTGAGCGGATCGTGCTCGGAGGCGTCGAGGCCGAGCGCGATGACGAGGGCGCCGGGCGCAAAGGACTCGATCGCCTTGCGCGCGACGTCCATCGCCTGGATGTAGCCGTCATCGCCGGTGCCGATCGCCAGGGGAATGTTGAGATTTGTGCCAAGGCCGGGACCTTCGCCGCGCTCATGCGCATAGCCCCACACGTAAGGATAATACGCGACGGGATCGGCATGGATCGAGACCGTGTAGACATCCGGCCGCGCGTAGAAGATTCCTTGCGTGCCGTTGCCGTGATGGACGTCGACGTCGAGGATCACGACACGCTCGTGCCTCTGCCGCAGATGCGCCGCCGCGATCCCGCTGTTGTTGAGGAAGCAGAAGCCGCCGGCCATGTCGCGATAGGCGTGATGGCCGGGCGGCCGGCAGAGCGCATAGGTCGCATCCTCGCCGTCCATCACCATCTGTGCCGCGGTGACCGCGACGTCGGTCGCAGCGCAGGCCGCAGCCCAGGTGCCCGGGCCGATCGGCGCCGCGGTGTCGGCGGTGTGCCAGCCGAGCTTGCCGGTGATATGGGTGGGATAAGTCGCGGCATGGCGCACCGGATGGATATTGCCGATCATCTCCGGGCCGGAATCGCCGAGCGCGGTCCAGGCCTCCCAGGCCTCGCTCAGGAACGACAGATATTCCGGACTGTGGATGCGCGCACGCGGTCCCTGCCCGAATGTGGTCGGCTCGACCAGTTGATGCTTGCCGTCCTTGAGCCCTTTGAGCAGGCGGTCGGCACGTTCGGGCTGCTCGGTGGTGCGCTTGACCACACCGCGAACCAGGAAGAATTGCGGATCGTGGCTGCGATGCAGCTCGGTATGGACGGCTTTCACTCGAACACTCCGTGGTCGCTTTGAGGGTGCCACAGATGTCTAAATCCCCGCGGCGGCGAGATGCAAGCAAGAAGAATGCCGCCCCTGTCGCACCGCCCTGCGCCGGAAGCAGATCCCTCGTGAAGCTCAGCAGCGCCCGCGCTGAAGGCAGTGCTCGCGGCCCTGCTGGTCGGTGCGGAAGGACTCGACGAAGCCGCCCTGACGCTGAGTGACGAAGATCGTCTTGCCGTCGTGGCCTCCGAAGGCGAGGTTGGTCGGCTCCTTGGCTCTCAGCGTGATCTCCCGCTCCACCGCGCCATTGGCCTTCATCAACGTGATCGTGCCCTTGAGGATGCGCGCAACATACAGGCGGCCAGCGATGTCGGTGCGCAGGCCGTCGACAGTGTCGGGCTGAAATGCCTTGACGAGTCTTGGACTGGTGAGCTCGTTGCCGGCGACCGTATAGGACCAGATCTGACCGCTGCTGGATTCCCCGACATAGAGCGTCTTGTCATCAGGGCTGAGATCTATGCCGTTGGTCGTGCCCATCGCGCGCGGCGCCGACATCAGCTGTCCCTGCACCGTTCCGTCGGCTCCCTTCGCGATGCGCCAGATGTGGCCTTCGCGACCTTTCCAGTTCGGATCGCTCGCGTAGATCGTGCCGTCGCGGGCGATGGTGATGTCGTTGGGCTGGTTCATCTCGTCGGAGTGAAACCAGATGGCGGGCTCGGTCGATCCCTTCGGGATCGCGAAGATGTTGTGCTTCTTGTAGTCGGCGATGAACATGGTGCCGTCGCGCGCGAAGCGGATGGCATTGCCGACGCTGCCCTCGGGCAGCGCCGTGAACGGCTCGGACGCCGTGCCGCCGACGGGCAGCTTGCCGATGGTGCCGGGCTTGCCGAAATTGACGACGAAGAGATTGCCGTCGAGATCGGCGGCCGGCCCTTCGATGCCGAACGTGTATTCGCCTGATGGCGTCACCTGCACGCTTTCGAACAGTTTCGTTTCCGCTCGGGCCGGTGCCGTCGCAAGGACGAGAACAACGCTACTGCACAGGCACCAGAAATTCCTGCCGGATGTAATAGCCATCGCCGTCGCTGCACTCGCCATTCAGATAGGCATCGGCCGGTCGGAAGAAGCGGCTGAAACCGGGTTTGTCTACAGCGTTCCTTTGTGTCACGACGACGACCTTGGCAGCCGGTATTTCGCCGCATTCCTTGTTCGTTTTGCCAAAGAACTTGCGCTGCGGCGGGCCGGACTTGATCCGCATCCGGATGCCTGGAACCATTCTTGACACCAGCAGATCCGCCGTGTCGAGCAGGCGCGTGTAACCGGGTTCGGCCTTCGGCAGGCCGTCGCCACCCGGCGGCATCAGTTTCTCCGCGCCCAACCCACGAAGCCGCGTGCGCAACTTTCCGGAATCGGGATCACCAGGATAGATCCAGCCATCCTGCGACAGCATGAAGCGAAGCACCGTCGCGTCCTTCTGAGCGTCCGATAGGCCCGGCTTCAGGCCGAAATCCGAGTGACAGCCGACGCAGTGCTTTTCGACGAGGCCCTTGCGCAAATTGGTGAGCCGGACGCTGTTCTGCGCGTCCCTGGCCACGAAGACCGCCAGTTGCTCGATCAGCGCCTGGCTACGCACGTCGCAGGGCAGCGGCGACGGCGCATCGCCCGCGGCGCGGTCGATCCGGATCACGGTCTGGTTTTTGTCCTCGACCAGCCAGATTGCGCCGTCCTCCGCGACCGTCATGCCGACCGGCGCACCTTGCGGCCGCGCGCCGTTGACGCGGTGCCAGCCTGCGATCAGCTCCTCGAACGGCGCGGCGGCGACGGCGCCGGCCTCGGTCTGAAAGCTGTGGGTCGGATCGGCCGCGCAACTGACATGATAGCGTACCGGCGCCGGGGCGGGCTTCGGGAAGCCGTGATCGTCGACGTCATAGACGATGACGCGGCTGCCGGTCGGGCGATAGCCATGCAGGCCGACCAGCAGCTTGCCCTCGAGCTCCGGAAATTTCGCGCCGCGATAATAGAGCATCGCGAGCGGCGCGCCGTGCGGCGGCAGCAGCGAGAACGGCGCCTTGTAGAGAGCGTTGGCGGTGCACAGCGATTTGTAGACCCCCGACCGCAATACGATCCTGAATTCTAGACTCGGCGTCGACAAATCGTAGCAATAGGGCCAGCCGTAATGCCTGCCCTGCTCGATCGCGTTGATCTCCTCGTTCGGCTTGAAAATGTCAGGCAGGTCGCGGCCGTTCTCGCCTTGCAGAAAGGCATAGCCCGCATCAGGGAAGTTCGGATGCAGCGCCAGCGCCATCGAGTTGCGCAGGCCGCGCGCATAGACACCGTGCGGCGGGTCGGGTTCGCCAGGCTTCAACGCCGGGAAGATACCGCCCGGGGGCGGCGTGAACAGCCAGATCGACGCCATTGCGGAAACGCCCTCGGCCGCCGCGCAAGGTCTCGTGATCGGCGCCGGCGTGATGCAGTCGTCGCTGTGCGAGCCGACATTGACGAACAGCCGGCCGTTCTTATCAAAGACAAACTGCTTGAATGGATGCGCGCTCTCGTCGAGCTTTTTGCCGTCGGGCAATGTGATCCGGCGGCCGGGCATGTGACGGACGACGGTCTCGACCGTGTCGCGCGGATTGTCGGCGAGCGGATCGAACCGGAAGATCGTCTCCGCGCTCGAGGCATAGAGCTTCTTGTCCGGGCCGATCGCGAGGCCGAACGGATATTCGATTGCAGTCAGCAACTCCTTGAACAGCTGTCCCTGGGGTGCCCGCGGGTCGAGCAACAGCAGCCGGCCAACGGTATGGCCCCAGCCCGCCATGTCGGCGACCACGAACAGGTCACGACCGGGCACCTGGATGATCGAGCGCGGGAATTTCAGCCGATCCTCCTCGCTGGCGACGAGGCCAGCGCAAAATCCCGCCTTCATGTCGATCTGGATTCTGGGAAAGGCGAGATCGGCGCTGCCGCAGGTCTCCGTGCCGATCGCATAGCCGCTCTTGCGGACCGGTTCTGATGAGCCTACCGAGGCGAGGGTCAGGAGGACCACCAAGGCGCCCGTGCATGCGCGCAGGCTTCGGCTTTCACGCCAAAATGTGAGGTGGTTCACGGCGCCTCCCGGACGTTCCGTCCAGGGTTGTTCCATGCCGCGGGAACGCCGTCCAGTTGATCAACACCCCCTTGTGATCAAACCAGCAGGGGGCTTGGCGCCGACCAATCTCCGTAGATTCCCTTACCGGGCTCGACCCGAATGTTTCGCGAAGGCTTGGAATGGTATCGGTTTGCCGTCCCAATCGCTCCCAATAGGAGACGCATATGGTCCAGGTCTATTTTCACTGCTCCAACTTGGACGGCACGCTGATCGATCGCAGCGGCACAGCCGTGACCAACCTGACCGAGGCGCGCGACCGTGCCGCCCAGATCATGAACGCGATGATCCTGACGCCCGGCGCTGAGGATTGGCGCGACTGGGTAATCCATGTCAGCGGCTCCGACGGCGAGGAGATCTTCGACCTCCCCTTCACTGCCATGCTCGGCAAGCCGCACTGAGGTGATGCCATGTTGCTCGCGTCACTGACCCTGCTCCGCCAGCCCCTGAACTTCATCGCCAGCAAATGGCTGACGCTGATCCGGATCGCGGGCAATCCCTACCGCCCCGAGCTCCACTACATGCGCGGGCCTGGCCCGAAATGGCACGCCAGGTATCAGGCCAGCCGGCTGGATCGCGCGCGCTGAGCCCTGCGGCTTCCGCTTCCCACTGATCGGTCTCATAACTCGTCATGCCCGGGCCTGTCCCGGGCTTTCTCGTCTTGGCATCTACGTCTTGCCGACTGCGCCACCCCCGCTGTTACACACCAGCCATGCCGCGTCGCCCTTTCGATGTTCTCGATGGGGGCGATGTGCCATTCTTCGCGGAGCTCAGCGCAACGAAGCCAAACCGAAGACAGCACACAGACATCATCATGCCGCACCAGTTCAGCCACACCCAAACCGTCCGCAAGCCCGCCGTCACATCCAAAGGCGGCATCGTCGCCGCGCAATCGCGGCGGGCGGCCGAAGTGGGGGCGCAAGTGCTGGCGGCGGGCGGCGACTGTGTGGACGCGATCGTCGCCACCACCTTCGCACTTAACGTGCTGGAGCCCTGGAACAGCGGCATGGGCGGCGGCGGCGCGATGGTGCTCTACCGTGCCGCGGAAAATCTCCACGAGGTGATCGACTACGGCATGTGCGCGCCGCAAAGCCTGCGCGCCGCCGACTATCCGCTCAGCGGCGAAGGCGCGGCTTCCGACCTGTTTCCCTGGCAGCGGGTGAAGGACGACCGCAACATCCACGGCCCCGGCTCGATCGCCGTGCCCGGCGTCGTCGCCGGCATGGAGGAGGCGCATCGCCGTCACGCCAGGCTGCCGTGGAAGGATCTGGTCGCGCCGGCCGTCGCCCTCGCCGGCGAAGGCCTGCTGGTCGATTGGTGGACCACGCTGACGATCGCGGCATCGGCGTCCGATCTTCGGCGCTATCCCGCGAGCGCGACAACGTTCCTGAAGGACGGCCTCCCGCCGAGCGCGCCGTGGGGCATCAAGTCCGAGACGCGACTGCCGCTGGACACGCTGAAGGCGACACTGGCGCACCTGGCCGACGCCGGTCCGCGCGATTTCTACCAGGGCGATCTCGCCAGGAGCATCGCATCCGACATCAAGGCCGACGGCGGCGCGCTGTCAGTGGAGGATCTCGCCGCGTTCCGAGCTCATCGGCGCGATCCGCTGGCGATCCCCTATCGTGGCGGCAACGTGTTTGCGACGCCGGAGCTCACAGCCGGACCGACAATGGCGCATGCGCTGCGCCTGTTGCAGCAGAACCTGAAGCCGGGAAGCGCGCCCGACGCGGCCGCCTATGCCGAATATGCCGCCGCGCTGCAATCGGCCTATCGCGAGCGACTCAAGGATATGGGCGATGCCGACGGCAAGCGCTCGCTCGGCGCGGAATATCTGGCGCCCGCCTGCACCACGCACTTCTCCGTGGTCGACCGCCACGGCAACATCGCGGCGGTGACGCAGACGCTGCTGTCGTCCTTCGGCTCGAAATACGTCACGCCGCACACCGGCATCGCCATGAACAACGGCATCATGTGGTTCGACCCGAAGCCAGGCACCACCAACTCGCTCGCCTCTGGCAAGCGCTGTCTCACCAACTACACGCCCGTCATCGCCGAGGCCGAGGACGGCAGACGGCTCGCGGTCGGTGCCTCCGGCGGTCGCCGCATCCTCCCGTCGGTGATGCAGATCGTGTCGTTTGCGATGGATTTTGGCATGGATCTCGATGCCGCAATCCATCAACCGCGCATCGACGCCAGCGAAGGCGCGATCGTGATCGGCGATACCAGGCTGCCGGCGGACACACGCGAGATGCTCGCGGCCCGATTCGACTACGAGGAAGCGCGGGTGCAGTACTTGCCGCAGAAGTTCGCCTGCCCGAGCGTCGTGATGCGCGACGGCGACACCAATTCCGGCGCGGTCGAGATTTTTCAGCCCTGGGCCGACGCAGTGGCGGAAGGCTGAGCTTAGATCCCCAACCGGTCCCGCACGCGGCCAGCGATCACTGCCGTCGTCACGCCAACCGGCCAGAAGGCGTGCATCGGGATCGGCTTGATGCCGGTGACGGGCATGTCGATCTCGGCCTTGGCGCCGCCGATCAGACGTCGTGCGAGCTGCGCGCCCATCGCGGTCGAGAGCGCGACGCCGCGGCCGTTGCAGCCGAGCGAGATCAGGATGTTGTCCGCGGGCTCGTGCACATGCGGGTAATGATCCGCGGTGATGGCAAGCCGGCTGTTCCAGCCATGGGTCCAGGCCACGCCCTTGAGCTGCGGCCATAGCCGTTCGGCGTATCGCATGAGATAGGCGACGTCGCGCGGCGAACTGATCCAGCGCATCGGGCCGCGGCCCCCCATCAAGAGGCGGTTCTGCTGATCGATGCGGTAATAGACGGTGATGTGGCCGCTCTCGTAAAGGACGGGACGCGTCGGCATGATCGAACGGGCCACGTCGTCAGAGAGCGGGGCCGTGGCCGCGATCGAGGAAAACACCGGCACGATGGTGCGGCGAAGCGCCGGCCAGAGATCGTCGGTAAAACCGTTGGTCGCGAGCAGCACCTTGTCGGCATGCACCACCGCGCGCGGCGTCTCGATGCGCCAGCGGCTGCCCTCGCGACGGAGTGATAGTGCGGGTGTTTCGCCATACACCTTCGCGCCCGCGGAGATCGCGGCGCGCGCGAGGCCGCGGGCATAGCTGAGCGGATGCAGATCGCCGCCGCGCGCATCCAGCATGGCGCCGATGTAGCGATCCGTGCCCGTCATCTCGCGCAATTGCTCGCGATTGAGGTACGACACCGGCATGCCACGGGCGATGCACTGCTGTGCGGTTGTCTCGATCGCGGCGGCGCTGGCCTCGTTATAGGCCGCGCGCAGCGTGCCGTTCTGCCGTGCTTCGCACGGGATCTGGTAGCGGCGGATCAAATCGTGGGTGAAGTTCGTCGTGCCGTAGGAGAACGCGACCATGCGGCGGCCGAGCTCAGCGCCGAAATCCGCCTCGATCTGATCGGGATCGTGCTTCAGTCCGGGATTGGTGTGACCGCCATTATTGCCGGATGCGCCCCAGCCCGGCTCCTGCGCCTCCAGCACCAGTGCCTCGACACCCTGCTCCGCCAGGTGCAACGCCGTGGACAGGCCGGTGTAGCCGCCGCCGACGATCGCGACCGAGACCGTCCTGTCGATTTCGAGCGGCGGCGTAGTCGGCGGCACGACGGCGGTGTCGGCGTAGAGGGACGGCGGCAGAGGCAGGCGCGTGGTCATGGCGAAGACCGGTCAGAGCCGATGCAGCACGCGGCGCAAAAAGTCCTGCGTGCGCGGATGCTGGGGTTGATTGAGCAGCGACTTGGCCGGCCCCTGCTCGACGATGACGCCGCCGTCGATGAACAGCACGCGGTCGGCGACGTCGCGGGCAAAGCCCATCTCATGGGTGACGACGACCATGGTCATGCCGTCGTCGGCGAGCTTGCGCATCACGCCGAGAACGTCGCCGACCAATTCAGGATCGAGCGCCGAGGTCGGTTCGTCGAACAGGATGGCCTTGGGCTGCATCGCCAGCGCCCGTGCGATCGCGACGCGCTGCTGCTGGCCGCCGGAGAGCTGGGGCGGATGCTCGTTGGCTTTCTCGGCAAGGCCCACCTGGGCGAGCAGCGCGCGGCCACGCTCGAATGCGGCAGCGCGTGGCTCCTGCTTCACATAGAGCGGACCTTCAACCACGTTCTCCAGCACCGTCCGGTGCGGAAACAGATTGAAGCGCTGGAACACCATCGAGACCTGGGTGCGGACTTTCACGATCGACGGCGCGTCGCTGTCGACCTTCAATCCCTCGACGCTGATCTCGCCGCGGTCGTAGCTTTCGAGACCGTTGATACAGCGCAAGATGGTGGACTTGCCGGAGCCGGAGGGGCCGACGATGCAGACCACCTCGCCCTTCTGGACGGACGCCGTGATGCCCTTGAGCACCTCGTTCGCACCGAAGCTCTTGTGGACGTCGGTCAACTCGATCATTTCTTGCCGGCCCGCTTCTCGAAGTGACGGACCAGCAGGATCAGCGGAATGCTCATGGTGAGATACATCAGCGCGACAAGCGTGAACACGTTGGTGTTCTTGAAGGTCGAGGACGCGATCAGCTTGCCCTGAAGGGCGAGCTCGGCGACCGTGATGGTCGAGGCCTGCGAAGAGTCCTTCAGCATCATGATCATGACGTTGCCATAGGGCGGCAGCACGATCCGCACCGCCTGCGGCAGCACGACCCGGCGCATGGTCAGCCACCAGCCCATGCCGATCGATTGCGCCGCCTCGATCTGCCCTTTGTCGATGGCCTCGATGCCGGCGCGGAAATTCTCCGCCTGATAGGCCGAGTAGGCGATGCCGAGCCCGAGGATCGCGGCCTGCAACGCGGACAGGGTAACGCCGAGATCGGGCATCACGAAATAGAGGTAGAACAACAGCACGATGATCGGAATGCCGCGGATCACGTTGATCAGGCTGGCGCTGAGCAGCGACAGGACGCGGATGCCGGAGACCCGCATCATCGCCCAGACGAGGCCAAGAACCGTCGAAAGCAGCAGCGAGCCGATGGTGACGACGATCGTCAGCGCGACGCCGCTCATCAGGATCGGGAAGAATTCGGCCGCGTCGTGCCAGAAGCCTTTCATCGATCAGCTTTCATCGATGGCCTCTGCCGATCAACCCTGTGCCTTCAGACCCCATTTATCGAGGATCTTGTCGATGGTGCCGTTGGCCTTCAGCTTGGCGAGCGAAGCGTTGATCTTGCCGAGCAGCGCGGCCTCGCCCTTGCGCACGCCGATGCCCACCGAGCCGACGGTGACGGGCTTGTAGCCATCGACCAGGCGCACCTCGGGGAAGCCGCCCTGCTTCAGATTGTAGGCGAGGATCGGATAGTCGGCGTAACCGGCCTTGAGGCGGCCGGTGTTCACGTCGCGCAGGATGTCGGGGATGGTGTCGTAGGCCTTGACGTCGGCGAACAGGCCGGACTTCTTCAGCGCGTCGACGAAGGCGGTGCCGACCTGAGCGCCGACCGTCTCGCCCTTCAGATCGTCCTGGGTGGCGTAGGCCTTGGTGTCGCTCTTGGGGACCACGAGGCCTTCGCCATAGGTGTAGATCGGGTCGGAGAAGTCGACGACCTCCTTGCGCGGCGCTGTGATGAACATCGCGGCCGCGATGATGTCGATCTTGCTTGATGTCAGCGACGGGATCAGGGCCGAGAACTGCATCGGCTCGATCTGCACGTTGAAGCCGGCATCCTTGCCCACTTCAGTGACGAGATCGACCATGATGCCCTGGATGCTATTGGTCTTGGTGTCGAGGAAGGTGAAGGGAATGCCTGTCGGCGTCGAGCCGACCTTCAGCACTTGCTGCGCCGAAGCCGGCGCTGCTGCGGCAATCGCGAGTGCCGCGAGCGCGGCCAGACCAAAACGCTTCATCGCATCCCCCTTGGGCCCGACCGATGGCGGCGCTCGCAAACCTCGTTCATCGCAGACGTTGCGGGCAAAGCCGTTTCGGCCTATTTTCACCAATATGAAAATTTGGTCACACTTCTGCGGCCGATGCAAGTGGTTTTCATGCACATGAAGGAAGCGGTTTGACGTGAGCGGTGGCAAGAGAATGCACAGGCCGGCCGCCGCAAAGCCGGTGAAGAAGGTGAAGGTGAAAGCCTCCGCCCGGGCTATCGCCAAAGCGGCCGAGCCGGCGATGGATGTTGCGGTCGGCCGCCGCATTCGCGATCTCAGGCGCATCAGGCAATTCTCGCTCGAGACGGTCGCCTCGCGCACGGAGCTGTCGATCGGTTTCCTCAGCCAGATCGAGCGCGGACTGTCGTCGCCGTCGCTGCGCGTGCTGGCCACGCTCGCCGACGTGCTCGGCGTCGGCATCGCCGCGCTGTTCGGCGCGAGCCCGAACGCCGACGGTGCACCAGATCAGGTGGTCACGCGCGGACTGCAGCGGCCCGAGCTGAAGCTCTGGCGCACCGGCGTGTCCAAGCAGTTGCTGAGCCCCGCCAGCCCCGACAACCGGCTCAACCTGTTCCTGGTGCATCTGGAGCCGGGCGGCTCCACCGGTGACGAGCTCTACACCCATGACGGCGAGGAAGCCGGCCTCGTTCTCGAAGGCGAGATGATGCTGACGGTGGACAGCGAGACGTGGTCGCTGAAGACGGGCGACAGTTTTCGGTTTGCAAGCCGTCGGCCGCACCGGTTTTTAAATCCAGCCAATGACGCGAAGGCGGTGGTGCTGTGGGTGAATTGCGTGACGGGGACGGCGTAGCGCAGCCGTCATTGCCAGCGAAGCGAAGCAATCCACATTCTCACCGCGGAGACACTCTGGATTCCTCGTCGCGAGAGCTCCTCGCAATGACGGGAGGATAGAGTCTTAGCCAAACCGGTACTTGTACCGGTCCACTGTCAGCGCACTCACATCAATGTCCGGCTTCTTGCCTGACAGCATGTCGGCGAGCACGCGGCCGGAGCCGCAGGACATGGTCCAGCCTAGCGTGCCATGGCCGGTGTTGAGGTGAAGGTTGGCGTATTGCGTCGGGCCGATCACGGGCGGGCCGTCCGGCGTCATCGGGCGCAGGCCGCTCCAGAACGTCGCCTTGGAGAGATCGCCGCCTCGCGGAAACAGATCGGTCAGCGAGTGATCGAGCGTGGCGCGCCGCGCACCATAGAGCTGGCTCGAGAAGCCGGAGATTTCGGCGGTGCCGCCGACGCGGATGCGATTGCCGAGGCGCGTGATGGCGACTTTATAGCTCTCGTCCATCACCGTCGATTCCGGCGCGCCGGAAGCGTCCTTGATCGGTACCGTGATCGAATAACCCTTCACGGGATAGACTGGCAGCGAAATATCGAGCGGCGCGACCAGCCGCGACGACCAGCTTCCGAGCGCGAGCACGTAAGCTTCTGCCTGCAACATCCCAGCGCTGGTCGCGACGCCGCTAACGCGCGCCCCGTCGGTGACGATGCGGTCGATGCCGGTATTGAACATGAAGCGCACGCCGAGCGCTTCGGCATGCTTGGCCAGTGCCTGCGTGAACATGTGGCAGTCGCCGGTCTCGTCCTGCGGCAAGCGTAGTCCGCCCGCGACCTTCTCTTTCACGCCCGCCAGAGCCGGCTCGGCCGCGATGCAGCCCTCGCGGCTCAACACCTCGAACGGCACGCCGTATTGCTTGAGCACGGCGATGTCCTCACCGGTGCCGTCGAGCTGGGCTTGGTAGCGAAACAGCTGCAGCGTGCCCTGCGAGCGCTCGTCATACTGGATGCCGATGTCGCGGCGCAGGTCGCGCAGGCAATCGCGGCTGTATTCCGCGATCGGAATCATCCGGCTCTTGTTGATCGCGTAGCGTTCGCTGGTGCAGTTGCGCAGCATCTTGAGCAGCCAGACCCACATCACGGGATCGAGCTTCGGCCGGATCACCAGCGGGCCGTGCTTCATCAGCAGCCATTTGACCGCCTTCACCGGCACGCCGGGACCGGCCCAGGGCGAGGAATAGCCGGGCGACACTTCGCCGGCATTGGCAAAGGAGGTCTCGAGCGCCGGTTCGGGCTGACGGTCGACGACCGTCACCTCATGGCCGGCACGCGCGAGGTAGTAGGCAGAGGTGACACCGATGACACCGCTGCCGAGGATCAGAACTTTCACGCTTGGTCAAACTCCTGCGGCATCACGCTCGCCGCTGCAAGAGGGAACTCCGCAACGGCGAGAGCAATTATCAGGCCACCCGCTTGATGGCATCGCCGAGGATCGACACGATATCGTCGATGTGGCTCTTCTCGACGATGAGCGGAGGCGACAGCGCAAAGCTATCGCCACTCATGCGGAAGTACAGCCCGCGATTGAAGCAGTCGACCATGACGTCGTAGCCACGCACGCCGACCGTACCGTCACGCGGCGACAGCTCGACCGCGCCCATCAGGCCGCAATTGCGGATATCGACGACGTTGGGCAGGCCCTTCAGCGAATGCAGCGCGTCGCGCCAGTATTCAGAGATCGAAGCACCGCGCGTCAGCAGGCCTTCATCCTTGTAGATGTCGAGCGTCGCGATGCCCGCGGCGCAGGCGACCGGGTGCGCCGAATAGGTGTAGCCGTGGAACAGCTCCATCGCGTTCTCCGGGCCGACCATCAGGCCGTCGTGAACCTTGCGGCTCGCAAACACGGCGCCGCAGGGAACGGTGCCGTTAGTGATGCCCTTGGCCGTCGTCATCATGTCAGGCGTGACGCCGAAGAAGTTGGCGGCGAACGGCGTGCCGAGGCGGCCGAAGCCGGTGATGACCTCGTCGAAGATCAGGAGAATACCGTGCTTATCGCAGATGTCGCGCAGGCGCTGGAGATAGCCCTTCGGCGGCGGCAACACCGCGGTCGATCCGGGCACTGGCTCGACGATGACGGCGGCGATGGTCTCGGCGCCATGCAGGGCCACCAACCGCTCGAGATCATCGGCGAGCTCGGCGCCATGCTCGGGCTGATCCTTGGCGAAGGCGTTGCGGGTGAGATCGTGGGTGTGACGGATGTGGTCGACGCCCGGCAGCAGGGTCGCGAAGGCGCGGCGGTTGGCGACCATGCCGCCGACCGAGGTGCCGCCGAAGCCGACGCCGTGATAGCCGCGCTCGCGGCCGATCAGACGGGTGCGGCTCGCCTGGCCGTTGGCGCGGTGATAGGCGAGCGCGATCTTCAGCGCGGTGTCGACCGACTCGGAGCCGGAATTGGTGAAGAAGATGCGATCGAGGCCCTTCGGCGCGATCTCGGCCAGACGCTCGGCGAAGTCGAATGCCAGCGGATGGCCCATCTGGAACGACGGTGCGAAATCCAGCGTCATCAGCTGGCGCTCGACGGCGGCGGCGATCTGCTTGCGGCCGTGGCCGGCATTGACGCACCAGAGGCCGGCGGAGGCGTCGATCACCTTGCGGCCGTCGACGGTGGTGTAGTGCATGCCCTCGGCCGAGGAGAACAGGCGCGGCGCCTTCTTGAATTGCCGGTTGGCCGTGAACGGCATCCAGAACGAGTCGGTCTTGATGGTGTTCGGAATCTGATGAAGGGTCACGGGCCACGCTCCTTTGCTGACCTGCTACCAGAGGCACGGCTTGAAAAGCGCAACAAGTCCTTTTCTGAGAGGCTGCAAGCCATTGATTTGACTGGGGCTGCCGGTCCATATTTGCGCGATCCGCAACACCTGCAACACGGGACAGGGACATGAGCGTCGATATCGGTGGACGGCTGCGATTCATCCGGGCGCGCCAGAAGCTGTCGCAGCGCGAACTCGCCAAGCGCGCCGGCGTCACCAATTCGACGATCTCGCTGATCGAATCCAACCAGATGAACCCGTCGGTCGGCGCCCTCAAGCGCATCCTCGACGGCATTCCGATGGGGCTCGCCGAATTCTTCGCGCTGGAGCCGGAGAGCCGGCGCAAGATATTTTACCGCGGCGAAGAGCTGACCGAGGTCGGCAAGAAGCCGATCTCCTATCGGCAGATCGGCGACAATCTGTTCGGTCGCAGCCTGCAGATCCTGAAGGAGCGCTACGAGCCCGGCAGCGACACCGGGCGCGTTCACCTCGTCCATGACGGGGAGGAAGGCGGCATCGTGATCTCGGGAAAGCTCGAAGTCACCGTCGAGGACGAGCGCCGCATCCTCAATCCGGGCGATGCCTATTACTTCGAGAGCCGGCGTCCGCATCGCTTCCGCTGCGTCGGCGGCAAGCCGTGCGAGGTGATCTCGGCCTGCACACCGCCGACATTTTAAAGTTATCCGCGATCCTACGGAGCCACCGGTATCTTACGGAGCTTGAGCCATCTCAATTTCCGCAGCCTGATCCTCTATATATTTCGAGCCATAGCCAAGCAGCCTCCGCTTTCCGGAGCCGCTTCGTAACAGGGCTCGCTATGAAGATCACGCTCGCAAATGCAGAGGCCGCACTCGATGAAGTGCAGCGCGACAACGACAAGCTCCATTCGGAGGAGCTGCGCAAGGCCATCGCGAACTACATCGAGTCGCCGCGAGAAGCGCTCAAGGCTCTTCGCAAGAAGCTGCACTAGCAGGCGGAGAGCGAGACAGCCTCGCCGGCCCGCGGCCTCAGGCTACGTCAGCAACTCCTCGATCCGGATCGGAAAACGGCGGACACGCACCCCAGTCGCATGCCACACCGCGTTGGCGACCGCGCCCGCACTGCCGGTGATGCCGATCTCGCCGACACCCTTGATACCGAGCGCGTTCACGTGCGGGTCGTGCTCATCGACCGTGATCACGTCGAGCGGCGGCACGTCGGCATTCACCGGGATATGGTACTCGCCGAGATTGGCGTTCATGATCCGGCCCGTGCGGCGGTCGGTGATGGCTTCCTCGTGCAACGCAAAGGACAGGCCCCAGATCATGCCACCGAACAGCTGGCTCTGCACCATACGCGGGTTGACGATGCGTCCCGCGGCGAAAGCGCCGACCATGCGGGTGACGCGGACCTGGCCGAGCTCGGGATCGACCTTCACCTCCGCGAACACCGCGCCGTGGGCGTGCATCGCATACTCCTCCATCGCCGCCGGATTCGGCGCGCCCGTGCCGCGCGCCTCGAGCTCGGCGACGCCGGCGCGCGCGAGAATCTCGGAATAGCTTTCGCCGCGGCTCTCGTCGTCGCGCCGGATCAACCTGCCATCGCGCGCGATCACGCCGGCATTGCCGGCGCCAAACAGCGGCGAGCGCTCATCGTTGGTGGCGAGATCGGCGAGTTTTGCAATCACGGCCGCGCCTGCGCTGTGGATCGCGGCACCCGCGGTTGCCGTGTGTGCCGAGCCGCCGGCGATGCCGGCATCGGGCAGGTCGGATGAACCCGCCTTGAACTCGACGCGGTCGATATCAAGCCCCAGTTCGTCGGCCGCAATCTGCGCCAGCGCCGTCCAGGCGCCCTGCCCCATGTCATGCGCGCCGATTTCCATGGCGCCGGAGCCGTCGCGGCGAAGCACTGCGCGTGCCTCGGCCTGGAACATCAGCGCCGGGAACGTCGCGGTGCCCATGCCCCAGCCGACCAGAAGGCCATCGTCGTCGCGCATCTGCCGCGGCTGGAGCGATCGCTTCGCCCAGCCGAAGCGCGCCGCTCCCTGCTCGTAGCAGGCGCGCAATGCCTTGGACGAGAACGGCTTGCCGGTGATGGGCTCGACCTCGGCATAGTTCTTCAGACGAAAGGCGAGCGGATCGATGCCGCAAGCCCACGCCATCTCGTCGATCGCGCTCTCTAGCGCGATCGAGCCGGTGGCCTCGCCCGGCGCGCGCATGAACAACGGCGTGCCGGTGTTGACGCGCACGGCATCATGCGAGGTGCGGATCGCGGGCGCCGCATAGAGCGTGTGCGAGGCATCAGCCGCGGGTTCGTAGAAATCGTCGAACGTGCTCGACACGGTCCTCGCATGGTGATCGAGCGCGGTCAGGCGCCCCTCGCCATCTGTGCCGATGCGCAGCCGCTGCCGCGTCGGCGCGCGATGGCCGACCGGGCCGTACATCTGCTCACGGCGCAGCACCAGCTTGACCGGTTTGCCGACGAGCTTTGCCGCCATGATGCCGAGCACCGGAGGGCCGGCCATGAGCCCCTTCGAGCCGAAGCCGCCGCCGAGGAACGGGCTGCGGATGTGGATCTTGTCGTGCGCGATGCCGAATAATTCGGCAACGCGCGCCAGCGACAGCATGAGACCCTGGGTCGGCATGTCGATCTGCAGACTGTCGCCGTCCCAGGCAGCCACGATCGCATGCGGCTCCATCGCATTGTGATATTGCGGCGGCGTCTCGTAGATCGCGTCGATCCGCTTGTCGGCGGAGGCAAGCCCCGCCTCGACATCGCCGCGGTGATTTTCCGTGGGGTTGCCGACACCGACGACCGGCGGCACGAAGCTTTCACCCGCATCGAGGCCGATGAGCGCGGGCAGCGTCTCGTAGCGCGGCGCCAGCAGCGCCGCGCCTTCGGTCGCAGCCTCCAGCGTCTCGGCGATCACGACGGCGATCGGCTGGTTGGCGTAGCGGACCTCATTGCTCTGCAACACCTCCATCCGGAACACGAAGGGATTGGTCTTGATCTCGGGATCGATCGCGAGCCCAGGCTTGTGGTCTGGCGTCATGACATCGACGACGCCGGGGTGGCGCTTGGCGGCGCTGACGTCGAGCGAAGTCACGCGGCCGTGCGCGATGCTGGAAACGGCCATCACTGCAAACAGCATACCGGGCGGATGATTGTCAGCGGCGTACGTCGCCTGGCCTTTGACCTTAAGCACGCCGTCGCGGCGGGTCAGCGGCTGGCCGATGTTCGAGCCGTGGCGCAGATGAGCGGGCGCGCTGGTGAGATTAACCTCAGGCATGAATGGCTCCGGACGTCGAGGCAAAGGGAGAGGCCGGCAGCGCGGGGATGCGCGCAGGCGTACCGGCAGCGGCGAGGCTCAGCGCGCGCACGACGATGCGGCGCGCGAGCTCGATCTTGAAGGCGTTGTCGCCGGACGGTTTTGCGTCGGCGAGCGCGCGCGAGGCGGCTTCCTGGAAAGCGTGCACCGTGGGCGCGACGTTCCTGAGCATGTCCTCCGCAGCGCGGGCGCGCCAGGGCTTTGCGGCGACGCCGCCGAGCGCAAGCCGCGCCTCCGCGATCTTGCCGTTCTCGATCCGCAGCGCAGCCGCAGCCGAGACGACGGCGAACGCGTAGGACGTTCTATCGCGGACCTTGAGATAGCGCGCATGAGCGGCAAAGCCGCGCGCCGCGGGCGGCAGACGCACCGCGACGATGAGATCCCCCGGTTCGAGCGCCGATTCACGCTCAGGCGTATCGCCGGGCAGGCGATGCAGTTCGTCGAGCGCGATCTCGCGCCGCCCGTTCCTGCCTTCGATCTCGACGATGGCGTCGAGCGCGACCAGCGGCACGCAGAAATCGGACGGATGCGTGGCGATGCAGTTTTCGCTCCAGCCGAGCACGGCGTGGGTGCGGTTCTCGCCGTCGCGGGCGTCGCAGCCGCTGCCGGCCTCGCGCTTGTTGCAGCGGCTTGCGGTGTCGTAGAAATACGCGCAGCGCGTCCGCTGCAGCAGATTGCCGCCGACGGTCGCGGCATTGCGCAGTTGCGCCGATGCGCCGGAGAGCAGCGCTTCGGCGACGGCCGGATAGGCCTTGGCAAAGTCTGCGTCATGCGCAAGATCGGCGTTGCTCACCAGTGCGCCGATGCGGATACCACCGTCGGCGAGGCGCTCGACCCGATCGAGTCCGTCGAGATGGGTAACGTCGACCAGACGATCCGGACGGCTGACGCCGCCCTTCATCAGATCGAGCAGATTGGTGCCGGCGGCGAGATAGACGGCGCCCGGCTGCGTCGCGGCCGCGACGGCTTCGGCGACCGTGGCGGGCCTGACATAATCAAATTGCTTCATGCGGAGCGCCTCTGATTGGATTCGTCCATGCCGGCCTGCGCGTCGAGCACGGCATCGACGATGCCGGCATAGGCGCCGCAGCGACACAGATTGCCGCTCATGCATTCGCGAATGCGCTCGGGATCGTTGCCGGCCTGTGCCTCGCTCATCATGCCGATCGCGCTCATGATCTGGCCGGGCGTGCAGAAGCCGCACTGAAATCCGTCGTGGGAGATGAAAGCGGCCTGCACGGGGTGAAGCTGGTCGCCGCGCGCCAGGCCCTCGATGGTGAGAATGTCGGCGCCATCATGACTGATGGCCAGCGCGAGACAGGAGTTGATGCGCTTGCCGTCGACGAGAATGGTGCAGGCGCCGCATTGGCCGCGGTCGCATCCCTTCTTGGTTCCGGTCAGGTGGAGGCGCTCACGCAGGAGATCGAGCAGCGTGACGCGCGGATCGTCGAGGACGAAGTCGCGCCGCGCACCGTTCACGGTGAGGCTGATGGAGTGGTTCATACAAGGCTCCGATCAGGAATAGACATGAGTGATCGCGCAGCGCGCCACCGCCGTGGCCGCCGTCGATATGCGCCCCCCGAACATCATCCGGGGCAACGACTTCAGCGAAGATACGGAGGCAGCCTCCGCTTAACAAGGGCCGGCGGGAAATATTTGGAATTCGTCAAAAGCCCGTGCGCATCAGCGCGATGCAGCCCCGTAAGGGTTCAATCTAACCAATTCGTGATCTACATTGCGTGGATGGACGACCACACCACCGACCAGACCCGCAAGCCCCGTGCCGATGCCGTGCGCAATCGCGAGCGCGTGCTCGAGGCGGCCAAGGCCGTGTTCAACGCGGGTGGTCCGGAGGCGAGCCTGGAGGCGGTGGCAAAACGCGCCGGCGTTGGCATCGGCACGCTCTATCGGCATTTCCCGACCCGCGAGGATTTGTTCGAGGCGGTGTACCGGCGCGAGGTCGAGCAGCTCAGCGAGCTCGCCGAGCAGTTGAAGAACGCCAGTGACCCGGTCGACGCGCTCAGGCGCTGGCTGCGCTCAGGAGTCGAATTCGTTGCCACCAAGAAGGGCATGGTGGCAGCCTTGGCACTCGCGGTGCAGAGCGGGTCGGAGTTGCATGCCTTTTCCTTTGAGCGCCTGACCAAGGCGATCGGCTCGCTGCTCGATCGCGCAGCCGCGGCCGGCGCGATGCGCGCGGACGTCAGTCCCGAGGACTTGCTGCGCGCGTTCTTTGGCATGTGCTACATGCACGACCAGCCCGGCTGGCAATCCTCGGTGCTGCGGATGCTCGACGTGTTCGTTGACGGTTTGCGGGTGCAGCCTGCCATGAAAGCCAAGGTCCGCGCGTCCGCCAAGCCTGCGAAGCCGGCTGCAAAGCGGAAGCGATAGCCCTCGAGATGTGCTAGGATCGGCGCCGCCGGGATTTCAACGCGGAGCTTGTCATGCGCATCGCCGCCTTGCTGGTCTTTCTCAGTGTCGCCTTCGGTCCCATCTCAGCGCGCGCCGACGATGTCGCGACGGCACAGAGTATCATCCGCGCCCAGGAGCAGGCATTCGGCCGTGACGACGCGCGCGGGGCCTATTCCTACGCCGCTCCTGCGATCCAGGAGATCTTCCCCGCGCCCGACATCTTCATGTCCATGGTGCAAAACGGCTATCCGCCGGTGTACCGGCACAAGAGCTTTGAATTTGGCGGCAGCAAGAGCGAGGGCAGCCGGATTGCCCAGCACGTCCATATCATCGATGCCAATGGCGAGGCCTGGGAAGCGCTCTACACGCTGGAGCAGCAACCGGACGGCAGCTACAAGATCACGGGTTGTTCGCTGCTGAAGGTGGGACAGGCAGTCTAGGTCGCAAAACCCGGACCGGTCCTGACTGCATTGATCCGCGAGCGGATCAGCAGCGTCAAGACGATGCCGATATTGAGCGCGTTCCACGCCACGCCGTTGGCGAACGCCGCCGCGTAGGAACCTGTCGCGTCGAAGATGACGCCCGAGACCCAGCCGCCGAAGGACATGCCGAACACGGACGCGAAGATCACGATGCCGACGCGGGTTGCGGCCTCGCTCGCCGGCATCGCCTCGCGTACGATGATGGCATAGCTCGGAACGATCCCGCCCTGGAACAGGCCGAACATCGCTGAGATCAAATAGAGCGAGGTCAGGCCGTCGAAGAACAGATAGAACACGAGTGCGAAGCCTTGCGCCACCGCACCGATCAGCAGTGTGGGGATGCCGCCGATCTTGTCGGCGAGGTAGCCCGAGCCGATCCGGCTGACGATGCCGCAGGCCATCATCAGCGACAGCATCTCGGCGCCGCGCGCCACGCCATATCCGAGATCGCCGCAATAGGCGACGATATGCACCTGCGGCATTGCCATGGCGACGCAGCAGGAAATGCTGGCGATCGAGAGCAGCACCGTCAGCGTGTTGGTCGAGAGCTTGAGGTCGACCCGCGGCGGCGCTGCATTGGCATGATCGTGAACCTTGTCGTCGCCCATCTGCGCGCGCAGGACCAGCACCAGGATGGTCATCAGGCTGACGCAGACGAGGCCGATGCCGATATGAGTGAAGCGCCAGCCGATCGTCTGCATGCCCGTGCTCACGAGCGGCGGCCACATCGTGCCGGCGACATAATTGCCGCTGGCGACGATCGTCACGGCCAGGCCGCGATAGCGCTCGAACCAGTGCGAGGCCTCCGCCATCAGCGGCGCAAAGGTCGCCGACGTGCCGAGCCCGATCAGGAAATACGCCGCCACGAACTGCCAGAGCTGGGTCGACAGACCCGCCAGCACATTGGCGACCCCGAGGAAGGCAATGCTGATCGCCATAGCCGCCACGATGCCGAAGCGGTCGGTGATCCTGCCGGCGATGACGCCGCCAAGCCCGAAACCGAACATCATCAGGGTGAAAGCCAGCGACACCGCGCCGCGCGTGGCGGAGAATTCGGCTTGCACCGCGGGAATCATGACGACGATCGCCCACATGCCGACGCCGCCGATCGAGCCGATCAGAAGCGCAATGACGAGGCGCATCCAGGCCTGACGCGAATCAGGGGTGAATGCTTCGGGTGTTTGTCCTGACTGATTTGGTGCGTGCACGGGCGGGACCATGGCCCGCGGATCACCACAGGGTCAACCATTGTGGCGCGATATTGGGCATGCACGGTGCACTGCGGTAAGATGGAGCTTGGCGAACGCGCGTTTTGTCATTATTTTGCAAATCAGCGCATGCAACACGGCGGCGCGGAGAGCATGTCGGCGGAATGTTGCTGCGATTGACACGATCGATGCGGATCAAGGTGGGGCGCTTCATTGCCTTCGCCTATCTGTTCTGCGTGATCGCGCCGGCCGCAAGCCTCGCCTGGGGTAGCGCTCCAGCACCGTGCCTCGACGACGCGCTTCTCGCCGACCGCGTGCCGGTGCATCACCAGATGCAGGCCGGCCACACGCATGACGGCGCCTCGCATGACCACGCCAGGCCGCATGCGCATCATCAGGGCGCCGCGCAGGACGCGCCCCCCACCCCTCATCATCACGGCGGCAAGGGTACGGCGGGACCGTGCTGCGCGATGATGTGCGTGAGCGCGCTGCCGGCCGACCTGCCCAGCGTCGCAAAGTCGCTTCAGCCGGTTTCCGCCTGCTCGCCCGAGATCGTGGCCAGCCTGCACAGCGCGGCGCCGCCCCTGCACTACCGCCCTCCGATCGCCTGATCTGACGCGCGACGACGTCAGGCCGAGCGCGCATCCGCGCGCGCGCACCTGTGGTCTCCAGACAGATCAGGGATGACTCATGCTTACGCTTTCCGGGGCGAAGTCCGCCGCTGCATCCGCGGCGCGGGGACGACACTTTCGATTCAATTGGCCGCTGCTGGCCGCGACGGCCTTGGCGTTGTCCGGCTGCATGCCGGCAACGATACAAGTCGCTGGCGCTGATCCTGCCGATCCCGCGGCCAAGATCGCGCGCGCCGGCTATCGTTCGACGATTGCGCCCTACACCAGCCTGCGGCCCGCGACGCCGGCACCATGGCGCGAGCGCAACGAGAGCGTCGCGCCGCAGCTCAAGCAAGACCGGTAGGAGCGCGCCATGACACATCGTCTCGCGCTAAGCCTGCTCGGTCTCACCTCGTTTGGACTTGCAGGCTGCGCCGCCTTCTCGCCCGACAGCGGCATGAAGGCCGTCTCGGAACTGACGAGCCAGACCATCAACAAGGATGTCGCCTTTGTGCGAACAACCGAAGGAGCCGGCGCGGTCGACGCGCGCGGTCGCCAGCTGCTGTCGCGAACACTCAGCATCGAGACCGCCGTGCAGATCGCACTGCTCAACAACAAGGGGCTTCAGGCCGCTTATAACGAGCTGGCGCTGGCCGAGACCGATCTCGTCGAGCAGAGCCTGCCGCCCAATCCCGTGTTCTCGGTCTCCCGGATCTCGGGCAACGGCGCCAGCGAAATCGAGCGTCAAATTGTCGGCGACATCCTCGCGCTCGCCACCCTGCCGTTCCGCTCGGAAATCGCCCGCGACCGTTTCCGCCAGGCGCAATTGCGCGCAAGCCTGGCGACGTTGCGGCTTGCCGCCGATGTCCGCCGCGCTTATTGGCGCGCCGTTGGCGGCAACGAGATGGTGGCGTTGCTGACGGATGCGAAGGCGACGGCGGAATCAACCGCGCAGCTCGCGGTCAAGCTCGGCGAAACTGGCTCGATCAACAAGCTCGATCAGGCCCGAGAACAGGTGTTTTACGCCGAAACCACCGCCGACCTCGCCACCGCGCGACAGACGGCGACGAGCGCGCGCGAAAAGCTGGCGCGCCTGATGGGGCTGTGGGACGGCGGCCTCGACTTCCGGCTGCCCAATCAACTGCCGCCGCTGCCACGCCGGCCGCAGGCTTTGCCGTCGATCGAAGCCGACGCGGTCGCCCATCGCATCGACCTGCAGATCGCGCGGCTCGAGCTGAGCGCGCTCGCAAAGTCGCTGAACCTCACGGAGGCGACGCGCTTCGTGACCCTGCTCGATCTCGCCGGCATCTCCCGCCGCACCCGGGATCCGGAAGGCGCGCCGTTCCGCGAGCGCGGCTTCGACGTGCAGTTCCAGATCCCGATCTTCGACGGCGGCGAGGTGCGGGTGCGGCAGGCGGCGGAGACCTACAATTTCGCCTTCAACCGGCTGACCGAGCGCGCCGTGAATGTACGCTCCGAGGCACGCGATGCTTATCGGGTCTATCGCTCCGGCTACGACATCGCCAGCCATTATCAGCGCGAGATCATCCCCTTGCGAAAAATCATCACCGAGGAGATGCAGCTCCGCTTCTCCAGCATGCAGGTCGATATCTTCGCGCTGCTCACCGAGGCGCGGCAGCGGCTCGCGTCGCTGCGCGGTGCAATCGATGCCAGGCAAAGATTTTTCCTTGCCCAATCCGACTTGCAGACCGCCGTCAATGGCGGCGGCGCGCCTGCTGACGGCGACAATTCAACCACTCTCGCCGCGGCAGCGCCTGCCGATGGCGGTCACTGACATGGAGGCCAACATGTTTTCCCGCCGAGGATTTTTGGGTAGCGCCGCGCTCGCCGGCGCATCCGTCGTCAGCGGCCGCGCCCAGGCCGCCTCGATTCCGGAAGCCCCGCACATGGACAAGGTCGTGATGCAGCCGCCGCTGCACCCCGTCAGCGGGCCGGACTATCGACCCGTCGTCACGCTGAACGGCTGGTCGCTGCCGTTCCGGATGAACGGCGACTGGAAGGAATTCCATCTCGTTGCCGAGCCCGTGGTGCGCGAATTCGCCGAGGGCATGAAGGTGAATTTGTGGGGCTATAACGGCCAGTCACCGGGCCCGACGATCGAGGCCGTCGAGGGCGACAAGGTCCGCATCTTCGTGACCAACAGGCTGCCCGAATACACCACCGTGCACTGGCACGGCATGATCATTCCCAGCGGCATGGACGGTGTCGGCGGACTTACCCAGCCGCACATCCAGCCGGGAAAAACCTTCGTCTACGAGTTCGAGATGAGGAAGAGCGGGACCTTCATGTACCATCCGCATTCGGACGAGATGGTGCAGATGGCGATGGGCATGATGGGCATGGTCGTCGTGCATCCGCGCGACCCGAGCTTTCGGGCCGTGGACCGCGACTTCGTCTTCGTCATGAGCACCTATCGCGTCGATCCCGGCACTTATCTGCCGAAGGTCAACGAGATGACCGACTTCAACATGTGGACCTGGAATGCGCGGGTGTTTCCCGGCATCGATCCGCTGCCGGTCAGGCTCGGCGACAAGGTGCGCGTGCGCATCGGCAATCTCAGCATGACCAACCATCCGATCCATTTGCACGGCCACAGCTTTGCGGTGACCTGCACCGACGGCGGCTGGATTCCGGAGAGCGCGCAATATCCGGAGACGACGACGGACGTACCGGTCGGCGCTGTCAGGGTGTTCGACGTGCTCGCCGACAACCCCGGCGACTGGGCGTTCCACTGCCACAAGTCGCATCACACCATGAATGCGATGGGACACGACATGCGCAATATGATCGGGGTGTCGCGCAAGGATCTCGTCAAGGCGGTCGGCAAGCTCGCGCCTGACGGCATGGCGATGGGCTCGACCGGCATGGCGATGGGCAACATGGAGATGCCCGCGCCCGACAACACGCTGCCGATGATGACCGGCACCGGTCAGTTCGGCCCGATCGAGATGGGCGGCATGTTCACGGTGATGAAGATCCGCGAAGGCCTCGCGCGGGACGATTATCGCGATCCCGGCCCCTACCAATTCCCGCAGGGCACCGTCGCCTACGAGGTCACGCCGCCGGCCCCGGAGCCCGTGCGGCAACAACCAGGCGGACCGCCGATGAAGAACATGAAGATGTGAGCGTTTCGATGAACCACCACCAACTGGAGCTACCAATGAAGACGACGATCAAGCTCGGTCTCGCGCTGGCCGCGCTTTCCACCGCGCCGGCCTTGGCCCACGACCAGCACGGGCACGGCACCTTTTCGGCCGGCGAGCCCGGCGATCCCAAAAAGCCCGCGCGCACCATCGAGATCCTGCTGAACGAGATGGACTATGCCCCCGCCAGGATCGAGGTCAAACGCGGCGAGCAGATTCGCTTCGTGCTGCGCAATGTCGGTAAGGAGGACCATGAATTCCTGCTCGCCACCACAAAGGAGAATCTCGCGCATGCGGTGGAGATGAAGAAGCACCCGCACATGGAGCATGACGATCCCAACGGGGTCAGGCTCGCGCCGAGCAAGACAGCCGAGATCCTCTGGAAGTTCAGCAAGGCCGGCACGTTCGAATTTTCCTGCCTGATTCCCGACCACCGCGACTACGGCATGGTCGGCCACGTCACCGTGAAGTAACGCAAGGGAGGCTCCCATGAACCGCATCATCCGTATCGCCGCCGCGCTGGCGCTGGCCGTCGGCCTTGCCACAGGTGCCCTGGCAGCCCAGGGCGCCGCGATCAGCGGCGAGGTCAAGAAGATCGACGAGGGCGCCGGCAAGATCACGCTCAAGCACGGGCCCGCGAAGAACCTCGGCATGGATGAACCCATGACCATGATCTACCGCGTCAAGGACCCGGCCGTGCTCAAGCAGGTGAAGGTCGGCGACAAGGTGACTTTCGAAGCCGAAGAGGCGACTTCGGGCTATACGGTGACCCGGATGGAGAAGGCGAAGTAGGGCCACTTCCTCCGTCCGCCGATATCGGCCCCAGACGCTTCCACAAATCATGGCCGGGCTCGTCCCGGCCATCCACGCCTTCGGCGGGACAAGCCGGGCATGACGACTGCTTGCCTGCCAGATGGCCGAAATACCCCGGTCAGCCCCCATGCCGCACCCTTTATTAACCCTTTGCTAACCATACACCCGGCAAGAATTGCCCAGTGGAGTCGAGTGTCGTCAGCCGCGTAGAACGGGAGCTCCCGTGGACGCCAGTGCGGTGCCTCACTTTCGGAACGGCGGCCCCTCGGCCGCCGCGCAGACATTTGGGGCGCGCGGACGGCAGTCGCGCGGAGGGGCAGCTACCATGGTCGACGTCACCGCAGGACAGGGCGTAGGCAGCACGAACGCCGGTTTCCCGACCCTTGCCGAAGTCGGCAACATCCTCAAGCGCGGCGATATCGCGCTCGCGCTCGGCGTTCTCACCATCCTGGTGGTGCTGATCCTTCCGCTGCCTGCGATAGTGCTGGACCTGTTCCTGGCGATTTCGATCACACTCTCGATCCTGATCCTGATGACGTCGCTGTTCATCCAGGCGCCGCTGGAATTCTCCGCTTTTCCGACCGTTCTGCTGATCTCGACCATGCTGCGGCTGTCGCTCAACATGGCCTCGACCCGCCTGATCCTGTCGCACGGGCACGAGGGCACGGATGCCGCCGGTCACGTCATCGAAGCCTTCGGCAGCTTCGTGATGGGCGGCAATTTCGTCATCGGCATCATCGTCTTCGCCATCCTGATCATCGTCAACTTCGTCGTCATCACCAAGGGTTCGGGCCGTATCGCCGAAGTCGCGGCACGCTTCCACCTCGACGCCATGCCCGGCAAGCAGATGGCGATCGACGCCGACCTCTCCGCCGGCCTGATCGACGAGACGGTCGCCAAGCAGCGGCGCAAGGATTTGGAGGACGAGAGCGGCTTCTTCGGCGCCATGGACGGTGCCTCCAAATTCGTCCGCGGCGATGCCATCGCCGGCCTCCTGATCGTCTTCATCAACGTCGTCGGCGGCATGATCATCGGCGTGGCGCAGCAGGGTCTGTCCTTTGCCGATGCCGGCCGCAGCTACACGCTGCTGACCGTCGGTGACGGCCTCGTCACCCAGGTGCCGGCGCTGATCGTTTCGACCGCGGCCGGCCTGCTCGTCTCCAAGGCCGGCGTGTCCGGCGCCGCCGACAAGGCGTTGATGAAGCAGTTCTCCGGATATCCGCAGGCGCTCGCGATGTCCGCGGCGGTCATGCTGGTGCTGGCGGCCCTGCCGGGCATCCCGACCCTTCCCTTCCTGGCGCTCGGCTCCGGCGCCGGTGCGCTCGCCTGGCACGCCCGCAACCGCAACCGGGCGACTGCCAGGGCTGAGGAAGTCGCGAAGACCGCACCTGCGCCGGGAACGCCGGGCGCAGCCGGCTCCGCTGCGGCGGAGGAGCCGATCTCCGCGGCGTTGAAGATCGACGATCTCAAGATCGAGCTCGGCTATGCCCTGCTGCCGCTGGTCAACGGCCCCGACGGCACCGATCGCCTCACCGAGCAGATCAAGGCGCTGCGCCGCTCGCTCGCGATCGAGATGGGTTTTGTGATGCCCGCCGTGCGCATCCTCGACAACGTCCAGCTCGAAGCCAACACCTACATCATCAAGATCAAGGAGGTCGACGCCGGCACCGGCAAGATCTGGCCGAACCAGTTCATGGTCATGGACCCCGGCGGCAGCCAGGTGCAGGTGCCCGGCATCCACACCACCGAGCCGACCTTCGGCCTGCCCGCGACCTGGGTCGATGCCAGCCTCAAGGAGGAGGCCTCGCTCAAGGGCTATACCGTCGTCGACGCCGCGACCGTGCTCTCGACCCACCTCACCGAGCTGCTCAAGGCCAACATGTCGGACCTGCTCTCCTATGGCGAGGTGCAGAAGCTGCTCAAGGAGCTGCCGAAGGAGCAGGGCGAGCTGGTCAAGGACATCGTGCCCGGACAGGTCACCGTCTCCGGCATCCAGCGCGTGCTGCAGCTGCTGCTCGCCGAGCGCATCTCGATCCGCGACCTCTCGACCATCCTCGAAGGCATCGCCGACTCGCTCGCCTTCTCGCGCAATCCGGCCACCATGGTCGAGCACGTCCGCGCCCGCCTGGCGCGGCAGATCTGTGCGCAGAACACCTCTTACAGCGGCTACCTGCCGCTGATCGCGCTGTCGGCCCGTTGGGAACAAGCCTTCGCCGAATCCATTATCGGCCAGGGCGAGGAGCGCAGCCTCGCGATGCAGCCCTCGAAGCTGTCGGAGTTCATGACCGGCGTGCGCGACGCCTTCGAGCGCGCGGCGCGTGAAGGCGAGGCCCCGGTGCTGGTCACCTCTGCGGCAATTCGTCCCTTCGTGCGTTCCCTGGTCGAGCGGTTCCGGGCCCAGACGACCGTGCTGTCGCAGGCTGAAATCCACCCCAGGGCGAGGTTGAAAACGGTCGGAAGCATCTGATTTGCCTTAAGAAGCCGTGTGTTTTTTGGCCACAGGCAAATGGTTTTTCAGGTTTTGGCGCCTTGCCGATCGACGGCGGGCAAGGCGCTTGGCAGACACATTACAGCTTTGAAACAATTGCTAAATTGCACGATCAAGGGTCGTTTTCTGATCGCGGCTTCTCACGTCCTGTCACGCCCTTGTGATCGCCTCTTGGGAACGAATCCCCCCAATACTAGGTTGTTGGGCACCGGAAGCATGAACCTGCCCAAGCACGCAGGCGACTACTTCGGGTAGATGGCGGCAGGAGCCTTCCATGAACCACTCGATTTACAGCGCAGATCGCTCGACCCACCTCAAGATCGTGGTTGTCGCGCTCGTTGCCGGCATCACGGTGGCGGGTCTCGGGATCACCGCGCGTACGAGTTCAGATGACGGCCTGACCCAGACCGCTCGCGTCATGAAGGCGGGCAAGCCGATCGCTATCACCAGCTCGAACGTTTCCCTCGTTCGCTAAGGAGATTTGAGTTTCAGGAATTCACGCGGCTCTTTATCAGCCCCCCAAAGTCGCCACGTGGATATGTAGACGACCCCAACCCCAAGTCGACTACAGAAAGCGCCCGCCCCCCACGGGCGCTTTCTCATGTCTGGGGTATGTCGTCACCGTGAGCGCACGCGCGTGCAGCTGCGTCATTGCGAGGAGCTCTTGCGACGAAGCAATCCAGAATCCCTCCGCGGAGACATTCTGGATTGCTTCGTTACGCTCGCAATGACGATGGAAAACGTACCGCCGTCATCCCGCAACAGGCACGGATACTACCGCGCCCCATACGTCGGCGGCGGCGCCTGCACGGTTGGGACTGCCGCAGCGAATAGCTCGTCCTTGCTGCCCGACAACGGCGGATAGATGCGCTTGCGGTTGATCGTCTGCTTGGTTGCCTTCGCGGCCGCGCCGGTGGCGCGGACTTCGCGGTCCCACCCTTCCGTATAGAGTGCGCCCCAGCCGCCGAGATCGAGCACGGTCACGTACCAGTCTATCCGCAGCGGCAGCATCGGCAGGCCCGCGAGATCGGCGACCACATTGTGGCCGGCGAAGCGGCCCATCGGACGCGCGAACTGGCAGGACATCACGGTCGGATGCAAGCCGTCGACCACGCTCGAGGCGACGTCGCCGGCCGCGAACACGCCGCCGGCATCCGCAACCCGCATCATGGGATCGACCAGAAGACGCCCGAGGCGATCGCGTGCGTCCGGAAAGCTTGCGGCCAAGGGGCTCGCGCGCATCCCGGCACACCAGATCACCGTCCGCGTCGGAATGAATTCGCCCGAGCTCAGACGCAGTCCGGCGGCCTCGACGGAGACGACGCGCACGCCGAGCCGCGTCTCGACGTCAAGCGAGGCCAACGCCGTCGCGATGACGGGACGCGCATGCGCGCCGATCGTGGCGCCCACCACCGGATTGGGATCGACCAGGATGATGCGGCGGCTGCCGGTAATGCCGGCGCGCGCCAGCCTGTCGGGCATCTCGGCCGCGACCTCGATGCCGGTGAAGCCGGCGCCGACCACGACGATCGTCGAGCGCCCCGGCGCGGGCACGCTGCGTCCGAGCGAGGTGAGATGATCCTCGAGGTGGCGCGCCGCTGAATAAGTGTCGACATCGAAAGCATGCTCGGCAATCCCGGGAATGTCGGGACGCATCACTTCGCTGCCGAGCGCCAGCACCAGCCGGTCATAAGCCAGCGTCTCGTCGCCGCCTCCCGTGACCAGCGAAATCTCGCGCCGTGCCGGATCGATGGCTTCGACCTCGCCGATCCCGTGACTGACGCCGATCGGATCGAGCAGCTGCGGCAGCGGAAGCGCGACCTCGCTGAGATCGGCCTCGTAATTGCGGACGCGGATGTTGTGGTAGGGATTGCGATCGATGACACGGATCTCGATGTCACGGCCGGCCGCGCCGATCTCCTCGCGCTTGCGTGCGGCACCGATGGCCGCCCACAGACCTGCAAACCCGGCGCCGAGCACGACGATACGCGCCATGTCCGTTGACTGCATTTCCCAAGAGAGCGACGACGAAGCGACGAACGATCAAGCTGTCTGACCGCGCAGACAAATATAGCTCATCCTGCCGGATGGACCAACTGCGGTGGTACCGGCGCGCCGCACAAATTCTCGGTCGGCTCAGGCCTCGCGCAGTTCCGACGGCGTCGCGGCAAAGCGCTTGCGGAAGGCGCGGTTGAAATAGGACAGATCGGAGAAGCCAGACGAATGCGCGATGTCGCTGATCTTGCGGGTCCTGGCGCGGGGATCGCTGAGCAGCTTGCGCGCCTGCAGCAGGCGCTGCTCCAACACGAATTCGGTGAAGGTCGTTCCGGCCTGCTCGAACAGGCGCTGTGCCTGACGCGGGCTCAGGCCGGAGCGCGTAGCAATCTCGGACAGGCAGAGATCGTTGCGGCCAAGCGCAGCCATCACGTCGGCGCGCATGAGATCGAGACGGGCCGCCGCATGACCTCGCCCGCGCGCGAGACTTGCATGTTCGGCGTCGGTGCCGAGCAGCAGGCCGACGAGATCGACCATGTGCTGCGCGGTGAGGCGCTGGCCGACGGCATCGAGATGCGGCGCATGATGGGCGGCAAGGGAGTGGTAGCGCAAGATCGTCTCGGCGAGCGCGCCGTCCGAGAGCACTTGCGACAGCTTGTCCTCGGCGCGCGGATGGATCTCGAGCAGCGCGCGGCGCGGCATGCGGATGGTGGTGAAGCGATCTTCCTCGGTGTGGCCGACGGTGCCGGTGATGCCCATGTCGACGAGCACCATTTGCGCGGGCGCAAGCTCCACGGCATGGCCGTTCTGCCCGACGCGGACGAGGCCCGCATGCGCGGCGATCAGGACGAGATCGTCGCTGCCGTCGGCAAGATGGCTCTGGGTGCGTGAATATTGCGCGGAGGCGCCTTCGGGAATGGCGAGCGCGATATTGTCGACCACGCTGACCTGGAGCCGGCAATCGATGCTATCGCCTCGGCTCGGCCCGATATCGAGGCCGCAGGCCCCGAAAGTCCGCTCGCGCCAATGCTCGAAGGCCGGGCCGTGTGGCAGCCCCGCATATTGGTGAATGAAGATGCCCGATGTTTTCGCTGCATCCATCTGATTTCTCGCCCCTCTCCGGCACCATGATTGGGGGGCGCCGACTGCAAATTCCGGGCATTTGACGCCGCGAAGCGCGGAGAGGTTCAAATCGAGGGCGGATTCGGCGGAATTTGTCGGAAGACGACGGCGGGACGGACCGTGGCGACAGAACCGATCAGGCATTGCCACCACGATGTTGAAGCGTCCAATGCCCCCGGTGTCGTCCTGGACAAGCGAACAGAGCGAGCGCCGATCCAGGACCCATTACCCCGAGATTGAGTGGTTGCTCACCCGTTGCAACAAGCTCTTGGGGCAATGGGTCCTGGCTTTCGCCAGGACGACAATGGAAACCTACTTCTTCGCGGGCGCCTGCGGCTGTGACGGCGGCACGGTTTCGATCAGCTTGCCGGAAAACACCGGCGCCGAGGTCGGCTGGCCGTTGGGCGAACCGCCCGCCTGCTCGAGCGTGACGGCGTAGGTCGCGCCGTTGACGACGTCGGCATCGTACGAGCCGAGCACCGGTCGTGCGGTGAAATCGCCGGCGCCGATCACGCCGAGCGAACGCGGACGCGGCAGCTTGTCGGAGATCAGCCAGAGCTCGAAACTCTTGCCGGGCTCCGGTGTCGCGCCCACTTTACGCACCGTAAAGTTCTTGGTCGCGCCGTCGATGGTGAGGATGAAGGCGGGACCTCCGCCCTGGCCCTGCAACAGGGCGACATATTGCGACGACGCCGGGAGCGGCGCCGGTGTCTTCACCTCGACGGTCTGGATGCGCGGTGCCGGTCGCAAGCCGCCCGGCAGCGCGTCGGGCAGGAAGATCTGAAGCGACAGCGTCACGAGCAGCGCGGCCGCGAGCGCGCCGACGGCGGATGCGATGGTGCGCCAGCGCTTCACGCGGCCCTCGAGCCGGATCACGTTGCTGTTGTCGGCAACCGGCGGCGGTGGCGCACGCGCGACCTCCGGGTCCGGCGCGTGGACCTGCGGCATGAATATCGGCACGACGTCGGGAATCGCATCGGTCTCAAGTCGCGCCGCGGCAGGCTGCTCCGCTTCAGGAGGCTGCGGCGCCGGCTGCATATTCTCCGACGGCACCTGCGGAGGCACGGTCTCGGGCGAGGAATATTCCGGCACAGGTGGCGGCGGCGCTGCGTCCGGCAGTGCTGGCGGATCCTGCGCAAAGCCCGTCCGCGCGAGCTCGGACCTGATGTTCTCCCACACGATCGGACGCGGCTCGATCGAGCCGACCATCTGGTTGAGGACGCCGAGCCGGAATGCCCACGCCTGCACGACATCGGCGAACGCCTTGTCCACCGCCATCATTGTCTCGACCTGCGCGCGCTCGCCGGCGTCGAGCGTGCCGAGCGCATATTCCGCGGCGAGCGCGATATGGTCCTCCGTATAGGCCATCACTTGCGGTCCAGACCCACCCTCACCGTATGAGCTCCCGTAGCCCGAATCTCATAGCCCGAGACATTCGCGAATATCCATCATGCTGCGCCGAAGCCACGTCTTCACCGTGTTGACGGGCGCCGCGAATTTCTCCGCCAATTGCTCGCGGCTCCAGCCGTTGTAATAGGCGAGAAGCACGAGCCTCTGACGGTCCGGCTCGAGCCGGCCGATACATTCCAGCAGCCGCTTCAATTCCTCGGTCATCTCCCTCCGCGCCAGCGGATCGGGGCTGTCGCTTGCGACTTCCATCGCCTGGGGCTCTTCCTCGATGGAGACTTCCGTCTTCTTGCGCACGATGTCGATGGCGCGGTTGCGCGCGATCGACGCCATCCATGTGATCGGCGACGCGAGAGCGGGATTGAACTGGCCGGCGCTGTTCCAGATCTTGACGTAGGTCTCCTGAATGACCTCCTCTGCGAGATCCTGTCGGCGCAAGATACGGAGCACGACGCCATAGAGTTTCGCGCGCGTGGCGACGTAGAGGCGCTCGAACGCGGCCTGATCGCCCTGCGCCATCGCCCCAATCAGCCCGACCAGCTCTGCTGGCGTCAGCATTCAGCCCCCCAATGCGCGGCCCGTCGCATTCCGCGCAGGCGCTGGCATTCCGCCACCATAGCGCGCGACAAAGCCGACCACCAAGGGGGCGCGGCGCCACACTGTGGACAGGGCATGCGAAAACCCGGACCTTGGGGTCCGGGTTCTGCAAATTCTCGCAGGTCTGGCGGCTAGCGTCTCAGGCGACGGCGCCCATGCGGGCACGCATCAGGCCGATGCTGTCGAGATCGGCCTGCTCGCGGGCGTTTTCCTCGGCGCGTTCGCGGGCCTGATCGCGCTCGTCAAGGAGCTCGACCTTCTTCAGCTCCTCGAAGGCTTCGGCCAGCGCAGCCTTGGCTTCGTCGAGCTGGCCCTTCAGCTCGTCGGCCGAGCGGGTCAGGTTCTCGCGACGCTGGATGGCAGCCTTGGCGTAGGTCGGATAGGCGAAGTGCGAGGGATCGTTGATCCCGGCGCGCTCCTGCTCGGTCGAGATCTCGCGTTCAAGATCGGTCGACATCCGCTGGAAGTCGGCGATCATGGTCTCGATCTGGGTGACCCGGCGGCGCTTCTCGTCGACCTGAAATTTCTTCAGGCGGATGAGTGTATCACGTGACTTCATCGACTCGTACTCCCCAGAAGTCCCTTGGCTGCACGTGGGACAACACCGGTCTCCCCACAGGCCCGACGGGGGCCAAGACCGGCTCTACTACTCTGTGGGATGGGATGATGACGGGACAAAGTTAGCGTTCCGTTTCCAAATCACCAAGGATTTGCGCCAACTGGCGGTAGCCGTCCGCCAGCGATGCATTTTCATCCTTGCGCTGGCGCAGGAAGGCCTCCAGCGGCTCGTGCAGGCGGATCGCCTCGTCGACCTCGGGGCTGGAGCCGGCGCGGTAGGCGCCCAGACGGATCAATTCTTCCATGTCGGCATAGGTCGCCATCACCGCCCGCGCCTTCTGGATGGTCGGCCAGAACTGCGGGTCGGCCGATTTCGGCATGGTGCGGGAGATGGATTTGAGGATGTTGATGGCGGGGTAGCGGCCGCGCTCGGCGATCGAGCGCTGCATCACGATGTGTCCGTCGAGGATGCCGCGGACGGCATCCGCAATCGGCTCGTTATGGTCATCGCCATCGACCAGCACCGTGAAGATCGCGGTGATGGCGCCCTCCCCGAGGCCCGGACCGGCGCGCTCCAGAAGCTTCGGCAGCTCGGTGAACACGGTCGGCGTGTAGCCCTTGGCGGTCGGCGGCTCGCCAGCGGACAGGCCGATCTCGCGCTGGGCCATGGCAAAGCGCGTCACCGAATCCATCAGGCAGAGGACGTCCTGCTCCTCGTCGCGAAAATACTCGGCGACCGCAAGCGTCAGATAGGCGGCCTGGCGGCGCATCAGCGCCGGCTCGTCGGAGGTCGCGACCACGACCACGGAACGGGCCAGGCCCTCCTCGCCAAGGTCGTCCTGCAAGAATTCCTGCACCTCACGGCCGCGTTCGCCGATCAGCCCGATGACGCTGACGGCGGCATCGACGTTGCGCGCAAGCATCGACAGCAGCACCGACTTGCCGACGCCGGAGCCTGCGAAGATGCCCATGCGCTGGCCGCGGCAACAGGTCAGAAAGGTGTTCATCGCGCGCACGCCGAGATCGAGCGGCGCGCCGACGCGCTTGCGCGAGTGCGCCGGCGGCGGCGAATTGCGGTACGGCATCGGCGCCGGGCCCTGCGGCAGCGGCCCCTTGCCGTCGATCGGCTCCCCCAGCGCATTGACGACGCGGCCGAGCCAGGCCGCGCAAGGCCGCACCTGATTTGCGGCATTGGCGATGACGGCCTTGCAGCCGCGCCGTACGCCGTCCAGACCGGCGAACGGCATCACGACGGCGTTGTTGCCGGAGAAGCCGATCACCTCGCAGGGGATGGAACGGTTGCCGCCGGTCTCGATCACGAGCCGCGCGCCGACCGACATCGCATGGATCGGACCGGCGACCTCGACCATCAGGCCGCGCACGCCGACCACACGGCCATAAATATTGATGCCGTCAATGTCGCCGATCTGTTCGGCAAGAGCCTTCACAAGAGGGCCTTCATGAGGTGATCGCCTTCATAATCCGGGGTTTCGTGGCGAGAACCTTAAGTTTCGCCATATTTCTGAACGGCGCTTAACTTCGTGTTTACCCGCATCGTTAATCATTGCGTCACTGTCTTTGTGACTGAGCGTGGCTCCCCTTCAGAAGAAGGCTGAGTCGCGGGAGTCGGTTAGGCCCGTCTCTTAAAGTGGAACTTGAACGCAACCGGATAACGAAAGCTGCTTCGCACACAAGACCTTAGGGCGATTCGACGAAAATTGCATCTACAGGGCTTGCGTTCCAGAATCAGAATTTGTTAACCATCTGTTGTCAGGATCCGAATCAGTTGTTCAAAGGCGTTTTGTTGTGTGCCGCGAATGCGGCCGACCTGACGCCCAGGAGCGGCGACTATGGGGAACTGGCATGCGCGTTTTGCTGATTGAAGATGACAGCGCCGTCGCGCAGTCGATCGAGCTGATGTTGAAGTCTGAGAGCTTCAACGTCTACACGACCGATTTGGGGGAAGAAGGCGTCGATCTCGGTAAATTATACGATTACGACATTATCCTTCTCGACCTCAACCTGCCCGACATGTCCGGCTACGACGTGCTCAAGCAGCTTCGGGTCTCCAAGATCAAGACACCCATTCTGATCCTCTCCGGCCTCGCCGGCATCGAGGACAAGGTCAAGGGTCTCGGCGTCGGCGCCGACGACTACATGACCAAGCCCTTCCACAAGGACGAGCTGGTTGCCCGCATCCACGCGATCGTGCGCCGCTCCAAGGGCCATGCCCAGTCGGTGATCCAGACCGGCGACCTCGTCGTCAACCTCGACACCAAGACCGTGGAAGTCGGCGGCCAGCGCGTGCATCTGACCGGCAAGGAATACCAGATGCTGGAGCTGCTCTCGCTCCGCAAGGGCACGACCCTCACCAAGGAAATGTTCCTCAACCACCTCTATGGCGGCATGGACGAGCCCGAGCTGAAGATCATCGACGTCTTCATCTGCAAGCTCCGCAAGAAGCTCGCGAATGCCTCCGAAGGCCGCAACTTCATCGAGACCGTGTGGGGCCGCGGCTACGTGCTGCGCGAGCCGCATGAGGTCGAAGAGCGCATCCCCGCCTGATCCTGGGTTTTACCCGCGAGCCCTTCGGGGCTTGCTCCTCCCAGCCTGGACCCCGCCGCAAATGGCGGGGTTTTGTTTTTTGGGGACGCGAACGGGGCCTCATCGTCCTTGCGCCGTTGAACCGCTATCCTTCCCCCGCCGACGAATGGTCGCTGCACGATGGGGGAACGATGATCCTGCAATCACTGACCGGCCTGCCCGCCTTCCTGGTCTATTTCTGCACCGGGCTGATCGCGATCGTGGCGTACCTGTTCGTCTACACCCGCATCACGACGCATAACGAATTCCAGCTGATCCGCGACAACGATCCGGCTGCGGCGATCGCACTCGGCCTCAGCCTGCTCGGCTTCGTGGCGCCGCTGGTCAGCGCGATCGCGCATTCGGCCAATGTGCTGGACTGCCTGATCTGGGCGATGATCGCGCTGATCGTCCAGATCGTCGTGTTCTTCCTGGTGAGAGTGCCGGTGCCGAACCTGTCGGCGCGGATTGCCGCCGGCGAACTTGCAGCTGCCATCTGGCTCGGGCTGTCCTCGCTCGCCGCAGGCCTGCTCAATGCCGCCTGCATGATCTACTGACATGGCCGGCAAGCCCTCCAAAAAGGAGTTCGGCAAGCGCCGGCCGGCGGCCGGACCGCCGCCTGCACAACAGCCGGTGAAGCGCTCCCGCCATGTCGCGCTGCTGGTGATGGGCACGATCGCGGTCGGCACCACCGCCTACACGCTGATGCCGCGGCAGAATTGCGAGCCCTCTCCTGCCGGCACGGACCCGGCGGTGCAAGCGAGCACCTCGTGCAGCAGCAGCCGCAGCTCCTCCAGCGGCGGCGGCAGTTCGTCGCGATCGAGTTTCTTCAGCAGCGACTCCTCGAGCCATTCCTCGTCCGGAACGTCGTCCGATTCAGGCTCCGGCGGCGTGAGCCGCGGCGGCTTCGGCTCGTTTGGCCATGGCTTCTCCGGCGGCGGCTGACCCATGCAACGCATCGTCTGCCCCGAGCGCGACGACTGGCGGCAGACCGCCGAACAATGCGGCTTCGCCTTCCACACCATCGACGGTGAGCGCTATTGGGACGAGCGCGCCTATTACGCCTTCACGCTCGACGAGATCGAGCGTGGCATCGAGGCGCCGACCGGCGAGATCGACGCGATGTGCCTGGAGCTCGCCGGCCGCGTGATCGGCGACGAGCGCCATCTGCAGCGCTTGAAGATACCGGAGGCGTTCTGGAGCCTGATCGCCGAGAGCTGGGCACGAGACGACCGCAGCCTCTATGGCCGGCTCGATCTGAAATTCGACGGCAAGGGACCGGCAAAGCTGCTCGAATACAACGCGGATACGCCGACCTCGATTTTCGAAGCCGCGGTCTTTCAATGGACCTGGCTCGAACAGGCGATCGAACGGCGCATCATCCCGTCGCGGGCCGACCAGTTCAACTCCATCCACGAACGATTGATCGAAGCCTGGAAGCAGATTGCCGCTAGCCGCCACGTCCATCTCACCGGCACCACGGGCAATGAGGAGGACGCCGGCACGCTCGCTTATCTCGAAGATACCGCGCGCCAGGCGGGACTGACGACCACGCTACTCGACATCGAGGCGATCGGCTGGCGCAATGATACCGGCGGCTTCGTCGATCTCGGCGACCGCGACATCACGCTCGCCTTCAAGCTCTATCCCTGGGAATGGATGTTCCACGACAGCTTCGGCGCAAAGCTCAGGGACGCACAGACACGCTGGATCGAACCGCCGTGGAAGGCGGTGCTCTCCAACAAGGGCATCCTGCCGCTGCTATGGGAGATGTTTCCGAACCATCCCAATCTGCTACCGGCGTTCTTCGAGGACGATCCGCAGGCAGCCGAGCTCGGCAGCTCCTATGTGCGCAAGCCGCTGCTGTCGCGCGAAGGGGCCAATGTCACGCTGGTGTCTGGTGGAATGCCGCTCGACGAGCAGGCAGGCCCCTACGGCGCCGAAGGATTCGTGCGGCAGGCGCTCGCGCCGCTGCCGAATTTTTCCGGCTTCTATCCCGTGATCGGAAGCTGGCTGGTGGATCACGAACCCTGCGGCCTGTCGATCCGCGAGGACGAAAGCCCGATCACCGGCAACGGCTCGCGGTTTCTGCCGCATGCGATCTTGTGAGGTGCGCTCTTCATTCCTTCTCCCGTTGTGGGAGAAGGTGGCGCGAAGCGCCGGATGAGGGGTTCTATCCGCGAGTTCAAGTGTCGGTGGGCTCGCGGATAGAACCCCTCACCCGTCTCGCCGCTACGCGGCGAGCCACCCTCTCCCGCAAGGGGAGAGGGGAAGAACGCATCTCAACGCGCCGCTGCTACCTTCAATGACGGCGGCATCAGTCCACCCATCGGGCGGCCGGAACGCGTCGGATTGAGCTGATAGAGGCCACGACGATCGGCGATCGGGCGGAACGCGTCGGTAATTCCGACGACGGATTCGGCGGCGCCCAACAGCAGCGTGCCGTCGGCTTCCAAAACCTTCGCCATGCGCTCGAAGATCACGGCCTTGGTGTCCTGGTCGAAATAGATCAGCACATTGCGGCAGAAGATCACGTCGAACGTGCCGAGATGGGAGAAGTCCTGCAACAGATTGAGCTGGCGGAACTGCACCATCGCGCGAATGTCGGCATTGAGCTGCCAGACTTCGCCCGCTTGCGTGAAGTATTTCATCAGGTGCTGGATCGGCAGGCCGCGCTGCACCTCGAACTGGCTGTAGACGCCGGCCTTGGATTTCTCCAGCACCTCCTGCGACAGATCGGTGGCGACGATCTCGATGCGCCAGCCGGCGAAGGCTGCGCCCATCTCCTTCACGCACATTGCAATCGAATACGGCTCCTGTCCCGTCGACGACGCCGCCGACCAGATGCGCAGCGACTTGCGCGCCGCGCGCGCCCGAAGCAGTCCCGGCAGGATCGTTTCGCGCAAGTGATCGAACGGGATCTTGTCGCGGTAGAAGAAAGTCTCGTTGGTGGTCATCGCCTCGACCACGTCGCTTGCAAGCCGTCCGTCGCCATTCCTGATCTTCAGCACGAGATCGGGAATCCCGGCGAGGCTCGCCTTGCGGGCCAGCGGCAGCAGCCGGCTCTCGACCAGATACTGCTTGTCCGGGGAGAGATCGAGGCCGGAGCGCTCTTTCAGGAATTTGCGCAGATAGTCGTAGTCAACCGGCGTCACGAGCGGTCTCCCGCGAACAGGCGATTGACCCGGGCACCGATCTGGTTGAGCGGCAGGATCGCCGCACAGATGCCGGCATTGGCCGCTGCGCCCGGCATGCCCCAGACCACGCTGGAAGCTTCGTCCTGCGCGATCACGCTGCCGCCGGCGGCGACGATGTCCTTGCCGCCGCGCATGCCGTCCGAGCCCATGCCCGTCAGGATCACGGAGAGGATGGCGCCATGCCAGATGTCGATGGCGGACGTGAACAGCGGATCGACCGCGGGCTTGCAGAAATTGACGGCGGGACCGTCGTCGAGCGCGATCGCCACGTCGGCGCCGCTACGCACGACGCGCATGTGCTTGCCGCCCGGCGCAAGATAGATGCGGCCCGGCTTCACCGGCTCGCCATCCACCGCCTCGGCCGCCGGCTTGCGGCTCGTGCGTGCCAGATGCTCCGCGAGAATGGTGGTGAAGGTCGGCGGCATGTGCTGGGTGATCAGCACCGGGACGCGGTCGATCACGGGGCCAAGCTCGGCGACGAGCGCCATCAGGGCCTGAGGACCGCCGGTCGATGAGCCGATCAGCAGCACCCTCGGGGCTTGGGTCGAGAACGGACGCGTGGATAGCGGCGAGGACGACGACGCATGCAAAGCCGGAGCCGCCGCGGACGCGGCAGGCCGCGCGACAACCGGCCCACGTGTCGCCGGAGCCGGGCTTGCGGGCGCGAGCGGCGGGCTCGCAACCGCGGCCTTGCGGCGCAGCCGTGCGCCGAGGTGGCGGATTTTCTGGATCAGGTCGTGATGGAAGATGTCCGCAGCCGAAGCCTCGCGCGTCGATTCCGGCTTCGGAATGTAGTCGGCGGCGCCGAGCGACAACGCCTTGAAGCTGATCTCCGCGTTGCGGCGGGTCAGCGTCGAGGCCATGATGATGACGAGATCGCGCTTCTTCGCCAGAAGTTGCGGCAGCGCCGAGATGCCGTCGAGCTCGGGCATTTCGATATCGAGCACGGCAACATCGGGATTGATGCGTTCGATCTGGTTGACCGCCTCGAGCCCGGTGCGCAGCGAGGCCGCGACCTCCATGTCGTGCTCGGCGCCGATCCAGCGCGAGATCAGACCGCGGATGACGACGGAGTCATCAACGACCATCACCCGCAACGGTCCGGCTTCCCGCGACGAGCCCGGGGTCGAATTACCTGCGAACGCAACACTCATTACTCACCAACTCAGACTGAAACGGTCAGTTGAAAACAAACGCCGAAGGAGCCGTTCAGCCTCCAGGGCGGTCGCTCAGATAAGGCCGACTTCCTGGAATTTCGCCGTCACGATGTCCTTGTCGAAGGGCTTCATGATGTACTCGTTGGCGCCAGCGTGCAGCGCGCGCGCGATATGCGCGACGTCGTTCTCGGTGGTGCAGAACACCACCTTGGGCTGGTCGCCGCCGGGCATGCGCCGGAGATGGCCGAGGAACTCATAGCCGTCCATCACCGGCATGTTCCAGTCCAGCAGCACCGCATCGGGCAAGCCGCGCTTGCAGGCCTCCAGCGCCTTCTCACCGTCCTCGGCTTCGAGGATCTGGAAGTCGAGGCCCTCCAGGATCCGGCGCGCAACCTTGCGGATGACGCTGGAATCATCAACGACGAGACAAGTTCGCATGTGAACCTCTGCTTCCCCCCCTTTTGCGGGGGCACTTCCAATTGCAGGTACGTCGGCGGATGTGCCGGCGTATCAGGCCGCCATCATATCGGGCGCGAGCTCGAGGACGCGATCGACGTCGAGGACGACCATGAGCTGGCCGTCGAGACGGTGGACACCGCCGGCGAGCTTGGCCATGCGGGGGTCGAGATTGACGGGG
>NZ_JADPIQ010000096.1:0-1389 GCF_023073015.1 Bradyrhizobium sp. 87
CCCTGGCTGTTCTCTAATTCCGGGCGTGAGGTCAAGCTCTCCTTGAACATCCTTGCCGGGTCCATGGTTCTCTCCGCGGTAGGGGCGTGCCCTCCGCATGATGGCGTAAGATGACGTTAGCGGATCAATGTGTGAAGCGCGCTTTGCCCTTTCGAGCACCGCAAAGCCAGGGGCGATCTCACCAACGCCAGCGTCCCGGCAGGGACGTTCGCTCCCGCTGTTCGGCGGGAACTCGTTTATCCTTTATGCAGGCTGATCAGCAGCATCCCTTGATGACCATTTAAATTCGGTAGTCGATCCACATCCGATGCAGAATGACAGCAAGTTTTCGGGCAACCGCAACCTTGGCTTTGCGTAGGCCGCTTCGTTTCGCAAGCCGAATACCCCACGCTTTTAGTGCTGACCATTTTGCTACGCGCGTCAGCAGCACATTGGCCGCCTCGTAGAGGTAACTTCGCAGCATCTTATCGCCGCATTTCGAGATTCGGCCCGTCCAGTCAATCTCCCCGGATGCGTATCGGCGAGTCGTTAGCCCTGCGTAGGCTCCGACGCTTCGTGACCTCTTGAAGCGAGCGGGGTCATCGATCGTCGCAAGGAAGCAAAGGGCCGTGACCGGGCCGACGCCAGGAGCCGTCATGAACCGTCGCACGTGAGCATTGTTGCGAGCCAGCCGCAGCACCTTGCGGTCAAGGTCCTCAATCTGTTGCTCGACGGCCTCGCGTGCCTTCAGCAATGGATCGACCGCGGCAAAAAGCTCTGACCGTTGCTCGGCCAACTGCGCAGCGCGCACAGCAAACACATTCATCTTTGCTCGTCCGATGACGAGCCCAAGATTCTTGAGGAGCCCCCGGATTTGATTTTCGATATCCCGCTTGATCTTGACGAGCAGAGCTCGACTGACAAGAAGGGCTTTGGTCGCATGACTGTCGAGATCCTTGACGCAAACCTCCTTGTACCAACCACATTGCATGATGCGCGCTATGCCAGCAGCGTCATTTCGGTCGCTCTTATTGATCTGCATCTTCAGAACCGCCTTCGCATGCCTGGCGTCAATGCAGATAACGGGTAACCCGATCTTATTCAGTTCGGTCCACAGCCATGTCGACGTTGCTCCGGTCTCGAGTCCAATCCGAACGACGTGTGACGCGTGCAATTTGATGAACGTCGCGATCGCCTCCGGGTCAGACGTAACCACCCCTTCGCGCTCGACCTTTCCGGTCCGATCGACGATGCAGATCGAAGTCAGTTTCAGGGACACGTCTAATCCGACATAGTGCTCCATTGCCTCTCTCCATCATTGCAAGGCCCTGGGGTAGGCCTCGTCGAGTCCTGGAGAGCTGATTCGCAGAGCCTGAGTATGGCTCCGAGCCCGGAATTACCCCATGTGTG
>NZ_JADPIQ010000069.1:0-1378 GCF_023073015.1 Bradyrhizobium sp. 87
ACGTATATGGACCCCGCCCGATTGCAACGACTGGCTTGATCAGGATCGACGGCCACAACTGCTGACGTATATCCGGCTTCTTGATGCGGCTGGACAACGTCTCCGCCGCGAGCCTCGATGGTTTTCGCCCGCTTCCACCTCAACGGCCCCGAGACATCGGCGCAAGCCGTGCCGGTCCACACATCAGGTTCGGGAAGCGACGGGGTGACCGTTTCGCCATCTCCTGCCATTTGTTGCAATTGCCGGTGAGACCTCCTTTCCTTGATTGCCGCTTCGCTTCAGGCCGCCTTCACCGAAAGCGCCGGCTCATAAGCCGCGCCGCCTGTGAGCATAGCCCACACGATCCGCGCGTTCTTGTTGGCAAGAGCCACGGCCGCGACATTGGGATGGCGCCGTTGCCGCATCTTGCCGAGCCATAGGCTTCGCGGATCCTGCTTGCCATTAGCACGGCTTAAAGCGGCGCGAGCTCCGTGAATCATCAGCGTCCGCAGGTATCGATCCCCCCGTTTGCTGATGCCGAACAAGCGGGCCCGCCCTCCACTGGATCGCTGCTTGGGTACCAGACCAAGCCAAGCCGCGAACTGTCGGCCGTTCTTGAAACAGCTTCTATCGCCCACGGCGGCGACCAAGGCTGTTGCTGTCACAGGTCCGACGCCTTCGATTTTGCCGAGCCGCTGGCACTGCTCACTCGTACGGAAGATTTCCCTTATCCGCCGGTCATAGGCTGCAATGCGGGTATCAAGCTCGGACAGCTCCTCTTGCAGTTCCCTCATGAGCGCTCGGAGCATCTCGCTGAGGTCGTCATTGATGTTTCCTACGATGACCGCGAGGCCACGCCGCAGCTGCGCGATGTCACGGGCAATGACAATCCCATGCTCGGACAGAAGACCGCGAATTTGATTGACGAGCCTGACTCGATCGGCGACCAGGCGCCGGCGAATGCGGTGGACGGCCTGTACCGCCAGCTGATCGGTTGATTTCGGTGGCACGAAGCGCATGGACGGACGACCGACCGCTTCGCAGATGGCTTCCGCATCGTTCTGGTCGTTTTTGTTCGACTTGACGTATGGTGTCACGAACTGAGGGCTGATTAGTCGGACCTGATGGCCAAGCTCCGTGAGCACGCGAGCCCAATAGTGTGCCCCGTTGGAAGCCTCCATGCCGACCAGGCAGGCCGGTAAATTGGCGAAAAAGCCGGCCACCGCATCGCGACGTAACCTCTTTCGCACAACGACTTTCCCGTGGTTGTCGACGCCGTGAACTTCGAAGACATACTTCGCCAGATCTAGACCTATCCGAACGACCTGCATAACATCCTCCTTCGCTGCAGTTGACGCTTGAGATTCCACCGCCGCAAGGGCGGGGTCCATACCATTGG
>NZ_JADPIQ010000149.1:0-153298 GCF_023073015.1 Bradyrhizobium sp. 87
GTCGGACGGGCAATCGCGCCAGCGTGCGCCGCACTGGAGCATGTGAATGATACCGCTGATAATGCGTCGATCGTCTTCGCGCGCCGGGCCGGTCTGGTTCGTTGGCAGATGCGGCTCTATCTGAGCCCACTGCTTGTCGTTGAGCCAGAACAGTCCTTTGCGCATCGAAGTCCCCCGTGCCGAATCAACTTGGCACGAGGGAATCAGAACTCGCTAATTAGGTACAGACCCTAATGCAGCAAGATTCCGCCGGGCATTATCCAAATGAAATTTTACACCGCTCGAGCTAACACCGAGGAGCTGAGCAATATCCTGCATCGTCTTGCCCTCGGAGATCCAACCCAAACATTGCCTTTCGCGCTGGGTCAAGGTGCAGACCTGCTGGGCGTACCGAGGCGTCCGTCCAATTCCGGCAGCGCTCACATGGGCATGGTAGGTGAGCCCCACCGCTTGCAACATATCTTGCGAGCTCTCGACGAAGCGATCGAGTCCAAGGCTGCGCTCATCCACCGCCAGCGTGAACGCCGCAAACCGGTTTTGGCTTGAGGGAATGCGAATGGTCAGGCCGGTCCTGATCTTGAAGCTGAGCGCATCATCGAACAGGCGGCGCTCTTTCGCCGACTTTGCGCTTCGCGCCTCACGTCCATCCCACAGGAACACACGGCTCGTGTTTCGCGGCTCCTGAAGAACGGGATCGATGTTGTGATAGCCTTCGCGAAAATAGTGGCTGGTCCAACTCTTCGGATAGGATGAAATCAAAATGGGGCCATTGGCGCGCTGACCAAAATAGGCAAACCACCGAAATCCCAGGGCATGCGCAGCTCGTTCCGCAACACGCCGAAAATCATCTTCCGTATGGGCAGCGTGCAGACAATCGACGAATTCATCGCATGCTCTTTTGACATCTTTCATTGCGCCACTTCAGTCTTTTCTTGTTCCCACAACGCGAATATTCTGATGATTCGCGCTCTAGGTGCAGGCATTTATTGCAACGTTGCGGCAGCTTTGCGGCACGAACAATTCGATATTGCCCTGTCAAACCTACCAGCAGCAACGCGGAGATACGACGGAGGAGAACAACCTCTGACTGCAGCCACTCAAAACAAAATATTTTCTCCACTTCGTGGAGGCTAAGGAATTTCCTTCTCTGCGCTATTAGATCCGCGCATCACGGAACTTATACAGTTTCCAAAGTGCGTGCGCGGATAGCCGTGCCTGCGAACACGGTTCGTGACCCAGCAGATCCATAGCGCCCTGTCAGAACTGACAGCGCAACGCCGTGGCCGTGGCTGCTTTCCTGATCTCGAAGCTGTGATTCGTAAGGTTGAGGTTAAGAATGAAGGTCATTGTGCGTAGCCGTGCGGCACTCCTGCGCGACTCCGAACTAACGCTAGGAATGCACCGCCTGCGAGGGCGTGTGTTCAAGGAACGGCTCGACTGGGACGTCTCTGTCTGCAACGGATTGGAGATCGATCAGTACGACACCTTTAAGCCAACTTATCTCCTGGTGCTCGAGCAGAACGACGTTGTTGGTTGTGTTCGGCTGCTGCCCACCACCGGGCGCAACATGCTCGCCGATACGTTCCCGATGTTGCTAGATGGCAACCCGGCGCCGGTGGCGACCACGATCTGGGAGAGCTCGCGCTTCTGCGTTGACACCAAAAGTGCGGCGGCAACAGCAGAGAATGGTCTGCGCAAAGCGACGTTCCTGCTGTTTGCAGCCATGATCGAATGGGGACAGCAGCACAATCTTCATGCCATCGCAACCGTCACTGACCTGCGCATGGAACGCATCCTGCGCCGGGCCGGATGGCATCTCGAGCGCCTCGGGACGCCTCGTCAAATCGGGGCGACCAAAGCCGTCGCTGGATTGTTGCCGATCACCGAGGAGGCTCTCGGCGCGATCCGCGCGACCGGGCAGATTTCAAGGGGTGCGATTGACGCGCCATCAAGCCTGGCGATCGCTGCCTAGCATCCAACGTCTTTAGCTCCTGACAAGAAGGCTCTCAACCATGGATCCGGCTGCATTCGCGGCCCTGGTCGAACGATGCGCCCCCACGGCAATGGTCCGGCCGTTGACGGCAATCGTGCGGCAGGCGAGCTCGTTCGAGCCGCTGCTCATCACGATTCAGGAGCGCAAACCAATTCCGATTCAGGCCACTGATCGGGACGAAGCCATCCAGCTCGCAACTGAGGCCATCGCGACCGGCCAGCAGGTCCGAACGGGTCTCGGTCAACTTGATGCGGAGGAAACACGAAACGCCGGGCTGACGGCTAGTACCACCTTCGATCCGTGCCAGCACATTGCCGGGCTTGGCAGATTGTTCGACGCACGACTGCAAGCGGCGAGCCTAAAACGCGCAGACCGCGACCAGGCGATTGCCGAGGTCGTCGCGAGCTTCGCACCGAAGGCTTCCGGTCACGTCTCGGAGCCTCGTATCGAGCCGATGGCTTCTACCGGTCGCGATCGCCCCACCGGCGATACGACAATCAATCCACCCGCCGCCTCTACCGAGCGCCGGCCCTGGGACGTCTATCGCTCGGGAATAGGCACGTCAGCCTTTGTTTACGAACGATGAGGATCGCCGTTTTTCATCAACTCAATACCGCGGTCCGGGCTGGGTCCGGCTGCAGTGCCAATCGGAGCCGTGCCATGACTTCTCCTCTTAAACACTCCGCTGCCCTCCTTTGCATGGGGGCCGTCCTCAGCGTCGCGTTGGTTGAGCCGGCGTTTGCGCAGACCGCGAATATCGAAGGCGTGCTGCAGAACATCGTCAACATGCTGACCGGCAACGTCGCCCGCTTGCTGGCGACGCTGGCCGTCATCATCGTCGGCATCGCCTGGATGTTCGGTTACCTCGATCTGCGCAAGGCCGCCTATGTCGTGCTCGGTGTTGCCATCACGTTCGGCGCCTCCGAGGTGGTTTCGACCTTGACTGGGGGTCATTGATGACCGAGGCCGCGCGTCTCACGGAGGACACCTTGTTTTTGGCCTGCACGCGTCCGGCCATGGTCGCCGGCGTCACGATGGAGGCCATGGCGCTCAACGTGATGTTTTCCTGCATCCTGTTTCTGGTAGCCGGCAGCATTCTCTACGGCCTGGTCGCGGTTCCGATCCATGGTCTTTGCCGCATCATCTGCCGCCACGACCCGAACATGTTCCGGATTCTGCTTGCCTGGATCGAAACGCGAGGGCGCACGCGCAACGCGTCATTTTGGGGCGGATCGTCCTGCACGCCGCTCAATCTCGTTCGGCGATATCGAACAAGAGAACTTGGCTATGCGTAACGCAGCGCTTAAGACCCGAGAGATCGGGCCTGACGTCTACCTGCCGTTCGCCCGGCATGTCACAGATACGGTGATCAGTCTCACGACACGAGCGCTGCTCACGACGATCAGGCTTGACGGCACTTCGTTCGAAACCGCCGAAACGGCGGATCTGAACGACCTTCACGCCAAGCTGAACCTCACCTTACGCAACGTTGCGGATCCACGGCTGGCGCTATGGACCCATCTGGTGCGCCGCCAGACGTCAGACTATCCGGCCGGTGCGTTCCGCTCGACATATGCAGCCGCACTTGACGCGCAATATCGCGACCGGCTTCGTCACGAGGCGCTCTTTCGCAGCGATCTCTATCTGACGCTGGTTTGGCATCCCGGCCGCGCCACCACGGACGTCGCCGCGGCGTTCTTCAAGCAGCTTGGCCGACGCGCTGCGCAATCCGTCGAAGTCGACAACGACGCCTTGAAGCGGCTCGAGGATGCCAGGCGCGACATGGTCGCGGCCCTGGAGCGTTACGGTGCCCAGACCATGGGATTAGTCGAGCGCAACGGGATCGTGTTTTCAGAACCGATGGAACTGCTCCACGCCATCACAAGCGGGGAGTGGCTGCCGGTCCCTTTGCCGCAAGGGCCGATCGGCCCCGCGCTCTATTCGAATCGTGTCATTTTCGGCCGCGAAGCCATCGAGATCCGCGGTCCCGGTGGATCGCGGTTCGCTGGCATGTTCGGTCTCAAGGAGTATCCAGCGTCAACCCGGCCTGGCCTGTTGAACGCGCTACTTTCGGCGCCGTTTGAGCTCATCGTCACGCAATCATTCGCGTTTTTGGGGAAGGCGGACGCCAAGACAGTCCTGACCCGCAAGCAGAACCAGTTGGTCTCGGCCCAGGATCCGGCCGCGTCACAGATCGACGAGCTCTCTGACGCGCTCGACGATCTCGAATCCAATAGGTTCGCGCTCGGCGATCATCACCTCTCGCTGCTGATTTATGCGGAGACGCCTTCCCAGCTACAGGAACATATGAGCGTGGCACGGCGAGCACTGGCCGATGCCGGTAGCGTGGTCGCGCGCGAAGATCTTGGACTTGAAGCGGCTTATTGGGCCCAGCTCCCCGGGCTGTTCAAATATCGGGCACGAACTGGGGCGATCAGCTCCCGCAATTTCGCGGCGTTCTCCCCGTTTCACACCTATCCGACCGGGAGGGCCGCCGGCAACCATTGGGGTCCGGCGGTTGCGATGCTGAAGACAGCCTCCGGCTCGCCGTACTACTTCTCGTTCCATCACGGCGACCTCGGCAACACCTTCATCTGCGGCCCGTCCGGGTCGGGCAAGACCGTCGTGCAGAACTTCCTGCTGTCGCAGGCCGAGCGGCTTGGCGCCACCTATGTCTTCTTCGATAAGGACCGGGGCGCCGAGATTTTCGTCCGTGCTGCCGGCGGGACCTATCTGACACTTCATAATGGCCTTGCGACCGGCTGCGCGCCGCTCAAGGCGCTGGAGCTGACGCCAGCGAACCTGTCCTTTCTCGGCGCACTTATCCGGAAACTCGTCACGCCGGAAAGCCGGCCGCTGACGGTGACCGAGGAGGAGCGGATCGATTCCGGGTTACGGGCCCTTGGTCAACTGCGGCAAGCGGAACGCTCGTTCGGGGCGCTGCGAGCCTTTCTCGGCCAGCAGGACCGCGAGGGCATTGGTGCCCGGTTGGAGCGATGGTGCCGGGGCGCGCCTTTCGGCTGGGTGCTCGATGGCGAGCAAGATGCCATCGCCTTGGAGGCCCGATTCATCGGCTTCGATATGACCGACCTCCTGGATCATCCGACCGTTCGCACGCCGCTGATGATGTATCTGTTCCATCGGGTCGAGCGGCTGATCGACGGCCGGCGCCTGATCATCGACATCGACGAGTTCTGGAAGGCGCTTGGAGATGAGGCATTTCGGGATCTCGCCAACAACAAACTAAAAACCATCCGCAAGCAGAATGGCGTCATGGTATTCGGCACGCAGTCGCCACGCGATGCGCTGGCCTCGCCGATCGCGCACACCATTGTGGAGCAATGCCCGACGCAAATCTTCCTGCCGAACGCGCGGGGAACGCGGTCGGACTATGTCGACGGCTTCCATCTGACGGACACTGAATTCCGCCTGATCAAGGAGGAGCTCGCACCCGAAAGCCGGCGGTTCCTGGTCAAGCAGGGCCACAACTCGGTGGTGGCCGAACTTGATCTCGTCGGCTTCGACGACGCACTCGCCGTGTTGTCGGGGCGGACGGAAACGGTCGAGCTGCTCGATCGCATTCGTACCGAATACGGCGACGATCCGGCCCAGTGGCTGCCGGTATTTCAAGCGGAACGGAGGAAACTCCGATGATGGTTCAGCGCATGTCAGCGATGTTTGCCTCCGCCTCAGTCGCGGCCCTTCTGATGGCCTCTCCGGCAGCAGCCGAGATTGTGTTCGATCCCAACGTCTTCGCGCGGCAATTTGAGCAACTGACCGAACTGAAGAAGCAGGTCGATACCCTGACGTCGCAGCTCAAGGTGGCGCAGGATCAATTGAACCAGGCCAAGCAGCTCTATGACAGCTTCAACAAGCGGACCAACGCCAACGAGATCGGGTCGCTCTTGAACACACCGCAGTTCCGGAAGACGCTGCCCCAGCAGTTCTCAGACATCGAACGTCTCGTCGCGGGGCAGGGCGGCGGCAACTTCGCCGACGCGATCGACCACTATCTCTCGCAGAACCGCGCATATGCCGGCAACAGCGGCAATTCGTATTACCAGAGCGAGCTCGACCGGATCGCGCGGCAGACCGGCGCCAAGCACTCCATGGGGCAGGCGGTGTACGACACTGCCTCGCAGCGCATCGATGCCCTGGAGGAACTCAGAACTCGCATCAGCAGTGCGACAGACGTCAAGGAGACCCTTGATTTGTCAGCTCGGCTGCAGGCCGAACAGGCGCTGCTCCAGAACGATGTGCTCCGGATGCAAGGCCTCGCGATGATCCAGCAGGCCCGCACGGACATGGACGGGCAGCGGGAACGCGAAAAACAGCGGCAACTGGTCGATGAAATGAAAGCGGCGCTGCAATGAGACTGAGAGCATCCATTCTGCTGATCGCTGTTGCCGCCGCTCTTACTGGTTGTAATGAATCCGATACGACCCAGCAGACGAAGACCGTCAGCTGGTTTTTCGAGCATCGGGACGAGCTTCAAGCAACGCTCAAGGCGTGCCGCAATAACCCAGGCGAACGTGGGAACACGCCCGACTGCATCAACGCGAATGAAGCGCGCAACAAAATCACCATCCAAGAGATGAAAGACGCCCTGAAGTAAGGACCGCCGCGATGGCCATAAACGTCTTTGACAGTTTCCTGAAAGAGTTCGAGGAACCGATTACGACATTCGTGTCGACGTCGGTGTCGAATCTCACGTCCTACATCGATGGCCCGCTGCGCGCCGCCGTGATGCTCTATGTCGTCCTCTACGGTTTTGCTGTGATGCGCGGCGCGATTTCTGAGCCGATCATGGAATTCGCCTGGCGGGCGATGCGGATCGTGGTCGTGGTTCTGCTCGCGACCAACTCAAGCGCGTTCCAGCAATACGTCACAGGCCTTTTCTTCGACTCCTTGCCCAAGGAAATCGGCAATGCGTTAGCGGGGTCGGGACTAAACACCAGTTCCGGGGCGCCTTTCGATCAACTTCTCTCCAAAGGGATCGACGTCGCCAACAGGATTTACGAACAAGCCGGTTTGACCAACATCGCACCGGCGCTGATCGCCGCGATTCTCCTGGTCTTCGTGGCGGTTGGCTCCTTCCTGCAATTTGCCATCCTGCTCTACGCCAAGGTTGGTCTTGGTGTCGTGATCGCGCTCGGCCCAATCTTCATTGCCCTGGGGTTATTCGAGGCCACGCGGCCGTTTACGGAAGCCTGGCTTCGGCAGGTCGCCAACTTCGTGATCCTGTTGGTGCTGGTGGTCGCTCTGGTCGGGCTGATGCTAACGACCGTCAGCGGCTTTATCGACAGGTTCGCAGGCAATGCGGGGACAGCCGGCGAGATGATCGTGGCCGCGGTCGCGATCAGCGCAGTGCTCGGCCTGTCCGGATACATCTCCCTGCAACTGCCGATCATCGCAGGCGGTCTCGCCGGGGGTGGGGCATCGCTCGCAAGCCGGCTGGTCACAAGTCCCCTGATTGCCAATGCCACGGCGGCTGCAGGTGGCGCCTATGCCGGCGCCCGCTGGTCAGCCACCCGCGGGCTTGCCGCAGTCAGAGGCAGCCGGCAGGGCGGCAGTATGCGACGGGTCCGATCCCAGGGCACTACGACAGCGTAAGCAAAAATCGCCGGCATCAGGCGACAAGAAAGACAGGGGCATCAGAACGATGTGGCGTCGACTATTCATCATTTGCGTTATCCCATGGCAGCTTGGGGGCTGCGCGAACTGGTCAAAGGGGCCGCCGTCCTGTGATGGTCTGACGCGCCGACCGCTCAATCGTTCACTTTGGGATTGGGAGAACGGCACGCCATTGGCGGCACCCGAGCCGCCAATTCCGCCATCGGCACCACCACCCATCATCCGCAAAGGCGACGCCAGCCCGTCCGCGCCGTCCAGCCATACCGCCAATTCGAGCTCTCGGTGGGACATTGCAGCCTCTTACCGCGCCTGCGGCAAGGAGGCGTGAGATGGTCCGGCAGGATGATCTGAAGACCTATTTCGACAACGCGCGCCGGTGGGAACAGGATCTGTTGCTATCGGCCCATCGTTCGCGCCGAACTGCATGGGTGATCGCCGCGGGTGCCTGCGTATTGGCGGCCGCCTCGGTCGGTGCGGTCGCGGCCCTTGCGCCGCTCAAGACAGTCGAGCCGTTCGTCATCCGGGTCGATAATGCCACCGGCATCGTTGACACGGTCTCCGCGCTCAAATCGACGCCGGCGCGCTACGATGAGGCCGTGACCAAGTATTTTCTCGGCCGCTACGTGCGTGCACGCGAGGGTTACAGCTATGCGGAGGCTGAAGCTAACTTCCGAACCATTTCCTTGCTGTCCGGATCGGGCGAGCAAGCGCGCTTCGCCGCCTGGTACCGGGGCTCCAATCCCGAAAGCCCGCAAGTTGTTCAAGGCCGCTTCGGGGTCGCCACCGTGCGCATCAAGGCGATCTCGCTCCTGGCCGACAACGTCGCATCCGTACGGTTCATGAAGGAGAGCCGCAAGGGCGAGGAAACCCGCATCACCCATTGGGTCTCGACCCTGACGTTTGCGTATGCGAACGCGCCAATGTCCTCGGCCGACCGTCTCGTCAATCCCCTCGGCTTCCTGGTCTCGGAATATCGCGCCGATCCGGAGGTCGTGCCATGAGACGTTTCGTTCTTCTGATGACGTTTGCGCTGGGATTCGCGGGGCCGGTGCTGGCGCTGCAGCAGCCAGCACCTGGTCAACACGACGCTCGCGTGCGCACGGTCGCTTACGATCCGGCCAACGTGGTGCGGGTCAACGGCGTCATCCGGGCTTCAACCCAGATTTTGTTTGCTGATGACGAGGAGGTCGCGCATGTCGCGATCGGCGACTCCGTCGCATGGGAGGTTGCCCCGGCAGGCTCGATCCTGTTCCTCAAGCCGCGCGAAAAGCATCCGCCGACCAATCTGCAGGTTGTGACCACCCGCCCTGACGGCCGCAAGCGCTCTTACCAGTTCGAATTGTCGATCGCCGAGACCACGCTGGCGGACAGTTATTTCGTTGTCCGCTTCGCCTATCCCGGCGACGAGCTTGAGCGCCGGCGCATGGAAGCGGCCGCGCGGGGCGCCGAGCGGGAAGGCGCACTGATCGAGCAGACCTTCGACCTGCATCATGCCTATGGGGTGCGCAACTGGCGATTTTCGGCGCAGGGCTCGATCGATCTTGAGCCGGAAGCCGTGTTCGACGACGGCAAGGAGACCACCTTCCGCTTCGCCGGCAATCGCGAAATCCCGGCGATCTATCTGATCAACTCCGACGGCTCGGAAAGCCTGGTGCCTAAGGATGTCCGCGGCGAGCTCGTGGTCGTTCATGCCACGGCACGAGAGTTTCGGCTGCGCAAGGGCGACAACATGCTCTGCATTTTCAACGAGGCATTCGACGCGGTGGGAATCAACCCCGGCACCAATACCACCAGCCCCTCGATCGAGCGGCGGGCGAACAAATCACCTCCATCCCTGAAGTCACGATAGGCGGGCGCGACATGACCGAGCATGACGATGAGACGATTGCCGGCGACCGCGGCATTACCCCCGTGGGAGGAGGGGAGAATGGTCGAACGGCGATGCTCAAGCGCGGCTTCGGCGCGCTGGCGCTGACCGCTTTTGCCTTTCTGATCATCTGGAGCACCTGGAAGAGTGATAAGCCGGTGAGCGACTCCGCTCGCAAGCTCATGATCCGGCCGGCAGCGGCCTTCGAACCCGCCCCGGAACCGCCGTCGGCACCGATCACCACAGCTTCGATAGCGATACCGGTCGCAGCCGCCCCGGCGGCACCGGCACCGGCGTCCGACCAACTCCTGGAGAGCGCGCGGCGCGCGCCGGTACTCGCTTATAATCGGCCGATTTCTTCCGGGCGCCCCGCCCGCGATAGCGCCACCGGAAGCGTCCTGACCGAGCCCTATGAGTTTGGACGGGGCGAGCCGCGCAACGATCTTGCCGACAAGCTGAAGCCCACTCCGATCGAGGGCATGCGCGCCTCGCGGCTTCCCAACCGCAATCTGCTCGTCACCCAGGGTACTTCAATTCCGTGCGTACTGGAAACCGCGATGTCGTCTGATGTGGCTGGCTTCGTCTCCTGCGTCGTCATACGCGACGTGATGTCGGACTCCGGCAACGTGGTCTTGATGGAAAAAGGCACGCAAGTGGTTGGCGAGTATCGCGGCAATGTGCGGCGCGGTTCAAAGCGCCTGTTCGTGCTGTGGACCCGCGCCAAGACGCCGACCGGCGTGATTGCAGCCCTGTCCTCGCCTGCCACCGATGCGCTGGGCCGCGCCGGCTTCGACGGTGACATTGACACCCACTTCTTTGAGCGGTTTGGCTCGGCGCTCCTGCTCTCGATCGTCAGCGATGCCTCATCGATCGGCCGTCAGCAGATGCGGGACGGCTCCATCCAAATCAACAACACCGCGGGGGCCACCAATACGGCCGCCGCTATCGCTGTCGATCAGTCGATCAACATCCCGCCGACGCTGAACAAGAACCAGGGCGAACTCGTCAATATCTTTGTCGCACGCGACGTCGATTTCTCCTCGGTCTATCAACTTCGGCGAATTGAGACCCGGACCCAGATTCTCGACCGCACCATCCCTGGTGGCATCGTGGCCCCGGCTATGGTGACGAAATGAGCCAGGTGGCATCGATTGAACGCGATGGTGGGCGCCTTGTCCTGGAGCGCTATCTCGAGCCGCTGGCGCCATACTTGGCGGACAAGAGCCTGACCGAAATCGTCGTCAACCGCCCTGGCGAGATCCTCGTGGAAGGGCCCGGAGGTTGGACCCGGCATGACGCGCCGGCGTTGACGCACGCTTATCTGTCGCATCTGGCGACTGCCGCCGCCGGTCACACCCGCCAGGACATCGGTCCGGAGCATCCAGTGGTGTCGACGACCCTGATCGGCGAGGAGCGCTGTCAGATCGTGGTCCCGCCGGCTGTGCCGACCGGGACGATAAGTCTGACGATCCGCAAGCCCTCGACCCTGACCATGACGCTTGACGCCTTCGAGCAGGCAAAGCTGTTCGACGAGATCCGTGTGACCGGTAATGAGCTCAGCCCTGACGAGCATCGCTTACTTGCCCTAAAGGAAGCCGGCGCATGGCGCGAGTTCCTCGAGCTGGCCGTGAGAGCTCGCCGCAACATTCTCATTTCTGGCGCAACCGGTTCCGGCAAGACCACCCTGTCCAAGGCGCTGATCGCGGCGATCCCGCCGCAGGAGCGGCTCATCACGATTGAGGATACCGCCGAGCTTGTCATCCCGCATCAGAATTGCGTGCGGCTGCTCTATGCCAAGGACGGGCAGGGCGTCGCCAAGATTGGACCGCGCGAACTGCTCGAGTCGTGCTTGCGGATGCGGCCGGATCGGATCCTGCTGCAGGAGCTTCGGGATGGGACCGCGTTCTTCTATCTGAGGAATGTGAACTCCGGACATCCGGGGTCCATCACGACGGTCCACGCCGATAGCGCCCGGCTCGCCTTCGAGCAATTGACCTTGTTGGTGAAGGAAAGTGCGGAAGGCCGTGACCTTCATCGCGACGATATCCGCTCGCTCCTGCTGCTTCTGGTCGACGTCGTCGTCCAGCTGCAGAAGCGAGACGGCCGGTACCGCATCTCGGAAATCTATTATGACCCCATTCGCAAACGCGACCACGCCCACTAGGTTCGCGCTCGGTACTGCGCTTGCGGTCGGCGCCATCGGGCTGTTTCTGTTGGTCGCCTCAAATGTTCTGCTGCTCGGGCTCAGGCATCACGATGGAGGCATCCACTGGTCCGAGATCGCCACGGGCTGGCCCCGATACGGCACTGACCCACGCTTTGACCGCTGGCTGACACTCTCAACCCTGGCCGGGGTGATCGTCGTCTTTGGCCTGCTCGGCGCTATCCTCCGGCAGCGACCTCTGCCGCTTCATGGCAGCGCCCGTTTCGCCTCGGAGCGCGAGATCAAGGCCGCCGGCCTGCGGTCCAAGGAAGGCGTGCTGCTCGGCCGCAAGGACGGCAAACTGCTCTGCTTTGGCGGATCGGAGCATGTCCTGGTCTACGCCCCAACTCGCGCCGGCAAAGGCGTCGGCTACGTCATTCCGAATCTGCTCAATTGGCCGGATTCAGTTGTCGTGCTGGATGTGAAGAGAGAGAACTGGGATCGTTCGGCGGGATTTCGCGCCGCCCATGGGCAGGAGGTCCATCTGTTCGACCCGCTCGAGGAAAACGGTCGCACGGCGCGTTATAATCCGCTGGGCTATGTCCGCAGCGATCCCGCCGATCTCTATGACGATCTCCAGCGCATCGCGGTGATGCTGTTTCCGGCCGAAAGCCGAGGCGATCCGTTCTGGTTCGAGGCGGCACGTTCGGCCTTTGTAGCGATCGGAGGCTATGTCGCGGAAACGCCTGGCTTGCCCCTGACGATCGGCGAGATTCTGCACCAGCTGTCTGCGGCCAGCGACCTCAAGTCTCATTTCGAGAACATCATCTCCGCTCGCAAGTCAGGCCCTTCGCCACTGTCGCGGCATTGCATAACCGCGTTAAACGACTTCCTCGCCGCTTCCGAAAACACCATGAACTCGGTGCGCAAGACGGTTACCGCAAGGCTCGGTCTCTGGCTCAACCCGCGCATCGATGCAGCGACATCGACCAACGATTTCGATCTGCGGCAGTTGCGGCAACGGCCAATGTCGATCTATCTCGGGGTCACACCCGACAATCTCGACCGCATGGCGCCGCTTCTTAATCTGTTTTTCCAGCAGGTGGTCGATCTCAATACCCGCGAACTGCCGGAACAGAATCCCAAGCTTAATCGCAAGGTGCTGCTCTTGCTCGACGAATTTCCGGCGCTGGGGAATGTCAACGTGCTCGCGAAATCGGTGGCCTTCATTGCCGGATACGGCATCCGCCTCCTCACAATTATCCAAAGCCCGGCGCAACTGCGCGCGATTTACGGGACCGACGCCGCGCGCAACTTCATGACCAACCATGCCGTCGAGGCCGTCTTTGCTCCGAAGGAGCAGGACGTGGCCAATGAGCTCTCGGAGCGGATCGGCTACGACACGGTGAAGGCGCGCAGCCGCAGCGGACCAAAAGGGCTTGCGATGCGCTCGATGAGCGAGACGGTCTCCGAGCATCGTCGCGCCCTGATGTTGCCGCAGGAATTGAAGCTCTTGCCGAAATCCAAGGCTTTCATCCTTGCGTCCGGGATTCCACCCGTTATTGCCGACAAGATCGTGTACTACGAGGACAAGGCATTCCTGCGGCGTCTGCTGCCGCCGCCGGCTCCTGAGATGCCCAAGGGTCGCTCGAATGCGCTGCTGGATGCAGAACTCAAGGAGCTTCGCTCCGAGGTCGCTGAACTGCGCGCCGTTTTTCGCTCGCGGCCGATGACCGACGAGGAGGTCGCCGATCCATCCGCGATTCCTGAGGGCGCCAGTTTCGACTTTGGCGACGTGGACGTGGACCTCGAAGGGCTCTCCGAGGAAGAGTTAAAGGCCTGGACCCTGAACTACATCGACGCCCAGGCCATTACGCCGGCGCGACGGTCCGGCCGCAAGCAGAACGGGCAGCAGCATGAACGACAAGCGTGACAACAGCGAGGACTTCAGCCTTGAACGGCAAGATCGCACAGGGCGCGGTCCGGAGAGAAACGAACCGGGCGACCAGGCGGAAACGAAGTCAAAGACGGCTGCCAGGTCGTCCGCCGCGATAGTTGATGACAATGCGCTCCCCGAGCGTATCAGTCGCAAATATTACGTCATTTCAAATGAGGCTGGAAGAGACCGGCATAGCGGGGAAACGCGCTTCTATGCCGACGAACGTGGCGAGTATCTGGCCTTCAAAATCACGGAAGATCGACTGGTCACCCGGCTGGCCGCAGCGGAAGTAATCCGGGACATGGTCAGCGTGGCACAACATCGCCAATGGGAGGCACTTCACGTCCGCGGCTCCGCGGAATTCCGACGCGAGGCCTGGCTTGAGGCTGGTACCCGCGGAATCGAAGTGCAGGGGCATCAGCCGACTGATCTCGATCGGCAGGCGCTGGCTGATCGGCAAGCCGTCTGGAACCGAACACGTCCTCGCGCGCATCAGGAGGAGGTTCGTTCAGCTTTTGACAGGGACGAGCCCTCGGCAAGAGTCGACTACGACAAAGGCGTTTCGGGACGTTTGATCGAGCTCGGCCGGGCACCTTACGGCAATCGGAACAACGCCGAGATGTCGACCTACTTGGCTCTCGAGCTCGACAATGGCCAGCAGCATAAACTGTGGGGCGTGGGTCTGGAAAAGGCGGTCGCGGACAGCAAGACAGGGCCGGGCGACCGAGTCCAAGTGCGCCGCGAGGGCGTCGAACGCGTCCTTAAAGATATCAAGATCATCGACGCAGCAACCGGAAATGCACGGTCCGCGCGCCGGCAGGTGCCCCGCAACCGCTGGCGTGTGACGGCGGAGAAATTCCGCTCGGCCGATCGGCAGACGGCGGCGCGCGATGCCGATTTGATCGCGGCACAATCGAAGATGGTCATCATTGAGAAGCTGGTAGAACGCGCGTTTCCGGAGGACGAGCGGGCGCGGCGAAACATCATGGAAGCGGTCAAGGACCGCATTGCCGGACATCTCGAGCGGGGACATTCGTTCACGCGCGCGACGGTGGCAGAACCGATTCAAGATCGACATCGATCCAAGAGCGATAAAGTCGATGTCAGGCGAAACCAGACTGGCGGGCGCGAGAGATTTCAGGAAAGGGAACGCTGAGGGCATGCCAGAGAAAGTCGTCGGGTCAAAAATCGTGAGTTTGACTCCCACTCTCTCCGCCATGCATCATTGTATCTGTTGTACTGTTTTCCATTTACCCGGACTGACCCCCGGCTGCACCCCCGGGGTGGGCCCTAGGCAGTACGTTTTCCGAGGCTTCTAATGTCTGTTCGGGCAGCATCCCAGGTTTGCTCATGCCCACACTCGACTATCTCCGCTCGGAAATCGAGCGCATGCGCGCGCAGATTGGCCGCCAGCGCAAGGAAATCCTCCAGCTTCAACGGGCCGGGGTACCGACCGCTTCGGCTGAGACGCTGCTTCAGCGGATGATGGGCAAGGTTGACGACCTTTGCGCTGAGCATGACCGGCAAGTGCGAACGGCGAAGGAAGGCCCCACCTACGACTCCGGCAAACGGATACGAGGCACTCCGGCCAAGCCAGGGCCTAATGGACAACCTTCGGCGGTTCCGGCGCCGTGGGTAATGGTGGAGGAGGAGCAATGTTTCCGCGTAAAGGACGCCAACGGCTTCTCCGTCTGCTCTGTCCCCCACGCGAAGACCTTCACCAACGCCCGTATCAATACGCCGAGCAATTCCTTACGAGGCGAGAAGGATTGCAGAGGCAATCTCCCGGCTGCCGGAGCTTTTGAAGAGGCCCCAGTACTGAGAGCGTTCCTCCTGAAGAACGCTGTATCACACCGCGTTCGCTAACCGTTCGGCTGCCGTTCTCGTTGACGTTGAAAATACAACCTGGAATCGCGATTATGGTTGTAAAGAGAACGCCTGGGAACGGCGCATGTGAATAAGCACCGAAGTGGGACCCCCCGCTGAGATGACCGCAATGCATTGATGTAGCACAAGGAAATTCGTTCGGGTGGGGTCCGGATCGGCGCCGATCGGGACCCGGTTGTCTGTCAGTTCACGAACTAGATCAACGGGATGGCTTTAACGTAGCAGGGGTCCCACTTCGGCGCTTTTTCACAGGTACACGACATGCGTGAATATCCCGGTCCAGCGGTTGACGCCATTGTACGGCTGCATGAGCGTCTAGAACAGCTTACGTCTCAATTGTCCGAACTGGAGTGTCTTCGGGCGCGCGTGCTCGAAGCGGAGCGGAGCGTACTGGTCACCGTCGAAACCGCTCCGCCCGGTTCGCGAGCGCCATCGCGGCATACGCGTTTTCCAGTTTCCCCAGTCCGTTCATCTCTTTGAAGTTGTGGCACGCGAACTTTAGCCTTCCCTTACTTCGTCCGAGGCTCTGGCAGAGGCCGCTAGTCTTTGCGACGGTGCGGCGTTGGAACGCTTCGCTGATTACCGAGTGTTCCCGGCACACGGCCCCAAAGTGGGTAATGCAGTCGTGCTCCAGCTCCCCCAATCCCTCGGAGCCGGGGCAACCCGGTCCACCACCATGTTTAGAGGTTTTGCTATCGCGCTATTTGGGGTGACCGGTCGAAATACTGACGCTGCGCGCAGGCTTGTGCGGCAGATTAGTCGCAGTTTTGGGTTGTAGGTGAGCCGTGCTGCCATCATTCGCGCGAGGCATGCGGAGCTTCCTCAACGGCTACTTCTTCAACAGTATCCCTATCCTTCGCGCCATTCGCCTCACCGATCCTGCGTGACGGCCCAGCTCGGCTGCGATCTTCGATACGCCAGCGCCTGCTCGGGCCAGCTTGGATAATTGCTGGAGCTCGCGGTCGGCCCATTGCTTTGGCTTTTGTGTTTTCATGATGCGGCGCTCAAACCTGCCGCAACCTAACCATTGCGCCGGGTTGCCGGCACTTGGGAAATTTACGGGTGGTGCCGGCCACCACGAGGCTAAGCGGTGCGGCGGCTTTCCAAAAGGAGAGTCAACGATAACTTATCGACCGCTGAAACTGCGTTGTGTAGCCGCACGGATATCGTGCAGCACGCGCGAGCGTCATGTCGCTCACATCGCCCCTTTTCCATCTGTGGAAGGAAGACCGGGGGGATGGTGTTTTCCCTGACGATCCGACATCGGGTCGCACGCTGCGGGATGCCTGCCGTGACTACATCGAAGCTATGGTCGTCGATTCGGACGAAGGCGATCAGGACGATGGCGATGATGATCAAACCTGACTCGCAGCTCCATTTGAGGAAGTCAAAAGTCCGGCCATAATGATCTTTAAGGCAACTGAGAATTGCGATGGCGGACGCTCTGGGGGCGTTTCCCCTGGGGCGACCGCAGATGGTGGAGCAAGCGCGCGTTCCAAGGCGTAATTGCTTGATCAGGCCAGGGCTGAAGAGGTCCTTCTCTCCGCGCCGAAATTCTTCCCTGTATCGTTCGCGAGCACCGCATGTGCAGCAAAAGGGGTAGCGGAGCCGTGTGGTCCGTCAGAGCACAACGGTTTCAACCAGGACGAATGTCCAGTCGGAACATTGCGCTAAATGAACAGCGTTGGCGCTCGAAACGAAAGCCAACCGCAGCAAGCGCGTATCGAGTCGCGGTCGGAGAAAACAAAAATTAATTCTGACGCATAATCATAATGACTCCAACGTAAAAGCAAAAAATAAGGTGGGGAAAACATGAGAGGCTGGAATGGAAACCGCACAGCGCTTGCGCGCGATGGCGGCGCTCTGTCGGCAGAGTGTCGCGCTTCATCCTGACAGAAGCTGGAAACTGCTCGCCGAGGCAGAATACTGGGAGCATTTGGCGGCGACTCCTCTCCCAACCGACATTGAAGGCTGCTTCACCCCTGGTCAGCATGACTTAGCTGCTGCCTAGCGCTCACCATTTGTCGTTTCGAAAATCGGATTGGGGTAAATGAGTATTCTTTGGGGCCAGTGGATGACTGCCTGTATCAACGAACGGCCGATGTGTCCGGTATGCAAACACCGGATGGCATTGGTGCGCATCTCTCCCGGCAAGTCCAGATTCGAGAAGCGCACGTTCGAATGCTCGACCTGCGAACGTACCCAGACGGTGTCGTTCGCTGTGGATCCAATGAAGACAGATGCAGTCGGTTGGCTTGCAGGCGAATTGAACCCGCCTCGGTGAGCTTGGGTGCAGTTGCTGATGCAGCCGGATGAATGTCCAATCGGCAGCACGAACGTTTTGCTATCGTGAGTACAATGGTGTGCCGGGACCTGGGTGACGTTTCCGGATTGCCAGAGCATCTAGCGCAGTGCGATAGATTTCAGCGTTGCTGTGATCTCGAACCCGAATTGCAGAATTGTGGGACATCAGTTCTGGTCGCACCAGCGTGAGCTCCGCCGCGAGACGTTCTGCTTGGTCCGCCGCTCCTTGTCGATCTTCTAAGATCATTCCGCCCTGATGCTGGCATGTTGCATCGGTGACAAGCTCGAATTCGTAGTACGGCATGAAAGCCTCTCTACAAGGCCCCGCTCAGAGCGTACCTGCGCTCCCCATCAGGTGAATTATCGTATGTGAATGCGAAAGCTGGTTTGTGGAAGGATGCGGACCGACTTTCGACCAATGGCCATATCCGGTGATGCTGTGGCGGGCTGATGCTGTTCGCCGCAGTCCACAAAAACTGCGCCCTGACTTGCGGGCCATCTGCGTACCACCATACCGAAGCCTTGGTTGCGAGGCGCGAAAGGCAGTAGCTTTGGTGCGGATCGAGGAACTTCAGAGCTGCAACAATATTCAGTCATGATCAACAAGGAGAGATCCGCATGCCGATCCAGACTGTGATGGACAGTACCGGCGACAGCCGTCACTTCTTCGACGCGGACGATGCACGAGAACTAGCCAAGGCCGAGCAGCGATTTCGCGAGCTGACGAACGTCGGCTTCACCGCCGCGGTCCGGACCGGTTCAGGTCAGGTGTCGCGGATCCGATCGTTCGACCCCACTGCGGAAGAAACTCTCTTCTTCCCCCGGCTGGTCGGCGGCTGAATCGCTGAGCTATGTGGCTGTTCAGGCGGTCGCGGCCGGGTGAACGCTCACGGAGGAGGGCCGCAAAGGCGCTGTTCATTCGACACGGCGCCGAGAGGACTCCGGAAGGACGCGCGCTGCTACTGCTGCGGCAGCACCTCTCGCCCGTCCAGCGGCGGCAATTCGCGCAGACGGGCTATTTCGATGTGGTCGGCGGCGACACGGGCAACCGCTACAGAATCTATGCGGGAGCGGCTGCCAATGTCTGCGAGATCGGCGAAAACGGCCGTCCAAGGATCGGCTTGTGTTTCCTGCCCGTTGGCGACCTTCCGATTGCAGACGTCATGCTGGCCCAGAAGATCGCGCTCGAAACGTGCGAGGGCAGCGCGCTCGCAGTAGCCCGAAAGTTCACTCCCAGCCGTTTCTTGTTCAGCCGGTCCCGCCCGCTTCGCTAGCCGCGGCGTTGTGTCAGTCAAGTTTGGGCCTGACGTCGCCTATGGGGCCTTCGCTTCCGTGACGGGCTGCCGCTACATGTCCGTTCACCGGGCTAGACCGGAAGTCGCTAAGTGTCGGCCAACCGACGCGAATGACCCGTTGCGGAAGTCGTCGGCTTCGGCGAGCGACATAAACCTTCGTATTGTTCCGTGAATCCTTTGGATGCCAGACGACTACCCACATTCAATTGGTCGGCTGATCGCGATCGTCATAGGGTGCATGTGGCCCTTGGCCGATGATTACCAGAGGCGAGCCGAGAAAGCTTCGCATGTTGATGCGGCTGAATGAACTTCGCGACTGCAGAGTCCGGGTGTGAGATGAATAATCACTTTTGGCATGCAACGCTTGTTGTCTTCACTGTCATGCTGCCGATTTCTACAATTGGTCACGCTCGCGCCCACGATTATCAGCACCCTGAGTTAGACGGTTGGTATGAGAGCTTGCACAGTGGAAAAGGGCCCTGCTGCGATCGCAGTGATGCGAAGCGCGTTGATGACGCCGACTGGGAAACCAAGGATGGTCACTATCGCGTACGCATTGATAGCGAGTGGGTTGATGTTCCGAACGACGCTGTCGTAGATGGACCGAATCGCGCTGGCCGTACGGTCGTCTGGCTTTACTACCTAAATGGTCATCCGAAGGCGCGCTGCTTCATGCCGGGGAGCATGGGCTGATCGCGAGCGCAGAGCGATCAGCAGTTCCCGCCCACTACCTCCGACTCGTCCGATGCCGTGTATTGCTGCGCATAAGGAGCGCCAAATGACAACTGGAAGTTGGAATAGCCGCAACAGGATTACCAAAGAAATTCGCGAGCAGATTCTGGACGCTTATCTAGGCGATCCCATCAAAGGAACCGAACTTGCGATGAGCAACGGACTAACGGCAGCATATGCTTACAAGCTTGCTTATGAGCGCGGGTTATTGCCGACTCGCGATGAGAAGCTGCTTGGGCGAACTCATTTAGCGAGATTGTCATCAAGATGATTGTCCTCACTCCAAAACAAAGGCAACGCCTTGAGGCCGTCAAAGCCGAGTGCGGTGAAGGCGATTACCACAGTTCAGCGCAGCCTACAAAACGCTTGAGGCAGCGCGGAGCTATCCGCCGCGTGCCAGGAATGAGCAGCGGCATTGAACTGACCTCCACCGCGACGGATTTTCGCGTATACATGGCTTAGTGGGGTCGTTCACGGCTCGCACAATTCCGTTTCGCGACCTATGCCACTTCCGCATATGGCCCCGAGCGGGCATAAAAGGTACGACAGAGCATGTCCGCTCAGCCCCGCAGTTCAGACGTCGACCTGCTCTGCTATTGCGAGCGCATCGTCGACTTCAATTCCCAGGTACCGGACAGTGCTCTACCGCATATGATTTTTATCTCCGAGCCATGCAGCAATCTTGCCTGGCCACCGGCGAGGGGTGGCCGAGACGCTCCGATATGTGGCGGGGCCGGGTCTTCGAATTCTACACGAAGTATGTGGCGACTGCCGCTGCGACGGCAAGCCGATAACGCCATTGTCGGCAGAGCCTTGCCACGATCGCATTCCCTTTAGCCGCCCTGGCGAAACAGACCCAGCTGAGACCGAGTCCACTCATGGAGCATAGCGGGCCAATCGCGACATGGTGGGCAGGAGCGACTTTTGACTCGTGTTCGAGCGCGCACAATAATTTAAGTTAGCGACGCGCTATCGACGTCGACTGCATGATGGGGCGTCGATTGATTCGGGACTCGAAATGAAACAGCAGAAAACGGAAGACGCTGATACTGATCGTCGACGGCTTGTCGACGAGGCCCGTGCCGCGCGAGAGCAGGCGCAGGCGCTTTCAGCCGAAGCTGCGATAGCGGTCTACGAGCTGCGCCGGTCAATACTTGAAAGCGCGGGCGCGCGAGTCGAGACAAGGGCCCAGCGCGAGGACAGGTCCGTTGGAATGGCGGAGATTCGGCAGGTGGTGCGGGAATATATCGACCATCAACGTTCGCTGCTGCGCGGGTCTCCACGGCTGCGCCCGCTGAACGACTCACGCGGCGCTGACCGAGAACGTAGATGCGCCAGTATGCCGGGAGAAGAATCCACCATTAATGACCTGAAGTGCGCGGATTCGAGGTCGAGTACCTTCTCCCATGCGTACAACAGGGGCGCAAACTCGTCACCCTCCAGGATGCAGCACACATGCATGCAAGGCTACCGGGGACTTTCTCTCATCCAGCATCGCTCATGCCGCGCCTAACGGAGTTCCGCTAGAATCTGTGAGCCGTATTGCAGGACCGCGTGCATTCAAATTCATTGCATGGGCCACAAACCACTGACAAAATGGTCGGCGTGACCGGGGGGTGGCAGTCGTGAATTTCCAGGTATCCATTTTGAAGGTACTTGCTAGCTACCCCAACGGGCTGGCGACGCTAACGGATATCAAACGCGACCTCGCATTTTTGGCGACGAGCGGCGCTGATTGGGCAAGCTACAGCAAGCGGCTGGGTGCTACGCTCCCGACATTGGACGTTTTCTCGTTAGGCTTTGTGCAAAGATATTCGTTCGGTTGGCGGTTGACGGCCAACGGCGCAGCCGCACTCGAACTTATGGAACAGAAGGTGAGAGCTCCCGTCGCTAATGTCGAAGCAGAAGCGGCAACGTCGGATATCTTGCTGGCAAAGTGTACGCCACCTGTAGGGTCCGCTGAAAAGCCTGATCAGCCCAGTAGCTCACCAATTGATCGGCGCGCGCTGTTCACGGTCATCGACGGCGGTCGAAGCCAAGCTGCTTAATAGTAACAAACGGGATGCGCGTGCGGCGCGACTGCGACTGGTCTCACGGGCGCTGCCCGCATCTGCGCCTGAGGACGTTGCTAGCTGACGTGCGCGAATAATAAGGCGCAGGATGTGACGATCAAGAAGCTGACTCGGGGCAATCCGACGATGGCGGCGAAATTTGCGGAGCTTAAGAATCAACCCGCAGAGGCCGCCGAGTGAATAGGAGCTGCGCCGAGCGGCGCGCGCCTAGTTAGTTCAAGCGCTACAAGCTGGAGCGGCGGCGATAGTTCCGCAGTTCCCAGCGGGCAATGCTTTCCGGCTCGGCTTTGCGCCGAACCGCTTCGATAACGCGCGAATCCTCGTCAACGATCTCGGTCCAGTTGACGCGTCCGCGTAGGTGGGTCTTTTCGATGCTGATCCTGTCGATCGGGCAATGCGCCGGCTCGGAGACCTGGCCGAGATGGCGCTGCGTAAATCCAAAGGGAGCCCTTACATCTGCTACCAAGCGTCAAAGAAGGCTGTAGCAGAAGCCGACCTCGCATTCTTGGAATTCAGACGTTGTAAGAGCTTACGAGACATTCGGTCGAATATAAGATCTAATCGCAAATGGAGCCAGTTCCTGAACTGACAAGCTTTCGAGCAAAACGGAGTCAGCGGCGACTGATAATAAAATTACACAAATGGAGTCAGTTTTCCGACTGATAAGCTTTGAAGCGAAAGCTTATCAGTGGTGGCCGGGCCTAGATAAGGTGACGCCGCCGGCCCATCTAGCAGGCATGAGTTGTAGAAAGCCAGCTACGGCCATGAGCGGAAGTCAGATCGAACCGCATATGGTCGATCTCAGCGGATGCTTGGGTAAGCCTTTTTGGGAGCCCGAGGGAGCCCGAGGGAGCCCCGACGCCATTCGAATTCGATGACTTCCTACCGTCCATAGCTTGCAGCCAGTTACGGATTGGCATAAGCGGCTCCGATCGACTGAAGCTATTTCCGCTCGGCCAGTTCGCTCGCAAGCGGCTGCAACCCCTTCGTCATATCGTCGAGACGCTTCTGCCATTCGGCTCCGGCCATGAAAGCGAGGACGGGAGCATCACCGGGTGAGCTCCTGATGTATTCGGGATCGCTGAGGCTCTCGGCGATCGCGGCTTCCAGCTTCTTCGCAATGTCATCGGGCGCGCCCTTCGGCAGCGCAAAGCCGCGTTCGGCGGTCATGATGACGGGAACGCCGGCTTCCTCGGCCGTTGGGACGCCGGGCAATGATAAGGAACGAGCCTTAGAAAGGATTGCGATAGCCCGGAGCTCTCCTTTGTTGGTGCCGTGAAGCTCAGGCACTTCGCTCAGGCTGACCATTCCTATATCCAGATGGCCGCCGAGCACGTCGGTCCTCTGCGCTGCTGTTCCGCGATAGGAAATCTCATTCGGCTCGACGCTGGCGGCCTTTGCGAGCATGCGGATGGCCAGATGCCCGTTCGTGCCTGCGCCGTTATGGCCGAACGTGACTGAACCGGGCGTCTTGCGCAGCGCGTCGAGAACGCTAGTGATCGTCGTGAACGGGCTATCGTTGCGAACGACGATCACGCCGGGATCGTCGACCACGCGCGCAACCAGACGGATCTCGTCCATAGTGTACTGGGTCTTCCGCGTCATCGGCAGAAAGTTGTAGCCGGGCACGTTGACCACCCCCATCGAATAAGCGTCGGGAGCAGCGCGTGCGATCGCGGTGAACGCGATCTCGCCGCCGGCGCCGGGCTTGTTGAGGACAACAAAACGCGCGTTTCCGCCGAGCCGCTTCTCGACGAAAGGAAGCAGCTTGCGAGCCATGACGTCGGTCCCGCCGCCCGCGGCAAAGCCAACGACGACTTCGACCGGCTTGTTATCGGGCCACGCGGCCATCGCCGCCTCCGAGGCCGTCAGGCCAAGTATCAGTACGACTGTTCGAGCTTTCCCGAGCATGAAGGCTTTCGTTCCTCGTAGCAAACAATTGCCGGCTGTTGGGACTCGAACCCTTGCCTATCTCGTCCGGCACTACCGATGCGATTCCATGAGCCGTCCAGCAACAGGAACGCGCGCGACCAACACGCAACCGCTCTCGGATTCCGTAATGTAGAGGCTCTTGTTGTCGGAGCCGCCATAGGCCACGTTGGTCGTGGCGAGGCCCTGGCAAGAGCGAACCCGATAGAGCGGTTCGCCGAGGCGGCTGAAGATCCAGACGGTGCCAAGACCGGCGTGGGCGATCGCAAGGTTGTCCTGCTCGTCCATTGCAAGGCCGTCGGGGCCGCCTAGGCTGCCTGACAGCTGGATGAATATCCCGACCTTCGATGCGGTGCCGTCAGGCATCAGCGGTATGCGCCAGATGGCATTGCCCCGGGTGGCGGCCACGTAAAGAATGTGTTCGCTGCCGTTCAGCACGAGGCCATTTGGGCTGGGGACGTTGCTGACGATCTGGTCGAGCACTCCGTCCACCCGCAATCGATAGACGCGGCCGGTCGGGTCGTGAATCCCGGTTTGGCCCTGGTCGGTGAAATAGATGTCGCCGTTGCCGGCAAAGACCAGGTCATTGACGCCCTTGAAGCGCTCGGACCAGCGCCGCTCCAGCAAGGAGCTGACCTTGCCGCTGGCCGGGTCGAGCGTCATGAGGCCGTGGCGATAGTCCGTGATGACGATCCGCCCGTCGCTCGCGAGCTTCAACCCGTTCGGCTCGCCGTCATATTCGGCGACCAGCGTGAATTCTCCGGCGGGCGAGATGCGGAAGATGCGTCCGTAGGGAATGTCCACGATATACAGATTACCGTCGCGGTCGAATGACGGCCCTTCAAGGAAGGAATCCGCCACCAGTCCGCGGCGGTTGACTAACGACCATGCATTGTCGGGGTCTTTGCGTCGAAACTTGTCCGGCAGGCGGGCAAAGACCTCAGTCTTGATTTCTTCGGGCGGTGTATACATCAGGGTATCTCGCTCAAGGCACGGCAGTGACTTGCGAAGGCAGCCACATTGCGATTTCGGGGAAGATCACCAGCAGGCCGAGCAGCGCGAACATGATCAGGTGAAACGGGATCGTGCCCGCGACGACGTCGCTCAGCTTGCCCGACCATATGCTTTGGATCACGAACAGGTTGATGCCGATTGGCGGCGAGATCTGGCCCATCTCGATGAACAGCACCAGGACTACGCCGAACCAGATTGGATCAATGCCGTACTGGACCAGGACCGGATAGAGCAGGGGCACCGTGACCACGATCATGCCGAGGCTTTCGACCAGGCAGCCCAACACCGTGTAAAGAACTAACAGGGCGAAGAAGAACTCCAGCCTGGAAAGCTTCAGGTTGACGAGGAACTGCGTAATCTGCTCGCCGACACCGGCATAACTGATCGCGTAGGAGAACAGGAAAGCGGCATAGACGATGAACAGGATGTTGCCGCAGACGCGCACCGTGGTTTGCAAGGCGTGCCACAGAATCGCGACGCTGAACTCGCCCCAGAAAACTGCAATGATCATCGCCAGCACGCAGCCGACGGCCGCTGCCTCGGTTGGTGTGACCAGACCCGAATAGATGCTGCCGATGGTTCCGCCGATCAGCACCATGAACGGGATGACGTCGAGCAGGGCCGCGAGCAGTTCTCGACCCGAACGAGCGCCAAGCTCGCGCGGAGCGATCTCGGGTCTGAACCAAGCATGCATGGCGATATAGCCCATGAACATTGCGGTCAGCAGCAGGCCCGGCATCACGCCGGCCATAAACAGTTTGGCGACGGAGGTCTCGGTGAAGGTGCCGTAGACGATCATCGCGATGCTGGGCGGGATGAGGATGCCGAGCGTGCCTCCCGCCGCCAACGAGCCCGCGGACAGGCGCGGACTGTATTTGCGTTTCTGCAATTCAGGAAGCGCGACGCGCCCAATCGACGCGGCGGTGACCACGCTCGAGCCGCTGATGGCGGCGAAGATGGCGCAGCCGGCAATGTTGGTTTGCAGCAGGCCGCCGGGAATCCAGGAAACCAGTTTGGACAGGCCGTGATACACCCGCAAGCTCAGCCGGCTCTCCTGCAGGATCTCGGCCATCAGGATGAACAGCGGGATCGCGCTGAGCGTGAAGCTGTTCATGCTGCCCCAACTGACGAGGCCGATACCCTTCAGTCCAGGCAGACCTGCATGCAGCACCAGATAAAGGACAGATGGGACTGTGATCGAAAACGGGATCGTCATTCCCACGCAGAGCAGCCCGACGAAGATCGCCAGGACAAAGATCAGTTCGACGCCCGGAGTCATGACTGCGCACTCCTGCGAAGGCGGCGAGCCTTGGTGAGTATGGTTCGGAGAAGGGCGAGGCAGAGCAGGAACATGCCGATGGCCATGGTGGTCTGCGGCATCCACAGCGGCGTCTGCAGCGGCGTGGGCGCCACGTCCTCCGCGCGCCACGAGTTCATGACCAGGCGCGTCAGCTGCCAGGTAATCGACGCGGAGGCGACCAGCGACATCAGGTCGAAGACGATCTGCGACGCCAGCCGGGCGGATTGTCCGAGGCGGGCCTGAACCAGTTCGACCCGGTGAAATGCGCCATGGGCTTCGGCGACCGACATGCTCAGGAAGGTCATGGCCACCAGCAGATAGCCGCCAATCTCATCGGTGATCTGGAGCGATGTCGCAAACAGATTGCGTGCGATCGCCTCTGCTCCGATCAGGATGATCATGGCCATCAGGAAGAGCGCGCAAATCGCTTCTGAGGCGTTCTCGACCGGGCCAGGGCCCGAGGAGACGTTGTCGATGAAGTGGACGGCGCCGTCAGGCGCCACCTCCTTGATCTCCATGCTGCCAGCCATGATCGATTACCGGCCAAGCGCCGCACGAACCTGCTTGAGCGCGGCCGCAGCATCCGGCCCCTTCGATTTTGCCCATTCATCCCAATAGGCCGAAATCGCCTTGGTGCCGACGTCGAGATCGCCGGGTTGCGGCTCGGTCACCGTCATGCCGCCTTCGGCGAACTTCTTGCTGAGGCTGTCTTCCTCGTCCGCCATCGCCTTGGTGATCAGCGGCATGTTGTCGGTGACGGCCTTGCGGACTTTGGCCTGGATCTCCGGCGACAGCTTGTTGAAGCGCTCCTTGTTCACGATGACGACGGAGTTGAAGTAATTGATGCCCAGCCGGTAATTGAACTTGAGCAAGTCCTTCCAGGTGTTACCGCCGCCGGTGTTGGCAGTGAGGACGCCATCGACGATGCTGCGGTCGAGCGCGGACGGAACTTCCGGGGCGCCGAGCGTGACAGGCACGCCGCCGAGCCGCTTGATGAACTCGCCTTGCTCGGGCGATGTCACGCGGATCTTCTGGCCCTTGACTTCGGCCAGCGACGTCAGCTTCTTGCTCGAGAATGCCACCTGGTAGGGATAGAGGTACTGCCCGAGCACCAGAAGGCCCTTCTTTTCGAACGCCTTTTCCAGGTACGGCGCCATGATGTCCGCCGCCTTTTTGTATTCGCCCAGAGACCGGATCAGCATCGGCAGCCGCAGGACGCCGCCAATCGGCACGTTGCCGAGGAAATATCCGTCGTCGCCCATCTGCACGACGTCGTCGCTGACGGCCTGTGTAATCGTGGTGGTATTGATGGGGAGCGAGCCCCCGAGGTGCAGCCGGACCGACAGCTCGCCGCCGGTGTCCTTTTCGATTTGCTCCGCGACGGCACTCATGCCCTTGGCCGCAGCGACTGTCGCCACGGGATTATAGATATAGAGATCCCATTTCTCGGCGGCTGCGGCTGGCGCTGTAAGGCCCGCGAATGCAAATGCCCCAGCGATCACGCCCGCAAAATGGCGACGGCTCGTCGATATCATTGTTTTCTCCCAAGTCTTTTTGTGGTTGGGCGAAACTATGTTTGATCGCGTTCCCGCCAGCAAGAGAGCGGAGGGGCGTAATCAATCGCATATGTGATAATTGGCGTGATCGTGCCGAACCGTATTGATTGGATTGCGATCACGTAGAAGTTGGACGTCCCGCGCGGAACGCGCCGGCCGTCGCGGCCAATTGAATGAGAGAGCTTCGGGATGGACACGACCCCTGCAGACGGCCCGTTGGGCGGAATTCGCGTCATCGACCTGACCAACGTGATCATGGGACCGTTTGCGACCCACATCATGGCCGATCTCGGGGCTGACGTGGTCAAGATCGAGAGCGAGGAGGGTGACTCCTTTCGCACCTATCGCCCCAATCGCAACGAAGGCATGGCCGGCGGCTTTCTCCATCTCAACCGCAACAAGCGCAGCGTCTTGCTCGACCTGAAGCAGCCCGCGGGAATGGATGCGCTACGCAGGCTGATTGCGACAGCCGACGTGTTCGTCCACTCGTTGCGACCCAAGGCCATCGACAAGCTCGGGCTTAGCTATCAGGCCGTCCGCGCCATCAAGCCTGATATCATCTATTGCGGCGCTTACGGGTTCAGCGAGAAGGGGCCCTACCGCGACAAGGCTGCCTATGACGATATCATCCAGGCCGGCTCCGGGCTCGCTGCATTGCATATGGTCGCGCGCGGCGAGCCGGCCTTCATGCCGACGGTGCTATGCGACAAGCTGTCCGGGCAAGCGATCGCCTATTCGGTGATGGCAGCTCTGTTCCAGCGTGAGCGTGGTGGCGGAGGGCAGGCCATCGAAGTGCCGATGTTCGAGACCACGGCGGAGTTCGCCTATATCGAGCATTTGCTCGGCTTTGCCTTCGAGCCGTCGCTCGGCGACCCCGGCTATGCCCGCGTCGTCAGCCCGCGCCGCAAGCCGTTTCGCACCGGCGACGGTTATATGTGCATCCTTCCCTATTCGGATCGCAACTGGCGCGACTTCTTCGACTTCGTGGGGCGCCCGGAAATGAAGTATGACGCCCGCTTCTTTCCGCTGGTCGAGCGAGTAGCCCATCTTGAGACACTCTACGAGATCATCGAGCAAGAAGCCCCTCGGCATTCTACGGCCTCATGGGTGTCGTTCTGCGACGACGTCAGCATTCCCTGTATGCCCGTCCTGGGTCTCGCCGATCTGCCAAACGACGAACACATGAAGGCGGTCGAGATGTTCAGCCGCGCCGAGCATCCATCGGAGGGAGCATACAAGTCGATACGGGCGCCGGTGTCCTTTAGCTCCTCGCCGTTCCGAATTCGCCGCCATGCGCCGCGGTTGGGCGAACATACGGCCGAGTTGCTCGCGGAGATCGGAGTGCATGTGCCGGAGACAATCTCCCCGAGCGGCAAGAGCAAGTGAGGCGGGTTGATGATGGATATTGTGCCAAAAGACGATTTTGGACGAATGGAGGCTTGAATGCGCGCGTTCCGGTTCGAATCTCTGACCTTACCGCCCGAAGCAGACGCGATGCGGCGCAAGGTCCGCGCCTTCCTGAAGGAGGAGCGTGACGGCGGTCGCTACGCCGCACACCGGACATCCTGGTCGACATTCGATCCGGAGTTCAGCAAGCGCGCCGCCAAGGCGGGCTATATCGGCATGACCTGGCCGAAACGCTATGGCGGTGGCGAATACTCCAACTTGCAGCGCTTCGTCGTGACCGAAGAGATGCTGGCGGCCGGCGCGCCGGGCGGCGCGCACTGGATCGCGGATCGGCAGTCCGGTCCGCAGATTCTCAAGCATGGCAGCGAGCGGGCGCGCGAGCTGATTTTGCCTCGGATTGCCGCGGGCGAGTGCTATTTCGGCATTGGCATGAGCGAACCCGATTCCGGCTCCGACCTTGCGGCCGCCCGCACCAAGGCGGACAAGGTCGAAGGTGGCTGGGTGATCAACGGTACCAAGATCTGGACCTCGAACGCGCACCGCGTCCACTACCTGATCGTGCTGGCTCGCACCGAGCCGCCCAGCGAGAACCGTCACGCCGGCTTGTCCCAGTTCATCGTGGATACGGGCTCGGAAGGCATCGAGATCAGGCCGATCATGAACCTGTCGGGAGGGCACGAGTTCAACGAGGTATTCTTCAAGAACTGCTTCGTTCCCGACGACATGATGATCGGAAAACCCGGCGAAGGCTGGACGCGCGTGACGGGCGAGTTGGCGTTCGAGCGCGCCGGCCCGGATCGCTTTATGTCGGATATCAGGCTTCTCGTCGAACTCGTCGACAAGATCGGGCGCGAGCCGAATGAGCGGCAGGCGGTCGAGATCGGCCGGCTCGCGGCTCACTTCGCCACGTTGCGCCGGATGTCGTCGTCGATCGCCGGGCTATTGGAGCGTGGCGAAAGTCCGGTCACCGAAGCTGCACTGGTCAAGGATGTCGGCACGGCATTCGAGCGGGAAGTTCCGGAAGCGGTGCGGAAGCTGTTGCCGGTCGAGGCAAGTCTCGATGATGATGACGAGTATTCGCAGGCGATGGCACATGTGTTGCTGCACGCGCCATCGTTCACCATTCGCGGCGGCACGCCGGAAATCCTGCGCGGGATGATTGCCCGCGGTCTTGGTCTGCGCTGACGGGGAAATGCCATGGAAGACATGTCCGCCATTGTGCTTGAACAGGCCGATCGCCTCTTTGCGCAACACATCGACAAGAAAGTTCTCTCCGCAGCCGACGCCGGGCAATGGCCTGATGAGCTCTGGGGCGCGGTGGAAGATGCCGGCCTGCCGTTGGCGCTGGTGGCCGAATTGAAGGGCGGCGCAGGGCTCGCGCCCGACGTTGGGGCAAACCTGATCCGCAGGTCCGCATTTCATTCCGCGCCGCTGCCGCTGGCGGAGACCATGATCGCCAACGCACTCTGGACCGACGCGGGTGGCGAAGTCATCGCAGGCGCGGTGACGCTTGCGCCGGTTAATTCGAAGGATCGTATCACGCTCGTCTCGGGTGCAGCAGGCATGGCTTTGCAAGGTATCGCCCGGCATGTCGCCTGGGGCCAGCAGGCTCCGACCGTGCTTGTCCTTGCACGCGACGCGAACGGCAAGGCCTTCCTCTGCCGCGTGCCGACTGCCAAAGCGCGTTCGAACAAGACGCGGCGCAACGTCGCCTACGAGCCGCGCGAAGGTGTCGACTTCAGCGGCGTGCAGTTGGCCGTGAGCGATGTCCTGCCGGCGCCCGCCTGTATCGGAGCTGACGGCCTGATGCCATTCGGCGCGGCTATCCGCGTGCAGCAGATGATCGGCGGGATGGAACGGTGCATGGATTATGCGCTGTCCTACGCCAATGAGCGCGTGCAGTTCGGCCGCCCGATCGCGAAATTCCAGGCCATCCAGCACATGCTGGCGATTGCGGCAGGCCACTTTGCCGCGGCGTCTGCGGCAGGCGACGCCCTGACGGAGTCGCCGCGGCTGGGCGACAACGCGCTGGCCGTGGCGATTGCAAAATCACGATGCGGTGAATCTGCCGGTCAGGTCGCGGCCCTGTGCCATCAGGTCCATGGCGCAATGGGGTTTACCCAGGAACACCCGCTGCACTACGCCACCCGGCGGCTCTGGTCGTGGCGCGACGAATGGGGCGCGGAGCCCTGGTGGCAGGAAAAGATCGGCCGGATGATCTGCGCGCAAGGCGGCGAGGGCCTATGGCCGCTGCTCGTCGACCGACCGGCAGCCGCCGGCGCGGCCTAAATTGAGGCTGTGGGGCGAAGATAGCGCTGCACGACATCGTTGAGCAGCGTGACGATCTCCGTCTGCCGCCGCGTGATGTCCTGGAGAGGGCCGGATACCGCGACCGCAAGCGCGCGGTTCCAGCCGTCGATGCCCTCGGGCAGCGGCACGGCAATCGATCCCGCGCCCGGCGTGACGAGGCCGGCCGAGAAGAAGAACCCCTCACGCCGCGTGCGCTCGACGTTTTCCAGCACCTGATTGATGTCGATCCGGGATATGTCGAGCGCGGCTTCCGCGTTGGTGCGCGTGCACAAGCTGCGGATCTCCTTGTCGCTGCTCGAAGTCAGTAGCGAAAACCCGGTGGCCGACCAGACCACGAGGCGTCTGGAGCCGGGCGGGACATGAAAGCGCATCGTCGCGCGGGCCTGCAAAACGTGAATATACTGCGCATAGATTCCGCTCCGCGCGGCGATGATGACGGTGTCCCCCGTTTTATGGGACAGCTCTTCGAGCATTCGCATCAGGCTGCCGTTTCTGACGGGGCCCTTGTCGAGCCAGGTCCCGAGCAGGGTGACGCGCGGTGAGGGCAGGAAGCTGCGGCTTTCCTGCAGATAATCCATGTAGCCGAGCTCGACGAGGCAGTTGAGCAAGATCGAGGTCGACGATTGCGGAAATCCCAGCCGCTCGGCCACTTCGGCCACGCGCGCGTCCCGCTGGATCTCGTCGAAGAACTCCAGAACTCGCAGCACACGTCCCGCAGACTTGACCGATCCCGCGGCCGGCGGGCCGTAGCTCGTGGCTTCCGTGATCTGATCGTCCGCTGTCGCTCTCTTGCTTTTTCTGGCCATCGTCTGATTGTGCCGGCTATACTGCGGAGATCCGGTGATGCCGAGTCGACATTCTGATTTCATGTCTATCTGACGGCAGGTTAGTCGGGTCGCGCAGGCAGGTCCAGCCGAGTGCATCGACAGGGCCGGTATCCCGTTTCAGCGTAACCGTGATGACTTCCACATCGTGCTCGGCTCTAATATACGGCGACGGTGAATGGTAGCGTCTGAGTCGCTTGTGAGTTTCCAGCTTTCGATCCTGAAGATTCTCGACGGCCAGACCGACGGACGCGCCAGCCTCGAGGTCATCAAGCAGCACCTTGCCATCCTCTATACGAGTGGCCAGGAATGGACCGGACGGATGAATCGGCTCGCCGAACGTGCGCCGGATCTTGATATCTTCGGCCAGAAGCTGGTCGTGCGCGAACCGGGCGTGTGGAGCATCACCGAGGAAGGCCGCAGCTTTCTCGTCATCCTCGAGCGGCCCGCCGCGGTCCATCGCGAAATTGCGTCCGCCGAGCCGAGCCCGGCCGTCCCGATTACGGGGGGCAAGCACTCGGCCGGTACCGCATTTTCGTTGAACGACGCATGCGCCCTCGCGCTCACCTGCCGGTGAAGCGCGGCGCCCGCTTCTCGATGAAATGGGCAACGCCCTCTTTGAAGTCTTCCGTCCCGCGGCAGATCGCGACTTCGCTGTTCGCGAGCTGCGTGGCTTCGGCCAGGGTTTGCCGGGGAGCCGCGGTCAGTTGCTGCTTGATGATCCGCATCGAGCGGGGGGAGCAGAGTTTGGCGAAGTCTGAGGCCGTCTGTTGCACGGTCTCGCGAAAAGTATCCGCGGGCAGCATTCTGACCAGGCCGAGCCGCTCGGCTTCCGCCGCCTCGACCACGCGCCCCGAAAGAAGAAGGTCCGCCGCGTTCATCGGCCCGATGAGCTGACGCAACATCCAGGCGCTGCCGTGCTCCGCGATCAGGCCGCGCCGGGCAAAGGACGTGGTCAGTTTTGCGCCAGCTGCCATGAAGCGGAGATCGCAATACAGCGCGATGCAAAGACCAACGCCCGCGACCGCGCCATTGATGCCCGCAATGATCGGTTTGGGAACGGCGAGCAGGTAGCTGTAGCGCTGCTCCAGATCGTCGTCGCTTATGGGGGGAACGACGGGTGCGGCGGTTGCGGTTCCCGACAACGCGTCGGAGAGGCGGCCCATGTCGGCGCCGGCGCAGAAGCCCCGGCCCGCGCCGGTGATCACGATCGCGCGCACGCCGTCGTCCTCGGACGCGATCGCCATCAGGCGGCGCAGCTCGATCTCCATGACCGGCGTCCAGGCGTTCATCTTGTCCGGCCGGTCGAACGTGATCGTCGCGACGCCATCGGACACTTCGAACTTCATCTGCTCGGCAGAAACCATGGTGACCTCCGTTGGCAAGCCTTCTAGCAAACGCTGGAAATCCGCGAAATGGCTTTCGTCTACGAGAAAACTTTTCTATCTATGTGAAAAAGCAAGCGAGGAAGCATGTCCAAAGAGGTCATCAAGACGGCCAAGCGGCTGTTCGAGATCCTGGAATATTTCGATGAAGTGCAGCGGCCCTTGAGTCTCAAGGAGGTCGCGCTGCGCTTCGGCTACCCCGTCTCAAGCGCGTCCGCGGTCCTCAAGAGCATGGTGGTGCTCGGTTACGTCGACTTTGACCGCTATTCGCGGACCTACATGCCGACGATGCGTATCGTGCAGCTAGGGCACTGGGTGCAGGGCGCGCTTTTTGGCGAGCGCGGAATTTCGGCGCTGGTGAACCACCTCAACAAGGAAACCGAAGAGACCGTCAGCATCGCGACCCAGAGCGACCTTTACATGCAATATATCCATGTCCAACCTTCGCCGCGCACGATCCAGTTTTCGATCAAGCCCGGGACGATCCGGCCGCTCGCGCGTTCGGGCCTCGGATGGATGCTGCTGAGCGCGCGTTCGGACGAGACCATCGAGAAGCTCGTGCGCCGCATCAATTTCGAGGAGGAAGACCGAAAGAAGAAGGTCGACCTGAAGGAGCTGATGCAGAAGCTCCGCAAGATCCGCAAGGATGGTTACGTCATCTCCCTTCACACTGTAACGGCCGGAGCGGGCGTCATCGGGATGTTGTTGCCGGAGCGGCGCCACGGCCGCATCCTGGCGATCGGCGTCGGCGGTCCGGTCGAACGACTGGTATCCAAGCGAACTCAGATCCTGAGATCGCTGCGCGAAGGCATCGACAAATTCGTTACGCGTGAGGATCGCGCATCCGCGACAAATGCCCGCAACTGAACGGATCGATTTTCACATATCTGTAAATACGCGCGCATATCTGTAATGCTCTGGCTTTCAGCTACGTCCCGGCACATTCTTCCGCCCACTCCACGCCTCGAACGCGCGGGGATACAAAATGGTTAGAAGGGTGGAGTCGTGCAGGAGAAGGTCGTCGATCTGAAAACCAAGGACGGGGTGATGAACACGTACGTGTTTCACCCGGACCGTCCAGGACCGTTCCCTGTCGTCATCTTCTATATGGACTCGGTCGGCGTCCGCGAGGAGCTGTCCGACATGTGCCGACGTCTGGCGACAGTCGGCTATTACGTCGTCATGCCGAACATGTACTACCGCATGGTCCGCTGCGTCGATCTCGACGCGAACCGGCTGTGGGACCCCGCCTCCGCGGATAAGCTGGAGTTCATGTGGAAGCTCAACCGCCACCTGACCAACACCATGGTGATGGAAGACAGCCAGGCCATATTCGACTTCCTGGCCACTGAGCCGACTGCGCGGCAGGGCAAGACGGGATGTGTCGGCTATTGCATGAGCGGCCGCTACGTCTATCGCGCGATGGGCGTGTTTCCCGATCGCATGGCCGCCGGCGCCTCCGTCTACGGCGCGCGCCTCGTCACTGACCAGCCGGACTCCGCCCATCTCGTCACCGACAAGATCGAGGGCGAGATCTACTTTGCGCTGGCCGAGCATGATCACTACGCGCCTCCCGAGATGCTCGAGCAGGTATCGCGGGCGATCAAGACGACCGGCATCAACGGGCGGATGGAATACTATCCGGAAGCCGAACACGGCTTCGCTTTTCCAACCCGGCGCCTCTACCACAAGGCCAGCACAGAGCGGCATTGGGAGCGCCTGTTCGATCTCTTTCAGCGCAATCTGAATTGAGCTCGGGCGCTGAGTCCATCAGAAATCAAAGGAGCCGCCGCGTTGCCGCGGGCTGGCGAGACAAATCATAGGGGGAAGAACGATGAAGCGTGCGGATCGCCGAAATGTAATGTTGTCTTTGGGGGCCATCGTGGCGGCGACTGTGCAGCTCGCTGGCGCGCCCGGCGCGATGGCGGCTGACCCGGTCAAGATCGGCCTTGCGCTGCCTCTGAGCGGCGCAGCGGCGACTTATGGGCAGGAATTGCAGCGCGGCGCTGAATATGCAGCCGACCTCGTCAACCAGCGCGGCGGCATTCTCGGCGGCCGGAAGATCGAACTGGTCTTCGAGGATGAGAAGGGCACGCCGCAAGGCGGCGTCGCCGCGGTCCAGAAGCTGATGTCGGTGGGGCGCGTAAAAGCGATAACCGGGGGGACGAACAGCTCGGTCGTGCTTGCCGAATCTTCGGTCACTAAGAAGCGTATCCTGCAAGTAAACGCTGGCGCGCAGGCTGATGCGATCACCGATCAGGGCAGTCCCTGGTTGTTTCAAATCAACAACACGGTGTCGCTCAACTCCGAATCGTTCAATGCCTACATCGTCAAGACGCTAAAGCCGAAGACGGTCGCCTACATGGGCGAGAATTCCGAGTTCAACAAGACGGTCCTTGAGAAACTCAAGGCGAGCCTCCAGTCCGCAGGCATTGAGCTGGTGAGCATCTCTACTTATGACGCCGAGACTAACGATTTCACGTCCATTCTCACCAAGATCAAGGCGAGCAATCCGGACATGATCTACGTCGCCGACGCCTATCCGGCGCGCGCCGCACAACTGTGGAAGCAGGTGCGCCAGCTCGGCGGCTTCAAGATCGAGGTGATGTCGCCGGGCGTGGTGACGCCGGGCATGATCAAGCCATCGGAGGGCGCCATGAACGGCGTCATTACGGGAGAGATATTCATGGCATCAGATCCCGGCGCCGAAGGCAAGGAGTTCGTCGAGAACTATCAGAAGAAGTTCAACTCCTCTCCGGGAAAAGGTGAGCTTGTGATCTTCGAGGCGATTAATCTCATCGCCGCCGCGATGGACAAAGCCGGCACCGACAGCGACTACGACAAGATCTCGAAAGTCATCCGCGAAAACTCCTGGCCGAGCCCGAGGGGACTGCTCAAGTTCGACGAGAAGGGCAGGGCGCGGGCGCCGTACTTCTACATCCAACGAGTCGAAAACGGGGCTGTCGTCCAGGTCGAGCGCGTCGCCTCGAACTGACGATCGCGCGGATCAAATTTAGAAGGCACGTACGGCTTTGGAACTTCTGGTTCAAACCCTCGTCAACGGATTGGTGCTTGGCGCCGGCTATGCCGTCATCGCCGTAGGCCTGACGCTGATCTTCGGAATCGTGGGCATTGCAAACTTCGCCCATGGTGCGTTCTTTGCCATGGGCGGCTATGCCTGCTACCTGCTGACGTCGCGAGGCATGAACTATTTCATCGCTGTTCCGTTGTCGGTGCTGATCGTTGTGGCCATTGGCACCGTCACTGAATGGGTCGTCATCCGTCGCAGCCTGTATGGCGATTCACATCACGGCTCACTGATCGTCACGTTCGCGCTCGGTCAGGCGGCGGTGGCCGGATTGATCCTGATCTTCGGGCCGGACCCGCTCCCGGTGACATCGCCGCTCGGACAAAGCACGATGCGATTTCTCGGTATCTTCGTGACGTCGCAACGCGCGTTCATCTTTGTCTGTTCAGTTCTCGTGCTCGGCGCGCTCGGTCTGTGGCTCCGTCTGAGCATAAAGGGCCAGCAGGTCGTGGCCGTCGCCCAGAACGCGCGTGGCGCGCTCTATTCCGGCATCGATGTTCCCTGGATCCGCGCGCTGGCCTTCGTGCTAGGCGTCGCCGCCGCTGGTCTTGCAGGCGCGCTGTTGGCGCCGATCTCGACGATCTATCCGACCATGGGATACAGCGCCTTGATCGTCGGCTTCACGGTCGTCATCCTGGGCGGGATGGGCAGTATTCCGGGCGCGATGCTGGGTGCGCTTCTCATCGGTGTCGCCAACGCGCTGTTCGAAACTTACGTCTCTGTCTCGTGGACGCCCGCGCTGGGCTGGGGCCTCGTCATCGCCACGCTGCTGTTCCGACCGCAAGGACTGCTTGGCCAAGTCCAGCAGCATCGGCACTGAGATGGCAATCCAGGATTTCGGCATGACGATGGACAGGAAGCGGGCCGGCGCCATGAACGGCGAAAGGGCCGGGCGCGCCGCGCGAGAGGCCATTTACGTCGCATGCGCAGTCGCGGCCATCGCGGCGTTCGCCTTCGCGTTCACCGACCCGTTCGTGGTGACCCTCGCCGGGTACACCTGTGCGTTCGCCCTGTTTGCTCTGAGCATCAACATCATCCTCGGCGGCGTCGGCGAGGTGCCGCTCGGCCAATGCCTGTTTTTCGGCGTCGGCGCTTACGGCGCGGCGATCGGAATGGGCAAGCTCGGGCTGCCGTTCGAGGTCGCGGTACTGATCGCGCTCGTGCTTTCCGTGGTGCTGGCCGCCATCATTGGCGTCATCACGCTGCGTCTGACCGGCGCCTATTTCTCGATCGTGTCCTGGGGCCTGACCGGCGTCGCCATGGTCGCAGCAACGAATCTCGAGGAGATCACCGGGGGACCGCTCGGCCTGTTCGGCTTTCCGCCGATCGAGATCGGTTCGCTCCAGCTGTCGGATCCGCAGACCTACTTCGCGGTCACCGCCACCATTCTTCTGCTTGCGATCGTCTTCCTGGTGGTCCTGCGCCGGTCTCCTTTCGGCGCCGCCATGGACAGTGTCCGCCAGAATCCTCATCTCGCGCGCTCGGTCGGCGTCGATGTGGCGCGCGTCCGGCTTAAGGCTTTCATGCTGAGCGCGCCGTTTGCCGCGCTGGCTGGTGCGCTCGCCGTTCCCTACACGCAGATTGTCACGCCCGAGGTCTTCAGCGTCGCGAACACGGTGGACGGGCTCCTGATGGTTCTGCTGGGCGGCGCGCAGCTGGTGGTCGGACCGGTGATCGGCGCTGCGATGTTCACGCTGATACCGCAGGCTATGAACCTCGATCCGAACGTGAGGATCCTGGTGTTCTCGTCGATCATCATCCTGATCATGATGTTTGCCCCCGGCGGACTGCATCAACTGGGCGTTGCTCTGCGTGACCGGCTCGGAAGGAGGACAGATGACGATCGCAGCCGCTGAGCGTCCCATCGTCTCGGCCCGGGACATCGTCAAGCGATATGGCGGCGTGACGGCCCTGAACGGCGTCAGCCTCGATGTCGAGGAAGGCGAAATCTTTGGCATTATCGGCCCGAATGGTGCGGGCAAGTCGACGCTGTTCGACATCCTCTGCGGCATCACCGTGCCGACCAGCGGATCGATCCGCATCATGGGAAGCGAGATCTCGGGGATGCCGCCGCATCTCATCGCGCGCTCAGGCGTCGCCCGAACCTTTCAGAGAACTGCGGTGTTCGCTGAAAGCACGGTGCTGGAAAATCTCCTGTTCGGGCGCCATGCGAGCTTTCACCACGGCGTCCTTGGCCGCATCGTCGGCAGCAAGTCCTATGTCCGGGATCAGCAGGCCTTCCACGGCCGCGTCGAGGAGGTTCTTGCGTTGATCGGCCTCTACGGAGAGCGGAACCGCAAGGCCGGCGTGCTGGCCTATGGCGTGCAGCGCCGGCTCGCCGTCGGAATCGCATTGATGTCCGATCCGAAGATCATGTTCCTCGACGAGCCCGCCGCCGGCATGAACGGGCGCGAGACCGCCGACTTCATCGCCCTGATCCGTGCGATTGCACCGGGGCGGACCATCCTGATCGTCGAGCACGACATGGCGGTCATCCGGCAGCTCTGCGGCCGCGCGCTCGTCGTCGTCGACGGCAAGCCTGTCGTGGTCGACGCGCCGCATCACGTTCTCAGTCATCCGGAAGTCGTGACCGCCTATTTGGGGGCTGACGATGACGAGTGATGGCACGCTGCTGACCGTCACGGACGTCTCGGCGGCTTACGGCAAGGTCGTCGCGCTCCGCGGCGTCTCGCTCTCCGTCAACCGCGGCGAGATCGTCGCCATCCTCGGCGCCAACGGCGCGGGTAAAACCACGTTGTTGAACGCGATCTCCGGCGTCCTGCCGATCACTGCGGGCCGCATCGAGTTCGCGGATCAGCGCATCGACGGGCGCAAGCCCTGGACGCTCAGCCGGGCCGGCATCAGCCACGTCCCCGAAGGGCGCGAGATCTTTCCGTCGATGACGGTCGAGGCGAATTTGAAGATCGTCGACGCATTCGGCAGCGGTCCCGTGTTTACGGTCGATGACGTGCTCAACATGTTTCCGCGCCTGCGCGAGCGTTTCCGGCAGGCCGCCGGAAATCTCAGCGGCGGCGAGCAGCAGATGCTGGCGATCGGCCGCGGCTTGATGGCGCGTCCGCGGCTCATCCTGTTCGATGAGCCGTCACTCGGTCTGTCGCCGTTCTTCTCCAAATTCGTGCTCGGCGCGATCGGAGCGCTGCGGGCCAGGGGCCTCTCGGCGCTTCTGGTCGAGCAGAATATGCGCGCGGCGCTCAAGATTGCCGACCGGGCCTATGTGCTCAGAGTGGGCTCGATCGTGCGCGAAGGAATGGCCGGCGAAATCGCTGATGCCCCCGACATCCAGGAAGCCTATCTCGGCGCTTAGCGGAAATAGCTCTTTGCAAGGGATTTGAGACAGACACATGCAGGGTCGACGCAATCTTCCGCTCGATGGCCTTACGGTCATCGATCTTGGTCAGGTCTATCAGGGCCCTTACGCAACTTATCTGATGGCCAAGGCCGGGGCCCAGGTAATCAAGATCGAGCCGCTTGCCGGAGAACCGGTTCGTCAGCGCGACAGCGTCAGTCGCGGGTCGGGCGCACCGTTCGCGATGCTGAACGGTCACAAGAAGTGCATCACGCTGGATCTGAAATCCGCGAAGGGCAAGGAGATCCTCAAGCGCCTGGTCAAGGACGCCGATGTCCTGCTGGAAAACTACGCGCCGGGCGTGATGGATCGGCTCGGGATCGGCTGGTCCGTGCTGCACGAGCTCAATCCCCGGCTAGTCTATGCGTCGGGATCCGGTTATGGACTGTCGGGCCCGGATAAGGACAATCTGGCCATGGACGTGACTGTGCAGGCCGTGTCGGGACTCATGAGCGTTACCGGCTTTCCGGATAGCCCGCCCGTCAAGGCCGGTCCGGCGCTGGTCGATTTCATGAGCGGAATTCACCTCTATGCCGGGGTGATGACGGCGTTGTACGAGCGGCAGATCACGGGCGTCGGCCGGCTGGTGGAGGTGGCGATGCAGGAGGCCGTGTTTCCCGCGCTCGCCTCGAACCTGGCCTACATGTACGACATAGGCAGGGCGCCGCCGCGCACCGGCAATAGACACGGCGGGCTCTCCGCGGCGCCATACAATGTCTATCCGGCGAGTGACGGCTACATCGCGATCATTGCGACCAACGACAAGCATTGGGGCAATCTGCTGCAAGCGATCGGACGGACCGAACTCGCGGACGATCCGCGATTCCGCGACAAGGTCGCGCGCGTTCGCAACATGGACGAAACCGACCAGTTGATCGCGGACTGGAGTTCGAAGATCACCCGCGAGGAGGCCTGCGCTGCACTGGCGAAATTCAAAGTGCCGTCCGCACCGGTCCGCGACCTAGAAGAGGTGTGCAACGACCGACACATGCATTCACGCGGCATGCTGGAATGGATCGAGCATCCGCAGTTCGGGCGGATCGTCATTCCGGACAGCCCGATCCGCATTCACGGCGCGGACAGGCTGCCGGCCGCGGTCTCCTCCAGATTGGGCGCGAACACCGATGAGGTGCTGTCGTCGATGCTCGACATGTCGGAGCCCGAGATCGCAGCGCTGCGGAGGGAGGGCGTGATCGGCCCGCGCCCCCCATCCACATAGTGAGAGCATGACGATGTCAGCTTCCGAAACCCTCGTCGTCGAAACAGCCGCGCGTGTCCTTGCGGATCTGGCCGATCCGCAGACCATTGTCCAGAAGCGCGACGATGCTTGGAAGGCGCCGCTTTGGTTGTTTCTTCAGGAGATAGGACTGGACCTCGCCTGGGCTTCCGAGACCGCCGGCGGGGCAGGGGCGTCGCTCGGCGATGGCTTCGGCATCATTCGCGAGGCCGGCCGCGCGGCATTGGGAGTGCCACTCGCGGAAACGCTTCTGGCCGGGTGGCTGCTAGACCGCGCGGGTCTGACCGCGCCGGGCGGGCCGATGACGGTGGCGCCGGTTCGCCCGAAAGATCACCTCACACTCGACAAGACCGGACGCGTCAACGGCCAAGCCCGCATGGTGCCCTTCGCGAGCGATGTCGAGCATCTCGTCGTGCTGGCCAATGGCGACGAGGGGCCGTCGATCGCTCTGGTCCGAACGGCCGATTGCAAGCTGAAGCCCGGCAAAAGCCTCGCGAGCGACGCGCGCGACACCGTGGGTTTCGCGAACGTGCTGCCGGTTCATCGTGCGCGCCTGAAGGAATCGGGAGCGCGCGAGAAGGACGTCCTCCTGCTGATGGGCGCAGCTGTGCGAGCGCAGCAGATTGCGGGCGCTCTGGACAGGATCCTCGAACTTTCGGTTCTTTATTCGCAGCAGCGTGTCGCGTTCGAGAAGCCGATCTCGAAATTCCAGGCGATCCAGCACAGCCTTGCGCGGCTCGGCGGTGAGGTTGCTGCGGCTGCGTCCGCGGCGGCGTCGGCGGCCGATACCATCGCCAACACCGGCTTTGATGACGATGCCGCGCTGCTTGAGATCGCAGCGGCTAAGATTCGCTGCAGCGAGGCCGCCGAGGTCGGAACCGGCATCGCCCATCAGGTGCACGGCGCGATCGGGTTCACCGATGAACATATCTTGCATCGGTTCACGCTGCGCCTTCTTTCATGGCGCGATGAGTTCGGTGACGAAACGTTCTGGAGCCTCAAGCTCGGCGAGTTAATCACCGCCAGAGGTGCCAGGGAACTCTGGCCCCTGCTTGCCTCTCGCTGAAAGGAGCCGCGATGTCTCTCATTCATTTCGACGCCATGCGCCTGCCGGATCATTGCCAGGAGTTGCGCAAGGAGGTCCGGGCGTTCCTTGAGAGCGAGATCGCAGCGGGCACGTTCGATCCCGATCGGCCCGAAGTCGGCGCGAAGAATGCCGATGAATTCTCCCGTCGCGTCGGCGCGAAAGGCTGGATCGGCATGACTTGGCCGAAGAAGTATGGCGGGCAGGAGCGCAGCTTCCTCGAGCGCTATGTCGTCACCGAGGAGATGCGGATTGCCAATGCACCCGTGCGCCGCTTTTTTGTGGCGGATCGGCAGAGCGGCCCAACCCTCATTCGCTACGCGGACGAGAAGATCAAGCAGGACGTGCTTCCCCGTATCATCCGCGGCGAGCTGTTCTTCTGCATCGGCATGAGCGAGCCGAATTCCGGCTCGGATCTGTTCGCGGCGAGCGCGAAGGCGACCAGAACGGACGGAGGCTGGCTGATCAACGGAACGAAAGTCTGGACCAGCAGCGCGCACATCGCGGACTACATGATCGGCCTGTTCCGGACCTCCGGCTCGACCAAGGAAAACCGGCGGCACGGCCTCACGTCGTTCCTGGTCGACATGAAGACGCCTGGCATCACCTGCCGGCCGATCGGGCAGATGAGCGGCCAGCGCGACTTCAACGAGGTCGTGTTCCAGGACGCGTTCATTCCGGACGATCATGTCATCGGGGAGGTCGATGGCGCCTGGAAGCAGGCCACGAGCGAGCTTGCTTACGAGCGCTCGGGGCCTGAGCGGTTTCTCGAAACCTACGATGCGTTGCTTGCGCTTACCAACGCCGCGGGCGCCAAGCCGGACGTGAGGGTGACCGTCGGCATCGGGCGGCTGGTCGCGCAATTGCACACGCTGCGCCGCATGTCCGTTTCGGTGGCGGGGATGCTCGAGGCGGGCCGCGAACCCGTCGTCGAGGCCGCGATCGTCAAGGATCTCGGCACGGTCTGGGAGCAGGGCCTGCCGCATCGGGTCCGCGAGCTCGCTTCGCTGCTCGACCTCGAGGACGACGAAGAGGACGCCTTCCGCAACAAGCTGGATTTCGAGCTCAAGATCGCGCCGAAGCTCACAATCCAGGGCGGCACCACGGAAGTCCTGCGCGGCATCATCGCGCGCGGGCTTGGACTTCGCTGATCAAGACAAAAGGAATCTGACTCCACATGAGCACTGATATCGCGGTTACCACGCAAGGCCATGTCGCAACGATCGAGATCCAGCGGCCACCGCTGAATTATTTCGATCTCCAGCTCATTCGGGACATCGCCGACGCACTCGACAAGATCGATGCGAACGGCGAGATCCGCGCCGTCGTCCTTGCCGCGCAGGGCAAGGCGTTTTGCGCCGGCGCGGATTTCAATACGCCGGCCCAGGACGCGCCGGCCAGTGGCGACCAGCGAGACGGCGGTCACCTCTATATAGAGGCCGTGCGCATCTTCCGGAACAAGAAGCCGATCGTCGCAGCGGTGCAGGGCGCGGCAATCGGCGGCGGCTTTGGTCTGGCGATGTCGGCGGATTTCCGCGTGACGTGTCCCGAGGCCCGTTTTGCCGCGAACTTCACGCGCCTGGGTTTCCATCCCGGCTTCGGACTGACCGTCACGCTGCCCGAGGCCATCGGCAAGCCGAACGCCGAGTTGATGTTCTACACCAGCCGGCGCGTCACTGGTGAGCAGGCACTGGCGATGGGATTGGCGAGCGTTTTGGTCCCTCAGGACCAGGTTCGCGCGGCCGCGATGTCGCTCGCGCAGGAAATTTCCGAATGCTCGCCGCTCGGCCTTCTGTCGACCCGCGCCACCATGCGCGTGGGACTCGCGGACCGCGTCAAGCATGCGACGGATCACGAACTCACCGAGCAGAATCGCCTGCGCGTGACCGACGATTTCCGCGAAGGGGTCAAATCCACGGCGGAGCGCCGGTCCGCCAATTTCACCGGCAAGTGAGGTCACCATGACGGAAAAGCTCGAAAAATTTCCCGAGGGAAGTTGCGATTGCCACGTCCACATCTATGGGCCGTTCGATCGCTTCCCCGTCGACTATTCCGGAAAATTCGCTCCGAAGCAGGAGTTCCCAGTCGATATGCTGTTCGACGCCTGGAAGACGATCGGCATTTCGCGCGGCGTGATCGTCCATGCCGGCAATGCCGGCTCGGACAACGAGGTGACGCTCGAGGCCTTGAAGCGCTTTCCGGACAAACTGCGCGCCGTCGCGATCCTCAATCAGGATGTCACAGACAAGCGGCTGGACGAGTTGACCGATGCCGGCTTCAAGGGCGTGCGCATCAATCTCCTGTATCAGGACGGCAAGCCCGTGTTGTCGGGCGGCGGCATGAATCTGGACGACCTGAAGGCCTTGGCGCCGCGCATCGCCGAGCGCGGTTGGCACGCGCAGCTCTGGATCGAGACCGGCGATCTGCAGCAACTGGCGCCCGAAATCGAGAAGCTCCCGCTCGACTTCGTCATCGACCATCAGGGTCGCACCATGGCAGACAAGACCGTCAATTACAGTGGCTACCAGTGGTTCTGCGACCGCGGCCTCAAGAGCGGCCGCTATTGGTGCAAGCTGTCCGGTGCGGATCGCAACACGCGAGTCGGCAGCCCGTACAAGGACACCGAGGACTTCATGAAGGCGCTGGTCGCGGCCAACCCCGACCGGCTGGTCTGGGGCAGCGACTGGCCGCACGTCGGCCACGCCGACGACGCCGTCCCGAAGGAGTCCGTGCTGATGGATCTGTTCAGGCGCTGCGTGCCCGACCAGGCCGTCCGCAGGAAGATCCTGATCGACAATCCGGCCAGACTCTACGGCTTCTGAGAGCCGAGAGCTGCGAAAGGATTACGCGGGGCTGGTCCCGGCAGGGTTCTTGGGCCGTAGAGCCGCTGTCGAACTCGCCGTTGCGATGAGCACGTCGTTTGAATCCCGCAGCTCGGCTTCCAGGAAGCCGACGCTGCGTCCCTGCCGGACGACCTTGCCGTAAGCCCGATACAGGCCCGGGTGTGCGGGCAGCAGGAATGCGACCTTGATCTCGAGGCTCGCGACTGTAATCAGGTATTCGCCGCGCAGCAGGCTCGCGGTCGCCATGGCCGCATCGAGCCAGCCCGTCACGATTCCACCCTGTACGATGCCGCCCCTGGGATGTCCTTCGGTGGAATGGCAATGCCGAGGCTCGGCATGCCATTCGATCACGACACGATCGCGTGTCTGATCATAGGAAACGGCGCCGACGCCGAGCAACTCCCACGCCGCCGGCCGTCGCGCCTCGGTCTGCTTGATCAAGTATTCGTACGACATGTCTGGTGATAGCCCGTAACTGCTGGATGTTCACGAGGCGAGCCGCAGCACGCCTCGCAAACAATCAGCACAGGCAATGTCGCTACACAACAGCGCCCGGCGGAGATCAGCTATCCGACGCGATGCCCTTTTGCCACGTGGAGGGATTTCCGCCAAAGCCGCGGCGGGCCCGTTTTTCGAGCCAGTAGCCCATTTGCGGTGGGACCGCGCTGAAGGTCGGATCGACGCCGAGCTTCTGCGCCGCGTCCATCGCCCAGTTCGGGTTGTGGATGAACTCTCGGCCGACAGCGACGAGGTCGGCTTTCTTGTCCTGAAGGATCGCTTCGGCCTGATCGCCGTGAATGATGAGGCCGACCGCCATGGTCATGATGTCTGCCTCGCGGCGGATATAGTCCGCAAACTGGACCTGATAGCCGTACTCGTTGAGGCGGAAGAAGTTGGGGACCTTACTGTTGAGGCCGCCGGTGCTGCAGTCGATGACGTCGACGCCCTTCGTCTTGAAGATGCGGACCAGCCTGGCGTTCTCAGCCGGACCCCAGCCCGCCTCGTCTTCGATCGAAAGACGGACGAACAGCGGCTTTGGCGCCGGCCAGTTGGCGCGCACGGACTCGGCGACCTCGATGGCAAATCTCATCCGGTTGGCTTCGCTGCCGCCATAGTCGTCCGTTCGCTGGTTCGCCTCAGGCGACAGGAACGAATGGATCAGATAGCCATGGGCGGCATGCAGCTCGACGACGTCGAAGCCGGCCTGGTCGGCGCGCGCCGCCGCCTTGCCCCAGGCGTCGATCGCATCAGGAATCTCGTGACGCTCCAGTGCGCGCGGCGTGAAATAGCCATTGCCGAACGCAAGCGCGCTCGGACCGATCAGGCCCCAGCCGTCGACGTCGTCGACGGCTGCAAGCTCTTGGGCGGAGAGGGTTCCATCTCCCTCCCAGGGACGCCGGGCCTTTCCCTTCCGGCCGGTGTGTCCAAGCTGGATGCCGGCTGCAGCGCCGTTCGACTTGATGAAGCTCGCGATGTCGCGAAGCGGCGCGATGAACTTGTCGTCCCAGATGCCGAGGTCCCCGACCGTCCCGCAGCCGCGGCGCTCGACCTTGGTCGACTCGACGATGACAAGGCCCGCGCCGCCTGCGGCGAACTTGCCCGCATTGGTGATGTGCCAGGGGGTCGGAAAGCCGCGGTCTGCAACGTATTGCAGCATCGGCGGGACCACGATCCGGTTCTTGATCTCGACATCACGGATACGTAGTGGTGAGAACAGCAGCGTCTCGTCCATCCGGCCTCCCTTGTTGATTTCAGATTAGGGAGCTGGCCCACATATGCCAATGCACGTCAGGGACGGCATCGCATTTCTATGGATGTGAAAAGAGGGGCTGACGATACCTTGTTGGCTGAACGGCGTCGTTCACGCGACCGTTGACCTCCGCTATTCTGTGTCCGGATGGTCTGCAAGAATTGTCGCCAACGCTTTTCCCGATTTCGCGAGAATCTTCTGCCTTGCTTCCGCGATCTGCTCCAGGGGGGGTGCGATCTCCCGCAATCCCATCTCGACCCCAAGATCGTTGAGGGCTCTCTGGTCGAACGCGATCGAGTCGTCGGCCCAGCGGTTCATCTGCTCCGCCCAGAGCTTGCAAAGATCGTTGGCGGAGAGTTGTTCGTACCGGCGGCCGCGTACGAGATAGGATTGCCGATTGTCCAATTGACGATTCTTGAGCAGCAGCTCGACAGCTTCTCGCGCCTGATCGGTCATGGACCACCATTTCCCGAAACGTGTCGTCGAGATCCTCAATTCGGGTTCGTTGCGAGATAAGCATAAACTCTGCGGGACCGGAAGCCAAGCCGGCCACTTCATCCCGATCGAGCGGTGGAAGCCGCGCCCTGAGCGGCAGCCCAGTGCTGCCGCTCAAAGATCCTTCACGAAGCCTGGAGATCAGGACTTCTTCATCAGCGAACACTTGCTCTGTTCGCGGGGAATGTTGGCGTCTTCGGCCGGGACCGTTGCGACGACGTCGTAGAAGTCCCACGGCCCCTTGGACTGCTCCACCGTCTTTGCCCGCAGCAGGTAGTAGTCGTGGATGTGCATGCCGTCCTCGCGAACGTAACCCTTCTCCGAGAAGAAGTCGCTCACGGGCATCGAACGGAATTTTGCGAGCACGGCTGCGGTGTCGAGGGTTCCAGCAGCTTCGACGGCCTTCAGATAGTGCAAGGTGGCCGAGTAGATGCCGGCCTGGACCATGGTCGGCATGCGGCCGACCTTGTCGAAGAAGCGCTTCCCGAACGCGCGCGAACCGTCATTCCGATTCCAATAGAAGGCTTCCGAGGTGTACAGACCCTGCAGATTGGGAAGACCCACCGACTTGGCATCTGTGATCTGGAACAGCAGAGCCGCGACCCTCATCTTGCTCTTCTGTCCGAGCAGGCCGAACTCGTGCGCCTGCATCAGCGAATTGGTTGTGTCGCCGCCGGCATTGGCGAGAGCCAGCACGTTGGCGCTCGAGTTCTGCGCCTGCAGCAGGAACGACGAGAAGTCGCTGGTGTTGAAGGGGTGCCGCACCGAGCCGACCACCTTGCCGCCGGACTCCTTGAGCACGGCGGACGCATCGTTCTCGAAAGCTTGTCCGAAAGCATAGTCGGCCGTCAGGAAGTACCATTCGTTGCCACCCTGTCCCAAAAGCGCCTTCGCGGTGCTGCGCGCCAGGGTGTAGGTGTTGTAGGTCCACTGGAAGGTGTTAGGAGAGCATTTCTCGTTCGTGATGGCGGATGCGCCAGCCGACGACACGATCATTATCTTGTTCTTGTCCCGGACCAGATCAGCCAGAGCCAGCGCGACCGCGGAGTTTCCGATATCGAGAATGACATCGACGTTCTCCGTGTCGATCCATCGCCTGGCGATGCCCGAGGCGATGTCCGTCTTGTTCTGGTGATCGGCGAACACGAGCTCGATCGGCCGTCCCAGCAATTTTCCGCCGAAATCGGCGATCGCCATCTTGGCGACTTCAACGGCTGCAGGCCCCGCGGCATCCGCATATTGGCCCGACTGATCGTTGAGAACGCCGAGCTTGACCGGCTTCGACGCAGGCGTCTGCGCGTGAGCCGAAGCAAGACTGAGGAAAACCATCGACGCAGCCAGTACATTTCTCATTTTCACTCCCCTTTGAATTTTTTTGACTTTCGAGATCAGGATTGATCTTGCGGCACCAGCCGCGCTGGCGGCGGATCTATTCGGCCGCCTGGCGGTATCGCTCGACCCCGTCCAGACTTTCTCCGGCGGCACGAAGGGCTCCGCCCCATTTGGCAAGCCACCAGCTATATTGCTCAGGCCATTGCTCGAAATGACCGGTCAGCCCGAAATGCTCCGCGGCGTGAAGCGCCCAGAACGGATCGTAGAGCATCTGGCGGGCCATGAAGATGAGGTCGGCCCTGCCGTCCTGCAGAACCTTCTCTGCAAAGTCCGGGGTCCGGATCATGCCAACCGCGCCCGTCGCAATGTCGGCCTCGCGGCGAATGCGTTCGGCAAACGGCACCTGATAGCCTGGACCGCGACCGAGATTGGCGTTGGTCGATCCCGCGCGAAGATTGCCGCCCGTCGAACAATCGACCAGATCGACACCGAGCTCCTTCAATTTGCGGGAGAAAATGATGCTGTCTTCGATTTCCCAGCCGCCGTCGATCCAATCGGTCGCGGAGATGCGCACGAAGAGGGGCGTGGACGAGGGAAGTGCAGCCCTCACGGCACGCGTCACTTCGAGCGGAAACCGCATCCGGTTTTCGAGGTTGCCGCCGTATTCGTCGGTGCGGAAATTGGCGAGCGGCGACAGGAACGATTGCAGGAGATAGCCGTGAGCCATGTGAAGCTCGATGATGTCGAAGCCCGCAAGCACAGCCCGACACGCCGTGGCGACGAAGGCATCGCGTACGCCGACGAGTCCGTCCTTGCTGAGAGGGATGGGAGTCTGGAAGCCATCAGAGAATGCCACATCCGACGGCCCCGTGGGCACCCAGGTTTCCTCTCCCATTTCGATATCGCGGTCCGTCAAATGGCTATTGCCCCGGAACGCGCGCTGCTGGCTCGATTTGCGTCCGCCGTGATTGATCTGGATCGCTGCCTTTGAGCCGTGCGACTTGATGACATGAACGATCTGACGCATGCCGTCGATCTGGCCGTCCTCCCATAGCCCGGGATCGCCGTTGGTAATGCGCCCCTTCCGGGAGACCGACGTCTGCTCGACGAAGACGAGCCCGGCCCCGCCCTGGGCAAATTTGCCATAGTGAACCAAGTGGAACGGCGTGACGTAGCCGTTCACGGCCGAATACATCCCCATCGGCGAAACGACGATGCGGTTGCTCAGCTCGACGCCGCGGAATGCAATGCTTTCAAACAGCTTGACCATTGTGATCTTCCCCTGAATTGGCGGACCGGGGCATTCGCGCCTCGACGTTCGTCATTGTTGTGCAATGGCGCCGGAGCGGCGTAGCTCATCAATCTCGCTGCTGGACAGGCCGAGATATTCCGACAAGACCTCGCCATTGTGCTGACCGAGACGCGCGGACGGAACGTACTCGGGCGTCGCCGTATCGTGCAGCACCAGCGGGCTGCGATGAACGAGGATGTCGCCGTATTCCGGATGCGAGATCTCGCGCAACATGCCGCGGGCGTGGAGGTGTTTGTCCTCGGTTACTTCGCGCAGGTCGCGAACGGCGGCGCAGGGCACCCTGTTGACGCGGCAAAGCTCGGTGATCTCGTCGCGCGCGAGCTGCGAGGACCAGTCGGACACGATCTGGTCCGTCAGATCGATGTGCTTCAAGCGGTCTAGCACGGTCTTGAACCTGATATCGTCGGCCAGCTCCGGCCGTCCCATCGCGCGCGTTAGTCCGGTCCAGTGGGATTCGTTGACGCTGATGATGGCGACATAGCCGTCGGATGCCGGATAGACATTGTAGGGCGCTTCGGCGAGCCCGCCGTGACGATTGCCGGTGCGGGGGGCCGCCGCCTTACGGTTGAAGACATCGGCCAGGTTCGAGGCCATCGCCGGATAGACGGTCTCGACCATCGCGATCTCGACCAGCCGGCCGCGGCCACTTTTCTCCCGATCGTAAAGGGCCGTGAGGATGCCGGCGTAGAGATGCACGCCGCTGATGAAGTCGGTGATGGCTGGACCAGCCTTGACCGGAGGACCTTCGGCAAATCCCGTTACGCTCATGATGCCTGACACGGCCTGGATGGTGAGGTCCATCGCCAGATTGTCCCGGCTGGGCCCGGACAGGCCGTAACCGGTGGCCGAGCCGTAGATCAGCCGCGGATTAACGGCGCTGAGTGCAGCATAGCCGACGCCCAGTCGATCGAGCACGCCGGGGGCGTAGTTCTCGATCAGCACGTCGGCCTTCGACGCGAGCTCCTTCAGGACCCTGACGCCGTCGGGCGACTTCAGGTTCAGGCTGATGTTGCGCTTGTTGGCGTTCAGCATTGCGAACGGGACGGCGTTGCCCTTGCTGATGCGGGCGCGATGACGCACCGGCTCGCCGTTCGGCGGCTCCACCTTGATGACGGTCGCGCCGGCCTGCGCCATCAGGAAACCGGCATACGGGCCCTGATAGACCTGGCCGAGGTCGATGACGATCACCCCGTCGAGCGGCAGCTTCTTGTTGTTGTCCAAGGTGTCCTCGGTCCTGTCAGAAATTGTAGAGCCGCGCCGGGTTGGCGATCAGGATCTTGCGGCGGGTGGCTTCGTCGGGAACGCAGTCGTGCAGCAGACGAAGCAGGTCCTGGAGATCGGGCATCGTCTCGGCGCTGTGGCCGACATGGGGCCAATCGCTGCCCCACACGACCTGGTCGGGCGCTGTTTGGACGATGGCGCGCATGAAGGGCGCCGTGTCCGCATAGGGGCGGCCGACGCGCGTGTTGCGGTCGGCACCGGAGATCTTGGTCCAGTAGCGCCCGGTCTTCAGCCGGTCGGTGAAGGCGCGGAAATCCGGATGATCGTGCCCCTTGTCGGCCATGGTCCGTGACATGTGGTCGATCACGTAGTTCAGTGGCAGTTTCTCGAGCTCGGCCGCGGCGGCGGCAAGATCCGAGCTCTCGATCCAGAGCTGCGCATGCCAACCCCGCTCCGCGATGCGGGGGGCGAGCTTGACCAGATCGTCGTAGCTGGTGCCGAGCGTTGAGACCGGCTTGCCGTCCTGCCGGATCATGGTGACGCGCACCGCCTTGAAGCCGATGTCGGTGAGTTCATCGAGCCGCCGATCCGAGACATCGGGCCGCAGGATTGCGACGGCACGAAGCCTGTCGGGGTAGCGGCGCAGCGCATCGTAAGTGACGGCGTTGTCGTCTCCCGATCCGACCGCATGGACGATGACACCGCGCGTGATGCCGAGCTTGTCCCAGATGGCAAAGGCGTCTTCGATTGTGAATGGCTTTGCGGCGGTGAAGCGGCCCTCATTTCCAGGCGGAAAGCGATCGAAGGGGCCGTAGATGTGAAAATGACAATCGCAGCTGCCTTCAGGCAATCGGTAGTTCATGGAAGCAAATCCCTGTTCGGTCTAGGTGTTGCCGCCGCTGCACACGATGGCTTGCGAGCCGTCGCCGAGCGCGATGGTTGATCTCTGGAAGCATGGTCGCGAAGGGGTTGGGTTCAGCGGCGGGAGCCCAAGCGAAGACAGGTCGAACCGGACGACATCAGTCGATAGCGATGGACAAATTCATTCCCGGCTTCATCACGCCCTCCCTGCAAGCGTGCGCCACCTTGGCGGGGCGCTTTTCATTTCTTGAACGGCTGCTACGCCGCGGCCTTTCCGGCCGCTGCAAGACTAGAGGCAGGGCGTTTCTGAGTCCATCATGTTACATATACATAGTTCTATTTCTATATATGTGTAAAATGCTTGTTGTCATAGGAGGGAGGGGGTAGACTGCGGCCGATTTCTGCAATCGGCTCGACTCATCAAGGTACCTGTCAGCCAATTACATTCCAGATATGTGTAAATGATGAGCTCCAGTATCAAATCGGCCAAGCGGATCTTTGAAGTCCTCGAGTACTTCGAGGAAGTGAAGCGTCCGATTTCGCTGAAGGAAGTGGCGACGAAGTGCGACTATCCGACGTCGAGCGCCGCGGCCTTGCTCAAGAGCATGGCGATGCTGGGGTACCTGTTTTACGACAGCTACAATCGCACCTACATGCCGACCATGCGCATCGCCCAGATGGGCCGCTGGCTGGACAGCGGGTTGTTCGGCGACAGCGCAATCCTTGCGCTGGTCGATTTCGTCCATGGGAAACTGGACGAGCTCGTCAGCATCAGCACGCAGTCCGATCTGCATGCGCAGTACATTCACGCGTTACAAACCAGCAAACGCCTGCGGTTCGAAGTTAAATCCGGCGACGTCCGGCCGCTTGCGATCAGCGGCATCGGACGCACGCTGCTCAGCGGCCATACCGACGTCGAGATTGAGCGGCTCCTGCGCCGCATCAACGCTGTCTGCCCCCGGGAAGAGCACTTCGAGCTGAATGCGCTGATGAAGATCGTCAACGGCATCCGGCGCGACGGCTACATGTTCTCAAGACACATCATCGTCCAGGACGCTGGCGTGATCGCCGTCCTGCTGCCGAAGCGCGATTTCGGCCGCGACCTGGTCCTCGGTGTCGGCGGCCCGGTGTCCCGTCTCGAGGAGCGGCAGGACGAAATTTTGGCTTGTATCCGTGAAGGCATCGCGCGTTTCCTGTCGTGACGTCTGCCCTTCGGCCGAGCCCAACTTGCTCACGACACAAACGGACCTCAAGCCGAGCCCGCCGGTCAAGTCACCACCGGGGCGCATCGGCGGCAGCAGGACCAAATCAGATTAGACTGCCTTCGGCGTTGGAAGGATACCTACACTTCGAAGTATGCTGAGTGCTGTGTGGGACTGGCGTCACCAGACGAATCGAGCATCCCCGTGGGGCAGCCGCTTGGCCCGTGTGACTCGGGCAGGCACGCGAACAGGTTGGTCCTAAGTCTCCCAAGCTTGTTCTGTTTTGATGATGCTTCGAGATTTCGCCCGCGTCCTGGCCCCGATGGAGTCAGTTCGCGACTGATAAGGTTTGGCAGAGGGAGTCGGTCTGCGAACTGGTAAGCTTTGGTCGCAAATGGAGTCAGTTGGCCAACTGATAAGGTAATTGTACAAACCTTATAAGTTGCGAATGTGGGTCAAAGCTCCCGCATTGGAGCTTCGGGACGCTGAGAGGACAAAGCTGCGATTAGGTCGAGCAGCAGCACACTTCCCCGTAGGAAAGCATCTAATCGCATGATGTCGGCCGTATCGGCGGTGTTTAATCCGGACACGTGACTCAAAGTGAGCTGTCGCCGGCTGCACGAACTGCAGCGGATGGATGCAGATGTGCCATTTGTGCGTCAGCAAATTCAGCCTAAAAGTTTGGCAATGCTGCAAGTAAGACGCAAGTCATCAGAATATACATCACTTTGACGCCGGCTGGCAAAATGAAGGCGGGATCTAACGCGCTGAGCTCACGCTTGGCGCCTCGCTTTTCGATGACGGGTCCGCGTTCTTACGAAAGAGTAGCCCGCAAGGTCCCTGGCTACAGCCGCTCCCTACACTGAACGAGGCGGGGAGTGCGGCTGCATGCCCAACCGAGCTAAACAAGGTTCATTTTCATGACTCCATGTAGTGACGTCCGTTGCTTGTCCCAAGTCGACGATCCGAGAAACTCAGCGAGACATCCATCAGTTTGCCACAAGGTCACTGCCGTGAGATGCGCGATCACTATTTGGCTTCTATTGGGTTTGTGCTGCTCCGCTGCAGCTGTCCCAAAGAAGGTCCAAAGGCACTCGGGTCCAAATTTCGGCGCTGCCAAGCCGACTGTTCTGATTAGTCCGACAGGTACAAGAATTTACCGCGACCCCTCGGTTCAAGGAGGTTTCCGTACCGATTATGACGATCCGCCCTCTTATGATGATCCATCAAGGTTTGGCGGCGGTTAGTAGCAAACGGGTGCTGGCGGACGACCATGGCATTCTGTGCCCAGATAGTTCGCTTCGCGAGCGCCGTACGTACGTGGTGCATAGAGCATGGCTGCTACAACGGTCGCGCCGCTCTTCGGAACAAGTTTCCCGTTTAAGCCGGTCCAAGAACAAGATTAAGAATAAGCGTGCTGAAGGGTTATCGCGATCTGCCGTGGCAGTGCCAATCGATGACGTGGATGAAGGTCGAGCCCCGCATCACAATGGATCATCGCGGAGCTAGTCACCAGCAGTGGCCCTCCTCGCGCGGCATGTGTGGGCTCACCCCAAACCCCAAGCATTGAAGCGCCACAGGCCTATGAGGTGGTTCGCCGGCCATCTCGCCTTGAGACGCACGAACTTAGCCGAAATGCCACCAATCTCTTGGACGAGGCCGGCGGCAAGCGGATATTAGGGCTTTCGGCATCTAAACGGCGTCGTCTGCTCAACAAGACGCGATGATCCCCGATAAGCGCACCGCCTCTGAGATCGGCCCTCTCTGAACAGACGGTTTAGTCCGCAATAAGTATTTGACATACGTTGAATCGTCGGCTGCGGTTACTCCGATCGATGCGAACCTCCTTCGGCTCCGCAGCTGGCACTGAAGTCGTCGACCCTCCCATCGGCGGTTGATGCGCTGCGGGCGGGAGCGCCACAGATCTCTCCTAGCGCTGGTTTGGACAAGAGGCCGCCTCTCGCCTGGGTTATGAGCGTTTCGCTGTGTGCACGGGCCGCATCTGGCTATTGAAGTCATTTCAATTCCGCCCGCAATCAGGAAGCATAAAAGGAGTTGGTGGACGCACGGACCGAAGCCTGCACCCCGCCGCGAGGAGTAGCCGAAGCTAGTGGCGTCGGATGAGTGTGTCGTATGGGGGCGCTGCAATTCTATGTACGAATTCGACTCAAAAATCGCTAGCGTCCCCACTTATTTGTTCTGCAAACATTAGGAGCGTCATGACAAAGATTCTTGTTCTCTACTACTCTGCCTATGGACACATCGAAACGATCGCTAACGCTGTCGCCGATCGGTGCGCGCGAGGCGGGAGCGATCGTAGACATCAAGCGTGTCCCAGAACTAGTTTCTTCCGACGTTGCAGAGGCATCGAGTTACAAGCTCGATCAGCCTGCGCCCATAGCGAAGATCGAGGAGTTGACTAGCTATGACGCTATCATCGTTGGCACCGGCACGCGCTTTGGCCGCATGACGTCGCAGATGGCAAATTTCCTCGACCAAGCGGGCGGCCTCTGGGCTCGAGGTGCGCTTCAGGGCAAGGTTGGCGGCGCCTTTACCTCGACCGCAACCCAGCACGGGGTCAGGAAACCACTTTGTTCTCGATCATCACCAACCTGTTGCACTTTGGAATGACGGTTGTGGGCTTGAACTACGGGTTTGTCGGCCAGATGAAGCTTGATGAAGTCACCGGTGGTTCACCTTACGGCGCCAGTACTATCGCTGGTGGCGACGGCAGCCGAAGGCCATCGCAAAACGAGCTCTCCGGCGCACGTTATCAAGGACGCACGATAGCGGAGATTACGATGAAGCTGCATGCCTAGTCTGAGAAGGCCACGTGCGAGTTTGTGCACTGGCGCTCGCCGTTTGCGGCAGCGGCACTGGCCGATCTGCTGATTGTGCTTCTGAAGTGCTGGCCTCCTCGAGCGCACCGGGCGCGCCGACAAGTTGTCAAATGAAGTACTTTATCAACGAACCCAGAGATTGACATGCCAGTCTTGCTACTGACGCTCTGTATCGCTATTGCTGCCAACATTGCTGTGGCTCAAGTTAGAAGTGAAGACAAGAGCCCGAGCGACTCCAGGCACAGTACTGGACGAACTGTGCTACCCGACAACAAGGGCCAGCTGCAGCCGCAAGGATGGACGGGCCCAAACTCTACAGGCTCAGGCGGCGCGCCAGCTTCAAGTCCGCAGGGAGGGACACCACCGGATATGCAGCCCGCGCCTGGCGGCTCGTCCAAGACCATTGTCGATCCCTCGGCTCCGAATAAGTCGCCGTGATCCTATGTCCGCACTCAGGTCGTAGCGGACATGAATTGCGCTTTCGAGCCAAGGGAGAGTGTCCGCGGCGGAGCGACCCTCAGCAGAAACGGGGACGCTCCTTCAGTGCCAATTCCACGAATGACGATAAGCTTAAGAGGTCGCGATGTCCCCAAGCATCGACCGCCGCTTCTTCATCAAAACTGCGATCGCCTCGACGGCTACCGCCGGGTGTCTGCTGTCAGCTGCAAGCCCCTGTTGACGTCTCGGGCTCATTCGGAAGCCGCTGCCCCGGCGCCCGAGCCACTGCTGAAGCCGCCGCAGCTACGTAGTTCTGGCGGCGTGCTGCAGGCGACATTGACGGCAGCGCCGGGGAGTGTACGCCTCGGCAGCTCGAGATTCAACGGACTGCTCTACAATGGTGCCTATATCCCTCCGACGCTACGAGCTCGCGTCGGCGACCTCTTGCGCATCACTTTCCGCAATGACCTCGCTACACCACCGGATCTTGGCAATTCCTTTGGCCCTGTATGTGTTGGAATCGGCACTCCTTCAAACATGCATTTCCATGGCCTAAGCGTGTCGCCGCAAGGGAGCAGCGACAATGTCTTCGTGCATGTCCAACCCGGTGAACAATTTGAGTACGAGGTGCGTATACCAGCAGCCGGTCGTCAGGGGCCCGGCTCGTTCTGGTATCACCCACATGCGCACGGCTCCGTAAATGGTCAGATACTGGGGGGCATGTCTGGCGCTCTGATCATTGATGGCAGCGAGGAATTGCTCTCGATATTGGCAGACATGCCGGAACGTTTCCTTCTGTTGAAGCATGCGAAATTCGCGGACGGGAGGGAGCTCGTCTCCATCAACGGCCAACTCAATCCGTTGGTTGAAATGACCCCAGGAGAAATGCAGTTCTGGCGTCTTGCCAACATTGGTGCCTCCAATTTCTATAAAATAGGCATCGCTGGCATGCCGCTTTACGTCGTGGCGACAGATGGGCACATGCTGTCGCGTCCACGCAAGACAACGGAGCTCTTCCTCGGCCCCGGGGAGCGAATTGACGCGATAGCAATCGGCCCGTCCGCTGGTATTTACCAGCTGAAGACCATTCCTTTTCGCAACGAAGCTTGGCGATCCGAAGAACCCAGCATCCAGCTAGCTGTAGTCTCATCCACCGGACCGGCACGTGGCGTCACCTCCGTTGAAGAGGTGGTTCTTGAGCAGCGGATCCGTGATAGCCGATGGATCGACCAGGTGCGCGGTGCCCCGATCGCGCAGCGCCGAACACTGCGCTATTCACGGACCTCTGATCGGAAGGTGTTCTTGATCAACGATCAAGTTACCGACGAAGCTCGCACAGATCAAACCGTGAGGCTTGGGGACACCGAGGAATGGACCATACTAAATATGGATCAACAATATCACAGCTTCCATATTCATCAGACGCCTTTCCTCGTGACTCACGTGGGCGGCACTGCTTGGCCCGACGATAGTCTACGCGACACGTTTTCAGTACCTCCTGCAACCTCCGAAGGCCCCGGCATGATCAAAGTCGTCATTCCGTTTACTGATCCCGTAATCCGTGGCCGCTTTGTGTACCACTGCCACGCTGTTGACCACGAGGATAAGGGCATGATGGGTGTCATAGAGGTAAGGGATTGATGCAATGAGCAGCAGGCTCTTGTTCAGTCGACCGCAGGCCCGATTGTGCCGCGTGCTGTATGGGCCTGAGTTCGGTGCCGTCCTTTCCGGTCTAGGACGCGGAGAATCTTGGCGGATGAATTGATTGCGTTTGTCAGAAGGACCGTGTTCAGAAAATAGTCAACGATCATAGATGAATGCGCATCGGCCACACCAGCGGAAAGGCAGGGCTCTTGAAACTAGTTTCGGATCAACGACACGGAGTGCCTGTTTCTAGCAGCATACAGCGCTGGTTTCGCTGTCGTGGTTGCCTCGATCATTTCTGCAATCCCTCCCGCCTTAGCTCTCGCAAAGTGGGTAGGCCTGCGAGCATTGTGATTGCGGCGGCTTGGTCACTAACTTGGAAAACCAGACATCAGAGCTGAAAACGATAAGTAGACAAGGCGAGCACATTCGGTGGCAGTTCATTTGCCGTCGCCTTAGGCAAATCGCCATCCATCGACCTCGCGTGAATGCCATTCAGCGATCGTCAGCATTCAATTCACTTCCGCTAGCGGCACGGCTTCGGTATCGACAGCACCAAGCGTCAGCGCGAGGGACGGTAGCTGCAACGTACTCTCCTCACGCAGAGGCGCCGACCTTGCGGGGCGTGGTCAGACTCAAGCGCTTTGTGAGTGTTAATCCTCCACCACGAACGAAAGGACGGACAATGAGGGACCAGCCAACAGAACTCAAGGTCGAAGTGCTGCGTGTCGCCCACTGGATTGCCGGTAACCAATCGGAGAAACTTGGCATCCAAGCAATGCGCATTGCAATCGCGATCATCTTTCTTTGGATCGGCGCGCTGAAGTTCGTTCCCTACGAAGCCGATAGTATAACGCCATTCGTCGCCAATAACCCAATCATGCGCTTGTTCTACAAGCATCCAGAAGAATACAAGGCGCATCTCACCCGGGAAGGTCAATTCGTCCCCGCCGAGCGAGAATGGCAAGCCAACAATAACACTTATGCGTTTTCGCAGGGCCTTGGCATCGTCGAGGTCATCATCGGCCTTCTCACTTTGGTTGGTCTAGTGTCGCCCCGCTATGGACTGGCCGGAGCCACAATGTCGTTTTTGACGCCGGTGGTCACGTTGTCATTCTTGTTCACGACGCCCGAGGCGTGGGTGCCCGATTTGGGTGATGCAGAATTTGGGTTTCCATACCTCTCTGGAGCTGGCCGGCTCGTAATCAAGGATGTTGCGCTGTTTGCGGGCTCTTGGTTGGTCATGGTTGATTGTGTACGCGACCTGCTTCAAAAGCGCGCTGTTCAATCAGCTGTAGCTATGCTCCACACCGTTCACCGTAGTGGTCCACGTCTGTAGAGCCGGTGTATTGAAGACATCTGAGCTCACTTGGCTGTACTAGCAAGAATGATGAGGTTGGCACCGTCACGATTCTGATCTGCGATCGTTGGCAACGTCAGAGTGCTAAGCCTTTCCGAAAGTGGGAACGGGGACAAGCATTCTCAAGGTCGACGAAGAACCGTCTCGCCCAAGGTGCGAGATGCTCCTGAAACATGATGCGGTCAGCGCCTGCTGATCGGTGAATCTCCGCCCCAGCGAAGCCCGCCATGATCTCGCACAGGAATCCGATGTGATCCTCAGGCTCGGTATTCGGCCCATCAAGCAGGTCCGGCTTGTGCAGTTTGATGGCAGCCTGTGGCAGCCAATAGGTGACGTAATCGATCGCGCGTTTCTCGGTCCGGCTAACCCTTAAATCGAGAGATGAGGGCGATACCTCGTTTGCGCGTCACGATGTATCCGACGGCTCTTACTGCGTCGGCAGTCCAGTCGCGGGGACGGTGTCGTCTTGCGCGCTAAGAAAACTAGTGCATTGTGTTCATCCGATGAGTGAAATCGCTGCACTTCCCGAGAGCTCCAAAACCGTAAATACTAGCTGCAGGTGGTGATACATGGCCACCCATGTGGCATGTGCTCCGAATTGCACCTCTCATATGGATCGAGCCGCCAAGGGGCTTTCCGCTAGTAGTATGTATCGGGTCGGATTCGAGAGCCCGCACCTAAGGAGACTAAATCCATGCAGAAGCTCGGACGAGTTACGCTATTGACCAGCCTGGTCGCGCTCACGCTTCAGGCCCAAGGTGCAGTAGCCCAATTGTTCGACAAGAAAGTCCTCACCTTAGCCGCGGCGGAGAAGATCGTGGCAGCCGCCAAGGCGGAAGCTGAGCACAATCGGCTGGCCGGCGTAATCGCTGTCGTCGATGATGGCGGCTGGCCTATACTGTTGCTGCGAATGGATAACGCGGCGTATGTGGCAAGCGCAGAATTAGCCCCGCAAAAAGCGCGAACTGCGGCCCTTTTCAAGAAACCTACCGAAACGCTCGAGAATGCAATCAATCAGGGTCGTGTCGCAGCTGTGACTGCGCACGATTTTACCGAGATGAAGGGCGGTCTGCCGATTGTCGTCGATGGGCAGGTCGTCGGCGGCATTGGCGCAAGCTTCGATACCCCAGATCATGATGTTCAGATTGCGCAGGCGGGACTCGCGGCGCTTGGGCATTAGCCCTGATCCTTACGCCAAAAAGTGCTGGGCATATTCTGGCCGTTCAGGAAAGGCTCAGCATGCTCAAGATTTCAGTCATCAGGTGGGGTTCGATCTGACGGGAGGTCGCTTCGAATGCCCGAACAATGACTGTCGGCGGTTACGTCCTGATCAGCGTCCTCTTGGCACTGTCGGTTGACGTGATGGTGATTGCGCACTTGGGATGGGCGGCAGCTGCGGGAGTAGATGTTCCCCATTTGCATACGTCGCGATGGCAGCTGGTATACTGCTTTCTCTGGTATTTGGCGTCGGATTGATGGCCCTCCTCTTCTACAGCAGCCGCTCGGGATACGACGAACCCGCCAGGCTCATTCCTTCAGACGGCGATGATAAGCCGGGATCCCAAACCTAAGCTGATGGGCAGGTTCTGCGTGCAACGGCCACACTGAGCTACACGTGCCGCATCAGCTGAGCTGGAAAAACGCGATCGTCGCGTTTCGGGAAGCGGCACTACAATTCGGCATGCACTCAGGTCATCTCACGAGTGAAATAGTTTCAGTTCCGACGAGGGACAGAAGCTCATGAGATCTGTCGACATGAGGGCTCGGTGCAGCGGGAGGCTCAAGTTCGATAGAGCCACGCTTAACCAATGTAGACATCTACGAGGACCGAAGTGTGCGAGGCAGGGACTGCAGGAAACCATGCCGAGGTCCGGCTGCGCTGCTGCACACCGACGGCATCGGGCGCGAGAAACAGCCGGTGATGATCGAGTAGGGGCGCTTTCACGCCGCTTACAGCCTAATCCCTCTTAATCCAAAGGATGACAATGAACACCAGAGACACGAGTAGCGGATCTGAGATTGGCGAGGCGCCTGTTTCGGGCGCACAATATGGCTCAGCGGATGCGGGTCGATGAGCATGCGGCCGACCAGGCCGCACGCGGTGGACCAGAACGCGTCGGAGTCACACTGACTGTCAATGGCGATGCGCGGTCGCTCGCCATCGATCCGCGCACCTCGCTCCTCGATCTCCTGCGCGAGCATCTGGCGCTCACTGGCGCGAAGAAAGGCTGCACGGCGAGTGCGGCGCCTGCACCGCGCATTTTGACGGCAGGCGGGTCGTGTCGTGCCTCATGCCGGCGGTGCAGACGGACGGACGCGCGGTGGAGACGATCGAAGGCCTGGCCGGTCCTAACGGTGAACTTCATCCGATGCAGCGGGCGTTCGTCGACCACGACGCGTTGCAGTGTGGGTACTGCACACCGGGTCAGATCATGGCCGCAGTGGCGTGCGTCGAGGAAGGGCACGCCGGTTCGGCTGAACAGATCCGCGAATGCATGAGCGGCAACATCTGCCGCTGCGGTGCCTATGTCGGCATCGTCAGCGCGATCCAGGATGCTGCGGCCAAAATGCGGAGGACTTGAGGCGTGCAACCCTTCAGCTATACGCGTGCGAAGACCGTTGAAGAGGCCGTTCGCGGCGTTGCGGGCGCTGGGCCGGGGATATGCTTCATCGCGGGGGCACCACGCGCTACGATCTGATGAAGCTCAATGTAGAGACGCCAAACAAGGTAGTGACATCACCGGACTCAAGGATCTGGACCACATCGACGCCGAGGGACGCCGCGAGCTTGTATTCGGCGCGCTCGCCAGTATGAGCGACGTGGCGGCCCATCGGCGGATCGCCGCTGAGTACCCCGCTATCTCGGAATCGCTAATGCGAGCGGCCTCGCAGCAGCTCTGCAACGTGGCGACGCTCGGCGGCAATCTCCTGCAGCGCACGCGCTGCGTCTACTTCCGCGGTGTCGAGTCGTTCGCCTGCAATAAGCGCAAGCCCGGCAGCGGCTGCGCGGCGCAGCGAGGCAACGATCGTGGCCATGCGCTGCTTGGTGGAAGCAGTGCCTGTATTGCCGTATACCCTGGCGATTTCGCGGTCGCTCTCGTCGCCTTCGATGCCTGCTGAACGAACCGGAAAAATGCTAGGCCGACGCGCAGACTTCGCGGATGACCTGTTTCCTGGCGAATACACGACGACCAGTTCGCGCCTTTATGGATTTGGCAGCTTCCGGGGCGTGGAGCGCCTCGTTCCGCACCGACGTGCAGACGCCCGGTTACATGCGTGCCCCTTTCGAGCATCCGGCCTGCTTCGCCATGGAATGCTGCGTCGACGAACTGGCCTATGCGTTCGGCCGGGATCCGCTGGCACTGCGGCTCGCCAACGACACCGATACCAACGTCGCGACAGGGCTTCCCTTCTTGTCCCGCTACGTGGCTGAGTGCCTGAGTCGGGGTTCCGAGCTATTCGGCTGGACCAAGCGCTCCCTCCATGCACGGCAGTGCGATCGGGTGGGGCATCGCGGTAGGTGCATATCCGGGGCTCACCGACGCCGGCGGGCGCGCATTTGAAGGCCGGCGAGGATGGTTACGTGGTGATCAGCATCGGTGGCCATGAGATGGGGCAAGGCATCCGCACGGCTCTAGCCAACGCAGTCAGCCGCAAGCTTGGCGTTCCCGCCGAAAAGGTCAGAGCTGACAAATGTCGCGGGAAGGCCCAAACTTCGCGTCAAGCGCTGCATGTTGAATTGCTGGGGCGATGCGCGTTACTGCCCAGTCGCCGGCGCTAACTTCGTGCTGTGATCTATATGCCTGAGGCGGCGAAATGCATCTTGCTCATCAGCCGGGTGAAATCGTTTCAGTTTCGCGTGGCGGCGAACTTGCGCAACATGCTGACAGAAGCCGTAACGGTTAGTTTGAGGCGTCCAGCCAGCAGCACGCGGGACGCGGTTGGCTCGGCACACAGCAGCGCGAGGGTACGACGATGGTGAAAGCTCAGATGATCAGCAAGCGCGCGGTGGTGAATGGCTTGACACTCCACTATGTGACGGTTGGGTCCGGGCCTGCGGTGCTGTGTCTCCATGGTTGGCCGCAGAATCATCGCGAGTTCGTGCCAATCTTTGAGGCATTTTCTGGCCGATACCGGTTCATAGCACCTGACCTGCGTGGTTACGCCGACAGCGACAAGCCCCATGCCGATTATATGCCGGCAACCATCGCCAAGGACTTGCTGGAACTCGCCGACGTCGAGAAGGTCGACCGATTCCATATTCTTAGTCACGATCTTGGGGGGCCGCCCTCCGTTGCCCTTGCTTATATGGCAGGCAGGCGCGCACTGTCGCTCGCGACAATCGAGACCCCATTCTTTGGACTTGACTATGAGGCCTACGTGGATCCGCGCGTGCCATATTGGCACCTGTCCATGCACGCGAACATGGATATCGCGTTGTTCCTGATCGAAGGCAGGGAGGAGCAGTATCTCCGTCACTTTTTCCGGGACTTTGCCTACAATCCAAATGCGATCAGCGAAGAGGAGCTGCAGCGCTACGTCATGCAGATGAAGCAGCCTGGAAATCTGCGGGCCAGTCTCAACCATTACGCCTTTATTGACGAGAAGGCGGCGCAGCTGGCGGAATTTGCAAAAACGAAGCTTCCGATCCCCACTATGGGCTGGGGGGGACGCCGCTCCTTCGGCACGCACTGCTTCGACAGCGCTAGGGCGCTTTCGGAGCGCGCGGAGGGGGGCGTCATCGAGGAATGCGGACACTGGGTTTTTGAGGAAAAGGCCGACTTCATTTGTGACCAACTGGGCCAATTCTGGGACAACAGCGCTAGGATGTGACCGCCGTGACAGACGCAGCAGCTCCATTTTGCATCGAGGGCACCGATCATACCGGCATCACAGTATCCTCGCTTGACGAGGCGCTGTCGTTCTGGAGTGGAGTGATGGGCTTCGAGCACCTGTACACCTGGGACTTCGAGCAAAGCTCGTTCCTGGACGAACTGGTGGGCGTGCAGAGGGCAGCGGCGCGGATCGCAATGGTGCGTGCCCCCGGGCATCTGGTCGAGCTTCTGGAATACCGCTCTCCCGGCGATCGAAAAATTATGAAACCGCGGTCTTGTGACGTTGGCTCGGTGCACTTGGCTTTCCGGGTTGAAAACATCGACGCACTTCTGGTGCGGATCGCCGAGGCGGGGTGGAAAGCTCTAAGCAGGGTCCAACGGGTAGAGGCGGGCGAGCGCACCGGACTTCGCCTGGTCTATGTTCGGGCACCGGATGGGATGACGCTGGAGCTTCTCGAGCAGCCCAAAGCTCCGCGGTGATGATCTAACCGCAATTGTCAGGTTCTGAAAACGGAAGGTGAAGCAATGTCCCGAAATCAGATCATCTTCATGCTCGCCACTGTCATGCTCCTCGGCCCTGCGGCTGCGCAGTCGCCGGCGCCACTGCTTCCGAACTACGCGAAGACACCTACCGAATTGGAGGCTATTGCACCGACCGGCGGCGCCGGTGGATCCGGGAACACCAAGGTCCAGGTCGTTACAATTCTGGGCGATCCTTCCAAGCCGGGGCCGTATAGCCAGATCTTGAAGGTCGCGCCTCATGCTAAAATTGCGGCCCATCATCACGCAGGCGATCGGGTCGGCACTGTGCTCCAGGGCACCTGGATGTTCGGCTACGGCTCAAGTTTCGCCGAAAAAGCGCTTCGAACGCTCCCGGTTGGGTCGGTTTACACGGAGCCCTCGGGCGCCGCGCATTTCGCGATGACAGCCGACGAAGCGGTGACCGTACTTATCACCGGCGCGGGGCCGACGGATACAGTCTACGAGAACCCCGCCGACGATCCTACCAAGAAGCCTTGATATGCCGACGTGGATTCGAGGGTCTCTATCACCTCTCCACGGGGGCGTCAGGCGAGCATCTCGATAGACCGCAGAAGAAGGCGCCATCATCAGCCTGATTCCAGCCGCCGCAATCCTGCATGGAGGTCCAGTGCAATGCCCCTTGCTCTCTATGCTCTTGCAGTTGCAACGTTCGCAATCGGCACGACCGAATTCGTTATTGTGGGCCTCATTCCTGAGATCGCAACGGATCTCGGCGTCTCGATTCCGACGGCCGGCCTCCTTGTCAGCCTCTACGCACTGTCGATCACCCTTGGCACTCCAATCTTTTCGGCCCTGACCAGCGCTCTTCCGCGGAGAGAATTGGCCATCGGCCTCATGGCGCTGTTCACGATCTGCAACTTGTCTGCCGCCATCTCCCCGAACTACGCGACGCTGCTGCTATCACGCATTGTCATGGCGGTCGCCCATGGGGTGTTTTTCGGTGTTGGCGCAGCGTGTGCCAGTTCCCTGGTTCTCAAATCGAAAGCCGGAAGTGCGATTGCTGTGATGATGGGAGGGCTCACGGTCGCGATGGTGGCGGGTGTACCCTTCGGTTCGTGGATCGGCCAATTGTTTGGCTGGCGCACTCCCTTCCTTGTTGTTACGGGCATGGGCACGGTCGCGGTGCTTGGCCTGACATGGCTCTTGCCCTTTGAAATCCCGAATGAGCCGCCGGGCTCATTTGCATCCCAACTGACCCTTCTCGGGAATCGACATCTCGCGACCATGTACCTGCTGACAGTAGTCGGGTTCGGTGGCACGTTTGTGGTTTTCACCTTCCTGTCCCCCCTGCTGACCGACATCACTGGAGTGCCGAAGGAGGCGGTCAATATCGCACTCCTGATATTTGGCGCGACCACTGTCGTTGGAAATCTAGCGGGTGGAAAATTGAGTGATCTCCTAGGAACGCGCAGGGCGATGATAATCCTCTTATGTGGACTGGTCGTCTCGTTCATCGCGATTCGATTGGCCATCCACAACGAGGGAGCGACTTTCGCGGTTATAGCTGTCTGGGGAGCATTTGCCTTCGCCATCCCGCCAGTCATGCAGGCCGGAGTTGTTGCTACGGCCAAGCTGGTCGCGCCTGATGCGCTTGGAACCGCATCGGGCTTCAATATTGCCGCCTTCAATCTCGGAATTTCGAGCGGGTCGTTTATCGGAGGCCAGCTCTTTAAAGGGCCAGGGCTGCTGGCAACTCCGTACGCGTCGATCGGAATGGCGACCCTTGCTTTGCTGATCGCGGTGGTCGCGCTCCGGCCCCGTTCCGCGATCCTTGATGTGAATGGCGCGTGAGATTTGGCGCGACCCACCGCACCGGCGTGGTCAAGAGAGCGTTCCCGCTCCCGCGACGGTCTGAAGCGTAGCTCAGCCTCAGGCCAACGAAAGAAGGTGCGCGCAATCAGTCAAAGCTGATTGCTCATCGCGCCGCCCCTCTGCTCGACGCCATTCCTAAAGGGTCAACACACAAGAAGCGGGCCGCAACAGCGCGTCACGCCAGCAGGCAATGGCCCCGCTTCCTACTTCCGCGCACGCGAAAGCGTCAGCCTTCGAGCGCCCTTTCCTCGTTGCGCGTCGAAGGCCCGTCGGGCTCCTTCGACCTGGTCTTGGTATGCGACAGCCCATCGATATAAAGCGGAGAACGGCCCCGCGAGCGTACGGCCCAGCGCGCTGATGGCGTACTCGACCGCCACTGGAGAGGTATCAAGCACCGTCCGAGAAACCATCCCACTTCGCTCGAGCCGACGGAGCGTCATGCGTCAATGACTTCTGAGTGATCGGGTCTAATGCGTGCTTGAGCTGATTGAAGCGTGTCGGGCCCCGCGAGAGCGCCGCAATAATCAGGATCGTCCATTTGTCCCCGATCTCTTCGATCAGCACTCGATTGGGACAATCCGCTGGGAATGGCCAAATTTCCAGCTCTGGCGGGTAGATGAGTTCTGGGCGAGGAGCTTCATTTTGCACGGCGCAGTATCCGATCAGAAACCTAGTAGCGGGCTAGTGCCTAATTTACACGAGCGCGGTGCCGATACTATAGCCCCGTTCCGATGACGTGACGGGAAGTGGTTGAGATGAATAGACACGGCCGCGCATCGCATCAGGCGTGTGCATTACGGTTTGAAACGAAGGCGCTGGCTGCAACATGGTCACGCCCGCACGATCTCTGGTCGTCATTGACAGAGGAAAGTCGAGGATTTCCCTTCGAGGCCGCAGGAGCGTTCGCGTCGGTTACCGCTGCGTCGGTACCGCGCGCCGAACGACAGACATGCAGTTAGTTCATCGACTAGCTGACGTCCTTTCACTTCCGCTGGCGCACAATACGTTCGATTGTGAGCTGAATTATCCGCATTCACCAAACCAGGAGACCTCGAATGCCTAAGCTTGACATGCTTACACCGCAAAACAGCGCCATCGCCCTGATCGACTACCAGCCGGCAATGTATCAAGGCGTGCAGTCGCACGACCGCCTCGTCGTTTTCAATAATATCCAGATTTTGGCCAAGGCGGCAAAGCTGTTTAAGATTCCGACTGTAATCTCGACGGTTGCAAAGGACTCATTCTCCGGTCCGTTCATGCCGGAGGTGACGGATCTGTTTCCGAAGCACGAGATCATCGACCGAACGTCAATGAATTCATGGCTCGATCCGAACTTCCGCAAAGCCGTCGCGGCTACCGGGAAAAAGAAGTTTGTCATCGCCGGCCTCTGGACTGAAGCATGTGTGATGTTCCCGAGCCTGGATATGCTCAAGGAAGGATACGAAATCTATGTTCCTGCGGACGCCTGTGGTGATCTGTCGATCGAAGCGCATAACCGCTCCATGGAGCGTCTGCTACAGGCCGGCGCCATTCCGATCACCTCGTGCCAATACGTCTTCGAACTGCAGCAGGATTGGGCCCGCGCCGAGACCTACGAGGGTGTTATGGATATCCTCCGCGCTCATACGCCTTACGGCATCCAAGTCCGCTTTTCGAAATGGGCGCTCGGAGAACACGCATCCGAGGCAGGCCCGCGGTAACTCCTGAAGTTGAGAAGATGGGAGGGCTGTCATGAAGGTCTATGTGTTGTCTTTGGCTGCAGGCCTCCTCGTTGGAGTGATTTATAATCTCCTCAACGTTCGCTCGCCAGCGCCACCTCTGGTGGCGCTGGTCGGACTTCTCGGTATCCTAGTCGGCGAGCAGATCATACCAGTGACCAAGCTCCTCGTAGGGGGCTCGAGCTTCTCCGAGGCATTCCATCTTTCGAGCTGCGATTCTCATATTTTCGGCATGCTGCCCGGCCGACGTACGGTCGGTCCAATTGACGGCCTTAAGAACCAGGGGAAAGAAGCATGAGCAACCAGGGTCCCGACCTGATCTTGCATCATGGTCTGTTCGCGACACTCGATCGCTCGAATCCGGCGGCGACTGCCGTAGCGATCAAAGACGGTCTGTTTACTGCTGTGGGACAAACCGGCGACGTGATGAAGCTCGCCGGCTCCTCGACAAAGATCGTCGACCTGAAAGGGCGGCGCGTTCTGCCGGGTCTGATCGACAATCATCTCCATATCATTCGCGGAGGGCTCAACTACAATATGGAGCTGCGCTGGGATGGCATCTGGTCACTCGCCGATGCCATGGCCATGTTGAAGAAGCAGGTGGCGATCACGCCGGCTCCGCAGTGGGTGCGAGTCGTCGGCGGATTCACGGAGCATCAGTTCGCTGAGAAGCGACTGCCGACAATCGACGAGCTCAACGCGGTTGCGCCCGATACCCCGGTATTCATTCTACATCTCTATGACCGCGCCTTGCTGAACGCGGCCGCGCTGCGCGTCATTGGATACACAAAGGACACGCCCGAGCCGCCCGGCGGCGAGATCGTGCGCGATCCGAACGGCAATCCGACGGGGTTGCTGCTGGCCAAGCCGAATGCCAGCATTCTCTACGCGACGTTGGCAAAGGGACCAAGGCTTCCCTTCGAATATCAGGTCAACTCGACCCGCCATTTTATGCGGGAGTTGAACCGTCTCGGCGTTACTGGAGCGATCGACGCCGGTGGCGGCTTCCAGAATTATCCGGAAGATTATGCGGTCATTCAGAAGCTGTCGGACGATGGGCAGCTCACCGTCCGCTTGGCGTACAATCTGTTCACCCAGAAGCCGAAGGGGGAGAAGCAGGACTTCCTGAACTGGACCAAGACTTCGAAGTACAAGCAGGGAACCGACTATTTTCGGCACAACGGCGCGGGGGAGATGCTGGTGTTCTCGGCCGCTGATTTCGAGGATTTCCGCCAGCCTCGTCCGGATATGCCGCCGGAAATGGAAGGTGAGCTCGAAGACGTCGTCCGCATCCTGGCTCAGAACAAATGGCCATGGCGCCTACACGCGACCTACGACGAGACGATTTCGCGCGCACTCGACGTATTCGAGAAGGTCAATCAGGACACGCCCCTTGACGGTCTACACTGGTTCTTCGACCACGCCGAGACCATCTCCGATCAGTCAATCGACCGCATCGCCGAGCTTGGCGGCGGCATCGCCGTGCAGCACCGCATGGCCTATCAGGGGGAGTATTTCGTCGAGCGCTACGGTTTTGGCGCGGCTGAAGCGACGCCGCCGGTCAGGAAGATCATGGACAAGGGCGTCAGGATCTCCGCCGGTACGGATGCAACCAGGGTTGCCTCCTACAATCCTTGGGTCTCGCTGGCCTGGCTCGTAACCGGCATGACGGTGGGCGGTCTGCGGATATATCCGCAACGCAACTGCCTCGACCGCGAAACCGCACTCCGGATGTGGACCGAAAACGTCACCTGGTTCTCCAATGAGGAGGGGAAGAAAGGACGCATCCAGGTCGGTCAGCTCGCTGACGTGATCGTGCCCGACCGAGACTTCTTCTCCTGCGCCGACAACGAGATTGCCGACATCACAAGCGATCTCACAGTGGTCGGTGGGCGCGTCGTCTACGGGGCGGGAGAGTTCAAAGCTCTCGACGATACCGCGCCGCCGCCGGCGATGCCCGACTGGTCGCCGGTGCGCAGTTTCGGAGGGTACGGCAGCTGGGCGGAACAGGACGGCAAGGCACAGGCCGTTCGCGCGAACGCGATGCGGATGTGCGGCTGCGCCACTGCTTGCGCCGTGCACGGCCATGATCATGCACGCGCTTGGGCCGGAAGGCTACCGGTTTCTGATTTCAAGAGCTTCTGGGGTGCGCTCGGATGCGCCTGCTGGGCTGTGTGAGATGTTCGCCAAATCGGATACGCCAAGATGGGTGGCGAGAGTGCTGTCTTGGCCATGGCTCGCGGCGACGGCCAGGATTGCGCTCGTCTCTGCGTTCTTGATCGGCGGAATTCAGAAAGCGCTCGATTTTCCAGGCGCCGTTGCGGAGCAGGCGAATTTCGGTCTTCAGCCGGCATGGCTTTGGGCCACCGCAGCCATTGTTGTCGAACTCGGCGGGTCCTTGCTCCTCATTCTTGGACGTTGGGTGTGGCTGGGAGCCGGAGGGCTTGGTGTGCTCACTGCGGTCGCCATGCTTACTGCGAACGATTTCTGGGCCAAAGCCGGTCACGATCGCTTCATGGCCGTTAATGCCTTCTTCGAGCATCTAGGGCTGATCGCCGGCTTGGTGCTCGTGTCTATGTTGTCCTTGCGCTCGAAATGAGCGCTCAAAACCCGTGCTCGAGGTGTTCCATGACCGGCAAGCGTCAGCTGATTCAAGTGCTCCTGGTTTGCTCGCTGCTATTCCCATTGGGGGCAATCGCACGGGCTCAAGGAGCGCATCCAACGCCGGAGGTCGGCGTCGGCGCGCAATACGACACCACACACGTCTATGTGACTCCCGAAGACGTGGACAAATTCGTGGCGAGCTTTCTCGCAACTTTCGGGGGGCAGAGCACGAAGCAGGTTGTTGCCACGGTCACGCCGACGCCGAGCAGCACAACTAGCCAACTGCTGCAGACGCCCGTTGGCACGGTGTCGCTGTTCGGCTTCAAGACGCCGATTCCTTATCCTTTTGGCGCCGAGCGAACCGGCTACCTCGTTAGCGATCTCGATGAGGCAATCAATCTTGCCAGAGACTCCGGCGCGGATGTAATCGTTTCAGCCTTTCCGGATCCCATCGGACGCGATGCGGTAATTCAGTGGCCGGGGGGTCTGAATATGCAGCTTTATTGGCATACCGCGAAGCCCTCGTATGCGCCATTCGAGACCGTCCCGGAGAATCGCGTTTATCTCTCTCCGGAGCGGGCGGATGCCTTTGCCCGCAGCTTCCTACGTTTTTCACACGGGAAGGTTGTCTCTGACAATGCACATGCCGCGGGGATCGAGATCGGCCGAGCCAAGGACACATACCGGCGTGTCCTCATTGAATCCGTGTTCGGAAAGATGGCTGTCTTCGTCAGTGACGGTCACTTGCCATATCCGTATGGACGGGAAATGACTGGCTATGAGGTGAAGGATTTGCACGGAACTTTGGCCAAGGCCAAGGCCTCAGGCGCCGCCGTGCTAGTCGAACCCTACACCGCTGACGGACGGGTCGAAGCCATGGTACAATTCCCCGGCGGATATATCGCGGAAATTCACGCGACCGCGCCGAAGTGAGGGGACGCGATGGCATTGCTGCTGGGACGATCGTTTCTGCGGAGGGCTTGGACGGCAGGCCTACTGTGTGCGGCGGCGCCGCAGATGGCGTCGGCGGATGAACAGTCCAAAGCATCAACGCCGCAGCGACCGGCTATCATGTTCAATCGCTGGCAGGAAGACTGGTCGGTGCTCGCCGATCCTCGCGTGCCGCGTGAGCCGCTTGATGAGCTCAAATACATTCCGCTATCCGGTTTCGACCCGCGCACCTATCTCTCGTTCGGTGCAAACACACGTGAGCGCTTCGAGTCAAACAATGCCCCAAACTTCGGTACTGGTCCGAATCGCAGCCAGAATTACGTGATCAGCCGCAACGAATTCCATGCCGATCTGCGCGTCGCTGACCAACTACAGGCATTCGTGCAGTTTCAAGCCGACTACGCGCCATGGAAGACCATGTTGACCCCTGTCGATCGGAATCGGCTCGATCTGGAGCAGGCTTGGGTTGCTCTGACGGAGCAGGTCGGAGGCGGTACGCTGAAGTTAAGGGCCGGCCGTCAGCAATTTGGCTTCGATCTGCAGCGCTTTGTGGCTGTCCGCGACGGCCCCAATGTTCGTCAATCCTTTGACGCCGCCTGGGCGGATTATGAGAACGGACCCTGGCGGTTTATTACCTTTTACAGCCTGCCGGTCCAGGTTCGCGACAACACAGTATTCGATGATTACAGTAGCGTCACCGCGCAGACCTTCGGAATGGCCCGGGCAGAGTATAAGTTTTCCGAGTCCCTGTTTATCGCCGGCTACTATGCCAATTTCACACAGGCGAATGCGCGTTTTGCAAATGCGTCCGGCGACGAGCGAAGAGACATTCTAGATGTTCATCTGAACGGGAACGCCAATCATTTCGATTTTGACCTTGAGGTGATGGGACAGACCGGACGGATTGGTAACGAGCCGATCAAGGCCTGGGCTGTCGGCTCACTCGCTGGGTACACTTTTGCCGATGTGAATTTTAGCCCCAGAGTAGGCATTCAACTCGACGCCGCATCCGGTGACGGCAACAGCAAACGACGCTTTGGGACATTCAATCCGCTATTTCCCAACGGTTACTATTTTACGCTCGCCAGTTACACCGGGTACACAAACCTCTTTCATGCCAAGCCGTCCCTGACGTTGAGTTTGAGTCCGTCAGTGAAGCTCATGTTCGCAGCTGCGGCGCAGTGGCGCCAGAACACCGCGGATGCGATCTACACCCAACCCGATATACCGGTCCCGAACACTGCCGGGCGGCCCGGCGCCTATACCGGAAGCTATGGCCAGGTTCGCCTCGATTGGACTATAGACCGGGCAACTTCCTTCGCGGTCGAGGCGGTGCACTTCGCGGTCGGCGACACTTTGCGCAAGGCCGGCGCCCACGACTCGAACTATGTCGGCGTCGAGATCAAACGGGGATGGTAGTGCAACCGGCGCCGAGCGGAAATCCGATGATCGTGCCGTTTCTCTTGAGTCTAACCGCCGGCTATGTCGACACGGCAGGCTTTCTTGCATTGCAAGGCCTTTTCACAGCTCATGTGACCGGGAATTTCGTGACGTTTGGTGCCTCGCTTGTTCTTGGCACCTCCGGAGCCGTTGCGAAACTCCTCGCGCTCCCGATCTTCTGCGCCGTCGTGATGGCCGTCCGCCTGCTTAGCTCCGCGCTAACGCCGCGCTGGCGCTTCGTCTTCGAAGCCATGCTAGGCCTCAAGGTCCTCCTGTTGATCGTGGGCGCCGGGCTCGCGATCAAGTTCGGGCCTTTCCAGAATGGCGACAGCTTGCAGGCCGTGACTACCGGGATGGTGCTCGTCGCGGCCATGGCGATCCAGAACGCGGCGCACCGGGTCTATCTCGGAAGCGTACCTCCCTCGACCCTGATGACAGGCACGACGACGCAGATCATGATCGATCTCGCGGACATGATGTACGCCCGGGACAAAGCGTCGAGTGACCAAATCAAGGCGCGGGTGGCAATGATGTCCAAAAATGTCATCATTTTCGCTCTCGGGTGCGCCGCTGCGGCTCTCTCGTACGCGCACTACAATGTTTGGTGCTTCCTAGTGCCACCGGTGTTAGGCGGATTTTCGCTGCTTGTTCGACTACGGGAGTCGACGAAGAAAGAAGCGAGAATCTGACTTTCAGTTCATTCCAGATTCGAGGTGGGAATTCGAAGCGAGAGCTGGAAGATGCGGGTCGACTCCATCAGAGATGTGTGTCGCTCCGAAGTTTTCGGAGCCAGAAAATTGGGCGCTAGTGCCAGCCGCGTGGCTGCGGCTTTGGCGGCAATGATGATCTCCGCGGTGGTTGCCCTAACGATACCCGCCAGCGCACAACCAGCGGAAGTCGTTGGAAGGGAAGACGCGCATGTCACTTCGCTGAAAACGACTAACCTGCGATATGACGAGGATTATTCCTATTTGCGAAATCCGGCAAAACGGACTGGAGCGTGGTGGGAACGATACAAGTACGTTCCGCTAAGTTTCAGTGACGATGCTTATCTCTCGCTCGGCCTTGAGCTTCGGTTCAGGGAGGAGGCATATCGCCAATATAATTGGGGCGAACTTTCGGTGAATGAGTATCAGTGGTACCGGACGTTACCATATGCGGATCTGCATCTCGGATCAAACCTGCGCCTGTTCGGGCAGGTGATTGGCGCCTGGGTCACCGACAAGGAGGCAGTTGGGGTATCGACGCCACGGGCGCTGAACTGCTCCAGGGTTTTGCGGATATCAAGCTGCCATTGGTCAGTGGGACCGATCTTACCTTGCGGGGAGGGCGACAACTTCTGTCTTATGGCACGGAGCGATTGATCAGTTTGCGATACGGCCCGAATGTGCCTCGTTCGTTCGACACGACGCTGGCTTCGATTCAATCAGCTCCATGGCGGGTCGACGCGCTCTATGCGCGACCGGTCCGGAACCTAGTCGGTAGCTTCAATGATCGTTTCGATCCAGACCGATCACTCTGGTCAATTTATGCAACTGGCCAATTCTCCGAGATCAGCTCCAAGCCAGGCTTTGATGTCTACTACATCGGCTACCAAAATGCCCTTGCGGAATTCAATCAAGGGCGCGGAGAGGAATTGCGGCACACTATCGGCAGCCGCTTTTTCGGTGCCTCGACGGGTTGGGACTGGAACTTCGAAGGTATGGCTCAGTTTGGCCATTTCGGTCGCGGGGATATCCGCGCCTGGTCGATTGCCTCCGATACGGGCTACACCTTCGCCGGCGTGACCTTCAGCCCGCGTTTTGGCGTGCGAGCCAACATCATCAGTGGCGACCGTAATCCAAATGACCCCGTTCTAGAGACCTTCAATCCACTATTCCCCAAGGGAAAGTATTTCGGCGAAATCGGCCTGATCGGGCCATACAACCTGATCAATGCTCATCCAACGCTCACGCTTCAGCTGGATACGCAATGGACACTCGATCTAGCGGCCGTCTTCTATTGGCGCGAAAGTCTTGGCGACGGAATCTACGGTCCTGGTGGTGACCTCTTGCGACGTTCGGACGACAGCCGTTCCCGCTACATCGGTACGCAGACCGATGTCATACTCGGGTGGCAGCCTGTCGCTTGGTTCAGCGCTGCACTGTCCTACTCCGTGTTCGTGCCCGGGCAGTTTATACGGGATACTGGCCCATCCAAGACCGCTCACTTCGTGGGCGTCGAGGCGATGCTGAAGTTCTAAATTGCGATGGCGCACGCAAAGTGAAGGTAATTTTGCGAAGGGAGCCAAAAAAATGCGCATGATCCTTAAGGCCGTGGTGGTAGCACAGCTGCTTGTCGTACCGATGCTCTCGCTCGCTGCTCCGGAGACTGAACATATGGGCGATAGTGAAATCCGCGTCGGCAACATCATGCCGTATAGCGGTCCCTTGACGGAGTTTTCAGCGATCGGAAAGACCGAATCTGCCTTTTTCGAAATGATCAACGACCGCGGAGGCATCAATGGCCGGAAGGTGAAGTTCATTTCGCGTGATGACGGTTCGAATCCAAGGACGGCCCTGAACGAGACCCGCCGGTTAGTCGACGTCGATAATGTGCTCCTGATTTTTGGCTCATTCGGAACACCGGGCAACTTGGCCGTGCGCTCCTACCTCAACGAGAACAAGATACCGCAGCTATTCGCCGCTTCCGGTGACGAAGAGTGGAATAAGCCGGCGGCCTTTTCCTGGACAATGGGCTGGCAGCCTTCGTTTCGGACGGAAGGGCGTATTTACGCGAATTTTGTGCAGGCATTTTATCCGGACCGCAAGCTCGCGGTGCTCTGGCAGAACGATCAGTTCGGGCGCGATCTGTTGATGGGTCTGCAGGAGGGCATGGCGGATTGGGCGCGCATGATCGTAGCCGACAGTACTTTCGACATGTCGGACCGATCTATCGATGGACAGATCGATCTTCTGAGAGCATCGGGAGCAGGAGTCCTACTCTTCGCGGGGTCGCCGAACACGGCTGAACTCGCTATAAGAAGGTTGGCGGATATTGATTGGCACCCGGTTGTCATCCTCACCAATGTGGCCGCGCCTGCTTTGCGCGCTCTGACGCAGGCTGGCGTGCAGAACACGGCGGGAATTGTCTCTACATCGTTCTTGAAAGATGCGGCCGATCCGGTCTGGAAAGACGATGAGGGAATCAAGCGGTTCTCAACGTTCATGGATAAGTACTATACCGATGGCGACAAGCGAGATAGCAACGTTCTCTTTGGTTACGCTGCTTCCGAAACCCTGTCGCGAGTGCTCGAACAATGTGGCGATGACTTCTCGCGCGAGAACATCATGCGACAGGCCACTTCGTTGAAGGACTTTCAGAGCTCGGTCACGCTCCCTGGAATTAGAATAAGTACCGGACCAAACGACTTTCGGCCGATCAAGCAGGTGAGGCTTGTGCAGTTTGACGCCAGGATCTGGCAGCCAATTGGTGACGTGATCGATAGCGCATTTCTCGGACCGACGAAGCACTAGATCGAGAGGTGAGGGCGGCGATGTATCGTCTGACGTGGCCATGTTTCCGCGAAATCCGATCGGGTATCGATCTGCACGGGCAAGCGAGCGCGCTACCATCCTCATCATCTACATTAACGTAATCGGCGGCCGCGATGCAGTGCGGGTGTGCCGCCCCAGTTGACTGGCAGACTGCGGCGGCGCGGGACTGTTGCACCTGAATCTGAGTGGAGCGAACCTAGATGGCGACGGGACAGCAAGCAACGCAACCAGCGAACCCGCCGAGCACGTTGCCTTGGAACGCATTTCGCCACAGGTCGTTCACAGTGGTTTGGCTGGCCACCGTAGTCTCCAATGTCGGTACTTGGATGTACAATGCGGCATCTGGTTGGCTGATGACGAGCCTGGATACCGATCCGCTGAGCGTATCTCTTGTCCAAGTGGCAAGCAGCCTTCCCATGTTTCTCTTGGCGCTTCCCGCGGGCGCCCTAGCGGACATCGTCGACAAGCGTCGCTTTCTGATCCTTACGGAAATCGTGGTCACGTTGGTTGCAGCGGCGAGTGCTGTGCTCGTCTGGCTGGGCCTCATGAAGCCGCCAGTCCTGCTCTTGTTTACTTTCCTCCTTGGCGCGGGCGCAGCTTTTACCGCACCGGCGTGGCAGTCGGTGGTGCCTAGCCTTGTGCCGAGGCAGGATTTGGCAGCGGCGGTGGCAAGCAACGGCGTTGGCGTCAACATCAGCCGGGCGATCGGACCTGCACTGGGCGGTGTAATCATCGGAGGCATGGGAATCGCCGCGCCGTTCTGGTTGAACGCGCTGAGCAATTTCGGTGTTATCGGAGCTCTGTGGTGGTGGCGACCGCCAATTTCCAGCGGTCATGCGCTTCCTGCGGAACGTCTGACAAGCGCCTTGGTCGTCGGACTTCGCCATGCCTGGTACAATCCGCATCTGCGGGCAACTCTGATAAGAGCTGCCAGCTTCTTCTTCTTTGCGAGCACCTATTGGGCGCTGCTTCCGCTTGTCGCGCGTAATCAGATTGCAGGGGGGCCCGCACTTTACGGCATTCTGCTGGGCGCTATCGGAGCGGGGGCAGTCGGCGGAGCATTCGGCCTGCCCTGGATGAAAGCGACCTTGGGACCCGATCGGCTCGTGGCACTCGGCACTGTTGGCACTGCCATCAGCCTCGTCCTTTTCGGCTTCGCCCGCGAATCCGTGATTGCGCTGGTCGCCTGCCTTATCGCCGGTGTTTCTTGGATTTTGGTTTTGGCGACCCTCAACGTCTCGGCGCAAGTTTCGCTGCCTGACTGGGTACGCGGCCGCGGACTTGCCATGTTCGTAACTGCCTTTTTTGGTGCCATGGCGGCGGGCAGCGTGATCTGGGGACAGGTTGCCTCGGTGGCGGGCCTGCCGCCTGCTCACTTCATCGCGGCCGCCGGTGCCTTGATTGGAATTGTGTTGAGCTGGTCGTGGAAGCTGCAAGGTGGCGCAGAAATTGACCTCACGCCGTCCATGCATTGGCCAATTCCGGTTCTCACGATTGACGCCGAGCCAGATCGCGGACCAGTACTGGTAACGGTCGAATACCACATCAATCCTGAACGGCGCCGGGCTTTTCTGACAGCCCTGCGGGTGCTTGGCCAGCAGCGGCGACGGGATGGCGCGTACGCCTGGGACATCTTTGAAGACGCCGCCCAGAGGGGGCGCTTCCTGGAAACGTTCCTTGTAGCATCATGGCTTGAGCATTTGAGACAACACGAGCGCGTTACGAATGCGGATCGCGTGGTCCAAGACGTCGTTCGCCAATACGATGCTGAGGCCGAGCCGAAGGTGACCCATTTCGTTGCTGCAGGTCTTGGTTCTGAAGCCTCAGATGGATGATCCTGACCTGGCCAGCCACAACAAAAGCGCACTTCGCCATTCCCGGGTGGATGGCGCCAAGATCCCTTATCCATATTGGCCGCTCCCCAACAGCCGATAGCCAATTATACATGAAGTCTGGTTTGGCGCTTCTTGCTATCGCCGATCTTGGCCGGACCGTCACCGGCTTGCGCATCGGTAGTCCGCTAACGGATGATCTCGTTGCCGGGCGGGCGCTTCCGGACGCAGATTGAGCGATCCAGACGCGGTCGAATCCACGTCAGTCGAGGTGGCCGAACATTTGACCCGCATGGACTTCATCGTTCTCGACGAGCTGGGCTATCTGCCGTTCGCCGAAATCCGGCAGAAGCTCATCAGCCGGCTTTCCGAGCGACCCTCAATCATCGTCGCCAACAAACGGCATCCGGCGACTGCCTTGGCGTCTTCGAGATGCCAGGATAACGACCGGACTGCTGCTTCGACCGTCTGAATTATCACTGCGAGGTTGTTGAGACCGGCAACGACAGCTGGCGTTAAAAAGCGGCAACGATCATGCCACCGGCACTCCTCCCGTCTCCGCTATCCCGGCCTAGACCCCTGTTTTGTATGGGGACGGCGCGTTTACCGATAGCACACGGCCCGACGCTGGGTCCGGCGATTAGCCGTGGTGTTCCCTATGTGGAACCGACAAACTTGGTGTGGTGCTGGTGCTTCCTAAAAAGGGGAGTGCTAGTATCTGCCGTAGAGGCAACTCCTGCTCGCGTAAATATTATGAAACGACGCGAATTCATCAGCCTTCTCGGCGGAGCGGCGGCAGGATGGCCGCTGGTGGGGGCGCGAGCCGCCAAGCAATACGGCCCGGGTGTGTCGGACACCGAAATTAAGCTTGGACAAACGATGCCGTACAGCGGGCCGGCCTCCGCGTTTGGTGCCGTAGGTCTGACCATGGCCGCTTACTTCAGCATGATCAACGAACATGGAGGCATACGAGGAAGACGCCTTAGCCTGCTGTCACTCGATGATGCCTATAGCCCGCCCAAAGCTGTGGAACAGATTCGTCGCTTAGTTGAGCAGGACCAAGTATTCTTTATCGCCTCGCCCTTGGGAACGCCGTCTAACTTGGCTATTCGGAAATACCTGAACGCCAATAAAGTGCCGACGGTATTCGCTGCCAGCGGACTAGCCACATTTGGTGATCGAGCCAACTATCCATGGACAATTGGTTGGCTACCCACGTTCGAAGCCGAAGCCCGAATTTACACTCAATACATTCTCCAACACGTGCCAAATGCGAGAATCGCGATCTTCTATCAGAATGACGACTTGGGAAGAGATTACGTTCGCGGAGTTCAGAAGGAGCTTGGCGAAAAGGCCAAGTCAATGCTCGTTGCGGTGCAAAGCTATGAGCTATCGGAACCAACTGTCGACTCCCAGATTGGAATACTAAAGGCGAGCGGCGCAGATATCCTGATCAATGCTTCGACGTCGAAATTCGCGGCGCAATCTATTCGGGTGGCGCACGATATCGGCTGGAAACCCCAGCAGTTTCTTTCGTATGCGTCGGCTTCGGTTGCTGGAGTGATGGTACCAGCGGGGCCGGAAAAAGCAGAGGGTCTTATCTCTTCGACTTACTTCAAGGATCCAAGTGATCCGCAGTGGGCGGGCGACACCGAGTATCGAGACTATCTGGCCTTTATGACCAGATTCCGGTCGGGCGCCAGCACGTCGGATACCTTCAATCTAGCAGGATATCTCCTGGGCGCGTCGTTGGTGAAGCTGATTGAGCAGTGTGGTGACGACCTGACGCGGGAAAATGTAATGGAGCAGACGCTGAAGCTTGATGTTCATATTCCGATGCTGTTGCCCGGCGTAAAGCTCCATACGAGCGCCACCGATTTCTATCCCATTGAGTCACTTCAGTTGCAACGGTTCGACGGCAAATCGTCTTTTACGCTGTTTGGTGAGGTCATGAACGCCTCGCCCCAGAACTGACATCGCTGGCAAACGTGTAAGAGTTCGGCAAGGGGCGTCTCGAATGTTTTTGATCAGAGGCGACGAGGAATTAGGCTCGCCGCCTCTGATTTAGCCTGTCCCGGTCGCACCGGGATTCCGGCCGATTTTCGCTCCTTCCCTCGGTGCATGCTGCCAGCTGTCATACTCAGGGCCCATGCGGAGCGTCGTCAATCTCCGTGTCCCCCGATCACGTCGGCTCAAGGCCAGAGGCCGCGAACAGGTGCCTGTCGATAAATCACCTTTTACTTCGAGAAGACCTCAACGCTTGGCCGCCGTCTCGAAGGCGCCGGAGGCACCTGCTGCTCGATTGCCTTCTGCATGTGTTTGGGGCAACGGTGACTCGAAAGTACCTTCGACGTGAGCAAGCGGAAGGCCAAATGATCCTGCTTTGCTCCCAGTCAGGAAAGAAAGGCCTGACTTCGGCGCGAATACTTCGGCAGCGGACCGAGCTGTCACTAGGTTTGTCAAACGCAATTCTGCAGGAGATACTTCATGAAGTTCTGCCCAGGGCGGTACGCTCATCGAAAGAGAAAGCAGTTCGCCGTCGCCACCCATGTCAAACGTGTATTTTGCGAGCCGGCCGATATCTCGTTCAATGATTGTGATTTCCTGAGCGCTGTAGCTTCCCGCAGCAGCGTCGTGCGCTCGATCACCTATCCATATCTGATGTAGCTTGACATGGGCGGCATCCGGCACGTAGCGCAGTTTACCGGCGAGCAGCAGGAATGCACACATGGATTCGCAATATGCCTGAGGTGCAATGTAGGCCTGACCTCCGGTCGCTTCTAGGCTGACCCCCACCGTCGTCCGCATGGCGAGGTCGCGCCAGCGTCGTCCCAGCGCAATCGTGTCGTTCACAGAACCGCCGCTGGAATTCAGCACGACGGTTGCACCGACTACATCGTGCTCACGTGCAAACGCCTCGAATTCATGGGGCGTGTCAGCGGTGACGATGCCATCGGCAGTGATCCATCCTCGGCAATCTGCTCGGCACTCGACCCAAGTAAATCGCATCGGCAACTTGCGTTGCTCGAAGACAGAAGCGGGAACGTCAGGAATGGCGGACGCGATCGACTGGCGAATCGAAGTCGATGCTTGTTCTGCGCTGGAGTAGTGTGTTGCCGCCGTAAGGCCAAGGAGTAGGCCAATCACCGTCGCCGAACGCACTAGCGGCTTACTTGCCAAAAAATCCCGGAGAATGTCCATGGAACGTTCGTCCCGAGCTGGGAGGTCGGTTAGACTTAGAAGAAGGATCTACTGTGACTCACAAGCCCACCGAGCTTTCGCCGAGAGCGACTGCTTTCGAGGTAACCAGCCGCGGGGCAGAATTTGGTGTGGACTGGAAAGCCTTCGCTCGGGCACCAGCAACACCATTGGACTGAATCGAATTGGTGCGCAGCGGCTCACTGGCTCGCTTTAGTATGTTGCGCAACCACTCTTGCGATGGCTCTCTGATAGTGCGCTCGTGCCACAACACACTGACCTCCACGGTGGGAGTTTTGTATGGCAGTTCGCGTACTGATAAGGCGTGCGTCGAAGCCAGTGACTTAGCAAGTGGTCTGGGTACAATGGCCGTCACATCCGTCTGTTCAAGTAGCTTGGGCAAGGCAAGGAAGTGCGGCAGCAAGATTGTTTTGCGCGGACCGTGCGGCACTGCTGAAAAGGCGTCTTCGAACGCGCCTCGGTCGTACATCTCGGATCGTCGTGTCAGTCCCCGCTCGCATACGAATCCATCAACAAGCCCTTCGTGTTGTCCGTGTAATGAAACAACTGCAACAGAGAGGCCGGAGAGCACATCAGGAGTCAGCTTGCCGAGCTTGCGCGAAGAACTCACCATCAGAACATCGTCGTAGTCAAAAAGCGAGCTCGATCGGAAGCGAGTAGGTAACTCAGAAAAGGTGCCAATGGCGCAGTCTATCTGACCTAGGTCGATCTGCTCGGCGAGATCTATCCTGCTATCCGATCGGATGACCAGATCGATTTGCGGCGCCTCATGCCTGATGAGGTCGAGCAAGTTCGGCACCATAACAGTGGCGACGAAGTCGCTTACGGCAATTGTGAAGCGCCTGTTTGAATTGGCTGGGTCGAATTTTGCGGGACCGATCGCCTTTTCCAGCGACTGCCATGCCTCACGAACCAGCGGCGCCATTTCGAGGGCGCGCGCAGTCGGTTGCATTCCGGTCGGTGTGCGAATGAACAACTCGTCCTCGAGCATTTGCCTTAGTCGAGCGAGAGCATGGCTAACAGCGGACTGGCTAAGGCAAACCCTCTGGCTGGCCCGCAGAACACTCCGTTCTTCCATGACTGCATCGAAGACGCGCAGCAAGTTAAGGTCGAGTTTGTTGATCGTTATAGTCATATGCATACCCCGAAGTTGAACATATTTCTACGTTTCACTTGACTCCGAAGGACAGACCACAATGCAGTCGCATGACAGCCTCGAGAACCCGGAGCCTAACGGCGCGCCTGGGCGGCTCCAGCGTTGTAGGAGAACAAGCTAAGCCGGAGCGACATTGTAGTCGCGGCGCGCAGGTACCTTCCGTGCACAAGAGGCAGACACTGGCGTGTGCGCCCGGACGCTTCTTGGCTGGCCACGAACCTTCATTGTTCTACATCGTTTTTCGCTTAAACTGTCGTGTGCGTGCAGACTGCTCGAAGTGGCCGTTTTTCTGCAAAGGTGCAAAAATGGAGAAGCGAGATCCCCGCGAAGGACTCGACGCGACCTCTATTCGGTGCCCGAGTACAGCGAGGGCGTGCCGTACGATAAAGAGCCCGATGCCAAGCCCATCAATTCCTGGCGTATCAAGGCGAGTGAATGCACCGAAAATCTTCGGCATCTGATCCCTGCGAATCCCGATTCCTGTGTCATAGATGTCGATCCGAAGATTGGAACCGGAGCGCCTACAGCCGACGAGTATGCGCCCCCCGGGTTGGGTATATTTGACTGCATTGCTCACCAGGTTGCCTAGGGCAGCCCCTAGCAGCAGTCCGTCGCTCATGATGCTCTGGTCGGTTGGAACCATGCGGAGGCAAATGCCCTTACGAAGAGCCGCCTCCTCGTTGTCGCGGCAAGCTTGCTTCAAAATTGGGTTGAGGCAGAGAAGGCTTAAGTCTACCCCTTTTGTGTGCTCTCGGATCCGCAAGGCTGTCTGCAGCTGCGCCAATTGTCCTTTCAGACGGTCAATTGCATCTTGGCCCGTTCGAAGGTGCCTTAGTTCCGAACTCGTTCGAATTCCCATCCCGAGAAGCTCGTGAGCGCTTTGAACAACTTGCAACGGCTGGCGCAGATCGTGCCCAGCAATGGCAAGCAGGACTGATTCAAAGTTTGAGCAACGGTGTGGCTGCGGCTGGACCGTCCAAATTTCCTGTTGCGGAGTGGCATCAGGGACTTTCAAGCCGGAGGTGCGTTCCTCTCGTACGATCACGTCTGTCACATCGCGCATGGCTGTTCCCTCTGCTGATAGGAATGGAAAACCTTTGTGCTTTGGACATAATCGCGCCAGTCGACCGCGATGGCGAGTTAAGCGTTCTAAGACGCTGTAAATTTTCGTCCCTCGGTAAGCCCAGCAAGCAAAGGGGCAGCAGGCTGCCGACGCGTCAGATGTCACCTAGCTTGCGCAGTATAATCAATTGAACGATGAGATCATTGCAGGTGGAGAAGTAGAAGCTAACCACCAAAGGATCGGGCAAGCCGCGCTTGTCAAAATTTCCATCGACGTTCGCGGTAACGGACAGGTTGTAATGTCGCTCTACGACATTAGTGACCGCCATGGTGAGTCGCTCGCCTATGACGTCTCTTGCAGCCCACTGCCGTATAGCTGTCGCTCCCGAGTATTCGCGTAACTGATCGTTTACGAGGGCGTCGTCTGCAAATGTCGCCAACAGCCATTCGAGGTCAAAGGTGTTTACTGCCTCAACGAAGGTCGCAACTGGCGGATGCAATGCAACGGTTCCGCTTCTGTAAGACCGAGGGCTCATAATTTTAAGGTTCGTTGCTCTTCGACGCACTGCAAAATCATGCCCGATTCAGTCGGATAGGGCCCGTTGTATGGTGTAAAAAAGTGAAAATTGGCAATGATTAGCTCTGTGGGCGCAGGCAAGGAGGGGCGAGGTACCAGTCTTCGATTCTTACTCCAAGCCTTTCAAAACCACATTCGCGGACACAAGATCGGGCGTGTCGAACCCCTCCGTAAAGCGGCCATAAATGGGAGAAAGCACCTGTTTGGCTCGGAGGCGCTGCCCTTCCTTCGAGAGTAGACGCGCAAGGGTCGTCGCCGAGCGCAACTCGTACGCCAGCGCGCTCTGTTCACGAGCGACGCGGAGCGATTGATCGAGTACCTCTAGGGCAGCAGCCCTGTTTGCTGGGGTGCCGGTGGCCAAAACATTAGCCTTTAGTCGAAGTAGCTCGGCTAGTTCTAGTGCCGCTCCGGATGTGATCGCCTCATCGATCGCTGTATTGGCAACGATTAGCGCCTCGTCATATTCCCCTATGTTTTGTAGACCCTCGGAAAGAGCACCGCAAAATATTGTATAGAGAACATTGTGCTGTTCTGATTGGAGGAGTCGAATTGCTTCTCGAAGCCTTCCAACTCCGGCATGTACATCCCCGCTCGCGATCTCGAACTCCGCCTTTAGACCGATGCCAACCGCGCGAAACGGGTCCAGTGCAAACCGTGCGGCGTATTCGATCAGTCTCTCGGCCAACTCGCGTGCGCGCTCCAATGCCCCGGCTCTGAAGAAAGCCTGGGCGGTGTAGAGAGACATGCAGACGGACACAGGTCGATTTCGGACAGCTGCTTCGTCGATGGCTTCCTGTGCCGTCCTGAGGGCTCTTCTCGGATATCCCCGCAGCCACAATGCGCCTGCCAATCCGACGAGGGCCCGAATGCGATGGTCGTACCGGAAAAATCTCGGATTGAAAACGGAGAGTTCGACGGCCCTGATCATGCCAGCCTGACAATGTCGTTCTGCTTCCGCCTGGTCCCCGACGCAATGGTGAGCGATGCCCAGCATCCACTCTGCCGTGACCATCCCGGCGCTCTCGTTAGCAAGTTCTGCGACGGCCTTTGCGCGCCCTGCCACCGCTAAGGCACTGCGAAAATCGCCGGTTCTGTAGAGAAATGCGTTCAATCCGGACAAGAAGTGAAGTTGACGGTTGGCATCCTTGAATTTCTCGGCGAGCGCGAGCCCACGATCGAGAGCGGCGCGAACCTCGTCGCTGTTGCCCTTCGTGAACATCGAAGAGTACGACAGCGCCTCTTGGAGGACCATCTCGGCCCTGCTGCCTCGATCCTCTTCGGGTAGGAGGGCGAGGGCCCTCGCACAACACTCGCCGCATTCGCTGAGCAAGGATAAGCCGATCAGCAAAGGTACTGCGGAGACCGCCAGTTTCACTCCGACGGCGGGCTCTCCTCGGTCTGACAGAGCCCAGCCAAGGGCCGCTCGAATGTTGCCGACGAGCGGCTTATAGGCAGAAAGATCATGCTCTCCTTCCGACTGCAATATTGCGTCATGCTCGAGAAGTCGGCAGAAGCTCATGGCGTGCTTCCTGCAAACAATATCCGTCTCGCCGCGCTCCTCAAGCTTTGTTGAAGCGTAAGAGCGTGTAATATCCAGTAATCGGTAGTATGTCGCGCCCCCAGTGGACATCGCCGACAGCAATGACTTCGCGAGTAGCCCCGCGAGGTCATTGACTATGCTTTCATCTTTCCTGTCGCCATCAGCAGCCACTTCACAGGCCGCCTCGGCAGTGAATGCCCCGACAAAAACGGACAGCCTGCAGAGGATCAGCTTTTCGCGTGCCGAGAGCAATCTGTAGCTCCAATCGAGCATCGACGTAAGGGTTTGGTGCCTCGGCAGAGCGGTCCGACGTCCTTTCCAAGCTAACCCAAAACGATTGTCCAGAAGTCCTCCTGTTCCCCGAATTCCATGTGTTCCGACGCGACTGGCGGCGAGCTCGATCGCAAGCGCGATGCCATCCAGCCTGCGACATATGCTCGCCACGACTGCCGCGTCGGCGTCAGCCAGTTTCGCTCTATGCCCGGCTGCTGCCGCTCGGTCCATAAACAGCTGCGTGGCCGGATAACGAAGCGCTTCTTCCGCGGTTAAATCGGGCTTCTCCGGCGGACAGTCGAGCGAGCTCAAAATGTGCACATGCTCGCCTTCGGCTCTTAAAGCCTCACGGCTGGTTACAAGGATATGGACTTGTGGTGCCGCGCCTATGACTCGCTGCGCCAGCTCTGCTGCGGCCCTTACTACCGACTCGCAATTGTCGAGGACGAGAAGAGCCCGCTTGTCTTTCAGCCACCCCAGGAGCGATGGAAATGGATCGTGAGAATGCAATGTACAGCCGAGCGAAGATGCGACCGCCCCCGGGACTAACCTCGGATCTGTAACTGAGCTGAAATCGACGAAGAAGACCGCCCCACTAAACCCTTGCACCGACGCTTGTGCGACAGTAAGTGCGACCGTCGTTTTGCCCACGCCACCGGGCCCCACGATGCTTATGAAGCGCCACATTGTCAGTTGCGCCAGCAAAGTGCGAACCGTTTCATCACGCCCCACCGGCTGCACCACGCGTGCTGGCAGCGCATTGCTGTGCACTGCCGCGGGGACCACGTCGGCCTGAGAAGGCGCCCTCTCCGTGTAGAAGCGCTCGACCGGTGCGACAAAGGTGTATCCCCTGCCGGTCACGTTGGAGATGTAGCGGCTGTTAGTGCCAGTGTCTCCGAGCGCTCTGCGAAGCGCGGCAATATGTACGCGCAGATTGGCTTCTTCCACAGTGACGCCAGGCCAAACCTGCGCCATCAAATCTCGATGGCTGACTACCTGACCAGCCCTCGCAACCAATGCGATTAGGAGATCAATCGCTCGGCTGCCGATAGCAATTGGCGTGTCGCCGTGCTTCAGCTCTCTTTTGGCCATAAATAATCTGAAGGGGCCAAAGACGAGGATATCATCGTCAGATCGGTTACCCGCATGGGGCATGGGCAGGTATCCTGGCCGGTCAAAGAATCTGGCGGCGGATTATTATGTCGGCCCGTCAATGTTCCCTGCTGCAGTGCGGCCAAATGAGGTCCGTGCAGGCGTGCCTTCAACCGGCGGCGGGGAGGCTCGCCAGTCGGACAGTTTACGTCGTACCTCTCCAAGCGTCAGCAGGGATTACGCGCTGTGCATGATCGACAAGATGCGAGTGCACAACCGTCACTCGCATCGTGAGCTGGCCTAGTATAGCAATGCCGCCTCTAAAGTCATTCTTAGGAGGCCGCTGTGACGAAGTATAGACTTTAATCTTCCCCAGCACCATCGGCTACGCGTGCCCACTGATGACGGTCAGATCGCCTGGCCGACGCAGTGCAACCCGGTATTCTGGAAATCAGCAGATGACCCGGCGTGGTTGAGTAAGGTCCAGATCAGCGGCCCGATTAAAAGCAAATGGCCGGAGTTGCTCTACTCGGATCCAAGGTCTGCGCATCGAGGCACGGAGTAGCGACCCTTAGTTCAAGCCTTTTAGTCTCTGCAATCATCCAGGGCGGCGTCATGCTGCGACAATTTGCAGTCTTTTACACCAGCTGACAGGCGAAGCCGGATCCGATCGAGGTATGCTTAGCATCACTGCGTCTGAGCTCGTGTCGTTTGATATGTTCGCGGGCTGGCTAGTCGGGGCTAACGGGAAATCGAGCCTACTCAACGGGCGAACTTGCATCATGGAGACGCACCATAGGCCAAGAGGAGAGGGTGAATGTCCTGTGCAGATCAACGGGCCGCCATCGTTACCGGTGCCGGCCGCGGCATCGGCGCCGCGATCGCTGAAAGACTTGCTAGTGATGGTTTCGGTGTTGTGATCAACTATTTGGGCAGCGCCAACGAGGCCGACGCGCTTGCTGAAAAAATCGAGAGCGCCGGAGGTCGTGCAATCACGGCTAAGGCCGACGTCACTCAGCCGGGCGCAGTAGAAAGAATGTTCGAGATGGCCGATGTTGCCTTCGGCGGTGTCGACGTACTGGTCAACAATGCTGGTATCATGCGTCTGTCGACACTAGCAGAGACGGATGATAATATCTTTGAAAGTCTTGTCGCAGCGAATTTCAAGGGAACCTTCAATACTCTTCGCGAGGCGGCCCGGAGGATGAGGCATGGCGGCCGGATCATCAGTGTTTCCTCCAGCCAAGTTGGTCTTTATCATCCAACGTATGCCGTTTACGCCGCTACCAAAGCTGCCGTGGAGACGATGACGCGTGTGCTTGCCAAAGAGCTTCGCGGCCGTGACATCAGAGTCAATGCCGTTGCTCCGGGGCCAACCGCGACCAAGCTATTTCTCAACGGAAAACCTCCGAGCCTAATCGATCAATTGGCCAAACTCGCGCCCTTGGAGCGACTCGGGCAACCGGCAGAGATAGCAGCCGTCGTCGCCTTTCTCGTCGGGCCTGATGGAAGTTGGATCAACGGGCAGGTCATACGTGCGAACGGCGGGATCCTTTGAGTGAAACCCGAGGGAAACGCCAATGGCGATGACGTCGCCAGATGGCGTTCGCTAAAGCGTTTGCCGAGCCGTCAATGCCAGGCGCGGCTCGTCCTTCAGCTTTCGATTGATCTGCAATGAAGAACAGGAGGAAAAACAAAAGCTCCCAAAATATCATCGTTGAAGGTTGAATGTTACCGCCTATTGGCTTCTGCTAAAGTCGGGCTACGCCAAGTCAGCAGATTGGTTAGGCTGCTGGCATTCATCAGGCGGGGACCGTTTAACCCGAGCGGATGCATCAGGACGCCCGGCCGGCTATACTCGCTGATCACACGTGGGCGCAGTGATGAGCCGTGAGATCGCCTCTCTAGAACTAGCGGACGAATGTGAAGCAATTCGCTTCGGACCGTATTGTCTCATTCCCTCAAAGCGGATTCTCCTTGCGGGACAAGCGCCCGTTGAGCTTGGAAGTCGTGCTTTCGACATTCTTACTTTGCTGTTGCGCCACCGAGGTGAGGTGGTCAGCCGGCGGCAGATACTTGAGCACGTGTGGCCTGGCCTTATCATCGATGAGGCAAATCTTCGTGTCCAAATGAGCGATCTTCGTCGCGCATTAGGTTCGGGAGAAGGCGCGCCCTACGTAATGAATGTGCAAGGGCGAGGATATGTGTTCGTCGCGCCCGTGGAATTCGTAAGTCAATCGGAGGCGTCAGGAGCAACTAAGATCGCCCCACCGAAGGGGAGTCTGCCGAGCCGGCCCCATCACGTTGTAGGTCGCAATGACGCGCTCGTCGCTCTCTTTTCCCAGACGTTGGCCTGCCGGTTTGTAACCATTGTCGGGCCAGGCGGCATTGGGAAAACAACTCTGGCTGTTGAGCTAGGCTATCTGCTGGCAAACGAGTTCAAGAACGAGATCTGCTATGTAGATCTAGGTTCTCTAACGGCAGCCGATCTCGTCTTGCCAACTATTGCTGTTTCCTTGGGCTACACAGTACATTCCGGTGACCTACTATCTGGGCTCGCCGCTTTCTTGGCAGAGCGGCGCATGCTGGTCATCATTGATTGCTGCGAACACGTCATTGACGTTGTGGCTGACGTTGCCGCGACGCTCTTTCAACATGTGAGGCAGCTGCATCTGATTGCGACAAGTCGGGAATCTTTGCGTGCAGACGGAGAAACGGTCTATTTCATCGAGCCGCTCAGCCTCCCCACCGAAAGCGAGCACCTGACCGCTGTGGAGGCGCTCTCTGCTGGTGCCGTCGAGCTCTTTATGAAGCGCGCGGCGACCAGCGGCTACGTGGGCGAATTGGACGATCATCACGCCAGCGCCGTGGCCGAAATCTGTCGGCGTCTCGACGGCAATCCTCTTGCCCTTGAACTCGCAGGGAGCCGATTAGTCACGTATGGCTTTAAGGGCCTCTTGGAAGGACTTCGTGGACGGGGTGTTTTGAGCTGGCCCGGCCGCCGGCATGAAACCAGGCACCGCACTCTCGAAGCAACCCTTGACTGGAGCTTTCGACTGCTCTCGGACGTGGAACGCCGCGTTCTGACCCGACTATCCGTCTTGATCGGACCGTTTACGATTCAAGCCGCCCAAGCACTGGCCAGCGACAGCGTGGACGACCATTGGGTGGTCGCACGCGCAGTTGAGGAACTCACCGACAAGTCTTTGATCAGGGTGCTGCAGTTCGACGATACAAACATGTATCGGATCCCGGATGTCACGCGATTCTATGCCGAAATGAAATTGGCACAAAGTGGTGAACGTCAGGAAGTGATCAGGCGGCACGCTCGTTTCTGCGTTGATTGCCTGGCCGGACCGAATGCCGGAACGCGCCACGTCGGAGGAAAGAAAGGCCTGAAGTTCGGGCTGCATGTCGGCAACGTCCGGTCTGCGCTAGAATGGTGTTTCTCCAATATCGGGAATATTGAACTTGGCATCGATCTGGCCGCCTACGCTTCTCGCATGCTGTTGGACCTATCGATGTTAAAGGAGTGTCTCAGATGGTGCGAAATAGCGGTAGGGCATCTCAGTGACAACGAGGGAGCCTCGATGAGAGCATTGAGGCTGCAGGAATCCCTGGCGCTCTGCTGTATGTATTCTATGGCAAACGACGAGCGTGTAGGTGACGCGATCAGTCGGGCATTGAAAATGGCCGTGGAGCTGCATGATCGGGAATCCGAGCTACACTTGCTCGCTGGCTACAATCTTTTTCTGACCCGGCGCACGGACTACCGCGGAGCGCTACGGGCGGCGGAGCGATTTGCCCAGTTAGCCGACACATCCCAAGATCCTGTCGAGCTCTCCGCGTCGGACTGGATGCTAGGTTCGACTCATAACCTCATAGGTCATCAGCAGCTCGGAAAACAGCTACTTGAGCGAGGACTTGCTCGGGCAGAGCGACTTGAGATCGGCAAGGTCTACTATTTCGGTTTCGATAATAAAGCGAGGGGGGCGATCGGGCGCGTCTGGACGTCCTGGCTCTGTGGTATGCCAGATAAGGCGCGCGAGTTTGCGATGCAAACGCTCGATGCATCTGTCGCACAAGGGCATCCTGTTTCGCTCTGTATCACTTATCTCTACACGACCGTCGCTGTGCTGTGGTTGCGGGAGTTGGAATGGGCCGAGGGGCTGATCGAAACGGTGATCGAAGTCGCAAACAAACATCAGTTGAAGCCTTATAGAACGGGCGGCGTGGCGCTTAAAGGCGAGCTTTTGTTGGCGAGAGGCCGGACCGAAGCGGGCGTTTCCGTGATCAGGTCTGTGCTCGAGTCGCTTCGAGCTGAGCAACTGAATATTATGCTTGTGCCGACGCTACGAGCGTATGCCGAAGGTCTTGCTCGCATGGGTCACCTAGATGAGGCGGAGAAGGCCATTTGCGATCTTGTCTATAGAGCGGAAGCTGTCTCTCCCACGTACTTGCTGCCTGAACTACTGCGTACACAAGGCGACATCTTGGCCAACCGACCCGGCGCTAACGAGGAGGTTGAGGCGGTTTATCGCAAGGCGATCGCTCAAGCCCAAACGGACGGCGCGCTTGGCTGGCAATTGCGCGCCGCAAATTCACTTGCGCGCCACTGGCGGAAAACCGATCGCCTGGAGGAGGCGACCGAACTGCTAGTGCACACGTTATCCTTGTTCACGGAAGGCTTCGAAACGAGGGATCTCGTGGAGGCAAGGGAACTAATTCAATCATTCAACACGATTCGGAGTGGGATTCGTTCACTCTAGCTCCACATCATCGGCGATAGGATCGCAGTGCGGGTAAGTATCCCCGCATCGAACATTGCTACATAACAGACTTGGCCTTGCTCGCCGGGAGACACTAAATTCGACCGCGCTGTGGCGATAGGTGTTCCGCTGTTTTCATTCGGGTGTTGGCGCCTTGATGCTGCGCTGGCCGCTGAAGTTGCGAGGCGGTGAGCTTCTAATGAGTGCTCGACATGCCGTAGCCTAAGCAGACGCGGATGATAGCAGCCGGATGCTTTGCCGGCGAGCTCCATTCTATCGAAGTGATCGCCGTTGCCTCTCTCTTGTCTTAGCACCAGCCGGGTGGTGCAGAGCGAGCACGAGCCGCCCTGCGGCAAGCTCCCGCAAGATTGCCCAGCACCTAACTGCAAGGTGGATTGAGCCTCGAGAGTCGGTGCGAGCCCGGAGAGTGGCTATTCGGCAAGTGTCTCGAGCCACACTTGACGAACACCGACACAACGCCTGTTTGCCGGTTTCCTCAAACAATCGAAGTCAACCCAGCAGCAGAGTCCAACAGGGTATGTGACATATACCTGAAGCACCTTCATCTGTAAGCTGACGTAGTTTCACTTCCCGACGGCGCCAAATTGCACTATCCGCCGCAAAACCGACGGTCACGCCGCAATGGGAAAGTGTTCAGGCGAACCCTGGTAGTCAGACAAAGCGTCTCCAAGTGAAGCGATGCACCATGATTGACTACCGCCAAGGCTCACGGCCGCACAAGAGTTGCATTTGGCGTCGCTTTCAAAGGACCTGTGCACGATGCGAATTCGTCGCGATTTACAGCGCTGGATTCTTGATGTTGATCGCTTCGATCGTGATCGCATTGCCGTCTGCGATTGAGCTTGCCAGGTTGATTGGCCGGACTCTGGGGGAATGAAGCTGTGGACGTGCTCTGGGCCGGAGTCGTCCCTGCGGACCTCTACTATGGACTTCTGTTCAGCAACTGCGCTCGGTTCGATGCCGCGACGCTGATGCAGATTGGTCAGAGATGCGCAGCCCCTTTTGCGACGTCCAGAGAGACCATGGTGTCACTCGCGCACAAAGACCATTCTCTAAAACGTCGCGCCGGACTGCATCGCGCCTAGAGATGGACGTAACACGCCGCATGCCGCGAGATACGCGTCTTCGTCGCTGGCTACGTCCATGAATGTCGTTCATGTGCGACTGCTGACGATTTCACTTCCGCACGCGATTTTGTTGTGAGCTAATCGCGAACCGATGGAGACTGAACCCGGCAGAACTGAGGTATCTGAGGTCTGAACGTGCGCATCGGCGCGGCAAAGTTAAGTTCGTTCCCTATGAAGCGGGGAGCATCATCGTTCGCCGACCACTCCCATCGTGCGCCTGCTCTGCGAGCATCAAACGGATAAGGCCTACCTTACTCGTGAAGGAGGGTTCGTCGCGGCCGAGCGGGAATTGGAAGCAAATGTGCAGGCATGCCAACAGCAGATCAGGAGCGACAATGGCCACATTCACCACTAGAGATGGGACGCAGATCTACTACAACGATTGGGGCGCCGGCCAACCCATTGTGTTCAGCCATGGTTGGCCGCTGAGCGCCGATGCCTTCGAAGATCAGATGTTCTTCCTCGCGTCGCGCGGCTATCGCTGTATCGCCCATGACCGCCGCGGACACGGGAGGTCCAGCCAGCCCTGGCAGGGCAATGATCTCGATACCTATGCCGACGATCTTGCCGAGCTTGTTAGGCATTTGAAGCTCACTAGTGTGGTGCACGTCGGTCATTCGACAGGTGGCGGCGAAGTTGCGCGTTATATTGGTCGCCATGGCAATGAGCGCGTCGCTAAGGCGGTGCTGATAAGCGCCGTTCCGCCAGTTATGGTGAAAAGTGAGAAGAATCCGGGAGGAACACCGATTGATGTGTTCGATAAGCTGCGCATCGGGGTGCTGGCAGATCGATCACAGCTCTGGAGAGATCTCAGCCTCCCGTTCTATGGCTACAACAACCCAGGCACCAAGGTCTCGGAGGGTGTGAGAGAGTCGTTCTGGTTACAGGGAATGATGGCTAGTCTGCCGGCTTCATATTTTTGCATAAAAGCCTTCTCCGAGACCGACCTCACCGAGGATTTGAAGAAGATCGAGGTCCCAACACTCCTACTGCACGGAGACGCCGATCAGATCGTACCGATTGCGGATTCGGCTCTTCTTTCAGCGAAGATCGTCAAGAATGTTAGCTTGAAAGTCCACGAAGGCGCGCCACACGGCATGTGCACTACTCACAAGGAACAGGTCAACGCCGACTTGCTGGCATTTATCGAATCGTAAGCCCAGCGGTGAAGTTGGCGCCGTCGGTATTTCTCAGGAGATATTCTAATGCGGACCCTGCATCAACATGCCATGTCACGACGTAGCTTCTGTCTCTGCTGCATGAGCGCGGCCACGTTTGCGACCACAGGCGGATGGTTGACTCCCTCGCAAGCCTTTGCTGAAGCACGTAACATTGTGGATATGATCCGTGACGACGCAGCCAAATCATCGATCAAGGTACACAGGCTGCGCCACAATGTCAGCATCTTGGAAGGGTCGGGCGGCAACATCGCTGTCTTCACGGGACCAGATGGAAAGGTTTTCGTCGATGGCGGCATCACTGCATCACGCCTGGGTATCCTGGCGGCCGCGAACGGCCTCAGCAGCGATCCAATTAGGTATCTGATCAATACTCACTGGCATTTCGACCACTCGGACGGCAATGCTTGGCTGAACGCGGAAGGAGCAGCCATTATTGCTCATGAGAACACTCAAAAGCATCTCTTGGTCGCGGAGCGGGTCGCCGATTGGAATTTCAACTTTACTCCGTCCCCGCTCGCTGCCATCCCGACAGAAGTATTTACGTCTGAAAAGTCTCTGACCCTGAACGGCTCCATACTTAAGCTGAAACATTATGGTCCCGCGCATACGGACAGCGACATATCCGTAACGATCACCGAAGCCGACATTCTCCATTGTGGAGATACGTACTGGAACGGTATCTATCCGTTCATCGACTACTCGACCGGCGGGAATATTGACGGGCTGATCAAGGCTGCCGAAGAAAACCTCGCATCGGCAAGCGGCAAAACCATTGTAATTCCCGGCCATGGTCAGCCGGTCAGCAACAGAACTGAGCTACAGGCGTTTCGCGATATGCTCATCGCTATCCGCGAGAACGTTGCAAAGCTCAAGCAGCAGGGACGCTCTCTCGAGGAGACCACGGCAGCCAGGCCAACTGCTGCATTCGATGCCGATTGGGGTCGGTTCGTCATTACCCCCGCCTTCTTCACCCGACTGGTTTACGAGGGCGTCTGACGCTCCGCTTAACATGACGCGATGTGAGACATAGCTTCGAAAGGAACTGAAATGTCGACTTCGGGCAATTCACTGCATATCGATATCCCCGTGAAGCTGGCGCAGGTGAAAGCGGTGTTCAATATTGGGGCGCTGGTGTTCGAAGGGGACCTGCCGGCGTCGATTTTCCACATGCAACTTATCGAAAACGACGCGTCAGATTGGAAGGCGAAAGCAGACATCGTCGCGATCTTTCACACCAACGCCGGCCATGCGACATTGCACGATGCCGCTTACAACGCTGACAGGAACATAGCCACTGGAAATCCATACAAGCAGCTCATCGCTGATTTGCAGAAACGCGGCGTGGGCATAGAACTGTGCGGCGCGACCGCGAAGGTCCACCACTGGGGAAATGCTGATCTTCTTGCTGGTATCCGAGTTAATACGGATGCAATGGCGAGGACAATCCAGCTCGTCCAAGAGGGCTTTGTCAAGATCAGCGAGTGAGGAGGCGGTGCGCTCGCAACGTCGACGGGCGGGATGGATTGACCAAGCGGCCGACACCTATGTGACACAAGGTGTCGGACCTATCGGTGGCACTTCATTTGAAGGAGGTGTGGATCCCGTGCAACAGCCGTCGGGCTTGCCTGGTCGTCGTTGCCGGCTGGAAGCGAACGACCCGCCGCCCGCTCAGTATCTCCTTGCGCTTCGGCTGATCAGCACGCAAAGCCACCGCGAGCCTCGAACACCATCAATGCCCTAATCCCCAAGATGACTCGAGCCACCTCAGAAAGGCGATGGTTGTTCTAAAGTTGTGCGCTTGGCTCGGCGAAGGCTGTAGTGGCGGACTCCTGAACAAAGCTTAAGAGTATCGCAGCAGAGCCAAATGCAATGGTGGTTAGCACCAGGCATGCAATGACAAACGTTCGCATTTCAGCGGCTCCTGGGTTCCTTGGTACAACCTGCTACAATGGAGATCTCGCTATTCTCTTCTATCGGACGAAAGCCTCTGTTTCGATCTCGATGAAGGTTCGGCCAAGCGTGCCGACGGATTTATAGAAGGGCGCGGATGTTACATTCTCAAGGTCAACAAAGAAGCGGTTCAGCCATGAGCCAAGATGCTTGTTGAAAAACGTTCGATCCGCGCCAGCAGGCGCGGAAATGTCACCATCTATCAAAGCCGCCATGATCTCGCAAAGAATTCCGACATGATCCTCAGGTTCGATCCGCTCCGGTCCCTTCTCGATGCCAAGAATCCCAAGCGTTTCGCGAAGCCGTGCCAACGGGCGCCCATACAAGGTGTTGGCTAGGTAATGCGATGCATAAGGCAGCAGAGCGCCATCGGTAACTCCGGCAAATAGAGACGAGTATTCGTCGGCAGTGCTTATCTCGGTTGATCTCACAGCAGATTCCGCCAACGCCGTATGTGCTTGACCAAGCGGGGTGGTACCGCCGGGTAGACAAACAAGATCAGCTAAAAGCTGCGCGCACGGACTTTGGGTCAGCAAAGTTGCCAACAAGGCATACTCTCGGGCGCGAGCTATGTCGACCTCATCGACAGTGCGCTTCGGTGAGACGTCATGTACCATGCTCTTCAACTCCCCGACAGTGTGCGCCGCTTGGCCCAAACAATGTGTCTCAGGTAGGCAGCGCGCCGCCATGACGTGGCCGCTTCGCGGCACTATCCCCTGTCTGTTCCTGAGGTGCTTCTTTGACGCCGACGACCGATGAGGTATCTGGGGTGCTCTCCAGAGAGAGTCTTAGAGCGTTTGTGCTTGCGCAGGAAGGATCGTCAACAGCTCCCGAGCCTTCAGAGGGAGCTTGCGACGGAGCTCCCCCAGACGCTATGTATGCAAGGACATCAACGCTGCTCTCCAGCGGCGCCATGGCTCCAAAGCCGGGAATTCCGTTCGGCTCGTTAAAATCCCATTGATTTTCGGCGATCCCGATGAAATCCCGAATTGCGGGATCGCTCGTCCACGCCCGGCGCAGAGCTACTTGCGTCAGTTCCGGCGGTACTCCCGCTCGCAAAAATGCGGTGATGTCGGTGTCCGCAACTATCGAGTCAATGGGCGGTAGGCTCGTCGTGTCGAAAGGCATTTCCGCGCGGTTCGGCACAACAGCCCGATCCGTTTCAGGCAACTCATCAGCGCCCTCTTCTGACGATCTGGCAGTCTGTTTCAACCGTGCCCAGCGCAGCAACGAACTTTCCCGCTCACTCACCGGCATCTCCGTGGGTCCAATTGCGACTGATTGTGCTCTGTTGACGCGCGCCCGTTTGACGAAAGGACGCTCGACATAATGCTCAGCGACGAACCGGCGGAGAATCTCAGCGACTTCCAATGGCATCGAAACGGGCTCGACAAGATTGCTGCCAGCATCCGTAAACGCCTCGCCTTCAGCCGGATCGACTGTAGCTGCCCGTAGTTCGTACGGCGGTTCGGAGGCGCTCGGGCGCATATTCACCCACACGCTCGGCCTGCCTGAAAGTAGATTGTCGCGATAATTGTTCGCTTCGGTGCGGTGCAATTCGATGATCGCCTCGCCTGCATAGAACAACGACTGGTCCTCGCAACCGCCGAGCCAGGTCCAGGCATTAGCCGCGGGCCTTCCTCCGAACACTAACACGGGGCGCCACAAGGTATCGGCCCAAGCGCTCCTTGCTTTGCGTCGCTCGACCACAACGCCAATCGGGATGTGTGCCAACGCGGTTGATATCATTTCTCACCCCCGCTCCGGTCCCCATCAATCAGGGACTGCTGAGTTGGATTGCGGAAGTAATCATCCGTCGTACGAACGGTAGGCGGGCCCGCACCGAACGGCTCGATGATCTCTTCAGCCAGGAATGCTACACGACAATCTCCGCACATTCTGATCACGTCAAGCCTACGGGACGAGCCTGCGTACATCCAATGCTTGCCATCCAGCTTGGCGATTATACGGTCGATACTGCTTTTGACTCCGAACGCTTTGCTGCAGCGAATGCAGCAATACGGCTCTTCTTCTTTAAGGATCTGGGAAGGCGTCCTGGCGGTCTCGAAATTGATGCGCGGTACCAGTTTGATGACGTGCTCCGGGCAAGTGGCTTGGCACAAGCCGCATTGTACGCAGGCATCCTCGACAAACCGCAATACAGGCCTTTCAGGATCGTCGCGCAAAGCACTCGTGGGGCAGGCGGAGACACAGGAGAGGCACAGGGTGCAACCTGCCGTATCGATTTCGACAGCGCCCACCGGGGACCCGGGAGGGAGCGGGACGATCCCGACCGGAGTGGGAGCCGAACGGTGTAACTCGCCAAGCGAAAAGCGGAGCACGTCCCGCTTCTTCCCGACTGCCCGAAAGCTCGCCGGCTGCGCCGACGGCGCGAGAGGCGGAATTGCGCGAAGAGTTTGTAGCAGGAGATCGGGATCATCCGCTTCAATGGTCGCGATCCGTTCCGGGCCGAAGCCAAGTCCAGCGAGGATTGAATCTGCAAGTATCATTGTTTGCGCCAATCCGGAGACGTCATGACGCGGTTTTGCCCGGAGCAGAAGCCGCAACGTCGATGCACCGTAGGCAAAGGCCGCCGCGATCGTCTCGAGACCGATTTGCGTTGTCTCGTTCACTGCGAACGGCAGCACGTTGGCCGGCAACCCATCACCGTAGCGCGATAGTGCCTCGATGAGCGGTGCTCCATGGGCCGCATCGTGCACGAGCAAGATGGCGCGCTCACCACCGGCTGCTCGGTAGGCCATCATCATCGCGCGCATTCGAGACATTAGCGCTTCCTCTGACGGAAGCGCATAGGATACCGCGCCGGTGGGACAGGCAGCGGCGCATTGGCCACAGCCAGCACAAATGTTTGCGTCGATCTCTACGTGATCTCCGGAAGGCGTGATTGCCCCCGCCGGACAGAGGTCGAGACATCGGGTGCAGCCAGTGCGCTGCGAACGGGAATGAGCGCATAGCTTGGGTTCGAAATTGACGTAGCGAGGCTTCTGGAAGGTTCCGGTAAGGTCGCGCGCCTTCATCACGGCTTGCAGAATCGATGCTGGGCTACCGGGATCATGGTGCAAGTAGCCATCGCGGAGACCAGACTCCCCAAACAACGGTCGCCCGCCTGTCAGATCAAGAATAATGTCGCAGGCTGAACGGGCGCCATTCCGAGATGGTCCGAATGTCAGAGTCCCGCGCGACCAGGGCGCCGCCTCCGCGAAATCGTCGACCGTTAGTTCGAACGCGCCGAAATGTCCGGTAGCACTCGTCACCTGGCCCTTTGCTATCGGAAAGACCGCACTGTACGGCGTAGTGATGGCGGCTGGTGACGAGATCAGTACCGTGACATCTAGGTGATTTTTCAGCAGATTGCCGGCCTCGATCGCCTTCTCGTCGCAACCATAGATGAGAATGACGCCGCGACTTTCCAGTTCAACCCAAGTCGCTGCCGGCGCTGGCTCTGCCGCCGCAGCCAGCAATGCGGCCATCTTAGGGCCGGCCCGATTGGCTTCGCTGGACCACCCGGCAGTTTCCCGGATGTCCGCGAATTGTATGGGAGTCTTCCGACCGACGTCCGCAGCGACGTCGGAGAATAGCGCTGCTTTCAGTGTGCAGCCGACCGTCAGCGGGCCGTCTTCGGAAGCGATTTGTCTGAAACGATCGATATCGGCGCCGCACAGCTGATTGGCCGCTGTCATGGGCTGAGGGCAGCCGCGGCGGATAACATCAACATCAAGCGGCATCGTGTGTTCACACGAACAAATCAGAACTTGCCTGGTGGGATCAAGTCGATTGCCTCCAGCGAGAGCCGCATCGCGAGTCGGTAATGGTAGTTTGACGGGCGTGTGATCCATCGCATCACTCGGCTGGTGTCGCGGCAGAATGCTGCTCTTCCTTGAGGCGTTCGGCTAACCAGCGATCATGATGCTCGCGCGCCCAGTTGAGATCGACCTTCCCGGTACCCATGGCTTCAAATGCGCCCTCCATCCCTACCGTGCCGATATAGATGTGGGCCAGAATGAGAGCCACAAACAACATTGCGATGGCTGCGTGGACCACGTGGGCGATTTGCATATCGGCAATGGTGGTGCCGTAAAAAGGAAACAAGAGTACAACTCCGGACGCCGAAATAAGGAGGCCAGCGGCAACCGACAACCAGTAGACCATCTTTTCACCGGGATTGAATCGTCCGGCCGGTGCATGCTTGGACCTAATGAATCCACCACCCTGCCTGATCCATTCGACGTCGACCCGCTGCGGCAGATTGTGCCGAAAAAAGATCACCGCGATTAGGACCACGCCCGTCATGAAAGCGAAACTGACAAAGTTATGGAGGTATTTCGCAATTTGGGAGATCAGGGAAAACGTCTCAGGACCGACTATTGGCAGCAGTACGGTCTTGCCGAAGGTGATGTTCAAGCCGGTCAGAGCAAGGACCACGAAGGAGGCCGCCGTCAACCAGTGCGAGAAACGCTCGAATGCGATGAAACGTATGATTTTCTGGCCTGAGCGCCCTGCTGAAATCCGAAGTGGTCCGATTACCAGGTAAGCTACGATCAACAGTGCCAGCGTTCCGAGGAGCATGATGGCGCCGCCCCAATGCAAAAGGACTTCATGGAAATAGTCCCAGGTTCGTCCTGCTGGCTGAATGAGGACGCTCGCCTTGACGTCCGGAATGTCGATGCGGCCCTCGACACGGGGCGCCTGCTCGAGCAGCGTGCGCTGGTTCACGACGCTGGCGTCGGGGTTTGGAGCACCGTCTGGACCGAACCTTTGTGCGAAGCTGGGCGCTCCACCGACGCCAAGCACCAATAGCGCCAAGATCAATAAGCTATTGCGGACGTGAACAAACATGATGCAAACCTGTGCCGATCGTCCTATTGAGACTTACGTAACGGCGGCCAATTGCGCTGGCTGCTCAGGGTTTGGCGTCCTCGTGATAGGCGGTCTCCCAGCCCCATGCTCCTGACCCGTATCCGCGGGTGCGGACCCGTTCTCCATACAATTGTGCGATGATGTCTCCATCTCCAGCCAGTAGAGATTTTGTCGAGCACATCTCGGCGCACAGTGGCAATTTGCCTTCGGCAAAACGGTTCGACCCGTACTTTGCGTATTCCGCGGCGCTGCCGGGCTCCTCAGCTCCCCCGCCACCGGCACAATAAGTGCATTTGTCCATCTTTCCGCGCGTTCCAAAATTTCCGACTTGCGGGTACTGCGGCGCGCCAAACGGACAGGCATAAAAGCAATAGCCACAGCCGATGCACAGATCCTTGTTGTGGAGAACGATGCCATCTTCAGTCGGGTAGATGCATTGGACTGGGCAAACCGCCGCGCAGGGCGGGTCGGTGCAATGCATGCACGCCATCGAGACGGACCGCTCGCCGGGCTTGCCATCATTGATGGTGACAACGCGGCGACGATTGATGCCCCAGGGCACTTCATTCTCGTTCTTGCAAGCTGTAACGCAGGCATTGCAGTCGATGCATCGTTCCGCGTCACACAGAAATTTCATTCGTGACATCGCGCGTTCCTTTCAAGCAGCCTTGATCTGACAGAGCGTAGCCTTCGGCTCCTGCATACCGGTAGCGGGGTCATAGCCATAGGTCGTCAGCGTGTTCACGCTCTCCCCCAGCACGATTGGGTCGCTACCGCTCGGATACTTTGCTCTTAGATCGGCGCCTTCGAACCAGCCTGCGAAATGATACGGCATCCAAGCAACGCCCTTGCCGACCCGTTCGGTCACGAGCGCTTTCATTTTGGCCCGCGAGCCGCTTTCCGGGCCGGTTACCCACACCCAGCCGCCGTCTTTGATGCCGCGTTCGGCCGCATCTGCGGTGTTTATTTCAACGAACATGTGCTGCTTCAATTCGGCAAGCCATTTGTTGGAGCGGGTTTCCTCGCCGCCTCCTTCGTATTCGACCAGCCGGCCCGAACTAAGAATTAGCGGAAACTGCAGTGGGATGCCGCGATCGACGACTGCTCTCTGTACGGAGAAGCCAATATTTGGCACGCGAAACTGCTTGGCGTCGGGCAATGTCGGATAGTCGGCGACGAGGTCCGGCCGAGGAGTGTAGATCGGTTCGCGGTGCACAGGAATTGGATCGGGAAGGTTCCAGGCAATCATGCGAGCCTTGGCGTTGCCGTAGGGCGAGCACCCGTGTTCGATAGCCACCCGCTGAATGCCACCAGAGAGGTCCGTCGACCATGACACCGCATCCGGTCTGGTGGGATTGACGCGCAGTATCGTTTGCAGTTCCTGCGGCGTTAGATCCTTGTCCCAGCCAAGCTTCTTCAACACGCCCAGCGTGAACTCCGGATAGCCATCCTTGATCTCCGAACCAGTGGAGTAGGAGCCCTCGGCAAGAAGGTTGTCGTGGTCCTCGCGCTCGACCTCTTGCCCATTCTCCAGCACCTTGCGCTTGACGATCCGCTCCACTCCGAATCTGGCTCGAAAGGTGCCACCACCCTCTTTGACGGGAAGATTGGTGTTGTAGAGGATGGGCGTTCCCGGATGTTTGAAGTCCGGAGTTCCCCAACACGGCCACGGGAGACCGTAATAGTCGCCTCCGACCTCAGGATCATCCTTCGGTGCTCGCATCGTGACCAAATCGAACTTGGCCTGATTCTTCATATGAGCTTTGAGCCGCTCCGGAGATTGACCGCAATAGCCGGTCGACCAACCGCCCCGGTTGATCTCGCGAAGGATATCCTCAGCCGACACAGATCCGTTATCGACCTTGATGTTCTTGAACATCAAGTCAGCAAAGCCAAACTTGACGGCTAACATATACATGATGTCGTAATCGTTCTTTGACTCAAAAACCGGATCAACGATCTTCTCACCCCATTGCAATGAGCGATTTGAGGCGGTCCGTGAGCCCTCCATCTCGAAGCTGGTGCACGTCGGCAGGAGATAGATGCCGTTCTTGCGCTTGGATAGCACTGACCAGGCGGTCGGATACGGATCGCATACCACCAAAAGGTCCAGCTTCTCGATCCCGCGTATCGCCTCCGGCATCCGGGTGATCGTGTTGACGCCATGGCCCATGATGAACATGGCCTGGACCGGGTTCGGTTGATCGACCTGATCTTTGGGCAACAAGGTGGCGTCGAACCAGCGCGTGCTTGGAATTCCAGGCGTTTCCATCAACGTCTTGCTCGGAAAACGAGATGACATCCATTCATAGTCGACATCCCACACACGGCACCAATGCTGCCAAGCCTCATCAGAGAGCCCGTAATAGAGCGGGAGCGATGTGACATCGAGGCCGAGATCGGTCGCGCCCTGCACGTTGGTATGGCCACGGAAGATGTTCGCACCGGCGCCCGGCTGACCGACATTCCCGGTGGCGAGCAGCAGAAGACAGCTTGCGCGCACGTTAGCAGTGCCGGTTGTGAACTGTGTCTGCCCCATTGCCCAGATCAAGGTTGCAGGCTTCTGCTTGGCAAACAGCTCGGCGATATGCTTGACTTGCGCCTCGGGAAGGCCGGTGACACGTTCAACCTCTTTCGGCGGCCACTTCTTCGCTTCCTGACGGATTTCGTCGACGCCGTGTACACGCTGAGCAAGAAATTCTGAGTCCTCCCAACCGTTCTGGAAGATGTGCCACAGCATGCCGTAGATTGTGGGGATGTGGGTGCCGGGCCGGACCCTTACATATTCGGTCGCATGAGCGGCTGTCCGCGTCATGCGGGGGTCTACTACGATCATGTTGGCGCGGTTGAGCTCCTTGCCCTCCAATATATGTTGCAGAGAGACGGGATGAGCCTCGGCGGGATTGCCGCCCATGACCAAAATCGTCTTTGAGTTGCGGATGTCGTTGTAACTGTTTGTCATCGCGCCATAGCCCCAGGTATTGGCTACGCCCGTGACGGTGGTAGAGTGACAGATGCGCGCCTGATGGTCCGAATTGTTCGTTCCCCAGAACGCCGCCAGCTTGCGGTTGAGATAAGCGGCTTCGTTGGTGAATTTGGCCGACCCAAGCCAGTAGACCGAATCGGGTCCCGACCGCTCTCGGATGTCGAGTAACTTGTCCCCAATTTCGCTGATTGCCGTTTGCCAGGAGATGCGGGTCCACTGACCATCCACGAGCTTGACAGGATAGCGCAAGCGGCGCTGGCTCAAGACATCATCGCGGACTGCGGCTCCCTTGCAGCAATGAGAGCCGCGGTTGATCGGGCTATCGTAATCAGGCTCTTGTCCGATCCAGACCCCGTTCGAGACCTTTGCGATCACCGAGCATCCAACGGAGCAGTGCGTGCAGATATTCTTGCGGGTCGTAACAGGCGCGCCCGGTGCCGGAGGCGTGCCTGCCTGTGCCTTGCGGATATTCGTTAGCGGTAGCGTGCCAAGCGTGGCCAATGCTCCGACGGCTACACCTGCGCCTCTTAGAAAAGCCCGACGCTCCAACTCTGAGCGGGACAGTGACGTCTCACCGTGTTCAAGCTGTTTGCCAGAACGTCCTTCTGCTGCTTTCATCAACACAAGAGCGGCCCCTCATCGAGCAGGATAGCTGTTAACACGATAGAAGTTGCGAACCTCTGGGGAATTCGCTCGATAGCGAGCCCTGCGTTTGTCTTTGAGATCCAGGGACCTTGCTGATGCGGGTGCCGGCACCTGCGATCCGATCATTACTGAGCTAACTCCGACGATGCCTAAGCGAAGCAGATCGCGTCTGAGTAAGGTCTTCCCAGTTTTCTCATTCATTACTGTCGCTCCGTGCTCGCTGGGAGATGATAGCTGACGTGCCAGTCGACCTCACCCGGGATAAGCTGCTTTCGGCGGTGTTCTTTCGTAAATGCACGGAAACCTCGACTCTGAACGGTTTGCTAGAAGCCATTGTGCTCGTCGCAACCCGGCACTCTGCTCGAGCGACAGCGCAGTGATCGACCTTAAACCGGCGACATGCGATCCGGGGTACGTCCAGAAGACACTATTCAGGTACTACTAGAGCCTTCGTCTTCCGCAGCCCATCCATCACCTCTTTCGGCAGGTTAAGATGCGCATCAACGAGCTCTGGAGGGGTCGATGCCATCCAAGTGTCCAAAGAAACATCAACGAAGTAGCGGCTCTTGAATGTTTCAAGAAAGCGAAATGGACCGGATCCTGTATTCTCGAGATAGTGACCCATTGCGGCCGGAACGTAACCGACGTCGCCCGCCATAAGATCGAAGGTGCGGGCCTGCCCCTGGCCGGCGAATACGCCCATGCGCGCCTGACCTTCGATGACGTAGAGCCATTCGTCGCCATTAGGATGCCAGTGGAGCTCCCGCATTGCACCTGGATTCACTTCTATGAGTGCCGCGGCGGTCGTAGTGTTGATCGGAAAAAGGCGAGAATCGTTGACGCGTACCGTGCCACCCTTCGTTCGGGTGGGCTCCTGCGCCATCAGTCGCCATGTATAGCTTGTCTCTACCGGGTTTGCGCCGCGGATGCTCTCGGAGCTTAGTGGGCCCGGCAAAGGTGCCGGAAAAATATAGCGGTCACTTTCCTCAGGGGTGTGACCGAACACCGAAGCTGACACTCCGAAATTCTTACCAAGTACTTCGTTCGGTATATGCTTGAACCAGTCATTGATCATGAACGTGTTGTCTTCATCGAAATCGCCGTCATCGAATACCAAAAGAAACTCGCAGCCGTCCGGTCCGAGTCCTTGGATCGAGTGCGGCGTCCCGGAAGGGAAAAACCAAAGATCACCAACACCGACGTCATCGACAAAATAGCGGCCGTCGGGATCGACTGCGGTGATCCGGGCAGTTCCATTGAGCATGTAGGCCCACTCGGAAGCTTTATGCCAATGCAGCTCGCGCACCCCGCCGGCATTCAAGCGCATGTTAACACCTGCAAGTGCGGTTGCGATGCCCAGCTCACGCCGCGTCACTTGGCGTGTCCAGCCACCGGTCTCCAGGCGCATATGAGCATCGGAGAATGAGAAGCGCAGGTTGGGCAGGGAGCCGTGATCCGTCGAAGGTGGCACAAGGATGTCAGGGTTCTGCTGATCCCGCGCCAGATTGCGCGGCCCAGGATCCGATCCGCCTCGACCCGGTCGTTGTGGCTGCGGGATCGCCCCGCCAGACTGCGCCTGTGCGAGCGCAGTTGTTGTTAGCAGGCTGCCGGCAGCGGTCGCGGCAAGCATTTGACGACGCGAGAGTGGGTCCATGAGCGGTGTTTCCAGTGGTGCGACATGAGCAACATCATCGTCGTGGACTTGGGTCCAGCATCGATGATCACGCTATCCGTGCAACCGTTCGCAAAGCGCGGAAATAGCGATCGTCAAGATGGTGTGTGGTTTCGAACTCGAGCGGAAGTGAAACCATTTCAGTCGCGAGATGCGCTTGCTGCATCCGCGCGCAGCCTCATACCAAAGGGTAATCGGCGGCCGATACGTCACACAGTGGAGTAGGCCCGACGGTACCCTAGCCGGCGGCCCGCTCGGTTACGAACTGCTCGAACCGCGCGGGCCAACGATCATGCATCCCGCGCTGCTTGCAATGAGGTCGGCAGCGTCGATTGCTGCTGCGCCAAAATCGCTGCCGCGTCTGGTCCGTCAGCCACTTCCCTGGAAAACCGGCTGATATCGCGTACGATCTCGTCTGGGGCGTTGGTCATGCGGAACTCTTCAGACATCAGCAAGGCGCCTCGGCGATACCTATCGGTATCAAGAACAGCGCGCACGGCTGCGCGCAGGGCCTCAGGTGCCGGCGTGTTTGTCTTGAGATCAATCCCGACCTCGGACCACCCCACGCGCATATTCACATCGGCCTTGTCTTCAGTCAGCCCGGCGCACACCAATGGAATGCCAAAGCTCATGGCCTGGTTGACGCTGCCATAGCCGCCGTTCGTGACGAAAACGTCCGTCCTGGGCAGGATCCACTCGAATGGTAGATAGCTGGCCAGGCGCGCATTGGCTGGGATCGGACCGGGGATAGCCTCCACTGGCCGTCCACCAGCCGTGACAACAACGAGGAGGTCTGGCTCGTCGGCCAGCGCAGCTAGGGTCGGCACGATCAGGAGGTTGAAATCGTGATTTGCGACCGTTCCTTGAGTGACGAGCACCACCTTGCGCTTACCGTCCAAGTCTGCCGCCCATGGCGGAAGCGGTGCCTGGTTTGGTATGATGGGCAGAGTGCCAATGTACTTGACGGAACTCGGTAGCGTCCGAGGTAATTCAAAACTTGGCACCGTTAGCTGCCAGTAGACGTCGGCGAGCCTCACCATCGCTTCAAATGGCGGACTTGCAAGCGAACCCAGGCCCAGACGTTCCAGACATCCATTCAAGCGGTGCGCAAGCGGTTGATGGACGATCCTGTCGTGTTCCTGAATGATTGCGGCATGTTGGGTCGGGCTGGCTGCGGGTGGCAAGCCGAGAAAGTCGGGCGCTCCGTCCTCGCGCGGCAAATGCAGTATGGAGGTGCCAAAGCACAGGACGGGCGGTCGAGTTGATCGAGGCTTAAGGAGCGTCGGCAACAGCCCGAGGAAGCAGTCGTCCCCAACGACAACGTCGGCCGGAACATCCCTTAGCACCTGCTCTAATGCTCGGTGCTGCGCAGGAATGTGGTCGACGAACAATCGTTCGAGAATGACGCGAAGCAGCTCCAACCCAGGAGGCAGCGTCTTGAATTCAGGATATTTCGAAAACGGATCGACAACGTCTTGATCTGCGCTGGCAGGAATCGGGCGGAACGTCGCTCCGATCGCCTCGACACGCTCTTGAAACGCGCGTCCAGTGAATGCAAGCACTTCGTGGCCCTCGGCCAAGAGAATTCGCGCGAGCCCAAGCATCGGATTGACATGCCCCGGCGCTGGCGTTGTGGCGATGACGATTTTCATTGATCCTGCTTCTCCCGCCGCCCAAGAGGAGCGGCTACTCGGGTATGACTGCAGCCGACCGACTGCAATGAGAGATTTCATCCGCCCCATTGCAGTTCGGTGTCGGATCGCGGCGATCGCGCTACGTTCGTCATCATCATGCATGTTCACGTAGCGATCCGGAAATTTGTCCTACACACGATGGAGCATCGTTACAGGCTGTGCTCGTCATGCCTGGATCGTTGCAGGAATCTGCGCGAGCCGCGACTGATGGCCATGCTGCCCGCGAGCATTTGGCTTGGATCAAAAATGTACAAGCTCCCGATATTCGTGATCTGGAGACTCCGCTGAACTGCAGTTCTTGAATAAGGAAGCTGCAGGAAGGTCACTCGGTCTCAAAAGGAGGTGGATCTACATTGAGAGCAATTATTTCGATCGGTCTGCGAGAAGCAGAGTTCTGGAGCATGGGAAACTGAAATGGCGCTTTTGATAGAAGTTAGAAGTGTGGCACGTCTCGCAAACCGTAATGCGGATGTAATCGTTCGTGCTGGCCTCGACATCTCACCGGCGGAGGTCGAAAGCGCTTTGCTCACGCATCCAATGGTGAAGGATGCGGCGGCGTTTGGTGCGCCGGATCCGGTGTTAGGGCAACGTGTGGCGGCGGTTGTCGAGCTAGAACACGAAGGTGACGATGCCATAATCGATGAGATCCTGGCGGCGGCCAGGGGGCGTCTCCCTGAACACAAACTTCCCGACTTACTGACCGCCGTTGACGCTGTGCCCCGCGACCCTTTCGGGAACATCGATCGTAAAGCCCTGGCAAGGGCTATTCTCGGAATACCGAGTCAGAGGAAGTGCGATTGACGAACGGGGCTGGAGCGGCACAAGACAATGTTCAAGTGACCGGGGCTCCATCAGGTCCGAGTATCGATTTCTGCTGCACACAGATCAACACGAACTTTTGGCAAGTGCCTCCGTTCTGGTTCGAGAGTTGGAATACCGGCGAAGAGTGCCAGCCCCACCCTGCTCGGAGCGAATGATCGGCTTCTTCACTCGAGTCGGAAGGGCTCTAACGCTATTATTCAGCACAGCGGGTTGCAAGGATCGATCCATCGATCGTCGATACGTATCGATGGTTCATCCGAAGCCGTCGGGTTGGATTCCATCGCCTCGTTCAAGCGCCTTGCCGATTTCGAAGATCGCGAGTGCAAGGGCGCCGAACTCGCTAAATGCCGCTAGTCACTCCCATGTTCGCTTTGGTGGCAGCTCGATCAAGGTTGGGCTACTCTCCACGGCAGAATGCATGAAATTTGTCAGACTGACCGGAGCTGCCACGGTTCAGTGCTTCGTACCTTCTGAGAAATGCGGTGCTGGCGTCAGGATGCTACTCGCTGTCTCTGAGAGATTTGACGGACGACCAGCACTGTCAAGAGGGCGGCCACACTGAAGAGCGCTGCGACCCGGCCGAGGTACACAACGGCTCCGTCAGCGACAACCATCGCCCCAACTGCTGCTCCTGTAGCGCTGCCCAAATAGATGGCCGATGAGTTTAGTGACAGACTGACGGATGCCAACGTCGGCGCGAGAGCCACTAGCCTAGCTTGTTGTGCGGTCATCGTCCCCCAGCTGGCCGCCCCCCAAACAAGCACGGCGGGCAGAAGTACGAAGATGGCTTTACTCGACGGGAGCCCGGGAGCGAGCGAGAGTACGGCGTAGGCGAACAGTGTCAGGCTGCATCCAATCAAAACTGTAAAGCCTGCCCCCCACCTGTCAGTGCTGGCGCCGCCAAGCCATGCACCGATCGCACTGGCAACTCCGAATGCCAAGAATACCACGATAAGGCCGGCAGAGCTAATACCCGCTGTCTCTACCAGAAAGACGCTAAGATAGGTGTACATCGTAAAGGTGCTCGCCACCGTCAAGACGCTCGTCGCCAACACCGCCAACATATCGGGTCGCTTGGCGAGCGCGAAGCGTTCGGCAAGCGTCGAGATGATGCCGGGCTGCTGGCGCGGCATTCGGGTTAAGATCCCGACCAGGGAAACGACTGCCAGCCCGGCCACGCTTGCGAAGGTGGCGCGCCACCCAAATCTTGCGCCGATCAGCACGCCCAGCGGGACGCCAGCGATGATTGCCAGGGTGAGCCCGTTTGTGACGACAGAGAGGGCGCGGCCCCGTCGCTCGCTGCCTCCAACGGCAGCGGCATATCCGCTGGCTGCAGGCATGAAGCCAGCTGCTGAGAATGCCAGTAATAGGCGTGCCAACAGCAGACCGGTGTAGTCCGGGGTCATTGCGGCGAACACATTTGCGAGGCCAAAACATAGCATCGCAGCGGCGAGAAGACTTCGTCGCTCGAGCGAGGCGGTCAGCACTGCAATGACCGGGGCGCCCAGTGCGTAAGCGCACGAGAACACCGTGACGAGATGTCCTGCAGCCGGGAGACCGACGTTCAAGTCCCGTGCGAGATCGGGCAGCAATCCCGCGATCATGAAGCCCTCAGTGCCGATGGAAAAGGCGCCGAGCGTTAGCCAAAGAAGTCTACTGTGAGACACTTAGATGTCCCTTGAAGGAATTATGTTGAGAGGCTGCCGAAAGCCGAGGAGATTGAGATGACGCGTCCTGGAGCCGCAGGTCGTGGCCAAGCATATTGTTCGCGGGCCACGGCTCCGCAATCTTTTCAACTCATTCGTTTGAGGCGAAGCGGTCCGCCCCCGCCCAGTACGAACCTGAAGCGCCTAGCTCGGCCAAGGCGCACCATGAATCCGCGTACACGCGTTTGGCTTGCGAAATGAAGGGTCGTGATACTCGATGTAATCGAAATTTACCGTTCCAAACGTCGTCTGAGGCTTCTTCAGTGCCGAGCACGTCTGAACCTTCACAAATTCGTTCTTGAAATCGCCGCGCGGCAAAGCGGTTATGACTTTGTCGCGTTGCTCTGGGGTGTACTCGTCGTATCCAATCCCAACGACGTCCACCAAGACCCCGGCATTGGTGAGAGCGATTTCTGGTCGCATGAATTGCGGGATACCTGGAGTGGTGTGCAAAGCGATAGCTTCCCAGACCAGATTGACTTGTGGGTCAGGTATGCCATGGCTTCTAAGGAAATCGCGAGCCGCGTCTGCACCATCGACTTCAAATCGATTCGTCTGAGTATGATACGGGTCGACTAGTCCAAGGTCGTGAAAGAGCGCCGCTACGTAGAGCAGTTCGGAGTCAAACTTCACGTTCTGGCGCACTCCTCTCATTGCCCCAAACACAAATACTCGCACCGAGTGATTGAACAACATTTCACTCTCGTGCTGCTTCACCAGCTCGGCGGCCTCGCGTGCGATCTTGCTATCGGGGATCTTGATCCCGGAAATCTCGTCGGCCATGCCGAACACCTCTTAGCTTTTCGTTGGTATATGGATCACTTGCCCGAAGGCGTCCGTCTGATCAGGCCGGAGCTCTCCCGTCGGTGTAGATAGACTGCCCTCCGACTGCTTTGAAGATCCGACTCGTGTGAAGATCTTGCAGGTGGATATTCGAATTGATGCATTTGGAATGAGGTGGCTGAAGCTAACGTGCTTGCTATCCGCCGCCGGTTGCCCGAACCAGTCTAGACGCGCCGCCATTTGCGGCGGTTCTTATCCCGTACGAATCCCTTACGATGTACTATCCAGCATCACAAACGCGCGCCGTTGATCGCCGAAGAATTTCGTGCAACCATTGATGAGAAGGGTCGTCCTCAAGACGTTCATGCCAGAGCAGCCGAACCTCGAGCGAATTTGTCGCGTAGGGTAACTCGTGGATTGCAACTGCATACGTCCGCTCGAACGCGTTGGCCAGCGGACGGGGCACGATCGCTGCAAGATCGCTGCCTTCGATCAGGGCCGGCAACGCGAGAAAATGTGGCAGAGTAATCGCCATTCGCGGCAGCTGGTCGCTCTCGCCGAGCATCTTCTCAAGCGCTGCACGATCGTACATTTCGGATCGCCGAGCCAGGCCGCGCTCGGAAATGAACCCTTCAACTGCGCCTTCTTGCTCTCCGCCAAAGGAGACCACAACGAGTGACAGCTGTTCGAGTGTGGCTTTATCGATGTGTTCGAGCTTGTTGCTTCCGCCAACAATCAGAACGTCGTCGTATTTGAACAGCGGCGCGGTCCGAAAACGGCTCGGGGGAGAAGAGAACACGCCTATTGCGACATCTATGCGACCGAGATCGAGTTGCTCGGCGAGATCAATTCGCGTCACCGGCTTGATGACAAGATCAATCGAGGGCGCTTCACGATGAAGCAGCTTCAAGAGAGGAGGGCCCAGCACGTGAGTGGTGAAGTCGTTTGCGGCGAGAGTGAACAGCTTGGTCGATACGGCTGGATTGAACGTGGGTAACTCGATAGCCGCCTCAAGGGTGCGTAGTGCCTCGCGTACCTGAGATGCCATAGCCAGTGCGCGGGAAGTCGGCTGCATTCCGGCAGCCGTTCTCACAAATAGGTCATCGTCCAGCATCTCTCGCAGTCTTGCCAATGAATGGCTAACGGCGGATTGGCTCAGCGCGAGCTTCTGACTTGCACGCAGAACGCTTCGTTCCTGCATGACAGCATCGAACACCTTCAGAAGGTTCAGGTCCAAAGTATTAAACGATAGCGCCACGGCTGCATTTCCTGTCATGGGCGAGGCTTCCACCTTGCCCTGAGCGGATTTAATTAATCCCAACCGAACCCAAGCACAATCGAAGCCTTAGTCGCCGCTCACCTTCGCGAGCTACGTTCAGCTTAGAATAGGACGCGGCCGTCGTGTACGAGTGAGCTGCGAGACCACCGGCCCAGACCACGCTTTTCGGACGTGTTTGGCATCGGCGAGCCAATCATAAAATCAAAAACTAGGATGACCCCTCGGAGCTGTGGCCGATGCTTTGGTCTCGATTTCGCCCGGCCCCGGCAAAAGCGTCCTCATGGTACTGCTACCTCGCACTGCAGCTCCGTTGCGTTGTTGCGTGGCCGCGAAGGAAGCTGCTCTATTCGCGCGAATCCACCCGAAGCACAACTTTACCTCTTGGGTGCGAAATGTGGCCATCGAGCATCATGTGCGCCTTTCGCGCATCTGACAGCGGAAGCACCGTGCCCACTTCCGGCTTTAACTCGCCGCGGTCGATGAGCTCGGCAATTCGGTTCAACCTCTCAGTCGTTACTCCCACGAGAAAGAATTCCGCAACCACATTGCGATCCGCAGCCAATTGTTGATTTGGCTGAGATACTGTCGAAATCAGTTTTCCGCCTTTGCGGATGACCTCGAAGGAACGTAGTTGCGTTTCCCCGCCGACGAGGTCAACGACTGCATCGATTTCCCGGAATTCGTCTTCGAAGCGCTGCCTTCGATAGTCAATGACCTGAGCCGTACCAAGACTGCGCAGGTATTCGGTATCGCCGCTTGCCGCTGTTGCGACGACACGGATTTCCGCTCGGTGAGCTAACTGCACCGCGTAGCTGCCGACGCTTCCCGCGGCTCCATGAATGAGCACCGTCTGGCCAGATTTCAATCGCGCATAATCGAAAAGAGCCTGCCAAGCAGTCACCGCAACGACGGGGACCGATGCTGCTTGAATAGGCGAAAGCGACGTCGGCCGTTTAGCTAACGTCGAAACGGATGCAACCGCGTACTCGGCATAAGCACCGAGAAACTGCGTGTTGGTTACGCCGAACACCTCGTCACCGACGGCCAGGTTGACGGGCCCTGAGCCCAGCTCAAGCACTTCTCCAGCCAGGTCAGACCCCAATGTCAGCGGGAGAGGTTGGGGCAAAGCACTCCGACCGGATCGTATCCATGAGTCCCAAGGCCCTACACCTGCTGCATGCACCTTCAAGAGTACATCGCCGGAGCCCGGGCTCGGTCGGGGAACGGTTTCGAAAGTCATATTTTCCGGCGAGCCGAAGGCGTGCACGCGCCACGCTTTCATCTCCATCGGCGGCGTACGACGCGCGGCGTTGTCTACCATGTTTGGCTCCAATTCTTGCAAGTCGGTCATCTTCCAATCGGATGCGGCCACCTTGCTTGATACCATCAATGCAAGGCCGGTCAGGCCAAGCGGTGCCGCCCGTCTATGCCGACTCCGCCTCGTGAGCTGAGATGCGGAGCCGGATCACAGTCGCGCTTAGACGATGGATCCAGAAGGTCCGTCGCAGCAATACGATTGAGATCGTTCAATTGGTCCTCTGCAGACGCGACCAAGTTGAGGCTGGCTACAAGTCGCAATAAATTGTCATATGCGCGATCAGCAACCGATATTGGAACCGGTTCTTCATCGAAGGCTTCGATGTAGCGTGCTGCCGGCAGGCTTAGCAGCGTATACAGGGCTTTGTGGTTCGGCTCATCAGCAGCGAGTGTTGTGAGCTTCTGCCGGAAGAGCTGAAATGTTTGCAATCCGTGGTGCTGTCCCGAAAGCCAATCATACAGGTCATTCATCCGACGCTTCTCCGGCTTATGTGGAAGAAGCCGCCAGTGTCTAAAGCACGCCTGTTTGAAAGTTAAATGGCATTTGCGCAGCCATGCCATGAACAGAGATCAGGTCACAAAGTCGGAAGATCCGGGTCTGGTGGCGAGCGCGACGCAGTACGGTCTCAGCAGTTACCTAACCTGCGTCTGGCTCATTCTACTACTGAGAGACTTTCACTTCCATAGACGCACATGCCGGCTAATGAAGAACCTGAAATCTTCTTTCGGTCGGGTGCGGGGAACGCAAGCCCAGAAGGACAATCATGAATGTAGCCCCGGACCGGTGAGCCTTCGTTCGTATTGCGCCATGCTGAAAGCCGAGACAATCGATAGCGCCGATGGCGGATTCATCACAGGAGCACGGAATGCTATCATCTCGATCGATTGCTGTGCGCTTTGCCAAAGCGGCCGCCATCACCGTATGTGTCTCGGCTCCCGCAAAGGCGTCTACGCAAGACCAGGCAGATAATGCGGTACCCGTTACTTGTTGCCTGCCTCAGAGGGCGGCCGAAATGACCGGCTCGATCGTCAAGATCGCAGCCTTGCAGTCATCCCAAATGCCACTTTCTGGACCGGCGGTCAACGCAACGGTCGGAGCTGCGATGTCCGATAGTCCGTCTGAGAGCGTAAAGCCGATCTTCCGTCGCCAGCTCCCTAACTTGCCTGACAGAGAATTGATCGCAGTGCTCGTGAATTACCCGCCTGCTGCAAGGTCTCGGTCTCATCACCATGCAAGCTCCGCCTTCATCTATGCTTACGTACTCTCCGGTGAGATCCGAAGCGCTGTCGGTGACGAGCCTGCTCGAATTTACCGGGCTGGCGAGAGTTTCTATGAAGAGCCGGGAGCGCACCATGTGGTGAGCGAAAACGCAAGCGATTCCGAGCCCGCCAGCCTTTTGGCCGTGTTTGTCGTCAGGGCCGGCGACCAACCTCTCACCGCGCCTGACGCTGAGAGTGGCAAGTAGGGACACTCGAGCAGCGGGCCTATCAGTCATCCGCATCATCGGCGCACGGGACATTTCTTCGTGGCAAAAATGCGGAATGAGGTTTCAATTGAAATCAGAATCTGGAGCAGAGTAGCGCACTCGTAGCGATACAGGTTTATCATCAATTCTAGGTACGGCGCGGACGGGCCGCGTAGACAAGTAGGATTCGGTGCTATGACAATGCACGCGAAGATGGCGCAGGACAATGAAAGGGATGAGGTCGAGTGCTCCAACGGCACATTGGCCTCGAACTTGATAACGGATCTGAGAGCGTACTGGACAAGCGAAGTCGTAGTAAGAAATGCGACGCGATCGTTGGCTCGCCTGGATGATTGCACACTGCGCAATCTCGGGCTTCCGCATCGTGAGATGATCGAATTCACTGTGCGATACTGCCTCCAATGCTAGCAGACGCGTCTGTCAAAGGCCTGGGCGGCTCGACCATCCTCCGCTGGCAAGACAGGGAAAAGCGGGTTGCTCTATTTCCGAGGCAGGCGCCGCGTCGCACAAAAAGTCGTTGATGGTCAGCTCACCCACCGTCTGCTTATCCACCCATACCCAAGGCCGACAGATATGATTCCTGATATCTTAAGGAGAATAGAAGCGTACAAGCGCGAAGAGATTGAGCAAGCCAAGCGCGCGCATCCATTCGCAGAGATGCTGGCGCGTGCAACATCTGCAGTACCCGCCAGAGGCTTTGTCTCGGCCATTCGTATGAAGCACGCGGCACGGGAACATGCGTTGATTGCGGAGATCAAGAAGGCGTCTCCGTCCAAAGGCCTCATCCGAGAGGATTTTGATCCCTTCGCTTTAGCTCAAGCCTACGAAGCAGGTGGTGCCGCTTGCGTCTCCGTTTTGACCGATAGGCCGTCCTTTGAGGGCGAGCTGGAATTCATGGCCTTGGCTCGCGCGGCGACCCCTCTGCCGGTGCTTCGCAAGGACTTCATGTTTGATGTCTATCAAGTGGTGGAGGCGCGCGCCCATGGTGCGGACTGCGTTTTGCTGATAATGGCCGCCCTTGACAATGGCGCCGCAAGGGAGCTCGAAGCGGCGGCCTTCCAGCTGGGCATGGATGTGCTAATCGAAATACATGATCGCGCCGAGCTCGACAGAGCCTTGCGCCTAAAGTCACCGATGATTGGGATTAATCACCGAAACCTCCGCACGTTCGAAACCTCGCTCGCGATCAGCGAGGAGTTGGCCCCGCACGTCCCTAAGGATCGGTTGATCGTCGGCGAAAGCGGGATTTTCACCGCAGATGATATCGCCCGTCTTGCGCGGATAGGCATATCAACCTTCCTGGTCGGAGAAAGTCTGATGCGCCAAACCAATGTAGCCGAAGCAACGCGAGCTTTGCTGAGCCCGTCGGGCGATTGATCTGCCACTGGAAGGGAGGTGTTCGGCTGGCGAGATCGTTGCAGGCGACATGAGCGGGCGGGGCCTTTCAACCGCTCTCATCGTAGGCAGATATCCAGACGGGCCCCGATGGCAGGAGCAACGATCGGGCCGACCAAGGTGCGACCGACTGACAGGGACGAGCTATTCGTGAAATCCATTGCAACAACTTGACGCTCGCAGGCAGACGCTGACATGCATGGTCGTCGAAGACGACGTGACGATGCGGCAACTGGTCACGAACTATCTGGAAGAGAATGGCATCCGCACAACCTCGGCGTCGCAACGACAGGAAGTGCTCGGAAGCCTTGCGCGGCACGGGCCGGATATCGTCGTTCTCGATCTTCGCCTTGGATACGAGGATGGTCTAGACTTGTTGCGCGAGATCCGAGCGCAATCTGATGTGCCAGTCATCATTGTGACTGGTCATCGGCGGGACGAGATCGACCGAGTGGTGGGGCTGGAACTGGGAGCCGACGACTATCTAACAAAGCCGTTTGGCCTGCGAGAACTCCTCGCGCGAATCAGAGCAGTTCTCAGGCGCCGAGACGCGGTCCCGGCTAAATGGGATGAGAAGGGCCTTTGGCGCTTTGGCGCCTGGCACCTTGATCGGCGAACTCGACGTCTGACCAACTCTTGCGGCGAACACACTCCACTCTCGAAGGGCGAGTACGCGTTGCTAACAGCGTTCCTTGATGCACCACAGAGGCCGCTCTCTCGCGAATACCTTCTGCAGGCAACCCGTGTCCACGAGGATATCTACGACCGGAGTATAGATGTGCAGGTACTTCGACTGCGACGCAAGCTCGAAGTCGACCCTAGCGCGCCCGCCATAATCCGGACCGAGCGGGGTGTGGGGTATGTCTTTGCTTTGGCCGTGGAGCGGCTCTAGCTGGAGTGGAAGTGAATAGGCCGCGAAAGACTGAGTTCTGCGAAGGGACCTGTTGCCGATGTAGCCGTCTTTTGGCGCGCGGTAATCCTTGGAAAACACAGGACTCGCAGAGTCTGTACATCCGGATGGTAGGAGAGAGATATGCGGGCAGATTTTAGGTTTGTTCGTCGCTCGACAGCAGAGGGCTTGCGGAAACTGACGAAGGCCAATCCGACCATCTCACGGCTGCCACATCGTCGATCACGGTCAAAAGTATTGTCAACCTGGAGTGTGGAGGCAGGTCGAGCCCAGTTATCGGTACAATTGTTAAATTTTTCTTGTCGGTATGGGTGCTTCGCTGCGGGCCCTCGTCCCTACCTGTTACTCGCAATCTGCTTGTCCGCGCTGGTCAATGTCGTTTTTGCTTCCGCCGAGCACATCTACGCGAGAGTCATCTCCAGCAAATGGATGCCTCGAGAGGGCAGAGAGGCCCCCTACCCAAAGCGGTGGGGCGCGTGAAAATGGTGATTTGGCGCAATCCGCAGATGCTCTTGATCCCCGTGATTGCGGTCGTCGCGCTATCAGCTTTGCTGGTCCACCTTGAGATCGCTCAGACGCCGCGAAGCGGAGGTTCTTTTTCTCCGGAGGTATGGCGGGACGCTGGTCCGATTACGCCCATTCCACCGCCTCCCCAAGCTGACGCGCGTAAATTGGCCTTGGGCGAGAGACTGTTTGGCGACGCCCGACTGTCCGCCGACGAACGGCTTTCCTGCGCCAGCTGCCATGATCTTACGAAGAATGGAGCTTACCCCGATCAGAGGCAGTTGGAAGGATCCAGGCATCTCGACATACCGACTGTGTTCAACGCCGCATTGAGCTATCGCCTTACATGGGAGGGAAATACACGCAGTCTTTCCGAGCAGGCCGCGGCGTCGATAGCTGACGCCTCGGGCATGCACAGCACTATCGAAGAAGCGGTTTCGAAACTGAGAGCAGATAGGGCCCTGAGCGAAGCATTCCGCGCGGCATATGGAAGCTCCATCAATAGCGAGAGTGTTCTAGATGCGCTTGCGACGTTTGAGGGGTCGCTGCTTACGCCTGGCAGCCGCTTCGACCGATGGCTTCAGGGCGACGCATCAGCTCTCACCCCAGACGAAATCCAGGGCTATCGTACGTTCAACGAGCTTGGCTGCAGTTCGTGCCATCAAGGGGTCACCGTCGGAGCCAATTTGGTTACGCGCCAGGGGATCTTCGTGCCCCTCGTGTTATCTGGGCCCAGGCAGGTTCGTGTCCCTAGTCTGCGCAATGTGGAAGTAACCGGTCCGTATTTTCATGATGGCAGCGCACCGACCCTCGAGAACGCCGTCCAACGAATGGCCGCCGCCCAACTCGATCGCATATTGACCGACGATCAGGTCGGCTCGGTCGTAGCGTTCCTGAAGACCTTAACAGGGAACTTCAGGGGCAGGCCAGTCGCGAGCAGCGCGCCATGAGCTTCGCTCGCTCGGTAACTATCGTTGTCGGCCTTCTACTGCTGCTCACCTGGCTATCATGGCGTGCAATCAACCCTCACGCGGAGCAGTTCGATCGGGCGCTGGACGAACTCGATCACCTCGGACTCGTTCAGGATACCCTATACCGCGATCTTCTTGCGACGCGTATCGGTCTATTGCGAAACTACGACCCGCTTGTGAATGAGATAAATGCATTACGTCATTCAGTCGCTCACCTGCAGGAGATCGGGTCATTCGATGGGCAGACCGGGGACGCGATAAGCCATTTAAGCACATCGATTGATCGGGAGGAGCAACTCGTGGAATCGTTCAAGCGCGAGAACGCGGTCCTTCGTAACTCGCTGTCATTCTTTGCCAGGTTTGCGACCCGTTCAGAGTCGCGCGAGCTGGATGTTGCGATCGGCGCTGCTGCGACAGCAATTCTTCACCTCTCTTTGGACACATCGCCTGACGCTGTTACCCAAGCGGCGATGCGGCTCGAGGATCTCAAGCGCCAAGCGGAGCGAACCGGACAATCTGTTGCAGTTCAGCCGCTACTGGCGCATGGAAGTCTACTGCACAGGCTCCTACCCTCGGTGGACACCTTGTTGAAGGAGGCGATGGTATTGGCCCAAAAGGCTGACCTGAACACCCTTCGCAGGCTGATCCAGCTGCGCCAACTCTCTTCCAGGAATGAGGCGCGATCTTACAGAGTCCTGCTATCTATCACGTCATTGGTGTTGCTGGCATTCCTTGTTCAGCTCGGAGTGCGTTTGAAAGCCCTTGTGAACGACCTCCACAGGCGAGTCAGCTTGGAGCACCTCCTCGCCGACGTTTCGATGCGGTTTGTAAACGCGGAGCCAGACGTCATCGACACACAGATCCAACACGCCATAGCGGAATTCGCACGTCATGTCGGCTGTCATCGGGCTTATCTCGTGGTGCCGGGATCGAGCGCGAATCCATACCTCTGGCAACGGACGGACGCGCCCTTTCCACCTGGCTGGCCGGAAGCGGCTCCGGAACTTGCAACACAAATGCGAGACGGTGAAGATCGTGCGGTCAGCGTCCGACAGGTGAGCCGTCTGCCTGCAGGGCGCAGCAAGTCTCTTCTGGAGGCATTCGGCATCAGTGGATGGACGTGCGCGACCGGCATTGATCGCGACGGGAGACTGATCGCGCTAGGCCTTGAGGTACTTTCTCGAGAAGGCTCGCTTCTCAAACCCGGAGAACTCGTCTTACTGCGGATGTTGCTGGACACATTTATCCACGCGATCGACCGCAGGTCTGTTGAGGAGGAGCGTGTCCGTCTACACAGGCGCGTGCAGCATGCGAGTCGGATGGAAAAGATCGGAACCTTTACGAGCGGGATCGCCCATAACTTCAACAATATCCTTGGAGGCATTTTGGGACATGCCGAGATGATGGAAGAGCTAATTGGGGGCCAAGCGGATAAGGCGCATCATCTCAGTGGCATGCGGAGAAGCGCGGAACGCGGGCGCGATCTGATCAGCCAAATCTTGGTGTTCGGTCGATACCGCGAGATCCGCCGGGTGCCAGTCAGCATTGTTGATCTGATCGAGGAGACGATCTCGCTTTTACGACTGTCGTTAGCCACAGGAGTTGAATTGAAGATGACGTCGAGTGCTTGCGATGCGATTGTCCATGGAGAGGCTGCTCAGTTGCAGCAGGTCCTCATGAATCTCTGCCGGAACGCTGCGAGCGCAATGGCAGGCGCGGGCCCTATTCAAGTCGATGCCGAACTTCGCCAAATTGCGAGCGCGAGTTTCCTCAGCCACGATGAGATCGAGTCCGGCGATTATGTCAGGATTTCCGTGGTTGACGCGGGAGTGGGGATGGATGGGACCGTACTCGATCGGCTATTTGAACCGTTCTTCACAACGAAGCCAGATGGCAATGGGCTCGGGCTTGCCACAGTACGCGAGATCGTCCGCGAACACGGTGGTGGGATCAATGTTGAGAGCCTCCCGGGTGAGGGAAGCAGGTTTGAGGTTTGGTTGCCTGCCAGCGTCTCCACTACGCCGGCCGGTCCGTCAGCTAAAGAGCGGGTGAAGGCTCACATCCCCGGCCAAGGGGAGGTCGTCATGGTCATAGGGCCTGACAAGGATCGGTTGCTTGGAGAAGAGGAGAAGCTTGCCGCATTGGGCTACGAAGCGGTAGGGTTTTTGACGGCAGAGGCGGCAATACGAGCATGCCAGGCGTGCCCGGATCGCTTCGACTTCGTGGTGGTGGGGCAACTTGGCTCTTTGGATTACTCCCTTGAAGTCGCCAACGACCTCCACGAGGCGCTCCCTGCCACACCGATTATTGTTGCAGCGAGGTCTTCATCCGACATAGACGCCGACAAACTGTTGGCTGCCGGTATCTCAGACGTGGTGCGCTGGCCGATGCTTACAGAAGAGATCGCGGCCGCCCTGTCTCAGTTCTCAAATGCCGGCGGACCAGCTGGCCCAGTTGGGCGGACGATTGCCCCGAGATCCGCTATCCGTCCCAGCTTGAATGCCGAATGACGCTGCAGAGAATGCGGTTCACGACGATGCGCCACTGAGTTCGACCTCGGTCATTCGCGTCCTGAATACAGTGCACTTGCATCTAGGCGGTCGACCTGCGTTGCTGGCCGTTCCTCCCTGACTCGTGCCCGTCGCGCCTTGGACGCGACGGGCGGCTTTTTGGCGAGAGCTCGGAAAAAATATGGCGCTGCAGTTGACTGCAATCACGTCATCTCGCCAGTGAAGGAGTTTCACTTCCGACTATGCCGATGAAGGCGCATACCGCGGCGACGAGGTGAACAACCAAAGAGGAGTTGAGATGGGCACCGCACTAGGAACCAGAAGTGCTTCTGCTGTCATTGGTGTCGAGCAAAGCCTTCCGTCGGACGTTGTCGTTGATATCAGCGGTGCGCTGACAAACTTAGTTGCAGACGTGTTCGCGTTGTATCTGAAAACCAAGAACTTTCATTGGCACATGTCGGGGCCCCACTTTCGGGACTATCACCTGCTGCTGGACGAGCAAGCCGACCAGGTGTTCGCGATGGTCGATGCGGTGGCTGAACGATGCCGCAAAATCGGCGGTCAGACGATCCGGTCGGTGGGCGAAGTCGCCCGCCGGCAGCGGCTTAAGGACTCTGATGTCCAGGAGCTCTCCCCAGGTGCGATGCTGAGCGAGTTGCGGGCTGACAACGTCCGGCTCCGGGAATTTATGCTGCATGCTCATGCTCTCTGCGAGCGACACGAAGATGTTGCGTCCGCAAGCGCGCTAGAGAATTGGATCGACGAGGCCGAAAAGCGAATCTGGTTCCTGTTTGAATGTTCCCGCAACTGAGCGGCACAAAAGGGGCGATACATGATAGACGTTCGTCGCAGGGATCTTCTTGCGGGGGCAGCCACTCTGCTGTTCACCGTAACCGGTGTCAGAGCTGCGACAATAGCTGGTCGACTGCCCTGGGCCCCAAATGCTGGCGCTCCACCGCGGCCTTTCAAATTGGGGCCCTGGGAATTCTTTACCGGCGACGAGGGCCGCGCAATGGAGGCACTTGCCGACACCATCATTCCGTCAGACTTACAGACGCCGGGTGGAAAGGATGCGGGCTGCGCTGTCTTCATCGACCGCCAGTTGGCAGGACCCTACGGCAGGCAGGAGGGGCTTTATCAGCGGCCGCCGTTTCTGTCTGGCGCCAAAAATCAGGGCCATCAGTCGGACATCGGACCAGCAGAAACTTACAGGGCCGGGCTGGCTGCGATTGATAGCGTCTGCAAGGAACGTTACGGCGGAAGAGCGTTCGCCGATCTTCCTGCTGACGAACGGATCGTGTTCCTGGAAGCTATAGAAGCCGGCGAACTGAAGCTTCAAGGCGTCGATGGAAAGTCGTTCTTCGAACAGACAGTCAAGGACGTACAGATGGGGTTCTTTGCAGACCCAATCTATGGCGGAAACCGAGACATGGCTGGATGGAAAATGATTGGGTACCCTGGCGCCCGCTACAATTACCTCGACTGGGTCAATCGCCACAACGAGCGCTTTCCTCTCCCGCCAGTGGGGATTACCGGCAACGCCGAGTGGACGAGGTCGTAGCATGGTCAAAAGGCTTCCCAGAAAAGACGTCGTCGTTGTCGGTTTCGGTTGGACCGGGGCGATAATGGCGAACGAGCTCACTGACGAGGGGTTGGATGTCATTGCCATCGAGCGCGGTCCTTGGCGTGACGCCCCGACAGACTTTCCGCCAACCTACATGCAGGACGAGCTTCGCTATCGCATTCGCCACGAGCTGTTCCTGCGCCCAGATCAGCTAACATTCACATTTCGTAACAGGATGAGCCAGACTGCTCTTCCAATCCGGAGCTGGGGCGCTTTTATGCCGCCGAACGGTGTCGGCGGCGGCGGCGTCCATTGGAATGGCGAGATGTGGCGCTTTTTGCCGAGCGACTTCGTGCTGAAGACACACCTCACTGACCGCTATGGTAAGTCGTTTCTGCCGTCTGATATGACTATCCAGGATTGGGGCGTGACTTACGACGATCTTGAGCCGCATTACGACCGCTTCGAGTATCTTTGCGGCACGTCGGGCACCGCAGGAAATCTGGGGGGCGAAATTCAGGACGGCGGCAATCCGTTCGAGGGGCCGCGGTCACGTCCCTATCCGACTCCGGCGCAGCAACAGCCCTTCAGCCATACGTTATTCGGCAAAGCCGCCCGCGAGCTGGGCTATAAGCCATTTCCGCAGCCTTCCGGCAATCTTTCCCGGGCGTACACAAATCCATTGGGTATGCGGCTTGGACCATGCACTTATTGCGGGTTTTGCGAGTGGTTTGGCTGCAGCAACTATTCGAAAGCAAGTCCACAAACCACCATACTGCCATATCTCATTCGGAAGTCGAATTTCAGCCTGCGAGACAATTCGGAGGTAATTCGAATCAACCTCGACCGTGCAGGCAAGCATGCGACCGGCGTTACATTCGTGGACTCTAGCGGAGATGAGTGGGAGCAACCGGCGGATCTGGTGATCCTATCTGCGTATGCTTTGTTTAACGTCCAGCTTCTTCTGCATTCCAAGATCGGCCAACCCTACGACCCCGTCACGAACACGGGGGTCGTGGGGCGTAACTACACACACCAGACGGTGTCAACCGTGAATGGGTTTTTCGATAACAAGAAGTTCAATTTCAATCCGTTCATCGGGTCCGGGTCAATCGGCATGTGCATCGACGAATTCAATGGCGATAACTTCGATCATGGACCGCTTGGCTTCGTCGGAGGTGGCTATGTTGGGCAGGTGCAGACAGGTGCCCGTCCGATCGAGAGTACATTGGTGCCGCCAGGGACGCCCAAATGGGGAGTCGATTGGAAGAAGGCAGTCAAGGACAATTATCTCAGCACCGTGAAGCCTGGCGCCGGCGTGCACGGAAGCTTCTACGCCTACCGCGACATCTACCTCGATCTTGATCCGACCTATAAAGACCGCTTCGGACGTCCACTGATGCGGATTACGATAAATCTCAAGGAAAATGAGATCAAGCAAAATAAATTTCTGACCGACAAGTTTGCGGAAATCATCAAAACTATGGGAGCAGAGAAGCTGGCGGTCCAGTATCGCACAGGCCCCTATGATATCACGGCCTATCAGACGACGCACCTCAACGGCGGCGCAGTGATGGGCACCAACCCCAAGACCAGCGTTCTGAATCGGTATTTGCAGAGCTGGGACGTGCCAAACCTGTTTGTCATGGGCGCAAGCGCGTTTCCGCAGAACGCCGGCTACAATCCCACGCTCACGGTTGGGGCGCTTGCTTACTGGTCGGCCGCTGCGATCCGGAGTCAGTACCTTAAGAGCCCTGGAAGGCTCCTCGATGTATAGAGATCATCGCGCTCCAGCTTTCGGACTGGCAATCCTTCTTTCAGCCATCGTGGTCTGCGACGCATATGCCGGCTCGGCCGACCAGCAAGAATTCACTGTGATCGAACGAGGACGTTACCTCTCGACCCTATCGGACTGCGGCGGTTGTCATACGGTCCCCGGTGGCAAGCCATTCGCTGGTGGTCGCCCGATCGAAACGCCATTTGGAAACATTGTATCGCCCAATATTACACCGGACCTCGAGACTGGCATCGGGGCGTGGAGCGACAAGCAGTTTGATGACGCGCTCAGACGAGGCATCGGATGGACGGGAATGCATCTTTATCCGGCCATGCCTTACAATGCGTATAGTCGGATGTCGAGCGACGACGTTCTGGCCATTCGAGCCTATCTCGGCTCGCTCGAACCAGTCCGTCAATCGCGCAATCCGAATACGCTCCCGTTTCCGTTCAATGTCCGCTCTCTGATGGCAGTGTGGAACAAGCTCTACTTCACGGCCGCCGAATATGAGGCTGACCCAGAGAAATCGGAAGAATGGAATCGCGGCAAGTTCATTGTTGACGGGCCCGCGCATTGCGGCGCCTGTCATACACCGAAGACCATACTGGGAGGCGACCAGAAGGATAAGTACCTGCAGGGCGCGAATCTCCAGGGCTGGTCGGCACCAGATATTACGAATGACCCTCGTACAGGATTGGGCAGCTGGACAGCGGAGGACGTCGTGCTCTACTTAAAGACAGGACACAATCGCTTTTCTGCGGCGACCGGGCCGATGGCAGAAGCCGTCGAGCTCTCCACATCCAAGATGACGGATGCGGACACGATGGCGATAGCCAATTACTTGAAATCGCTGCCAGGCAAAGGTTCGGAGGGAAGGGCGCCCTCGTCAGCCGATGGCGACATGATGACCGCGGGCAAAGCTATCTATCGTGACCAGTGCTCCGCCTGTCACGGCATTGAAGGCAAAGGCGTCGCCTATCTCTTTCCTTCGCTTGGCGCGTCCGCGATAGCTCGCTCAGATGACCCCACCACAGTGATCCGGATATTGCTTCGGGGTGCGCGTAGCGTAAGCACCAAAGCCGAGCCGACCGCTCCAGGTATGCCATCGTACGGTGGACCGCTCGACGATCACCAGATCGCCGCGGTTCTCAATTACGTGAGAAATAGCTGGGGATCTGCTTCTCCTGCCATTGAAGCTAGGGATGTCACTCGAGTGCGGTCGCAGGTGACGTCGCGCGCCGACTAACCGAGGTTCAACGGCATCTCTCAGCGATGTCGATCGCAGCAAACGCGCAGGCGCTTCAAGTTAGACGAGTTCGCAACCCAATTCAGCTGGGTGGAACACGCTGATACTGACTTGGTACAATTCTCTCCAGCACCTTGGACGAACGACCTTTCGGCCGGCGCCGACCCGTTGCACGATCCAGTGACCTGGAAGTGGATTGATGGCCATTAAAGCGTCCCGACGATAAGTAACCGCATGTTTTCCGGTCTGAACAGACGAGCTTGGGAACAGAGCTGAGGCTGAAGCTCTAGCGTCTAGGTTTGACCGGCCCGGAAGAGGGTAGGCCGAACGTGATGTGTAGCGAAGGAGACGCTGTATCTGTCTTATTCGGACATTGCAGAGAAAGCTCGCGAGGGCATTGACGCCGCAGTCAATAGCGCGGGCAATTATGGAATCGCGCTGAGCCGGCAAGGACGCTCAATGGCCGTCGGATGAATAGTGGGATCCTGCGCGTCGAATGTTTGCGTTCTTTAGAAGTGGGCTTCACAATCGGGACCGCTCTCTTGTTTTAGTTTAGAGATTGGACCCATGGGCTATGTGCGGCCCAGCGCGGCGTTCACCTTGGCTGCACCACGAGTATAGCTGCACAAGATCACGCGTTCTCATCGTCATCAGCGCGCCGCTTTCGCGATGAACTAGGCGAACTGACAGCTTTTAACCATCCCGGTCAGCCGTCTGGCTTCGCATCGGTATGGGAGGCTATATCGCGGAGATGCAGCATACTCATGCATCGATTGCTGTTCTTTCACTTCCTTCTGGCTGTGGATAGCTCAGACTGTTTGCAGCTTGTTTCATTATCTGCCCCTTACTTGGTTAGCTGTCGCAAGCTCTGGAAGAGAGAAAGCCGTGAGACTCGAAAGTAGTTACCCATTTGCTGTTACGCTCGCTCGCTTGCGATCAACCCTTGAAGCCAGGGGCTTCAGGATCTTCGCCACTATCGATCACCGCGACGCAGCTCAGTCTGTCGAAATGGTTATGCCGCCGACAAGCGTGCTCATCTACGGTGATCCGCGCAGCGGCACTCCTCTGATGCTGAGCGCTCCGGACTTCGCGCTAGAGCTTCCGCTGCGGCTACTTGTCCGAGAGGGGGAGCATGGGAAAACCTATGTCACCTAAAATCCCGCGGCCAGCTTGGAAGGAAAGCACGGACTGGTAGCAGGGATTGCGCAAAAGCTCGCTCCCCTGGAGCGCATAATCGCTAAAGCCTTGATAGCAAGCTCTGCGAACGGCTGAGGGGCGCAGTCCTAGTCCAAACGTAGAGATGCCTCATTCGACTTCAGATGGAGCACGTCATGAAGCTTAGTACCACTCTCACCTGCGCCGCCTTTGCGATCATGGTCGGAATCGCATCGGTGCCGAGGAGCCAAGCCGAAACCGCAATGCCCGCGGCAGCGGGGGAGCCTCCGAAGCTCATTGACGTTTCGGGGATTACATTGCCCGATACCAAGTTCATTCGCGACGCAGTTCAGCTGATCCGCAATAGTGAAGGCGAGTTACTCTTTCAGCACTCCATGCGCGTTTACTGTTGGGCTGCCTTGGCCGGAAAGCGCAAGGGCCTGATGTTTGATCCGGAGCTGCTCTTCGTAGCGGCGATGTTCCATGACTACGGATTGACTGCAGGCTATGGCGAAAGCCACTTGCGCTATGAAGTGGACGGCGCGAACGCCGCACGTGCATTTTTGCAGAGGGAAGGTATATCGGAAGATGATCGCCAAAAGGTCTGGCTGGCAATCGCGCTGCATACCACAAATGGGATTTCCCCGCATCTGTACCCGATCGCAGCACTCCTGGCCGAAGCCGCTAACATGGACCTTGTTGGTGCCGGCTTTAACGACTTTAGTGCGGAGCAGCGAAGCGCTGTCGAATTGGCTTACCCGCGTGCGCCGGAATTCGCGGAAGGCTTCCTGCAGGCCCTCTATGACAGCCTCAAGCACCGGCCCGAAACAACTCAAGGCACGGGTTTGGCTGATGTATTGGCCTACAAGGACCCTAATTTTCGGCGCAGGGACTTCAGCAGTTTAATGCGGAACGCGCCCTGGGCAACCGGACGATAACCGAGGCTGTCGCTTGAGCCGGCGGATGAGAGTAGTTGGTTTCCGGTCCTGTAGAGTTGGTGCAGGCTCGTATCTGTCGATGCGCACCCGCTTGGCGAGACAGGCGTGATCGCGTGAAGAATCGGTAAGAATCCTTTTTGCACCCGGATCGAGGTCGGCTTGGGCGCGGCAAGATGACCGGGCTTCTGCGGAAGAACGAGGCGGCTCGTTTGGAAAGGAAGGGGAGAAGGAATTCCGCCGTCAGTGATCGATGTGTCCGGACATCGCGGCCTGACATTGCTGCTTCTTGAATAGTTTCAGTTCCAGGATGAAGCGAGCGCCACCGCGGCAGTACGCGCGGACGTTCGCGGCAGGTGAACTCGTCACCACTTGGTGTGGCGGTGCGAGGACGCGAGTGAGATCATTTCAGGCGCCAATGAGCGGCCTTGATCGTCTTTCTCTTAACTCGTCTTGCAGCGGTCCGTTGGCGTGATCGACATCTGCGGACCGTGCATTTGGGAGCTGAGATCAATTCACTTACAGTTGCTCTCTATTCTGCGTACATTCTCAGTGCAGTTTGCGAGCTATGCATTGGTTCAGCCGGAATCCAAATGCCAATTGTCCTTCGTCCTAGGCCAGGGACTGAGGAATGATCGACGGGCCGCCTCGTTTGCCCTCCCGGCGGAGCGAATAGCTTGCCGGTGACACGCCAGAACCACTGAACAACGGAGTTACCAATGACTGCAATCGACGGAATCACTGTTCCCGACAGCAAGCTTTGTCGCGAGATCACCGAACTCGTTCGCGACACAGAATCAACCTTGCTCTTCAATCATTCCAATCGCGTTTATTACTTTGGTGCGCTGACCGGCCGGCGCCGCGGTCTCAACTTCGACCGCGAATTGCTCTATGCGGGCGCCATGTTCCACGACATGGGCCTGACTTCCAAGCACTCCAGCCAAATGGAGCGCTTCGAGGTCGATAGCGCAAATGCTGCACGCGACTTTCTCAGAAGTCGTGGCGTCGCGCCAAGCGACATCGAGCTTGTGTGGACTGCGATAGCCCTGCATACGACGCCGGGTATTCCGGTCCACATGCATCCAGTTGTCGCGCTCGTCACCGCCGGCGTGGAGATGGACGTGCTTGGAATCGCCTACGAGGAATTCCAGCACGTGCACCGAGATGAAGTTGTTACGCTCTTTCCCCGACCTCCGCAATTCAAAGAGGAGATCATCCAGGCCTTCTACGATGGTAACAAGCATAAGGCGGAGACCACCTTTGGCAACGTCAATGCCGATGTCATCGCCGACAAGGACCCGCATTTTCATCGCGGCAATTTCTGCGACGTCATTCGATCGTCGCGCTGGCCCGGTTGACAGGCAAAGCCATCAACAACACCGGATTGAGACCTCTTCCCCGGGGCTGTCTTGGCCCGACCACCCGGCCGATCGTTGGAGGCGTGCACTGAACTAATCGGGCCGACCGTGCCGCTCTGGAGGGATGTCACCCAAATCCAGGTGGTCCTGATCCCTCACACCTTGTACCGGTCGCGAATAGTCCTTTTGTGCATGTCTTTCTTTACAACGCGCCGCCGTTACCGCGGATGAGATGCCCTCGAAAGAGCCAAGTCCAGCTTTGCCATCGTGGCGAGCGAGTTGAACCCGCTTCAGGATCATTATGCAATCGTTTCACTTTTGCAGGGGAAGGATAGCGTTACTATTCTATCCTCTCCTTGGGGAGGTGAATTGATGGAGTCCAGGACGATCGAGCTCAATTTCAAGGTAGTCCTCGCCTGTCGGCTCCGGCAGCAACAGCGAGGTCCGTGCGCAGGGACGGGCAGGCCGATCCGGCGTCGCTGAATGATATGTCCTCGCTCTATGACGACAAAGGGGACGGAGCTCAATGATCGCGGCGCAGGTGCTCCTGGACGGTTTGCAAGCAGAAGATTTTGGCACGCTCAGTCGACTCGTCCCCGGGCGGACACCAATGCAGGCACGATGTCGGACTGTGGTGGATCGAGAACGAAGGTTCGAGGGAATCCGCCGCGTGAAGGGCCGACGAATTCGCGATCACGCGCGAGCGGAAGCAAGCCGGTGCTTGTCGGACGTTCCATCGAGTACGCCGGTACGCTGGATGGACCCACCGCCTCAATAAATCGGGTGAAACGCCCCTGAACAAGTTCATGACCAAAATGGCATATCCGCTGTGATGCAGAGTTTCCGTGAGATGTATCTGGTCCAAGTCAGCCGCCCAAGGAAACAACATAAAAGTGTTGTGGGTGTTCTGGTTGCTTTGAAGCTATGGAGGTTGGATGTCCGCACTCGATGCTGCCGTGCTTGGTGCAGAGGAGAAGTGCTCGCCTGCGCGGAACCCGACAGACGAACTCCTGGCTGGGCGGTTTGCGCCCCCTCCGGCGGTCGATCATCGAGGAGATCCTTCGTGTGGCGCGGTTCGCACCAAGTGGTGCGAACATCCAGCCTTGGCACGTCTATGTGCTGACAGGCGCCACAAAAGACAGCGTGTCGGCAGCTTTGGTGGAAGCACACGAAATGTCGCCGGAAGAGCACGTATCCGAATACAAGTATTACGCCAGCGACTTGCCCGAGCCGTATCTTAAGCGACGGCACGAATTCGGACGGCTCTTTCACGACTCGCTCGAAATTGCGAGGGCCGATTCCGAAGCTCGAAGCAGACAAACTGCAAAAAACCACACGTTCTTCGGCGCGCCGGTCGGATTCATCGTGACCATCGACCGCCGGTTGGAAGTTGGAAGCTCGCTCGATCTCGGAAGGTTCGTACGAAACGTGATGCTCGCCGCGGCAGGACGTGGCCTTCAATCCTGTCCTCAGGAGACGTTTTCGAAGTATCACCGGATTTTGCGTAACATGCTCGCCATTCCAGCGGAGCAGATCGTCGTGTGTGGCATCTCTATCGGGAAAGCCAATGTTGAGAGTCAGGAAAGACCGATGCCCAGGGCGGATGTTGATGAGTTCGCAACGTTCCTGGGTTTCGAATCGTAAAAATATTGGAAGAGGAGATCACCATGCGAAGCCGAGAAGAATTGGTCCAGCGCAGTATTCCGTTTCTCCGCGAGGTCAAGGACATGACGCCGGGAGCCAAGATGGAGCGTTGGCTCAACGAGACGTACGGCGAGACTAGTGCGCTCTATCAGGATCTCGCTCGGTTGATCAAGATCGGGATCGAGGAGGGCTGGGCGGCCAACCAGGAGGTGGATGGCCCGAACTACCGGCGCAGCCGCATCCTGGAGCCTATGCCGGAAACGTTCCAGTTCAGCATCACGGCCGTTTACATGAACAGCACCGACCCGCAACGGTTTAAGGATGAGGATGACCACGAGGTCTTGCGCGGACAGTATCACGGGCACCCCTATGGTGAGCTCAATCTTGTGGTGCCATTGACCAAGGGCGCGGAGTTGAAAGGTTTGCAAGGCTGGCAGGGCCCGGGCTGGACGGCGCCCGATCCAGGAAGTCGGCACTATCCCGAGGTCAGAGGAGGCGCGGTGATCGCGTTATTCTATCTGCCGGCCGGACGCATCTCGTACGATTTCAGGGCTCCGGACTGATAACGCCGCAGGTTGGCGGGTGAGGCATTCGTCACCGTCTAGCCGGGGGCTTACCCTGGGCAATCATCATAGGCCTATTGGCCGAGCCTATATGCTCGTGTGGCCATTCGTTCGGTGTCTGCTTACGTCTCCTTTTTCAAGCCCCCTAGGATCAATTGTAAAACAAGTGTGCTCCACGATGGCGTGAAGTCCAGGGCCAAGATGTTTCACCGCTGGTCAGCTTGGAAGAGGTCACCGAGCCTTCGTAATGAGCAAAGACGGTCGATGAGATCAGTTTACGGTCGCCCTTGTGGCGAGCACCTCAGGAGCTCAGGAAGGCACTCAAGGAGCCTCCCGGCCCGCACTCTGCCGCCTCGGCGGATCAAAGCCAGTCGGTTTATTCATCCGTTCGACTGGCGGTACGGCCAAAATCAGTTGCTCTGCCTCGGGCGTTCGCCTGCCCATCCATCCAAAAACTCTAACAGAAGATTGTTAGTGAGGTCAGGATGCTCCTCCTGCGGAACATGGCCGCAGCGAGGGACCGCGAAAGTACTTAGATCGCTTGCCATTTCCGCCCAAATGGCCGGCATATCAAAGGCTTTCCCCACTCCATCGAACTCGGCCCCCCATATCGACAGTGTCGGGCACGCAATTTTTACGTCAGCGTCGGCCAGATCTTGAGCAAGGTCGTCTGCATTGGCGCGGTAGTCAGCCAACGCTCCGCGAACCGCTCCTGGGCTGCGATAAGCAGCCACGTACGTCTCGAAGGCAGGCCCCGAGATTGCATGGGGATTGTAACACCATTCAGAGAACAAGTGCCTAAGCCACTGCTCCTCACGTCCACTTATAAAGATTTCGGGTAGATCGAGCTTTAGGTGGAAGAGGAACAGCCAGTATGTCTTTGCCATTTTGGAAAAGTTGAAGTCGCGCGCGATGATGCGAGTGGGGACGTTGTCCATGACGACCAGCCGGTCGGTCGCGTCTGGATAGTCCTTTGCGAACCGGGTCGCTACCCGCGCCCCGCGATCATGACCAACCAACGCTATCTTTTCGATATCCAGTTTTCGCATTAGTTCTCGAAGATCTTTCGCCATGTTTCGCTTGTCATAGCCCGCCACGGGCTTGTCTGTTTCACCATATCCGCGCAGATCTGGGGCAATGACGCGATATTGCTTTGCAAGTTCGGGAATCTGATGACGCCAAGTGAAGTTGGTAAAAGGAAAGCCGTGCAACAGGACCACAGGCGCGCCCCGGCCCGCCTCGATGTAGTGTTGTCGGATACCATTGGCCTCAATTGTGTGGTTGCTAATGTCGGTCATACCAACCGCTCCATCGATTGTCTCACTAGTTCTGTATCTATCGCTCCATATAGATCACACGTTATTTCTTGCAAGCACCTCTTCCCGGGAGGTCCTCGCAACCCATGCGATACTTCGCGACCGCGTCTAAATTCCAGCGCAGACTATCACTGGGGGCATCAAACCATGCCGTCCCGTCCACGATCCTCTCGAAGTGGAGTTCCGCCAACTTTTATCTTTGAGAGCGAGCGCCTTCCGATTATCCTTGATATTGTGTAGCAAGCGATTGATAATGAAGGGAATCCACACCTGTTCAGCACGGAGAGAGCATGGAACGTACTTTTCTAGTGACCGGAGCAAGCAAGGGGATTGGCCGCGCGTTGTGCGAACGGCTTTCTGCCCTTGGCCATAATGTAGTTGGTTTAGCGCGATCATCTGACCCGACGTTTCCTGGGACACTCGTTTCTGTCGATCTCGCTGACCGACACGCGACGGACGAAGCGCTTCGAGGTCTCACTTCGCGTTATTCTTTCGATGGGGTCGTCAACAACGTCGGGTTTGTGCGCCTCAACCCAATTGGTGAAATTGCGATCGACGAAATGGACGAATCTTTCCGACGAAATCTGATTCCGGCGGTGCAAACGGTTCAGGCGATCCTTCCAACAATGAAGGACAAGGGATGGGGCCGAATCGTCAATCTCTCCAGCCTCGTGATTGTTGGTGTTCAGGGACGAACGATTTATGGAGGGGCGAAAGCAGCGATAGCCAGCTTCACACGCACGTGGGCAATAGAGCTTGCGGAATACGGAATTACTGTGAACACGGTGGCCCCAGGTCCAACCGAGACCGAAATGTTTCGCCAGAACACGCCGGCCGGAAGTGAGGCCGAGCGCCGCTTTCTTTCGCTAATCCCAGTAAAACGGTTGGGCAAGCCCTCGGAGCTTGCAGCCTCTATTGCTTTTCTTCTTTCGGAAGAAGCCGGCTTTATGACCGGACAGACGCTGTTTGTGGACGGAGGAGCGTCGATCGGAAAGGCGTACATCTAGGGCGTTCAGCCCGACACCCGCTACTTCAGTGTTACCAGCTTAGTCAGCTATATCAACCTCCTTCATGAAGCTCGACCCGGGCAGATCTGATGTTGATGATGGCTCTCCACGGACGGACTGGGTGAGCCGCGCCAGATCGTGAAAGCGCTCGCGCCCAGCGCAGCGATGTAGTGTGTAGGCCTGCCGAACTTATGCGAATCGCCCATGCGGCCCTAGACTAATTCTATCTCAAGAACTATATTCGTGAACGAGAGCCAGTCTTTACACAGCCAAACAACTGCCGCCGTCATCTTTGCTTCCACAAAAACGGCCCGCGCGATTTTACGTTCGGCGTGGTAAGCCAAAGCCCAAAGTCTGCAACGAATGCAGGAACCAACAGACCTTGAATGTTCGGGCAAGTTCACCTATTCTGGACGATATGCTCCATATCTACAATGGTCCCTAAATGGCACGCCCGCGCGAATTCAATGAAGAGAAGGTGTTGAAGGCAGCAGTCGACGCCTTCTGGGCCAAGGGTTACGTAGCCACATCGACTCGTGACCTCACGGAATGCACCGGGCTGACCCAAAGCAGTATCTACGCCGCCTTCGGCGACAAACGTGGGATCTTTCTCCGCTCATTGGAATACTATCTAGACCATCTTCTTCGGTCGCGCATCGTACGCTTGGAGACATCTTTCCCCGCCGCTCAGGCGATTTCGGGATTCTTTAGCGAGGCCTTGGATCGAGCCCTCGCGGACCCGAAGCACCGTGGGTGCATGCTGGTCAACACGGCGCTGGAAGCGACGTCAGAGGATCCCGAGCTCCGCCGTTTGGTGGCGAATGAGACAGTCATGATCGAGCAATTCTTCCGGCGCTGCATTATTGCGGGACAAAGGACTGGCGAAATCCGAACGGACTGTTCTGCTGATGATGTAGCCCGGCATTTACTCGCGGTCTTGTTGGGCACTCGAGTGCTCGCTCGCATTCGTCCAAAATCCGAGTTGTTGATGGGGCTAGTGGGGCCCGCTTTGCAGACTTTGGGGATTCCCTGGCCGCCAAACGTTTACGAAACGTCCCGGAAAACGCGCAGTATGCGGTATCGCTGATTAGTTCGGCTGTCTGGGATCATTGATCTCCCTGGCAAATTCGGCGCGTGATGACGCAAGGTCGTTCTTGCGATGGATACCGGCCGTCAAGCAGCTCACGCAACGGCATTCACAAAGAAGATTTCTGAGGGCTATTGAAACTGGACGAATCGAAGGCTCGCCGTTCTGGGCGTTGCTTTGACGGAGATGCCTCCACGGTTGCTGCGCAGCACGTGCTTTCGCACCTTGTGGAGCCGCCTTCTTGGAAGATGCACGCTGCGAATGTAGCGCGGACCAAGAAGGCGGCATGCAAGAATGAGAAATCGGATGAAATCTACGGAATCCAAGACAGCGCCTTCGGCGGGCACCAGCGATGAGCACTCCATCCTCGCTTTATTCGCTGGAACAGCGATCGCGGACTCCTTTACTAGGAGCTGCATCATCACCTCGGCTTCGCAGATCGACGATATGCTTTCTCCGCGGCGCCGTATCGCGTACTTTATACGATCGACTAAGGTACAAAATCCGTCGGGCTCTAATCAATCACAAGCCCTCTTTTGTGAGCTGAAGCTGCGGAATTACTCAGGCAAGTGAGGCGGATCCGCGATCAAATTGGATCTCGTGTCATTGAGGTGCTGCCTGTCGAGGGGTGCCCAGCTTGCGAACTATCCCCTCCACGACAACTCTAATCTTTGCCGGCAACACCGTTGTGCGCGGCCAAAGGATGTTGATCGGTACCTTGCCGCCGGACATCCCATCCAGGGCGGTCAGTAGCTTCCCTTCCCGGATATCATCTTGAACCATCCATAACGGAAGCTGCGACAAGCCGTGTCCTGCTCTCACAACCGTATGGACCGTCTCGAAATCCTGGAATTCATGTTTGGCAAAAACAACATGCCTTGCGATCGAGCCGTCAGGTTGTTTCAATAACCAGACAATGCGATTTCCTTGGCGACGCCCTACGATGCAATCGTGAACCTTAAGGTCGGCAACGGTTCGAGGAAGGCCCCGCTTTGCTACGTAGCTAGGTGCTCCAACAATCACCACGTCTTGGACGCCTAGCTGACGGGCAACTAGGTCCGCAGAGTCGTCGAGATTGCCGATTCGAACTGCAAGATCGATGTTCTCACTTAGTAGGTCGACCTCTCGGTCTGTGAAACTCACCTTTAGTTGCAGTGCTGGGTAGAGTTTAGCCACTTCGAGCAACGCAGGCATTACGAAGAGCCGACCGAACGCCGTCGGCAGATCGATGCGCACTTCGCCCCCTGGCGTGTCCCGGGCAAGTATGAGTGCGCTCTGACCGCGATCGAGTTCGGCGAGCGCTGCGACGCAATGCTCGAGCCATACCTCTCCCGCAGGCGTCAAGACCAGACGGCGTGTCGTTCGGTGCAGTAACTTAGAGCCTAATCGGCGCTCAAGCCGCGACACCGCCCGGCCGACGGCCGACTTGGTCATGCCAAGTTCGGCAGCCACCGCGGTGAAACTACCCAATCGGGTGACAGCTACGAACTCAGGGATCCCGTCAAAATCTGTGACCATCTCCATTGTAGCCCCACACGCAACACTCAATCGAATTTAAGATCACTAATAGGCCCGCGCAAATGGATTAGTTCGCAGGGAGCATCATCCCTGGAGCTGTCTGTCATGCCCTCTTTATTCGACTCCTTTGAGCTTGGCCCTATCCACATCAAAAACCGCGTCGTCATGCCACCCATGACCCGCACGCGAACGTCCGACGGTAAGCTTCCGACCGATGGCGACATCCCAAATGCGCTGATGGCGACCTATTACGGCCAGCGGGCCAATGCCGGCTTGATCATTACCGAGGCCGCCGACGTGGATCAGTCTGGTCACGGCTACGCCAGGACACCCGGAATCCACTCGGAAGCCCAAATGCAGGGGTGGCGTTTGGTGACCGATGAGGTCCACCGATATGGCGGCACGATTTTTCTGCAACTGTGGCACGTCGGCCGGATGGCGCATTCCTCCATTCTGCCCAACCACCAAGCCCCGGTGGGAGTGACGGCGCAACGGGCGGAAGGTTCGTCGGTGTTTGCTCACGGCCCGGACGGCCGGTTGGGCTATATGCCTGTGGAAACGCCGAGGCCCCTTAGCACGGAGGAGGTGTCGGCGATGGTGGGCACCTTCGCCAAGGCCGCCGCCAATGCCCGAAACGTCGGGTTCGATGGTGTCGAGCTGCATGCGGCCAACGGCTATCTGATCGAGCAGTTCATGAACTCGGTGCTCAATACGCGCTCCGACCGCTACGGCGGCGGCAGCATGGAAGATCGTACGCGCTTCCTGATGGAAGTCGTCGATGCGGTGGTGGCTGAATTCGGTCCGGGGCGCGTGGGTGTTCGCCTGTCTCCATTTGGCAAGTTCAACTCTATGCCCATGGATCCTCTTGCGGAGGAAACATTCCTCTATGTCGCCGATCAACTGGGGCGTCGGGGCGCGGCATATATTCATCTGCTCTACGAGCTGCTGCCCGAGGGAAACATGGAGTCGGCGAAGTTCGAGCCGCGACACCTCGACCACGCTTTGCTGACCAAGGCTCGAGCGGTGTTTCCCGGCGCCTTCATCTGGTGTGGCGGCTTCAAGGACCGGGACCGCGCCCAGGCGTCGCTCGATACCGGGTTGGTAGACCTGATCGCCTTCGGCCGACCGTATATCGCAAATCCGGACCTTGTTGAGCGTCTCAAGCACGGCTGGGCGTTGGCTGAAGCGGACCGATCGACTTATTACACCCGATGCGGCGAGGTGGGTTACACGGACTTCCCTGTATATCAATCGGTAGAGCTGCAAGCGGCGGCAGACTGAGAGACGGCGAAGTCTCGAGCCGGCGTTCGAGCCCGAGTGGTTCTAGGAGCCCGCGTGTATCACAAAAAACCGGCTGCTCGTTCATTCAGGCGTCCGGTACCCCACGTCACCAAGGTGCTGTCGATCCTGATCACTGAAAACCAGGACAACGCATCCAGCAGGCGCTCGCAAGGTTGCAAAGTCGAAATGTGAAGTCCTAGCTCAACTCCAAGCGAAAGAAGTCAATCATGGATGTATCACCGGACACTACCGCACCAACCATCGTCAACGGCATCAATCTCCATGGCCTATTTGCGCTGATCGACGACGTCAAGCGCGAACCCGCCAAAGGCAATACGAAGTGGCGCGTTATTTCGACCTGGCAGGGCCAGACGCGGAGCCGCGCAGAAGTCGAGAGTTATGAGCTCGGCGGACAAAAGGTGCCGCGCCAATTCTCGATCGACATCGACGAGCCCCGCGAACTCGGCGGATCAAACAATTTCGCCAATCCGCAGGAGCATCTGATCGCGGCGCTCAACGCCTGCTTGACCGTCGGATACGTGGCGCAGTGCACGGTGCGTGGAATCACCCTCGAAAGCTTGTCAATCGAGACCGATGGCGACATCGATCTTCGTGGCTTCCTCGGGATCGATCCTGCCGTGCCGCCCGGCTACGAGAAACTCAGGTACACCGTCCATATCAAGGGCAGCGGTACAAAAGAGCAATTTGCCGACGTCCACGAGGCGGTGATGGCGACCTCGCCCAATTTCTACAATTTATCCCGGGCTGTGGCCCTCGAACCTGTCTTGATCGTCGAGTGATTGCGTGTTCCAGCCGATCGTGATCACGGATTCCAGGCCATCGTGATCGCCCATTCCAGAGCATCGTGATCACTGTTTCCAGCGGATCGTGATCGGTATTTCCAGCGATCGCGATCGGGGCAATTAGGAGGCGCGCGCCGCTGACAGTCTGCAACCGGGTAGCTTGGTCTTTTGCCTAACCGCAGAGGATCGAGATGCCGACAGAGAGACTGTCCATGCGCCACATCCGCGAAGTTCTACGCCTACATTACAGCGTCGGCATGTCGCAACGCGCTGTTGCCCGCAGCCTCGGCTTGGCCCAGGGCACGGTCAGCAAGTACCTCAACCGAGCTCGCCGCGCCGGTCTGACCTGGCCGCTGCCGCCGGAGCTGGATGGCGACGTCCAGCTCGAGAACCGCCTGTTTCCGCCGCCTTCTGATCGGCCCAGCGACGAGCGTCCGCATCCAGACTGGGCGCTCGTGCATCGCGAGCTGCGGCGCCCGAACGTCACGCTGATGCTGCTGTGGGAGGAGTATTGCGACGCAAACTCCGACTGCTTCAGTTATGCGTGGTTCTGCGAACGCTACAAGGAGTGGGCCGGCCGCCTCAAGCCGACCCTGCGCCAGCTCCACGTCGCCGGCGAGAAGCTGTTCGTCGACTATTCCGGCCACACCATGGAGGTGGTTGACGGGCTCACCGGCGAGGTGCGCAGCGCGCAGATCTTCGTCGCCGTGCTCGGCGCCTCGAACTACACCTACGCCGAGGCCAGTCTCAGCCAAAGCCTGCCGGACTGGATCGCCTCCCACGTCCGCGCATTTGCCTATTTCGGCGGCGTGGCCCGCCAGACGGTGAGCGACAATCTCAAGGCCGGCATCACCCGGGCCTGCTTTCACGAACCGATGGTCAACCGGACTTATGCCGATCTCGCTCGCCATTACCGCACCGCTATCGTTCCGGCGCGGCCGTATCGGCCAAGGGACAAAGCCAAGGTCGAAGTCGGGGTCCAAATCGTCGGGCGATGGATTCTGGCGCGCTTGCGCAACCGCCGCTTCTTCTCACTCGCCTCCCTTAATGAGGTGATCCACGCGCTCCTTGTCGACCTGAACGATCGACCGTTGCGCAGCTGGGGACGAAGTCGCCGCGACCTGTTCGAGGAGCTCGATCGTCCGGCGCTGACCCCGTTGCCGGATGAGCCGTACGAGTACGCCGAGTGGAAGCGCTGCCGGGTCAACCTCGATTATCACATCGAGATCGCCAAGCATTACTACAGCGTCCCTCACAACCTCGTTCATCAGGAGGTTGAGGCCCGCATCACCCAAAAGACCGTCGAGATATTTCTCCGCGGCAAGCGGGTGGCCTCGCATCTGCGCAGCACCTTGCCACATCGCCCGACCACGATTCCCGAGCATATGCCGAGCTCACATCGCCGCTATCGCGACTGGACCCTTGAGCGCATTCGTTCGGAAGCCGCCAAAGTCGGTCCCGATGCCCAGACGCTGATCAACGTCATCCTGCGCTCGCGGCCACATCCGGAACAGGGCTTCCGCTCGGCCATCGGCATTCTCGGGCTGGTCAAGCGCTACGGCCAGGAACGCGTCGATGCCGCTTGTGCCCGGGCGCTGCTGCTCAATGCCCGCTCGTACAAATCGGTCGCTGCCATCCTCAAGAACGGCACCGACAGAACCGCGCCTCCCGCCGAGGAGGCGCCCATCCTCTTCCACACCAACATCCGTGGCCGCAGCTATTACAATTGATCAGGAGAGATCAGCATGCTCATTCACCCCACCGTCGATCGCTTGCGCGCACTTGGCCTCGCCGCCATGGCCGATACCTGCGTCGAACTGCAGAACAATCCCGAGGCGGCCGAGATGCCGCACGCCGATTGGCTCGGCCTTCTCGTCGATCGCGAGGTCACCGCCCGCGACAACCGCCGCCTCACGCGCCGCTTGACCAGTGCCAAGCTCCGTCAAGCCGCCACCATCGAGAACGTTGATTATCGCACCGCCCGTGGTCTCGATCGTTCGCTCTTCCAGAACCTCGTCACCTGTCAATGGATCCGCGACAGCAATCACCTGGTCATTGTCGGCCCAACCGGCACCGGCAAGTCCTGGCTTGCCTGCGCGCTCGGCAACAAGGCCTGCCGCGACGGCTTTTCCGTCCTCTACAAGCGAACATCCCGCCTGTTCGCCGATCTCGCCCAGGCGCGCGGCGAAGGCCGTCTGGCGCGCCTGATCGCAGCCCTCGAGCGCGTCAATCTCCTCATCCTCGACGACTGGGGACCCGAACCGCTCACCGCCGACCAGCGGCGTGATCTGCTTGAGATCGTCGATGATCGTTACGACAAGGGGTCCTTGTTGATCACAAGTCAGGTCCCCGTGTCCCAATGGCATGACGTCATTGCCGATCCCACCCTCGGAGATGCGATATTGGACCGCATCATTCACAATGCGCACCGCATCGAACTCGAGGGCGACAGTCTGCGGCGCCAAGCCGGCGAAAAGAAAAGGCGGTGAGCACCTCGCGCACGATCGTCCCGCCGGCCCACAGGCCCCTCCCGCGCGCGTCGCTGCGTCGCTCGTGGGGGCACTCCGCGCCGCGCACGGGGCCCTCCCATGGACCGCCGGAACGATCTTCGGACCAACCCGCCAGCCTTGACGAGGAGGCCGTTTCCAGCACACATAAACTCGTCAGTAGTGTTCGTCTCCAGTGATCGCCATCATCTGGAATCCGTGATCACCATCGTCTGGAACGCCTGATCACCATCCCTGGAATGCGCACGAGTGATTGCATCGTGGCGCAACTTCGGACGAAATCTCGGTCGTACTGCAGCTTGCCGCTGGTAAGCTGAGATGGCACAAACCGTATTTCTCTGCGGTTTTACGGCGCCAGATCTTCCCCATCTTGCTCAACACGGCCGCTCTTTGCCTCGCGCCGGTCGGTGTAGCAATCAACGGCTGGTTCGCGCGAGCGATAGGGTCTAGCGAATTTGCAGGATGGCTGTTCCTCGCCCTTGGCGTAGGCGCGGATCTTATCCGCGCTCGCTTGAGCGTGTCGTTCGATCGAATGAGAGGTTCAAAAAGAAAACCCCACAAGCCGGACTGGTGAGGTTTGGCATCATCGGCATTCTCGGAAAACACTGTCGAGGCCCAGCCAACGGGATGGGCGGGTTTTCTGAATAGGTCCGAATGACGGGCGATCAAGCCGCTTTGTTCGGGCTTCGCGATAACTTCGGCCTCGAAGCAGCCCATCTCCCGGAGTTCGGCGGCCTTCTTCTCGGCCGCCTCCCGGGTGTCTCTCTTCAAAATGATCTGCCCCGCACCATCGCGGGCGCAAACGAGATAAGGCATCTGCGAATCCTGCTCGCGATACACACGACTCGCGGTTCCGGCTAGTGCTCCGACCCGGCCTTTTGCCGCATCCGGCCGACGATCTAGTTCGGACGCCTCCTTCTCTGGCCATCTCAAAATCTCCGCGGTCGTGTCTGGGCCGGCTGCCTAGCTCCACTCGTTCTCGGGCAATGAGCCAGGCGGCGGCTTAAGCTCTTCCAGGCCGGCTTCGATCATAGCAAGTTCGTCCTGAACGGCTTGAACGGCGTTCGCCGGATCGATACCGAGACGGCCTGCAGCTCGCCCAGGACCTTGCGCCGATGCGCGAGCAAGTCCGCCAGAGCGCGCCGATCCTTGCCCCTCACATAACCTGCGACAATCAACTCCATGGCTTTTGACATTCCGCATCAACATGCATGAAGACTTCGAGGTCAAGTATTGGACCAAGAAGCTTGGTGTCTCCAGGGACGAACTGCGGAAGGCCGTCGACAGGTAGGCAATTCGGCGGCCGCGGTTCGCAAAGAATTGCCGGCGTAACCGAGGCGCGCGGTATGCTTGCGATCTTTGGAGCAAGGTCCGCGCGCTTTTTCATGCCATGGCCGATCCCAACTGTCCCATCTGCTTTGGCTTAGGCTTTGTCTGCGAGAACCACCCGGACCGGACAGGGAGCGCAGAGCTCGGCTGCCAGTATGGTGCCGGTGATCCGTGCGCCTGCAACAGGTCGCCGGACATAGACGCCGGAATCGAAGAGCCGGATGCCAGCCACGTCATTTCGGACCGTAGACGTGGAAAAGCGCCGCCATTGAGCCGCTTCATCGGCCATTCAATGGCACACTTCGCCCTCGGTCGCACCTTGGCGCTCCTCGGTCGGATGCACCCACTTGTAAGGCGTGATCTGCCGGGGCATCCGTCAACTTGATCGATCGTGCGGGGGGCGAATAGCATGGCGTTCGACCTGGGGAAGTTGAGGACATCGGGCGCGTCCCCGGGCCGCAACGCAATGCGCAACGATCAGTCGTCGCGAACGCCGGCCGAACGCAATCCATCGGTGTATTCGTTCAAGAACCGGGGGTCCCTACAGAAGAAGAGCTCTCGTCCCGCGGTTCCTGTTGTGTAACCGCTCTTGCGCTTCATCAATTCTGCCACAGCGGCGCTTGCCTGCGCGTGGTCACCGAGGCGTCCGAGCGAAGCGGCCAAGGTTGCATAGGCTCGATACGTGGCGTTCGATTGGCGCGCCGCTCTGCGGGCGAACTCCGCAGCGATGTCGTACTCTCCAAGCGAGAAGTGTGCCCACGAACGCGTGTGGTGGAAGCTCCACAGGTGGCTGTCGCGTGGACTTAATATCGTGGCCTGGTCCAGCAGCGTTTCCGCTTCGATCTCGCGCCCGCACCACAGGAGATTGAAGCCTTGCGCGAAATAGCCTTGTGCGAAGCTGGGATTGAGTTCCAATGACAGGCCGATTGCCGCGGACGCCTCTTCGTTCTGCCGCGTGAGGCATAGCGCGCGTCCGAGCGCGCAATGGCAGAAGCAATCGAGCTCGTCGAGAGATACGGCGGTTTGGGCTTGATGCAAAGCGGTTTTTAGCCGAGCCCCCCGGGCTTCGGGCGCATCGTAGAGTGAGCGTTGAATGTTGACGTAGCTGAGCGCGCCGTGTCCTCTCGCGAAAGTCGGATCGGCGGCGATCGACCGCTGAAAGTATTCTTCCGCTCTGTCGAAACCAGGCGTCGTGAAACGCCACAAATTCCAGAGTCCGCGCTGGTAGCAATCCCAAGCGTCCAGGCTCTCCGGTGGCTTGCGGGCCGCCAGCTGCTGTTCCACTTTCGATAGCTCGGGCTCGATCGTAGCGGCGATCTGTCGCGCCATTTCGTCCTGAATGTCGAAGATGTTCAGCAGCTGAAATTCGTACTTTTCGGACCAGAGCTGCTGTCCGTCCGCGGCTCTCGCGAGCTCCGCGGCGATACGCACCGAGCCGTCGCTCTTTCGCACGCTTCCCGACATGACGTAGGTCGCACCAAGTTGCGCGCCCACTTCGCGAGCGTCGATTGTGCCGCCCAGGAAGCCGATCGTGGAATGGCGGGAGATCACGGAAAGCCATCGGTTTCGGGCGAGCAGCCGGATGATGTCTTCAGTGAGCCCATAGCTGAAGTATTCGTTTTCGGGATCGTTCGATATGTTTTGGAACGGGAGCACGGCGATGGATGGTCGGGTGATCGCCTCGGCTTTGACGGCCTCCGAAACGACGTCGTCCAGCTGCGAAATCTCAGTGTGAACGGAAGTACTCGGCGGACCACGTTCCGGGCCGGCCGCCTCTCCAGGTACGAGCTTGACAGCATCCACGTCCGAGCTCGGGACTTCTTCGACATCTCCCACGAAGCGGAAGCCGCGGCGATGCAAGGTCTTGATGAATTGTTGTTCGGTGCCGCTGTCGCCGAGCACGCGTCTGGCGCCGTTGATGCGGCTCGAAAACGCGGCTTCCGAGATGATCCGGCCGTTCCAGATGTTCTCGATCAGCTCATCCTTGCTGACGACCCGGTCGTGGTTGCGCACGAGATGAACGATGAGGTCGAAAACCTGCGGCTCGGCATGAACGGGCGAGCCGCGCCGGCGCAATTCATGCTGCCCGAGATCGATCTCGAATTCCGCGAACCGGTATTTCATTACCATTGCCCCTCAAGCTGCCGGGCGGTCAACGATTCCTCGAGCAAACGAAAAATAAGAGTTTCCTCAAGGAGTCCGCCAAGCAGTTCGGACAACAACAATCTACAGACCGATGAAATAGCGTTCAACAGGAGAAGCCATATGACCGGCCCACCTCAAAACTACACCCGTGCTTCGGGCAAATTCTGCCCCGTGAAGCGACCAACCCGACCCGGATCGTCGTTGCTTGTCCTTCGTTTCGAGCCGGAGCCTTCGCTATCACGGCGCGTTCTGGTCGTGGCCGCTCGGCTAAGGCGGGCAACAAACGAGGCGATCGCGGCGGCAATAGCCGAACAGGCCAAGCATGCGGTGACGCGGCAGCAGTGGCGAGCCGAGAGTTCGCACCTCGTCCAGAGATCAACTCGCTACAGTCCGCTCGACCAGCTGATCGCTTGGGCGGCAGCACGGCTAGGCAGCGGCCGACGACTCTGAAGCGCACGCATCCCGAGATAAATTTTAGAAGTGATGGAGATTCACATGACTATGGCTTTGCATCCCGATCAAAATTCCGCTTTTCCGGCTACGCCATCTCGCGCGACACGATCGCTCGGCCTCGTGTACGGCCTCCTGAATCGCGGATCTCGTATCGTTCCGGGCAGGCCTTGGCTCGCTGCGTTTGTTGGCGCGGCACCTCACCCAAGGTTCCAGCCCTCGCACTCGACAATAAGCTCGCCACGATGGCGTGGGCGATGATAGCCAGGAACGAACCTCGCAGGAACCCGCCGGCCTTGCTGCGAAAGGAGATTACTGCCGGTCATACGGCTGTGACGTAACGATTGGAGGGCGAACAGCACTAATGCAGCGCCCGGTCGATCCGGCGATCAAGACGACCCACTTGGGCGATGGCATCTTGGAATGCCTGCTTCTGATCGGGACCTGATCCGCGAACGGCATTATGGCCGATCGTCATGAGTACCGCACAAAAAAGGCCGAACACATGGCAGCTCCGAGCAACGCCGCAATGAAGATCTTGCCGACCCAGAGCCAATGGTATGGACCCCGCCCTTGCCGCGTTGGAATCTCAAGCGTCAACTGCACGAAGGAGGATGTTATGCAGGTCGTTCGGATACACTCTATTCACCATGTCAGTCCTCTGAGGCTGCATGTGCCTGCCGAACAAGGGGGAGAGCGTCTTCGATCTCACTAGCGTTGCGAACATTCAACAGGACACCACCCTCATGGCTGGCGTTCACCAGGAACTTCCATCGCGTTGCATCCTGAGCAATGCTGTGCGGATCTTCCAGCTCATCGAAATCAAGACCCAGTAACAGGCTCAACCGGTAGCGGCGCGGTAGAACCTCGAGAAAGAAATTTGGAGCATGATAGCTTATAGATTTAGCCTCGGCGAGTTCAATGACGTCAGTATCGATCCATAAAAGTTTTGATCGCAGCATGTCGAACAAGACCTTGGCCTCTCCGCTCATAGGCACCTTTTCGATACTCTGCTTCGCCGCCAGTTGTTGCTTTTCGGCTTGGTTTACTGGCATTTCGCCGATAGGACCGACTGCAGACGCAAGAGTTGCCTTGAGTCCTCAGCCCCGCGCTGAAATTAAGCTTTGCGGCGGGTTCTTTTTGACTGTGCGGGATTGAGCGCGTTCACTCCATCATGTTGATAGAGACGAGCGTGATCAGTTGGCTGTTAGCCATCATAATCGCGGCCAGCGTTGCGTCCTGAAAGCCCATGCGATTGACGCCATCCGCTCCTGAAGACTGCAACGATCCGAACTGGAGAGACTGTTCTGGACTGATAAGGATTGTCGGCTTTCCTTAACAGTGCGCTAAGTGACTCCATTTGCGGCCAAACCGAACGAGGAGATCGCTAAGCTCGACGAGGTCGAGCGTCCAACCGTGCGACTGCATCTTGCGATTGACTGATTTGCGCGACAAGGCTGCAAAGGGCCGAGAGCGCGTCGCCAGACGCATCACAGTGGATTAGCTGGATCTTGCCTGGTCGACCGCGCTCCGTCGGTAGATGTTTAGAATCCCGCGAGGCCCTGGGTGCTGTTGTAGGGAATCGGGTTTCGACCAATCTCCGTCAGTCTGCCGCTCGTCTTGTCGAGGCGGTAGCTGACAAGTACCTTGGCATTTCCAAAGATCTGGTAGAAGTACTGGTCGTCGGGAGTCAACCAGCTGTCGCTCGGTCCGCTGCTGACGAGCCCGTTCACAGCGCGGAAGGTACCGTCGCCCGGTATCGCTTTGTTGGCCGGATCCTGAAGAAGGCTCAATCGGCCGTCTACAAGACGGTAGGTTGAGACCGTTCCGTAGCCGAAGTTGGTCGCGAGCACCAGCGAGTTATCAGATGTTACCTGCAGCCAGCAGAGCTCAGATGGCTTCCCGAGCGCGGTATTGATCGGGGCCAACGGACCGTCGGTCACGCGACCCTCGCCATTAATGCGGCTCACTAGCACGCCGTCTCCTACCGCCAAACCGTTCAGGAAAGTATCGCGGCTCCGGTTGAGGAAGGCGATGTAGAATGGCCCCGCGCCGCCGGCATTAGCGAAGGAAGCCTCACCGAGTGCGCCGTCGTCGCCCACCGGGAATATCACGAGCCCGTCTGGATCGGGGGCGTTCGCCACAACCAGATTTGGCGACCCGTCCGGATTGACGGCTGGACGAGCGTCGAAAAGAATATCGACCAGCAGGAACCTGCCGTCGGGCGACAGGACAGCTTGTGTCGACACCCGATCGGTCTTTGTCGCGGTATTTACCGAAGCGCGCTCCGGGCGCAGCTTCAGCTTGCCGTCCTCAGCAACCGTGTATGACCGGAGGTGGTTGGGGCCGAAGGCATGGAGCACGTATAGAGTTCGACTTTGGGAGCGGTAGGCGAGCGACTTCGCCGTTCCGCTACGCCCCATTACGGACTCGCCAGTCGGTTGTCGATCGATCAGCGTCAGCTTGCCGTCTGGACTCACGCGGAAGCTCGTCACGCTGTTGTCGCCGCCGTTCGTCGTGAACAGCAGAGTGCTGGATTCGGCCAGGATCACGCTGCCAGCGCCCTCGAATGCGTTGGGCGCACTCTTTTGGCCGCTGATCGGCTTGAAGACGCCAGACCCAGCGCCCCCGGTAGGGATACTCTCGAGTAGTTTTAGTTGCCCATCCGAGTTGCGACCGAAGTGCATGATGCGGTTCTGGGTTTCGTTGGTCTGCACGTAGACATGACCTACAAGCTCAGAAGCGCGTGCTTCTATTCCGAGAGTCCTGAACAGAAGCAGCACGAGAGGTATAAGGAAGAGCTTCGACGATCGCGGACGGGTCATATAGTTAATCTCCTTAGGCCCGAGTTCTGACCGGCAACTTCCACTGGGGCCGGACGAAATGGCAGGTGTAGCCGTTCGGATGCCGTTCCAGGTAATCCTGGTGCTCGGGCTCGGCCTCCCAGAAATCCCCGGCGGGTGATATCTCGGTCACAACCTTGCCCGGCCACAGCCCTGACGCCTCGACGTCGGCGATGGTATCCTCGGCGACGCGGCGCTGCTCCTCGGTCGTGTAGAAAATCGCCGACCTGTAGCTTGTGCCTCGGTCGTTTCCCTGCCGGTTGAGCGTCGTCGGGTCGTGGATCTGGAAGAAGAACTCGAGCAACTCTCGGAAGCTCGTCTGACTCGGGTCGAATACGATCTCGAGCGCTTCGGCGTGCGTTCCGTGGTCGCGATACGTGGCGTTCTTGACGTCGCCGCCCGAGTAGCCGACCCGCGTCGAGACGACACCGGGCAGGCGCCTGAGCAGCTGCTGCATTCCCCAGAAGCAACCTCCTGCCAGGACCACGCGCTCTGTAGTCGCTGCCATCGTCAGGCCTCCTGCTTTGAGAACAGCGTTGAGTACTTGCCGTATCCCTCGCTTTCTAGTTGGTCGCGGTGGATAAACCTCAACGAGGCCGAATTTATACAGTACCTCAACCCGCCCTTGTCTCGCGGCCCATCTGAGAAGATGTGGCCAAGATGGCTGTCGCCGTGCTTGGACCGAACCTCGGTCCGCGTCATGCCATGCGAGCTGTCAACGTTCTCGGCGACATTTGCGGCCTCTAAGGGCCGCGTGAAACTCGGCCATCCCGTTCCGCTGTCGAACTTGTCGAAGGACGCAAAGAGCGGCTCGCCGGAAACTACGTCGACGTAGAGACCAGGCTCCTTATTGTCCCAGTATTCATTGGCGAAGGGACGCTCGGTCCCGTCAGTCTGCGTGACGCGGTACTGCTCGGGAGTCAACTTCGAGACCGCTTCGGGGTTCTTCCTGTAGGTCGGCATTCGCCGTGCTCCTTTTTGTTCTGCAAAGACCCAATCATAGAAATCTGCGACAATCGTATTTCGCAGACTCGAATTGGGTCATTGACTTCGGAAACTCCCGTCCATGCTGTGACGAGCCGCGGCAAACTTCCAATTCCCTTCTGGAATACGTTCGATAATTCCTCGGCTACGCCGTCGTGAATGGTAGATGAGGCGACGGCGCCTTATTCGAGTCTCGCCAGTTTCGCGGGAAAGGTCTGTTCGTATTTCCGTTGATGCTGATTTACTTTGTGCTGGGATGCCTTGTTTCCGCGGCGAAGCGCTGATCGATCACGCGCGACCTAGAGCAGCGTCAGAAAAGGCGGTTGGATGCGCGCCGCTTTCCTAATACTGCATTGCCCAACTGGCAGTAGCCATGCGAAGCTAAACGCGGTCGATGGGTCAATGATTACGACTATAACCTGGGAGGATGTTTGACGTGCTTGGGAAAAGATATGCATTTGCCGCACTAGGTCTCGCTAGTTCGCTGGCTGCCTCGCAGGCCCAGGCCCAATCGGCGAGCAGCGAGCAGGAGATCGCGCTGCTCAAGCAGCAGTTGAAGATGCTGGAGCAGAAGCTCGACAAGCTCCAGAGCCAGACCGCCGCGAACGCTGTGGCCACGGCCAAGGCCAGAGCTGAAGCAAAGGCCGAGGCTAAGACCGACGCGCGGTCGGAGGCGAAAGCCGTGGTCGCCAATGCGAACGCGGCGATCCCCGTCAAGGGACTGGCGCCTGCGTCCGGTGTCGTCGTGACCATGCCGAACAACCGGCCGACCATCTGCACCGCCGATGGGGCAAACTGCGTCGGCATCACCAGCCGCGTGCACTGGGATGTCGGCGGCTATGATTATCGCCCCAACACCGCCGCAACCGTGCCGCAGAAGCTCGACAGCGGCGAGAACGTCCGTCGCGCGCGCATCGGCGTCACCGGCAAGTTCTTCAACGACTGGAACTTCGCGCTGGTCTACGACTTCGGCGGCTCGTCCGACGGTTTTGGCGGCGCCGCGCCAGGATCGCTGCCCGGCGGTGGCGTGTCCGGCGTCGAGAATGCCTATCTCAGCTACACCGGCTTAAAGCCGTTCGGCGGCCGGATGGCGATCGAGGCCGGCATCATGGACCTGCCCTACACCATGGACGAAGCCACGAGTTCCAACGACATCATGTTCATGGAGCGCGCCTCGCCCGGCGTGATCGCGACCAACATCGCCGCCGGCGACTTCCGCTCCGCGGCCGGTGCGCGCTGGTTCAACGACCAGTTGTGGATCGGCGGCTATGTCACCGGGCCCTCGACTGGTGCGATCCATTCCGCCTCCAGCGCGGCCCCCGCCGGCACGAGCGAGCAGTATGGCGCCGTGGCGCGCATCGCCGGCAATCCGGTCAGCGGCGAGGACTACTCAGTACATATCGGCGCCGATGCGCAGTGGCTGATCCAGCCGCCGCGCAATCTGATCGCCAACACCCAAAGCGTGACGCTCAGCGACCGACCGGAACTGCGGGTTGATCCAACGACCCTGATCTCGACCGGCGCGATCGCCAATGCGTCCGGCGCGCAGGTTTACAGCGTCGAGGCGGCGGCGACCTATGGACCGCTGATCGTCCAGGGCGAGTATTTCTGGTACAATGTCGATCGCACCGCCAACACCGGCGTGCCGCTGGTCGGCGCCTCGAGCCTGAAATTCCAGGGCGGCTACGCCCAAGCCGGTTACGTGCTGACCGGCGAGGGCCGGACCTATAATGCGGCGAATGCAGCTTATAACGGCGTCAAGCCGGCGCATCCGTTCTCGCTCGACGGTGGCGGCTGGGGGGCGTGGGAAATCGCGGGACGTTTCTCGACGATGGACCTCAACAATCAGCTGGGAACGGCGACCGGGATCGCCGGCGGCCGGCAGACGGTCTACACGCTGGCGCTCAACTGGTACGTCAATGGCAACGTCCGCTTCATGCTCGACTATCTGCATGGCACGGTGTCGAGACAAGCCTCGCCGGTCTCGACCGCCGATGTCGGCTCGAAGTTCGAAGCGGTCGCAATGCGCACGCAGTTCGCCTTTTGAGAGATCTCGCGAGATTGCCCGAGCGCGTTATCGCGATCTAGGAGAGACATCTCTCCCAGCTTCGTGCCGGGAAGCTCGTGAGAGGTGATGTCCTACATCGGATTGGCCACGCTGGCGCACTCTAATCGACCCTCGCACTCGGCTCGGCAAATGCATTCGTCGATGAATTCTGGACATACCCCAGGAGAACGACGGCGGACGAAGCGGCGATAAGCACCAGCATGAGACAAGCAAGAGAAAAAGCACGCATCTTCGAGAACTCTCCGCTGGATTGCATGCGTCATAGGAATGGTTGGTTAGCCGGGCTTGCGAGCCCGAATGCTTCTGTTTCGACCTCGATGAAGGTTCGTCCCAAGACACCGACAGCTCGATAGAAGGCGGAGATGCTTGAACTTTCAAGGTCGACGAAGAACTGTCTCGCCCAGGGCGCGATATGCTTTTCGAAAAAGAGTCGGTCAGCGCCGGGTGATTGCGGAATCTCAGCCCCGGTCAAGCCTGCCATGACCTCAAACAGGAAACCAATGTGGTCCTCCGGCTCGGTTCTGTCAGGAGCTTTCTCGATCTCAAAAGCCCGGAGTGTCTCCCGCAGCCGGACCAATGGACGTCCATACACAGTATCGGTCAAGTAATGTGAGGCATACGGCCATAGCCCCTCCTCGCTCAAGCCCGCGAATAAGGAAAAATACTCGCGTGCGACCCCCTCGAAGCCTGATTCGGAAGCTGCATCGGCCAATGCCGAGTGAGCTCGCCCCATCATCGTGGTGTTGCCCCGCAGTCGGATCAGACCAGACAACAGCGCCGCGCTTGGACTCTTGGAGAGAAGAGTGGCCAGCAGGGCGTACTCGCGCGCACGCGCGATGTCTAATTCGTCAATTTCTGGTTCGGACAGTACCTGTTTCGCCATCGAGTCGTGATCCGAGTGCTGGGTCATCTTGGCAGTGCACTGCCATGCTTCGGCCGCGTAGGAGAGGATTTTAGAGGGAGCTGGTTCCCGGCACCTCGGGTTTTCTCCGACTTGCTTTGGATGCCAGCGATCGCCGAAGCACCGATCTCCGCCTTCTGGAGCGGTTGATCTGACGCCAAGTAGGGCGGGTCACCGAAACATTCTGCATGATCGGGCGTAGCTTCACGGTGCTCGATGCTAGTGGCAATTAGGTGGTTGATTGCGCTCGGTCCGCTTGACCTGCCCCTGCCGATTTCCTCCAGTTGAAGTTAGAGTCCGGCCTTCTGAAGGACGGACAAATGAAGCGAGCCAGGTTTACGGAAGAGCAGATTAT
>NZ_JADPIQ010000037.1:0-1362 GCF_023073015.1 Bradyrhizobium sp. 87
CTGAAAGCTCGGCGTGGAATGATCCACGGGGGCAGGTGATGAAGACGCCGGATGACGTGGCGGAGATGATGCGCCTGAGGGCGTGCGGGTGGGGTGTGAAGCGGATTGCGCGGCAGCTGGGCTGCAGCCATCACACAGTAAAGGACTACGTGGCGGCGGGCAGGGTGAAGCCATTCAAGTCGCCTAAGCGGCCGAAGCGTCTCGACGGCCTTGAGGGTTGGCTGCGCGAGAGGCTCATTCGGCATCGCGGCAATGCCGACGTGGTGCGCCAGGACCTGTTGGCGGACAAAGGCGTGGCCGTCAGCCGGCCCACGCTGCAGCGCGCGGTGCAGCCCTATCGGCAGGCGCTGAAGGCGGAGGCGCTGGCGACGACTCGGTTTGAGACGCCGCCGGGCCGGCAGCTGCAGATCGACTTCGGGGAGCGCCTGGTCGAGATCGGAGGGACGAAAGTCAAGGCATTCGTGTTCGTGGCAACGCTTGGACACTCGCGACGGCTCCATGTGCGTGCGTTCCGGGCCGAGAGGCAGGAGCATTGGTTCGCCGGGCTCGAGAGCACATTCACGACCTTCAGCGGTGTGCCGGAGGAAGTGCTGATGGACAATCCACGCGCGCTTGTCGTGCGCCACGACGCGGTGAGCCGGTCGGTTCAGTTCAACGACAAGCTGGTAGCCTTCGCAAAACATTGGGGCTTCCGTCCTCGCGCCTGCGCGCCATATCGGGCGCGCACGAAGGGCAAGACGGAGAACGGCGTCGGCTACGTGAAGAAGAACGCGATCGCCGGTCATTCCTTCCCAAGTTGGGAAGCATTCGAGGCGCATCTCGACAGATGGGAGCGTGAGGTTGCGAACGTTCGTATCCACGGCACGACCGGCGAGGCGCCGATCATCCGCTTCGCGCGTGACGAGATACATCGGTTGAAGCCGCTCGGCGGGCAGCCGTCGTTTGGATCCTTGCGTGAACTGACCCGCGTCGTCGGCAATGATTGCGCCGTCGAGATCGACACGAACAGCTACTCGGTGCCGTGGCGCCTGATTGGCGAGCGCGTGGCGGTAACGATCGCGGCCGGCGAAGTGCGGATCCGCCATGGATTGCACCAGGTAGCAGTGCACAAGCAATCGGAGGGGCGCCGGCTGCGGATCGTCGACTCCGCCCATCTCGATGGTGTTGCTGGTCGCAGTGGCGCGGTCCGCCGGGCGGAGATCAAGGCGGTGCTGGCGCCGTCCTCACCGCCGTCGTTGTTACGTCCTCTTGCCGAATACGAAGCCGTGGTCGGAGGACGCTTCTGATGACGCGGGCAAAAAAGGTAATGGAAGCGACGACCGATCCGCTAGATGCCATGCTGGCGCGATTGCAGCTCTCCGG
>NZ_JADPIQ010000135.1:0-141063 GCF_023073015.1 Bradyrhizobium sp. 87
CAAGCGTCGCCTCAACCGACGCGGCCCGCGCCCACGACATTCGAATCATGGTTGCCCATGGATTCAGAAGCCCGCAACAAAAGCAACTGTAATGCTAGGGCTGTGGTCCGGACAGAGTCAGCTCGCGCTCGGCCCGAACTACGTTGCCGTAGAGACTCGCTATCCATTGCCGGCCTCGGGACGTCACGTTGAGATGACGTATCGCCGGCTGGATCTGGGGAGCTACGTTACTCCAAGAGAATGGCGGATATTTGTAAACGATATCCGCCGGCGTCGCGTAGCCCAGGGTCTTGTTGAGACCGATCTCCTCGAATTCGTAGAACAGCGCGTTGGACTTCTTCAGATAGTTGGGATTGCCGAGCTGACCGATGAGATCGGCGGCCCGTAACAGCAATCCCTCCTCTTCAATGAGGCTGTCATTCGAAGACATCGTGTAAGGAAACCGGGTGTATTCGATCGCCCGAGAGACCCGGTCAGCATCCACCTGCTCGACGGAATCCAGCCGCTCCAGCACGAACAGTTTTGAGCGATCGACATGGTATGGCGCGAGAGCCGCATCGGACGATCCTCGCGGCAGACGAACCGTTGTGCCGGTAACGTCCGCAACGCGCAGGCTTCCACTACGGCTCCAAAAACAGGAGGCCAAAAATGAAGCCATCCATCGCATTAGCAGTTGCATTGATGACGGTCGGGTTCGTCTTCACGAGTTCTGGGAGCGCCAACGCCGTCGCATACTGCCAATACGTTGGACTATCCCGCGCATTGCGTTCCAAGACCGGGCGTCGTCCTGGAGTGCGTCCCGTCGCGCGCGCTGCCGCACGAGAAGCAGTGCGGCCCGGCACTCCGACCAATCCCGGCGGTCCGGTCGATCGCGTGGTCAGGCGCTGAGGATAGGACGCGACAAAGCGCAAAAAAAGAGGGCCGGCGTTGCTGCCGGCCCCCTGAAGACATCCGATCGGGAGAGTTCAATACCTCGCGACGACCGGATTGCTGCCCCAGCCAAACCGGTAGTTGAAGCGCACGGTGAGCATATCCACGTCCTGGGTGATCCGATCGTTCACGAAAGCAGCAAGTCGCGGATCAGCGACCGTAAACGAATTATTCCGGTGCCCCATGAACAGATGGTCGTATTCGAGACCCACCGACCAGTTCGGCGTGAAGCCATACTCGAATCCGACACCGATAACACCACCCCAGCGGGTTGCGCTTTGCGCCGCGAGCTCGGCGCCGGTCGCAGTATCAAGTACGCTGAGGCGATTGTCTGTCACCGCAGCGCCGCCCTTCACGTAGAGCAGTGACGCATTCCAGGCGTAGCCAATCTGGCCGGTGAAGAGGCCGATAGCGCTCGTTTTGGCGCGCGTGGAGAGCGTTGGATCGAACAGGCTGACGCGCTGATTGCTCAAATCCGCCCAATCGCCCTGAGCTTCCAAACCAAACACCCACTGGCTGGCCTGCCAGCGATAACCAAGCTGGCCACCGATAACACCACCGGAACGATCGCGGCAGCCGGAAGCGACGGCGATGCCGGCCGCGTCAAGGAAATCGACACAATTGTGGTTCTGCGCCCAGCCACCATTGCCGCCGATGTAGAGCCCCGTCCAATTGTAGATCGGAATAATCGGTGCCGGGGGCGGCGCCTTCACGGCCATATCGGCAGCCATGGCGGGTCCCATGGCCAGCGTCACCACGCCAATGGTTGTCAGCAGAAGTCTTTTCATCATGCTCTCTCCTTGCCGGCCGCTTTTTGATTGCTCGAACGGCGACTTGTTGCACTGCGATCATCCCCCAACTTCCAGCTGAAACTCTACGGGCGAGGGCACAAACTCCACGTGCCATAATGGCAACACTCAAGACATTTCGAGCGCGATATCGGCATGAAGCACCAAGACATGCTGCCTATTTCTCCGGGTCGCGCTTGTCATCGTGGCCGCCAACCTCTTCGCCTCGGTCTTGCTCTATCCAGGACGGAATGTCGCTCGAGGGAATCAGCCGTCGTGGCAAAAAGGGATTGAGCGTGCCTGCAAACACGATCAATCCCTCACTGAATTTCTCTCGCGCGAAAGCCCGCGCCTCGGCTTCGCTCTCGAATGTGCGTGTCTCCCGTGGACTTCGCCGCTTCGGCAAGGTCCCACGCTTGTGCACCTCGAATGTGACGTACCAGGTCTGCGGCATCCGCCAGCTTCCGGATCGCGATCAAGCAGACATCTGCCGGCCAACGATGATCGGTGAGAGCATGTTGACGTCCTAGTTGCGCCGCTCTTCACGGCGCTCCGTGCGCCCTGTACGCCTTTCCTGGCGGCGTTCAGTCCGGCCCGTGCGCCGTTCCTGACGCCGTTCGTGGCGGGCTCCCCGCCTCTCCTGGCGTCGCTCCATGCCGATCGTCTGCGCCGACACTTCTGTTCCTAACAGCACCGTGCCGGATGCCGCCAATCCGAATACAGCGGCCCATCCAGGCAATGAAAGAGCCCCGCGACGATCGATGTCGTCAGACCTTGACGTTTCACTCATGCCAGTTACTCCCGATCTTAAAGGACGTTTGATTGGGCAATGCCTCGACGTGCACTCGTTGATAGTGTCGATGGCGGGCGCCCCCCTCCGAAGATGCTCACCAAACCTGGTTGCCAAACCAGCCGTACTGCGGCGGCCGCGCGACGAGCCGGATATTTCTTTCGATGTGCCTCCTCGCACTTTTGTTTTGACGCTGCGGCTTCACATCAGCTTTTGTCGACGGACGCGCCGGCGGTCGTTCGGCATCGGCTGCTCCTAGCTGAGCGAAGGCCTCGCGAGCGCGCCTCTGTGAGAGGTCGGCGCCCGGCAGGGCACCAGGCTCGACCTTGGCGATGTCGGTTGCGACGATCGTCGGCAGGCTGGTGTCGAGAACGACCCGCTCGGGCAATTTCCAATCGGAATGGATGCGGATGGTCGCGGAGCGCGCAGCTCCACCGTGGATGGCAGGCCGATCCTGCACCAGGGCGTCCACAACGAAGAGCATCGCGAGCAACGCACCGCCGACATAGACCAGATATCGCGAGATGGGCATTGTCGGCGCCATTGCCGCCGCAGACCTTCGTCTGGCAAGCAACGGGCCACGGCGGCAGGATTGGCGAAGAAATGCGACCTGCATGGGCATGGCTGCCTAAATCGAGCCGCCGTTGCTTCCGCCGCGGCGCGCCCCTGGTGAAGCACTTGCTGATGCATCGGTGGCGCTTCACTGGTAAGCGCACGCACGCTGCAGCAGGCTAATGTTCACCGCGTTCGAATGCGGCGTCGCTTGAGCCAGATCAACAAACTGAATTTTCGCAACACCGCCTCGCGTAGTATCGCGCGGCTTGGTCAGTGGCTGTGACATGCCCCTTGGTACAATGACCGGAAGGTCAATTGCAGAGATGTGGCACGCAACGCAGAGTTCTCACCGCGTACATCGAGCTTCTGGCAGGGAGGGACGATGATGAGTCAATTCGAGCTGAGTTCGCGCGCAGCACTTTGTCGGCAGCTCGCAAGTGAGGATGCGGCAAACCGCACCGTCTGGATGGCTGAGGCAAGAAGCTGGTCGCTTATGGCGGCAGAGGCGCTTCGTGATGAGCCCGGATCGGACGAGGGTATCGTCGCCAGATTCTTCTTTGCGTTCAGCAAATTGGTCGCTGCGCAACAGGATCCTACGAACCGATCGGCAGAGATGATGAAGAGCAGATCCCGAACCGCGATGCCGTCTCCGAGCTCGTCCCCGACTGCCTGAAGCATTCTGGCGAAAAGCACTCGCACAATTGCATACTTGGCTCCAGTGCAGAGAGAGCCGGCGCTGCCACCGTGACAGCGAGCTTTCCGATGGCGGGCCGCACTTGTCGGGCTGGAGCGCTATCCTCCAGATCCGCATTATTTGATCCGAACTGATCCGGCGAATTCGAAGGAGAAGCAGATTCGATTTGTTTGATTCCCTTGATCTAACGCAAATCGCCGCCCTGTTGTGGCGTTGAAGTTCATTTTTTGAGAACGTCCATGAAGTCGATAAGCGCAAGGAAGATTGCCGTTGCCGTCGCCGCGCTCGTATGCGGCACGACGCTGTTCATTGGCTTGACCGACCGAGGCGGGATCTCGCTGCGACTCGACAACGCCCAAGCGGCCGCCCGATTGTACGTCACTCCTTATTATCGCGGTCACTACTACACGAATGACGGTTTGCCCTGGTACGCGGTGCGAGCCTATTACTTCGGCGGATCGTGGAGTTACGGCTATAGCGGCTGGCCGACTATGCGGCGCGCAATTGCACCGGATGCGTCCCAGGCTCGTTGGTGAAGGGCGGTGATGGCATCATGTATGTGTGCCAATAGAGCTTGATGATGGCGCGATGGGCGGCGCTCATTGAGCCGCCGCCTCTCGCGCCAATCTGCGCTCAGGAGATCGACGCCTAGGGGGAGGATACCATGACCTATGTTCTGGTCGTCATCAGCTGGCTTGGCGTCGCGAATGGCGCCGTCATATCGACACAAGAGTTTTCAAGCGCAGAGCGTTGCGAGGTAGCCCGGATGGCGTTGACGGAATACGCGAAAGCGCGCAGCAGCGACGAGACGCTGAGACCGCTCTGCGTGCAGAAGTAAAGAGTCGGAGAAGCTCGCTCCCGCCCCCATTCTGCTGGGAGCGTCTTCGCGTGTCGCCCGCGCTTACCAGCTGCACCGTTTTCTTGCGATTCCTTGACCTTGATCAATGGTCCGAGCAGCGAACCATGGAGCGATCCAAATTCACTCTCACAGGACGGAGACCATCATGAAGCGTGGCATGCTCACAAGATTATCACTCACAGGTGCCGTGATCGCCCTCGGAGTGTCCGGCTCAATCGACTGGTCGGCCGACGAAGGCCTGTCGCTCTCGCTAGGCCGGGCAGAAGCACGGGTCGGACGCCCCTTGACACCCGTGTCAGTGGCCGGCGTTGCACGGCGCACCACCAGGCGTGCGGTCGTAGGCGGCGCGGCAGTTGGTGCGGCTGCGGTGGGCACCGCCTGTGTCCGCGTTCTGGTTAACGGCAGCTACGTCTGCCGCTAACATCTCTTGCTGGCAGTATGTACACCGCATCCTGCAGGATGAGTTCTTGCAGGATGTGCTGTTCAGGTCGAGCTTCAGATAGCTGGCGCATGGGCGGCGAGGACGCAAAATCCGATTGGCATTGGCGTGGTCATCGGCACGGTAGATTGGATGTTTCATCTCTACCGTCAAACGTGGTCCCCAGAAGACAGCTAAGCGACTTCAGCCTTTGAGCCCCGGTCAGTGCCGGGTTCATGAGACTGGCATCAAAATAATCGGTGAGTACATCTTGCAAGATGGCCGACGACTGGGGACGCGCCGGGTCGCAAGTATTGACACCGCTTTCGTCGATCAGCTCTTCGAAAGACTGCTCTTCAAAGAAGTGAAAGGCGAAAAGATCGAACGCCGTACGACGGTCAATCACGCGATGAAGACCGCACGTAGCGCATGGAACGCCATTTCCCGAGCACATCCGGGCTTGCTCCCGCCTCGGAATCCCTTCGAAAAGATGGGCCTGCAGTCCAGTTCGCGCGAAACGTCGCACGCGACCTTTGCGGAGCTTGCAGCTTTCCGGACGAAAGCGATCGAAATGGGTTATCCGTCGCTTGCCACCAGTGCACTGATCGGCTGGGAGTTGCTTCAACGCGAGGCCCACATTTTCATTGGTTCCACGGCTGATCACTACCGCCCCCCGAGCCACGTCTACGTCATCAACTACAAGACCAGCACTGGATCTTGGGACCCCCTATTCAACGCCAAGGGGAAGGCACTTTACCCGCTGCTAATGGCAGAGCTCGACGCGATCAAGGAGCTGCGTCCGACAGGAGGTCTGATGTTGCGACGTGATGGGAGCAGTCTACCCTGGTTTGGCAAGGGCGAGACGCTGACTCAAGTCCAACGCATCACGAAGAAGATTATCTTGGCTGCAGGTTTACGGCCCGAGCTAACTTTTACCTCTTTCGGCCGCCACCGCGGCACGACCGAAGCAAAGCACATGCGGGCTAACGGAAACGCAGCTAATGAAGAAGGGTCAGTGGTCGTCGACGGCAGCTATGGCGCACTATCTGCACGACGACGATCAGGCAAAGCAAGATGCGCAATGAAACCCATCAAGCGCCGTGCAAAACAAGCGAAAGGAAGTGAACGTTTGTCAGAATGAGAATGCGCGGCTTGTCAGAATGGAAAGGCCTTAACGCGCTAAGTTATTGAAATAATTGGAGCGGGTGAAGGGAATCGAACCCTCGTATTCAGCTTGGAAGGCTGCTGCTCTACCATTGAGCTACACCCGCGACAGGGGCTCCCTAACACGGCCGGGCGGCGGTCTCAACTGCCCAGGATCAACTGCCCAGATGGGGCTTCCAGCGCTTTCCCGGCCTTGCGAACAGCCGCTGGTTCCTCCGGACCCGCCTCCCCTTAACAATGGCGGAATTGCCGCCTATATTGAAATCTTCCGCAACCAACGAAAGGAGGTGATCCAGTGTCTTTTACCAAGCGCTGTCACCTCGCTGGGATCGCCCGCTAAGCCTTGAATAGAGGCTTGGCATCGGGGCGCTCTCAGCCCTGGACCAGCGAGCAAGAAATCGGGCGCGACGGGGGCCTTCCCCCGCCGCGCCTTTTTCGTTGGCATCGCGCGCCGGCTGCTCAGGCGGGCGGCTCGCCGGCGAGCACCTCGCGGATCCTCGATGACAGGTCCGCCTTCCGGTACGGCTTCCTCAGCAACGCAACGCCGGGACCGAGATGACCGTCGTGGTCGAGGGCGTTGTCGGTATAGCCGGACGTATAGAGCACCCTCATCCCCGGGCGGAGGCGGCGCACGGCCTCGGCCAGTTCCTGCCCGTTCATGCCGCCGGGCATGATGATGTCGGTGAACAGCAGATCGAATTGGGCGCCCTGCTGAACCAGCGCAAGCGCGGTTGCGCCGTCGCCGGCTGCGAGGGTGCGATAGCCGAGGCTGCCGAGCTGGGCGATGACATAGCCCTGCACCAGCGGATCGTCCTCGACGACGAGAATCGTCTCGTGCCCGCGTGCCGCCGCGGGCGCCTGCAGCGACCCGGCCCTCGCCTGCGCTCCGCCCGCAGATCGCGGCAGAAGCAGCCGAATCACGGTGCCGCGGCCTTCCTCACTCTCGATCGCAACGCTGCCGCCGCTCTGCTTGGCGAAGCCGTAGACCATGCTGAGGCCGAGCCCGGTGCCGCGACCGACCCCTTTGGTGGTAAAGAACGGCTCGAACACGCGGTCGCGGATGTCGGCGGGGATGCCATGGCCGGTGTCCGCCACCGCGACCATGATGAAGGCGCCGCGCGTGGCGTCGCCGTCACCGGCACCATCCGCGCCATCGAATTCGCGGTTCGCGGTCTCGAGCGTCAGCGTGCCGCCGCCAGGCATCGCATCCCGCGCATTGACGGCGAGATTGATGATCGCCGACGACAGCTGCGACGGATCGGCCATCGCCGGCCAGGCGTCGTCCGCGAGGCGGGTCACGATTTCGACGTTTCCGCCCAGGATCGGCTTCAGCAGCTTCGCCGTCTCGAGCACGAGGCCGTTGACGTCGATCTCGCGCGGTTCCAGCGGCTGGCGACGCGCAAAGGTCAAGAGCTGCGAGGTGATCTCCGCGCCTCGCGCCGCCGCATCGTCGATGAGCTGGGCGATCGCGGCGAGGTCGGGCTTGTCCGCCAGTCCCTCCCGGATGATCTCGATGGTGCCGGTGATGACAGTGAGCACGTTGTTGAAGTCATGCGCGACGCCACCGGTGAGCTGACCGATCGCATCCATCTTCTGCGACTGGCGAAGCCGCTCCTCCGTCTCGTGCTGCTCGGTCAGATCAGTAGCCGAACCACGATACCCCATGAAGCGTCCGTCGGCGCTGAACACCGGCTGGCCGTTAACGCTGAAATGGTGCGCGCGGCCAGCCGCATCGCGGCCGCGATACTCGAACTTCCGGAACGGCTCGTGGCGATCCAGCGTGGCCCAGTGACTGCGCCATTTCTGCGGCTCGGCATCGTGGTCGAAGGCGGCGTCTGAACGGCGCCTGCCGATCAGCGCCTTGGGGTCCATGCCGAAAGCACCGGCCCGATCTGAAATATAGGTGAACACGTGATCCGGGCCGGTCTCCCAGAACCAGTCGGATGCGGTCTCGGCATAATCACGGAAGCGCTGCTCGCTCGCGCGGGCGTTCTCCTCGGCGCGCTGCCGTATCTTCAGGTCACGCTCGAGATTCCCATTGGCCTCGCGCAGCTCGCCATAGGCATGTTCGAGGTTGGCACACATGGCGTTGAAAGCAACGACGACCTTGTCCAGCTCGTCGGCATCGTCAGGCGACCGGCGCTCCAGGCGCAGAGGCGGCGGCGGCCGTCCGAGGCTGTACTTGCCGACGTATTCAGCGATGGCGACGAGATGCCGGGTCACCAGCAGATGAAACATGTAGATGATGAACAACGAGACGAGGAACGTCTTTGCCGCCTGGCTTGCCAGAATGACGAGGGCCCTGTTCAGCAATTGCTGATAGACGTCGGTCAGCGTCGCCTCGACCCGGAGCGTGCCGATGGCGCGCGAGGTCCCCTGCAACACGGTGGTCAGCGGAAAGTCCCGGGTCATGATCGAACGGGTGTTTCGCTCGCCGACTTCGACACGGATCGGATTTGGCCGATCGGCGATCTCGCGGACTTCCGCCGCACGGATGTCAGGCAGCCGCAGAATGCCATCGAGCTGGAGCTTGAGCTGGTTCTGGTCGAGATTCCACAGGCTCTCTCCGAGGCTGCCCGTAGTGCTGCGGCCGATCTCGTCGAGCCGCGTCTCAATCAGTCCGACCTCACGATTGTAATCCAGATAGAGCTGGAGCGCGGTCAGGGTCAGCGTCACGACCGATGAGAACAGCAGCACGGCGGCAAGCAGCCGAGGCCCGACGCCGCTGCGCGACCAGTTGAAGATCCGCGACAGGAGCGCCGCGAACATCGGAGGCGCGAGCGGGGCGCCGATGCCGGTCAAATCCTGCTTCGCAGCCGCCGGCGCAATGGCGCGGCCACGCTTGATATCATCGTCACCTGCGTCGCCCATGCACCATGTCCTCGAAAATGGCGGCACCTGCTCAGCTTACCGATCGCAGCCGCGAGCAGGTGAACGGTTGAGGCGCTGCCTCAGCACGCGATACACGTGGCGATCTTGTCGGCCGATGATCCTGTTGGCCCTTGGGCGGCTTGAGCTCGACGGGGTCATATCTTGCGCCCAGCAGCAGGATTCCCAGGCAAACTACCACCTCGCGTCCTAGAATGACATCGGTGAAAGTCCGGAGCCGCCATACAGCGGGAACGCGCTCTCAACGTTGCGGACCGGCGCAGCCGCCATCTCCGGTAGATCGCGGCACCGGAGTCCGATGGTAGCAGGGCACGCCCAAGAGGCATGGCCAGGGAGATGCGTCATGAGGCGGATAGTCGTGGTCTGCCTGTTGCTGCTCGCGGCAGGCCCGTCGCAGGCGCAAGAGGTCATCAGGCTGGCGCGCATCGCCGATATCCCCGATCAATATGTCGGCGGCGAGATGCTCCGCGCGGTCTATGCCCGGCTGAACATCAAGCTCGAATTCGAGGATGTGCCCGGCAAGCGCGCGCTCGCGCTGTCGAGCACCGGCGAGGTCGACGGCGAGGTCCAGCGGATTGGAACGCTCTCTCGCGACTATCCGACGCTGATCCAGGTGACACCTGCGATCAATTACATCGAGCCTACTGTCTTCACCACGAAACTGCAGTTCGACGTCGCCGGCTGGAATTCAATTAGGGACTACAGCATCGGCATCGTACGCGGCGTCGGCTCGTCGGAAGCCGGTACGCGCGGCATGACCCGGGTCACGGCGACGACAAGCCTCGACAACATGGTCAAGATGCTCGACGCCGACCGCATCGACGTGATGGTCACCGACCTCTTCAGCGGGTTGGCTGCGGTGAGGAAACTCAATCTCCAGGCCAGGATCCACCCGCTCTCACCACCCCTCGAGCGCATCAGCATCTACCACCATCTGCATGAACGGCATCGCGATCTCGTGCCGAAGGTCGGAAGGATGATCGAGCAGATGGAGGCGAGCGGCGAAATCGCCCGGTTGCGGGAAACCCTGATCAAGCAGGTGCTGAGCGGGATGTGACACGCGGTCAGGTCGTGCGAGTCCGCTCCCGCACCGCAACCGCCGCGATCAACAGCCCGACGCACCAGGCCATGGCCGCCCGCGGCGGCTCGCTGCCGAGAAGCACGGTGAAGATGCCCGCCAGCAGGCTTGGCGCCATCGCCTTGCCGGACCTGCTCGCGAGCGAGAGCAGGAACGGCATCGCGGCGATCGATATCTGCACGACGTTCATGGTCGCAGGCTGTTTCGCAAGCATTGGGCCTAGAAGCCGCAAACGTTTATTGCGCGCGGGCGCTTGCCGCGCCGGCTTTCAACGATGCGCTCGCCGCCGCTCTCGGCCGAGCTGCCGTAATAGCGATGGTGGCTGCTCTGGTCGTGCAGATCCGCAAGCTCCGACTTTCCCGTCCGACGCGCGTCGCAGATGATCTTGATGGTCGACATGGCCGCCTCCGAAGTGCTCTTGGTGGCAATCAGTCGCGCCGATTTCGCGCGGCGTTCACACCTTTCGGCCGCAATCGGGTTTCGGGAAGGTTTCGTCGCCGCACCCCGCGGCGCAATATTTTCCGCAGCCCCATTGTCGGCTGCGACGGTGGTGATACGTCCTTTGGACGCGCGCAGCTAAAATCAACGAGGTGACGATGCTTTACGCCATCCTGGCCTATCACGTGGAAGACGAGATCTTGTCCTGGACGCCCGAGAAGGACGCCGCGGTCGTGGCAAAGGTCATCGAGGTTCAGGCTCCCCTCCGGGCAAGCGGGCATTTTGGCCCGGCCGCCCGCCTGGATGAGACCCGAAAGGCCCGCACCTTGCGCGGCCCCGGCGCGGGGGTCGTGCTGGACGGCCCATTTGCCGAGACCAAGGAGCAGCTTCTGGGCTTCCACCTCGTCGAGTACGACACGGAAGAGGAGGCGATCGCGGCGGCGCGAACGCTGCGCCAGGTCAATCCCTCAGCGGTCTACGAAATCCGCCCGGTCAAGCTTTACGTGCCGGCCGACGGGTTCGGCGCGACGCCCTCCGGCGAATGAACGGCAGGCCTAATTGTCCGTCCCGGTGGGCCCGACATAGAAGCGCTGGATCAGCAGCCCGCCGAAGGCGATGAACCACACGAACGGCGCGACTTGCGGCGCGAACGCCGCAACGACCGTGCCCGGGATGAACACCAGCAGCGGAAACAACGAGGCCATGATCTCCTGGCGCCAGCCGCCCAAGATCCTCCACCACAGCCAGGCATTGAGGCCGGCGATTGCAGTCAGGTGCAGGCCGTAGAGCACGGCGACCGCACTGCTCGTGGCGTAGTTGGTGTAGAGGCCGTTGGTCACCGGCAGCAGCACGATCGACAGCAGGAAGAACAAATTGAGGATCACCGCGCCGCGGCTGCCGACGGGCTGGCGCGCCAGCCGCCGGTGATGGCTGATCCAGAACACGCCGGCGATGATGAAGCTGAGCGCAAGACCCGCGAGCTTGCCGGAATAGACCCGGGCGAGATCGTTCCAGTCCGGCGCGCTGGTGAAGACCGCGGCCCTGGGCAGGTCGTAGGCGAGCAGCGTCATGGCGACGCCAAAGATGGTGTTGCTGAGCGATTCCAGCCGTCGCATCTCGAACTGGTCGGATTTGAGCTCGGTCATGCCGGGCGGCGCTTTTTTTGGAATGGAACCTTGGGCCGTCTTGTCCCTAGGTCTTAACATCGGTCCCGTCCAGACGCATTGCGATTCGCAGCGGGATCGCCGACTCTGGCTGTTTCACCGGGGCGATTCGTGGCGACATATCTGGACACGCTCAATGCGGAGCAACGCCGCGCCGTGGAGCATGGCGTGGCCGATGGTGCGACCGTGGGCGCGCCGCTGCTCGTCATCGCCGGCGCGGGCTCCGGCAAGACCAACACGCTGGCCCACCGCGTGGCGCATCTGATCGTCGCGGGGAGCGATCCGCGCCGCATCCTCCTCATGACGTTTTCACGCCGCGCCGCGGCCGAGATGGCCGGCCGGGTCGAGCGCATCGCCCGAAAAGTGCTCGGCGAGAACAATGCCGCGATCATGCGCGACGCGCTCAGCTGGGCCGGCACGTTCCACGGCATTGGCGCACGGTTGCTGCGCGAATATGCCGAGCGGATCGGCGTCGATCCTGCCTTCACCATCCACGACCGCGAGGATTCCGCCGACCTGATGAATCTGGTCCGGCACGAGCGCGGATTGTCGAAGACGGAGAGCCGCTTTCCCGCCAAAGGCACCTGCCTGTCGATCTACTCGCGCTGCGTCAATGCCGAGATGGAGATTGAGAAGGTGTTGGGGGCGCACTATCCCTGGTGCGCAGGCTGGGCGGCCGAGCTGAAGGGCCTGTTCGCGGCCTATGTCGAGGCCAAGCAGGCCCAGCACGTGCTGGATTACGACGACCTGCTGCTCTACTGGTCGCAGATGATGAGCGATGCGCTGATCGCGGAAGAAATCGGCGGCCGCTTCGATCACGTCTTGGTCGACGAATATCAGGACACCAACCGCCTGCAATCCTCGGTCCTGCTGGCGCTGAAGCCGGACGGACGCGGCCTCACCGTCGTCGGTGACGACGCGCAGTCGATCTATTCGTTCCGCGCCGCCACGGTCCGCAACATTCTGGATTTTCCGCAGAGCTTCTCGCCCCGCGCCGAGATGATCACGCTCGACCGCAATTACCGCTCGACGCAACCCGTGCTGGCGGCGGCGAACGGCGTCATCGGCCTGGCGCGCGAGCGCTTCACAAAAAACCTCTGGACCAACCGCAGCTCCGCGCAAAAGCCGCAGCTCGTCACCGTGCACGATGAGACCGACCAGGCCCGTTACATCGTCGAGGAAGTCCTGGCCAACCGCGAGCAAGGCGCGCTCCTGAAGCACCAGGCAGTGCTGTTCCGGACCTCCTCGCATTCGGGCCCGCTGGAGATCGAGCTGACCCGCCGCAACATCCCGTTCGTCAAGTTCGGCGGGCTGAAATTTCTCGATGCCGCGCATGTCAAGGACGTGCTCGCGCTGCTGCGCTTCACCGAAAATCCGCGCGACCGCGTCGCCGGCTTTCGCATCCTGCATCTGTTGCCGGGCATCGGACCGGCGACGGCGCAGCGCGTGCTCGATCAAATGGCGGAGAGCTCCGATCCGCTCGCCGCGCTCGGCCAGCTCCCGGTGCCGCCGCGCACCGGCGCGGACTGGACCGACTTCGTCCGCACCATCGAAAATCTGCGCTATTCGGAATGGCCGGCCGATCTCGAACGCGTGCGGCTCTGGTACGAACCGCATCTCGATCGCCTCCACGAGGATTCGGAGACGCGCCGCGCCGACCTGATGCAGCTCGAGCAGATCGCGAGTGGCTATGCCTCGCGCGAGAAATTCCTGACCGAGCTCACGCTCGATCCGCCGGATGCGACCAGCGACAAATCCGGGCCGCCTTTGCGCGACGAGGACTATCTGATCCTCTCCACCATCCACTCCGCCAAGGGCCAGGAGTGGAAATCGGTGTTCGTGCTCAACGTCGTCGACGGCTGCATGCCGTCGGATCTCGGCGCCGGCACCAGCGCCGAGCTCGAGGAGGAACGCCGCCTGCTCTATGTCGCGATGACGCGCGCCAAGGACGATCTGCACCTCGTGGTGCCGCAGCGCTTCTTCACCCATGGCCAGGCCGCCAAGGGCGACCGCCACGTCTACGCCTCGCGCACCCGCTTCATCCCGGAGCCGCTGGTCTATCTGTTCGAGCGCACCGCCTGGCCGAAAGCCGGCGCAAGCTCAGCGCGCACTGCCGCGCAAGGGCCAAAGGTCGACATCGGCGCGCGGATGCGCGGGATGTGGCGCTAGGCGCTCAGCCGGTCGAACTGGACCTTGCCCGCCTTCATCACCATCGGGATGTGCTCGCCCTGGCCGAGCAGGCAGGCCACGTCGCGCAGCGGATTGCCGTCGACCACCAGCAGGTCTGCGATGGCTTCCGGCATGATGCGGCCGAGCTTACCCTCCATGCCGAGCACCTCGGCGCCGATCAATGTCGCGCTGGCAATGACGGCGCGCGGCCCGAGAATTTCGGCGCGGATGCGGAATTCGTCGCTCTGCAGACGCTGCGACGGTCCGAGCAGGTCGCTGCCGAACCCGATCTTTACGCCGGCGTCGCGGTAGATCGTGAGCGAACGCAGGCCCGCGTCGCGGACATCGGCGATCTTGGCAACGCTTTCGGGCGGCAGGCCATATTGGGCACCCTCGTTAGCCAGCGCCTCGTAGGTGACGAGCGTCGGCACCACATAGGCGCCCTTCTCGGCCATCAGCTGCGCGGTCGGAGCATCGACCAAATTGCCGTGCTCGATGGTGCGCACCCCGCAGCGCACCGCGCGTTCGATCGCGGCAGCGGTGTAAGCGTGGGCGAGCACATAGGTCTGACGCCCGCGCGCCTCTTCGACGATGGCGCGGATCTCGTCCTCGGAGTAGCCGAAGGCGCCGACCGGATCGGTCGGTGAAGCAACGCCGCCGGAGGCCATGATCTTGATCTGGTCGGCGCCCATCTGCAGTTCCTCGCGCGCCGCCCTGCGCACGCCGTCGACACCATCGGCAACGCGCGCCAGCGCGCCGACACGCACGCAGCAGGGGCACGGTGCGTCGCTGGCAAGATAATCCGAGCGGGCCCGCATGTCGCCGTGGCCGCCGGTCTGGCTGAGCGCACGTCCCGAGACGAACAGCCGCGGACCGTCGGTGAGACCGGTCTCGATCGCCTGCTTCAGCGCATGGCCGGCGCCGCCGGCGTCGCGCACGGTGGTGAAGCCCCGCCGAAGCATGCCGCGCAGCAGCAGCGTTGAGCGCAGCGTCACCAGCACGTTCGGCATGTGCTGCTGCGCCAGATTGAGTTCGACGGCGATCGCATGCACATGCAGGTCGATCAGGCCGGGCATCAGCGTCTTGCCCTTCAGATCGACGGTGCGGTCGGTTTCCACTTGGAGCGGCCGATCGGAGACCTCCTTGATCAGACCGTCCTCGACCAGCACGTGATGTCCCTCCAGGAGGTCCGGCTGAAGCGGATCGAGCAGAGCGGCGTTCTTGAAGAGCACACGGGACATGACGACTTCCTGTCTTATCAGGACTGGATGAGCAGCGCGGGCAAGGCGAGCTGGGCGAATGGAAGACACGCGGCGCTATCGTCCTCGACGTACCAGCCTGCCTCATGGAGCAGATTGAGCGAGCCGAGTGTGCGCCCGCGCCAGCGCACGGGCATGTTGAGCACGCTTTCGCAGCCGAGCGAAGCGATCAGCTCGTGATCGGAGAACACCTCGCGCAGATCGTCCCGGGTGCGGCCGATATAGGCCTCGCCGCGGTCGAGCACGGCCTCGGTCCACGGCCCCGGCGCCAGGTGCTTGCGGCCGCCCGCGGGGTAAGGTCCGGGCAGATTGGAATACACCCGCGCGGCTTCCCTCGTGTCGTCGTCATAGGTCAGGATCGTGAACAGCTTGTGCCCGATCGCCGACTTCAGGGCGTCGTCCAGCGCCGAGTACAGGGCATCCGGCTGATCCGCCCTGCCCTGCGCGGCCGCCACCGCGCAGAGCAGCGGATCGGACCGGTGTTTCGTTTCCCTCATGCGACTTCACCCGCCGCGATCTCTTCCAGCGAACGGCCGCGCGTCGGCACCCCCATCAGCACCACGGTGAGCGCGCCTAACAGCAGCACGCTCGTGGTGAGGCCGAACACGCCGGCGAAGCCGAAATTGGGATAGAGATAGCCGACCAGGATCGGCGAGACGATCGCACCGATGCGGCCGATGGCGGAGGCGAGCCCGGCGCCGGTGGTTCTGACGGCCGTCGGAAATACCTCGGCGGTATAGGCATAGACCCCCGCATAGGTGCCGTTCATGAAGAAGGACAGCAAGATTCCGGCGACCATGATGTGCTGATCGCTCTGCGCGAATGCAAGTCCAAGCGCGCTGGCGCCGCCGAGCACCATGTAGGAGGCAATCGTCGCCTGCCGGCCGATGCGCTCGTTGAAGTACGCAGCGCTGAAATAGCCGGGAATTTGCGCGCAATAGATCGCGATCGAATAGGCGAAGCTCTTGGTGATGCTCATGCCGTTCTGGACCAGAAGGCCGGGGATCCAGACGAAGAAGGAATAGTAGCTGAACGTGATCGTAAGCCACATGATCCAGGTCATGATGGTGATGCGCGCCTGGCGGCCGGCGAGGAGCGCGGCGAAATTGGCAAGCAGCGTACCACCAGTCACGGCAGGCGCCGTGATTTCGACGACCGGTTGCGGCAGGACATGGCCTTGGCTCGCAAATCCGGCCTCGATCCTGTCCAGCACGGCTGCGGCTTCCTTCTCCCGGCCCCGGCTTTCCAGCCAGCGCGGCGATTCCGGCAGCGCCCTGCGCCACCACAGCAGCATGACGACCGGCACCGCGGTGATCACCAGTACGATGCGCCAGCCGTTCTCAGAGGCGGGCACGATGAAATAGCCGAGCAAGGCCGCCGCGACGAAACCGAAGGAGAAGAATCCGGCCAGCGCGCCGGTAAAGCTGCCGCGGTAACGCCGTGCGACGAATTCCGCCAGATAGGGCGCAATGATCGCGCTCTCCGCGCCGGTGCCCATGCCCGCGACGACGCGGGCGGCGAAGAAGGACGACCAGTCGTTCACCGCAGCGCTGACGATGGATGCGACGCAATAGAGTGCCAGCGCCGACATCATCACCGCGCGACGGCCGATCAGGTCACCCAGCGTGCCCGCCAGCAGCGCGCCGAACAGGAAGCCGATATAGGTGCTGCTGCCGAGCACGCCGATCTGGACGCTCGACAGATTCCAGGTCGTGCGCAGCACCGGCAGGATGAACGCCAGCACGGCTGCGTCCATCGCGTCGAACATGTAGCCGAGCCCGCCCATCAGCAGTAGATGCTTGTGGAAGCGTGCGAATGGAAGGCGCTCGATCCGCGCCGAGATCATCGACATGAAAGTCCCCCTCTGTCTGGCGGCCCGGCACTCCGCTCGTTCCCGGGCGGAACCATAGACAAGGAGATATTATCGTCATAATTTATAATCATGATCTAGTACATCACTGGGGTGAATGTTCTGTCGTTTCGCTCGCTCGACCTCAACCTGCTGAAAGTGTTCGAGGCCCTGATGACCGAGGGCAGCGTCACGCGCGCCGCCAACGCGCTTCTGATGACGCAGCCGGCGGTCAGCAATGCGCTCGCACGCCTGCGGGACGCGCTCGGCGATCCCCTGTTCGTCAGGTCCGGCACCGGCATCCGTCCGACTCAGCGCGCCGTGGTGCTGTGGGAACCGATCGGCGAAGCGCTCGAAACCGTCCGTGGCGCGCTCGACGAGCAGGTGTTCGATCCGCACCGTGCGCAGACCGAGTTCAGCCTGTCGATGTCGGATTACGTCGCCTCGCTGGTGATGCCGAACCTGCTGAACCATTTCGGCAAGGTCGCGCCAAAGGCGCGAATCCATACCGTTCCCAACACCATTTTGGAGATCGCCGACCAGCTCGAGGACAATCGCGTTGATTGCGTCCTCAGCGTCTATGTCAACGAGGCGCAGCAGCCGGCCGCCATCCGCTCGCGCTCGCTGTGGACCGTCGACTACGCCTGCTTCATGCGGCGCAGCCATCCGCTCGCCGCGATGAAGCGGCTGAGCACGCGCAGCTTCCTCAACGCGGGGCATGTCGATGTGAGCCTCGCCGGCAAGACCTTGCCGTCCTACGACCTCTTCCTCGCCTCGCGCGGGCTGTCGCGCAACGTGGTCGCGACCGTCAATCACTATAGCGCCGCCTACGAAATCGTGCGCCAGTCCGACCTGATCGCCGTGCTGCCGAGCGATTTGCGCTCGCAATCCCGGCACGCGCCGTTCCTGCACGCGATGCCGCTTCCGCTCAAGGCGCCGCCGCGCATCGTCAGCCTGTTCTGGCACCAGCGCAACGACACCGTACCGGCGCAGCGCTGGCTGCGCGACACCCTGGTCGACATGTTCGCCAGGTCCGACTGAAGCCGCGGGCGGCGGGCCCCCCCCGACACCATGAAAAAGGGAAACAATGGGTTTCTCGAAGCAGCATTGTGCATCAGACCCGGCTGCTTAGCTCCAACCAAGGCAATCCCCTCCCCCAGTGACAGGCGCGCAAGCCGCGCCCGCAGAGACCTCATCAATGACCGCACCGCTCGAATTCGGACTGGACACCTTTGGCGACGTCACCAGGGACGCCTCCGGCGCGATGCTTCCGCACGCACAGGTGATCCGCAACGTCGTCGACGAGGCGGTGCTGGCCGACGAGCTCGGCCTCGATTTCATCGGCCTCGGCGAGCATCACCGCGCCGACTTCGCGATCTCCTCCCCTGAGACCGTGCTGGCCGCCATCGCGTCGCGGACCAGGCGGATCCATCTCGGCTCGGCCGTGACGGTGCTGAGCTCGGACGATCCGATCCGTGTCTTCCAGCGCTTTGCCACGCTGGACGCGCTCTCGAACGGACGTGCGGAGGTGATCCTCGGCCGCGGCTCGTTCACCGAATCCTTCCCGCTGTTTGGCTTTGATTTGCGCAAGTACGAAGAACTGTTCGAGGAGAAGCTCGATCTGTTCGCAGCGCTGCTGTCGCAGGAGCCGGTGACCTGGGAAGGCAAGCTGCGTCCGCCGCTGAAGGGGCAGCTGGTCTATCCCCCGGTGGAGAACGGCACGCTCAAGACTTGGATCGGCGTCGGCGGCAGCCCGCAATCGGTGGTGCGCGCGGCGCATTACGATCTGCCCTTGATGCTCGCGATCATCGGCGGCGATCCCGCGCGCTTCGCGCCCTTCGTCGAGCTCTATCACCGCGCGTTCAGGGAGTTCGGCCGCCCGGCACAGCCGATCGGCGTGCACTCGCCAGGCTATGTCGCCGAGACCGACGAACAGGCGCGCGAGGAGCTGTGGCCCGACTACAAGGCGATGCGCGACCGCATCGGCAAGGAACGCGGCTGGCCGCCGATGGGCCGCGACGAGTTCGTGAACGAGGCCGAGCACGGCTCGCTCTATGTCGGCTCGCCCGAGACGGTCGCGCGCAAGATCGCCAAGACGGCAAAGGCGCTCGGCATTTCGCGGTTTCAGCTGAAGTATTCGGCGGGCCCGCTGCCGCATGGCAAGCTGATGAAGAGCATCGAGCGCTATGGGCGGAGGGTAGTGCCGATGGTGCGGGAGATGATGGGGTGACTTGCGCGCTTACCCAGTCCGCCTGCGCCCTCCGGGCTGCGGCGCGACAGCCTTCGCTCACTTCGCGCCATGACCATCGGTGCCGGCTTGCCGAGCCGTAGCTCGCGAAGCGAGCGAAGGCTGGTGGGGGAGGCAGGACTCGAACCTGCGAAGCCATAAGGCGGCTGATTTACAGTCAGCTCCCTTTGCCACTCGGGACACTCCCCCGCTCGACGGCAGCACAATCGGGCCGGACCTTGCCGGCGACCGAAGACGGCCATGGAACGTGAAGGCCGCGACAGCCCGGATGGGGGCGCGACCGGGCGCGGTTATCGGCGAAGCGATGGGGTAAAGTCAACCGAGGCGAACAGCTAAAATCGCCCCCGACACCACCCAAATTGCCATATTCCGGGACCCGTGACACAAGCGAGCCCATGAAGGATCGAAAATTCAACCCGAGGGGCCCCCGCGGCGGGTCTAAGCCCTTCAACAGGCCCGGAAAATCGGCCGGTCGCCCGGCCCGCCGCGATCGCGATTCGGACGCCGACGGGCTTGTCATCCTCTATGGCTGGCACACCGTCTCCATGGCGCTCGCCAACCCCCAGCGGCAGATCCGCAAGCTGACGCTGACCGAGAACGCCGCAAGGCGTCTGGCGGACGAGAACATCGCGATCCCGGTCACGCCCGAGATCGTCCGGCCCCAGGAGATCGACCGGCTGCTGTCGCCCGACGCCGTGCACCAGGGCCTGCTCGCCGAGGCCGATCCCCTGCCCTCGCCCGACATCGAGGATTTGGAGCAGGACGGCATGGTGCTGGTGCTCGACCAGATCACCGATCCGCACAATGTCGGCGCCATCCTGCGCTCGGCGGCCGCCTTTGCGGTGAAGGCGATCGTCACCACCGCGCGTCACAGTCCGGAAGCGACCGGCGTGCTGGCCAAGGCCGCCTCCGGCGCGCTGGAGCTGGTCCCGATGGTGACGGTGCAAAACCTCGCCCGCGCATTGACCACGATGAACGAGCTCGGCTTCCAGACTGTCGGGCTGGACAGTGAAGGCAGTGCGGATCTTTCCGAGGTCACCCTGCGCGAGCCGCTCGCGCTGGTGCTGGGCGCGGAAGGCAAGGGCCTGCGGCAATTGACACGCGAGACCTGCAGCGTCGTGGCGCGGCTCGACATGCCCGGAGAGATCAAGAGTCTCAACGTCTCGAATGCCGCCGTGCTCTCGCTCTATGTCGGCGCGAGCCGGCTCGGGCTGATGAAGCGGTAACAAAACAAAACGCCCGTCCGCATCGCGGACGGGCGTCTCGTTGGCTCAACCGATCAAGCGATCAGTAATAGCGGCGCAGCACACGGTGGCCGCCATAATACGGCGCATGGCGCGGGGCGTAGCCGTAGCGCGGACCGTAGCCGTAATGCGTGCGCGGCAGATAGCCGGCGCGCGGGCCGTAGCCGTAGCGATACGGACGGTAATACGGGCGGCGGTAGGGATAGGCGGCCGGCGCTTCGACCGCGGCGGCGCGATAGCCATAGCCGTGCCCATAGCCATAGCCACGGCCGTAGCCGTAATTGGCGGGCGCAACCACCGCGTCCTCACGGTAGGTCGGATACGGCGCGAAGGCGCCCGGGCCGGTGTAGGTCGGGCCCTGGTTGACGTGATAATATTGCGTGGTGGGCTCGGCGAGACGCTCATAGGCGCCGTAGCCGTACCCGGTCCCATAACCGCCGCAGCCGGTGTTACAGCCGGAATAGACCGGCGCGACCGGCTGGCACGGATCGAAGCCGCAGGCCGCGGCGGGCGCGGTGGCGGCGAACATCACGGCAGCCGCCGCGACCAGTCCCGAAATCATCTGACGCATTACTCTCTCCTGTTGATTTCCGTTTTTTGGATTGTCGTTTCTTAACCCGGCGGCTTGCCGGGCATCTCTGCACGCGGCCGCGGCCGAGGACGCCGCGGCTGGTCGTTGAACTCAGGCGCGAGGATCACCGGCGGCGGATTGACGGGCACGTCCATCTGCGGCGGCAGCGGCGCCGATTGGGCGCCCCAGCTCTGGTGATAGCTATCGGGCGGCTTGGGCAATTTGCGGTTCGCGGGCGGTTCGACCTCGAGCCGGCCATAGCCGGGCCGCAGGCCCAGCGTCGGGTAGTAGTGGCCGACGTCCGTGGGCTGGCGCTCGGCGACATAGCGTCCGCCATAGATCGTGGGCTGCACTTGGACGTTCTTCCCCAGGCCCCAGGTCCCCTCGATCACGGCATAGGACGCGTCGATGTTGTTGATGATGATGGGCACGCCGGGGCGACCGGGAACGACGATATCGAAGCCGCCGCCGGCAAACGCCGTCGCGGGCAGTCCGATCAGAAAGGCAGCGAGCGCCACAGCGCGCATGAGGGGACCCCATTTATTCGGCGACAACCTACCCGATGGCGGCGCAGAGAGGGTTAAGGCCCTCTCACCAATTGCCGGTAAGCCTAATGTGTAAGGATTGCGCGCCGCTCAAATGCGCCAAAGCGAACTAGCGAAGCATTAACGCCGCCGGATCCTGCAGTCCGGAACCGTCGCGCGTGCTCACTTCCGTTTGACTATGGCTGACGAAAATCCGGCGGTTTCAGCGGAACGTCCGGCGTCTTCCGCGTTTAGCCCCCGTCAACAAAACGGGAGCCAAACAATCATGAACGTCAAACTTCTCGGAGCCACGGCGATTGCGGCGACCCTGGTGGCAGGCTCTGCCATGGCGCAGGCCGTGATCACCAATCCCGGCCGTTGCGCGGCGCAATTCCCCAACGCCAACTGCCAGAACGTCGGACCGGGAAATCCGTACACCGACAGCGGCTATCGGCATCGTCGCGTGTCCTATCGCCAGACCACCAACGGCGACTGGAATAACGACTGGAACAGGAGCCGCACCGGCTTCTGGCCGACCGACGTCGCCGCCGGCGCGGTCGGAACAGCCGCTGGCGTGGCCGGCGCAGCCATCGGGACTGCGGGCGCGATTGCAACTGCCCCGTTCCGTGCCACGAACGATGCCTTCGCCTACGACAACAGTTGGGATAACCGCGGCTGGGACAATCGCGGTTGGGACACCCGCACCTACGCCCAGCGCAACGGCTTCGTCTGCACGCCCGGCACCTGGTTCAAGGGCCAAGACGGCAACCGCCACATCTGCCAGTAAAGCGGTTTGAACCGAACGCGACAGATCAGGCGGCCCTCGGGGCCGCCTGATTCATGTCTGCATCGGGGATCGCGGGTTCTGGCACTTTCCAGTCAAGTCTGGTATTGCGGCGCGCACGGGCGGAGGGCCCCGGCGTACGCCGGCCCCTGCGCTTCTCCAGGCGTCGCCGGCTTAGCTCAGCGGTAGAGCAGCGGTTTTGTAAACCGAAGGTCGGGGGTTCAATCCCCTCAGCCGGCACCACAAAATGCCTATAATTGCAGGCGTTTTGAAGTTTCGCGTGATCGGCAAAGTCGGCACAGACGGTAAACGACAACGGTTTTGGCAGCCTCAAAAACAGGATCAGTTGTTCTGCGGGCGTTCTCACGGCGTATCCGCCGAATGGGCTACCACGCCGCCGGCGTTATTGATGAGGCTTGGGCGTATTGATGTGGATGCAGCAACCGATTGCCCACGCAAAACAAGGTTGCCGCGCTCGCTGTGTTTGGTGCAGCGAGAACATCATCACCCGGGAGCGAACCTGTCATCCAGCCGTTCACCGGCGAAGCGAAGAAGCACTTCGTTTTTGAAAATCGCCACGTGCGGCTGATGCCCGACTGTTGTCGATCGAAGACTCCCAATCTTGCTTCCGAAGACAGCAAAGCCCTCGGCGGTTTCCCGCCGAGGGCTCTGAGGAGCTCTCGGCAGTTACCTGCCAAGAGCTCCCGTCTCTGTCGTCTAGAGCTTACCATGCGCTGAGCGCGGAGGAGCAGGGCCACAGTGTCCTGATTCCGCTTTGTATGGCTAGCTGTCAGTGCAACCTTTTTCGGCTGATCTCAATCAGTTCGGCATGACCACGGAGCGCCGCATCATAGTCATGGTACAGGCGCCGCACTGTGATGTTTTCCTTTTCACAGCAGGTCGTTTCGAACAAAAGCGGCCCATGGTCCATTGCGGCAGACCGGCCGCTTACATCGAAACCCAGGAATCTCGTCAAAAGCTGCTCAGGCCCTATGACGTCCAGGCGCAACTGGACACAATCAGGGTTCGCTTCCAGCCAAGCCTGCATGGCTTTCTGCGCTTCTAAGTCATTACCGAGATAGACCGGCAACTTGCCTTCCAAGACATAGAACCCGAAGGGAAAGATGATCATTGCGACCGTCCGTTCTTGTCCTATTCGTCGATCTGCAACCGCAACCGGCAGCGCGCAAAACAGCGTTCAAGCTGCTGCAAAAGCTCTATGGTGTGCAACGTCGCCGCCTCCCCCATTTCCTTTTTGATGGCGGCGCGGATGGCGCTTCTGCTCTCGTCGAGAGCGCCCAGCTCCTTCAGTCCCTTCGGGGTCACGGAAAGATACACCAATCGCTTATCGGTGCTCGAATTTTTCCGACGGATTAGACCGAGCTGTTCCAACGGTCTCGACTGGTTGACGACAAACGAGGAGTTCACCCGCATTGCTTCAGCAACGGATTTCACTGGCAGACCACCGTGCTCGTGGGATTCTGCAACAATGACGAACATGTTCCATTGCGGCACCGTAAGGCTCAGCGCGCTTGCCCATTTGGCCTGAACCTCGGAAATCAAGAAGTCGAGGGATCGAACCACCCGTACGATTTGTTCAACCACCTCTGGTCGCTGCGGGTGATGGACCTGATCGAGAGCCATAACTTCCACCATCTATCAACAATACAAGAAGCCCCCGGCAGTTTCCCGCCGAGGGCTCTTGGAGGTTAGGTTTTTAAACCGAACTTACCAGTTGCGCTGAGCGCGGAGCAGCAGCGTGAAGCTGTCCTGATCCTTGAACTCGTAAGTGCCCGGCGGCTTGGCAACAGCCGCCAGACCAGCAGCGGGGATAACCACCGCACCAGAGTACTTTTGGTCCAGATGGGTCCAGTTGAAGTCACCTGAGAAGGTCAGGTTCTTCACCGGGGTCCAGCGAGTGACGAAGCCGAGCTGGGCGATGTTGAAGTTCGGGTTACAAGTCGTGCCTGCCGTGGTCCCGAGCGTCCCGAAGAAGTTCGCGCAAACACCAGCAGCAGCTGCACCCGAGTAGTTCACTTGAGCCCAAGCACCATAGATCGACGAGTTCCAGTAGGGGTCCCAGTTGTGGGTGTAACCACCACGCATGCCCCACGTCTTGATCGTCTCCTGGCCGCCGCCGGTCACGAACACCGTATCAGGAGCGCTGGCAATGCCGATGCTCTGATAAGCGCCTGCCAGACCAGAGCTGCCGAAAGCAGACCAAGTTCCAGCGCTCGACGTCGGCTGGAAGTTGTAGCGGGTCGCACCGTCGGTGTAGACGCCCTGGATGTTGATCGTGTCACCCGCGCCGGTCGGGACGTTCTTGATCGACAAGGCCAGCTGAGCAGCCCAGCCCCACTTGTCTTCAGGATGACCCGACGTTTCGAAGGCGCCATAGTAACCAGCGTGGTTGTCATGCGCAGCAACCGAAGCCTGGAACAGACCCCAAGCCTGATCGACGCGGAGCATGGCAATCAAGTCTGGCGAGCGAGATCCACCAGTGTTGTTGAGGCCATAAGCGCCGCCGAGGATACCAGCAGCGGTCGCCGCAGAACCACCCAGCACAGTACCGGGGACGCCGAGGTTGACGTTGCCAGCCTGCATATAGGCAACCTGATCCTGCGCCGAGAACGACGCCGTGATACCCTGGCCGAAGTCAGCGGTATAGGTGAACTGGTTCACACCAGTGACGGTGCCGCCGCCGCCGACGAGACTGTCGAAGTTGTTGGCGGGGTAGTTGGTCCAAGGCGCGTCGAACTGCGATACGGCCTTACCCATGGTGAAGCCAGCGAACTGGATGAAGGCGTAGTACACGCCGAGCGAGCCACCAGAGACCTGGCCGGCGCCCGAACCTGCGGGGTTGCTGCCATCATACGCGGTTCCGCCGGTGGTCACGCCAGTGCCAGCGCCGGTGTAGCCGCCCGTGGTCCACGAGAACACGCCGTCGAAGAAGGTACGGACGACGCCGTACTCGGTCGCGGTGCGCGTGTCGATGTTGAGATCTTCACGGGAGCGGATGGTGTAGTAGTTGCTTAGACGATTGTGCGCCGCACCAACACCGGTCATGTTCGCTGCATAGTCGCCGTTGGTTGCCAACGCGACTTCAGCGCGCAGATAACCACCCAGCTTGATGCAGGTGTCGGTGCCGGGGATGTAGTAGAAACCCGCACCGTACAGGGAGCAGATCTTCACGTATTCGACCGCTTTGGCCTTCACGGGGAGATCGGCTGCCTGCGCTCCGCCAACAGCGAGCAGACCCGCCGCGGAACCGAGCAAAAGGCTCTTAACCAACTTCATGTTAAACCTCCAAGTTTGCCATAGGGAAGGTTCCGGATCCGCTGGGTGAAGACACCCTAAGGTTGGTTCCCTTGTCCCTTAAATTCACCGCTTAGTCGCTTCGCGCCTTCGGACACACCCGCTGAACGCGAGGGACTTAAGCGAACCACCTAAGACGGGACGACCTCGGGATGCCCCCCTCCGTCGCTCAATCACCATGATCGATGGTCCGTGCACACACAACAAGAGAACGCTCCGAAATGGGCTGTGAAAGCTTGTTTTCAGACAGGTGTTGCACAAAAATCACGCATCTTGCCGAAGGTTATGTTCGCCTAAGTAATTGCAATTTCTGGACTTTTGATCTCTCACAGCTGCGTGAGTACTTCGTGTGAGGACGGGTTCACCCGCGGGAACATGCTCCTCCAGTGCGTTTGAAGGTGGGAATTATTTGCACTTAAGGGCGAATCGAGTGTCCGCTTCGCTCGCGCGGCCACCCACTCGGGACCCAGGATTCTATGTCTAAGGTAAGCAAAAAGATCTCAGCGGCGCCAAGTTGGCTCGGCCTCACTGACGACCGGTTGTCTTTCGTGTTTCTGCCGGACCGTGCCGAAACCGTGCGAAAGATTTTCGAGCTCGCGATCGGCGGGATGGGCAGCTACGCCATCGCAAATTATCTCGACCAACTAAAGGTGCCGACTTTCACCCGAGCGCTCAACTGGGACAACACCACCATAGATTCAATGCTCAGGAACCGAGCGACCTACGGCGAGCACCAGCCGAAGTCCTTCGCCGCAGGTCATAAGAAGGGTATCCCGAGCGGCCCTCCCATTTCCGACTACTACCCTGCAGCCATAGACAAGGCGACTTTCGATGCTGCACAGGCAGCCCGCCAGCAGAATCTGGCGCATCGCGGGCGAAAAGGAAATGATCTCGCTAATATCTTCGGTGACCTATGCTCGTGCGGCTATTGCGGCGGCAAAGTCATCTTCCATCGGATTTCGAATGTGCAGGTCCTCGTATGCGAGCAGGTCTTGAATGATGGCGCCTGCAGCCGCTCCGCCTGGACATACAAAGACTTTGAGATCACCGTCCTTGCTTTTCTGGCTCATCCGGCATTGCTCGACCAAGCAAGCTACGACCTAAAAGCAGGGCTGCTCGATCTTGTCGAAGAAATCAAAGGCCTCTCTTCCGATGAGGGGCGACGCTATGCGAGAAGAGTGAACATCACAGTTCTACTCAAGCGGATTGTCGCCGGCCTCCTAATTCACAGTGCAGGAAATCTCAGCCAGCCTAGACATTCCTCGGCACAGATCCGGAAGGACATCGCAGGGAGGTTTCTCGCGATTCACCTGCAAGAGGGGCCGTCGTACACTTGCATTTCAATAGGGTAATCAACTCGCGGGCAGGTGGCGCCACCTGGTGTCGATGAACGATGGGTATTCGCCAACGAGGTGTGGGTCGTTCGCTGCAGGCGTGCAAGTGCCCGCAGCCTTTGGGTTTCTGGTAGCGAGCGCTCCGCGCTAGCGACTCATCCCGTGTGGGTGTCCGTCACCAGCCCGGCCGCTGCACAAGAAGTGCTGCGACCGCGACCAGGAGCAGCATCGAGGCGACCATGATGGCGATCCACTTTCTGTCATCCATCGGCAGGTTCGATTCCTGCCGGGATCGCCAGTGCTTTAAGCAGCGCTAATTTCGTTGACGAAAAACGGCGTGGTTTTCTCACCTTTTGAACACCCTTTTCGGGTGAGGAAAAATTCTCTATTCGTTCTCACATGCCCGACGACCTCACCATGCGCCGCACCGTGATCGGCGGCGAGACCGCGCCTGACGATTACGAGGTGATCTGGGACGAGCTTTCGATCGGTCGGATATTCCGCGGCGTCGGCGTCGGCGGCATCGGCGGGTGGTCCTGGTCGGTCTTCCTGCCGAACGTGCCGCAGCGCGACCAGCACCGCGGCGGCGAAGGCAATCCTCGTCTCTGACTGCGGCATTTATGCCAAAGCCGTGTGGGTGCCGAAGTCGATGGTGACGATCGAGGTGCCCTCGGAGCGAGGCATCCTGATCGCGACAATGTCGAAATCCTTCGCGGAAGCGAAGAACCTGCATCCGCGCTTCATCGATCCGGAGCCCTTCAACCAGGCCACGCGCGAGGTGCTCGATCGCGCCGTCGCGCGCGCGGCCCAGAAGCGGAATTTCTACCGCGGGCATCGCATGCCGCATGCCCGGCACCACAGCCAGAACCTGTTCGCCTGATCACCCGCGCGGCCGGGCGGCGGCACGTGGCGTAACGCCGCCGCCCACCTCGCGCTTCTCTTCAAGAGCCAGAGGATCACCGCCATGCAAATCGCACCCAAGCCGGCCCGCCACGCCGCGCAAACGGCAAAAGTCGTCAAGTTCGTCAGCGAGCGCGACATCGCCGCCATGATCGCCGCCGTCGAGGATCCGTTCGATCCCGGCGCGCAATGTGCGTTCAGCGCCGACGGACGGCACCACGCCATCGGCTCTTGCGGCGATGTCGTGTGCTGCAACTGCGCCAAGAGCTTGTGGGGTTGAGCAGATGATCGTCGCCACAATCCACCCCCTGCCCGACGGCTCGCTCTCGCTCGATGCCGTCCGCGCCCAGCGTATCGCCAAGGTCGCCGAGATGGCCTCGCGCCTGGTCGAGACCGGCGCCTTCGTCGACCACGGCGATTCCATCATGACGCTGATCTCGTTCGGCTACTCGCCTTTCGAGGTTCACGCACTGCTCGCCGATGTCCGGCAGACAGCAGCCGAGCACGTGGTGGCGATGGAGATGTGCGAGCCGTGACCCTTTCCCGGCCCCAACGCGTTTCCTACCCAGAGCCGCCAGGCTCGCTGCTTAAGCGCATCACCGCGGCCGCACCGCGGCGCGTGGAGGCAGAACCGAAAGGAGGTCACCCAAAGTACCTCGCTGAGGTGCGGCAGCTGCCGTGCCTTTACTGCGGCGTCGAACCCTGCGGCGAGGCCGCCCACGTCAAATATTCCTGCGCCGCCTTCGGCATGAAGAACATGCTCGGCAAGCGGGTCTCGGATGATCGCGCTTTGCCGCTGTGTCGCGACGACCATCTCAACGCCCGCCACGCGCAGCACCGCGGCTGCGAGGAAGCCTTCTGGGCGAAGCTGGGGATCAACCCCTATCGGGTGACCACGCGGCTCTACGCTCAGCGCGGCGACCTGGTCGCGATGCGTGCGGTCGTGATGGTGGCGATCGCCGAGCGGAGCAAGCAGCAATGAGCGGCGTCAGCATCATCATGGCCGGCGTGCTGATGCACGACCTGCAAGGCCGCGGCTTCCCTCAGGTCGAACTCCGCGACTGCGAGGCCATGGTCGCGCGTATGCTCGATTGCGCCGGCGTCATCGAACGCCGCATCAGCGACGACGACGACGCGCCGCCGCAGCGCTGCGCCACCAACGAGGTCGACCTCGACGGCAGCTGCATGGCCTGCGGTGCGATCCAGGGCGAGAGATGCCGGCGAGAGGAGGCCGCTTGATGGCCTCGCCCGACCTTCCAAGAAAACGGGTAAAAATCGCAGAGGCGGTCTCGATCCTCGGCCTGGAGCCCCGTACAGTGCGCGACATGGCGGCTCGTGGCGAGATCCCCGGCGCAGCCAAGCCGCGAGGCATCTGGACCTTCGATGCTGCCCTTCTCGACCAGTACAACCAGGCGCGTGAGACCGAGATATGCCAAAGGGCAAGGGAAGCCGGAAGGCTACAAAGGGCTGTTTCTGGCGGGACGGTGTCCTCTACGGTCGTATTCAGACCGGCGGACTCGACGTCAAATGGTCTCTACGCACAGACGATCCGGCAGTTGCGCGAAGCCGCCGCAAAGCGGAACGCGACCGCGCGGTAGCCGCCCAACGTTATGGCGACCAGCGCCGCACCTTTGCGGAGGCGCTGCAGGGCTGGGGCAAGTTCATCCCCACGCAGATCAGCGAAAGCACCTTCAACCGCTACCTGACCTCCCTCGACGTGCTGGGGCCCCATCTCGAGGGCCTCTACGTGGACGAAATCGACAAGGCCCTGATTGGCAGCATCGTCGAGAGCCGCCGGGACGTGCCAGCTGTGCCGAAGGGCCGTAAGCACCCGGTCACTGCCTCGATCGCCACCATCAAGCGCGACCTCACTGCCCTGTCGAGCGTCTGCGACTGGATGGTCGATGAGGGCTGGCGCGACGACAACCCTGTCATCACATGGCTAAAGCCCGGCCGGCGCCGGCGATCGCGCTTGCAGGAGCGACGCGACCCGATCGTGCTGCCGCTGATGGCCCACGTGCAGATGGTGATCGACCGCGCGCCGAAGCTTTTCGCGGGCATGATCGTGGCCGCCCTGAAGACGGGCGCCCGCCTGGACGAGCTTGTGAAGGCGGACCGGGCCCATCTCGATCGCGAGCGCCGCCAGCTCATGGTGATCGGCAAGCGCAACAAGCTGCGCGTGATCGACCTGGTCGACGCCGGCGAAGACTTCGGGTTCGAGGTTCTGAATTCCCTGCCCGCCTCGATCGAGACCAAGGCGCTGTTCTGGCATCGGGCGGAGGCGGGCCCCCGAAGCCGGCTCGGCCAGCGCAAGGCGGACCGCTACCGCCAGGCCTCATCGAACTTCGGCCGCATCGTCGAGGCGGTCGCCGAGCAGGCCCAAAACAGGATCAGGACTTTCGCCCGTTTCCATTCCACGATCTGCGCCATCTTCACGCGGTCAATTGGCTGAAAAGCGGCCGATCCATCTATGTTTTACAGCAGCGGCTCGGCCACACGTCGATCAAGACGACCGAGATGTACCTGGCCTACCTGACGCCGGAAGAGGTACAGACAGCCACCCTCGGCAGGACCGCGGCAGGATCAAAATCAGGAAACCGGCCTTCGGTTCAGGATCAGAAAATTTGATGAAAAGCCCTGTGCTGCAGCAGCTTTTCATATTCAGCACGTCGTGTGCTCGCCGGGTTTTGTAAACCGAAGGTCGGGGGTTCAATCCCCTCAGCCGGCACCACCGATTTAGCCGACACCGCGGCCTGATAGATCGGGGCACTCCTCCGTCTAACGACAGCTAGAATCGATTTCCCACGCAATCACGTCAGAGCTTTCCGGGCGACCGTTACACTCAACTCGAGCAGCGGGTGCTTCTCGTTCCTGACTATAATGAGGACCTGCGCCCCCTTTGCCGACGCAACGTCTCTGGCAATCGAGGTCGCCATTGCGATCGCCTCTTTTTCGGCGGCTTCCGGGCCGGGCAAATCCACCCCATCCTCGTCGACCGCAGCGAAAAAGTCGTCCTTGATATCGAAGTAGAACTTCATGGCTCAGAGCGACGGATTGAGATGAAGGTAAAGCACGTCGAAGTCTGCTATTTCGCGCAACCTGGCTTCATCAAGGATCGATATTCTTCCCCGCTCCAGGTCCAACACGCGCTGAGCACGTAGCTGCTGAACGACGCGATTCATATGGACCACACTCGTGCCGACGGCGTCGGCGAGGAGTGCCTGAGAGGCCGGAAAGTCGAAGGACAGGCCGTCCGCTCGACCGATCGCCTTCAATCTGGTGTAAAGCTCAAGCACGAGATGCGCCACGCGGCTTGTGGCTTCGCGTTGACCAACGTTGCAAATCCACTCCCGGAAGATCGCGGCGTCGGTCAGTGTATCGCGCCAAAGCGCTTCGGCCACGTTAGGCCGCTTTCTTATCAGTGAGCGCACCGCTGCATGCGGAATGAAGCCGAGAACGCTATCGCCAAGCGTGCTGACGTCATGGTCCATCACATGTAGAAAGAGACCCTGCAGATCGGGGATGTCGCCGGGTTGGTGAAAGGCCATGATTTGGCGGTGGCCATTGCCGACGATCTTTGATCTCAGGATAAAGCCATCAACGACAAGGCAGCACGCCGAAGGTCGATCTCCGAGAGAAACGACCGGCTGACCGCCAGCCATCCGTTTCACCGTCATTGGCAAATGACGGATAGCGGCCTCGTCCTCTTCATCAATTTCGGTGCTGACCCGCAACCGCCTCAAGAAAGGTTCGAAAATTTCCGCGTTATTCATCGTTAGCTCCGGTCGGCAAACGAATTTTTGTCACGTTCGTTCCAATCCGGACGGCTAGCTATTGTCTCACGCGAAGCAGAGGGACTGCCGCAATTCCAACCCTCGGCGGAACCCACGGGAACGGCGTCAATTCGTCTTGCCGCGAAGCCTTGGAGCGAAATTTGACGCGCAACGCTCACTTCGAATGCTTCGGTGCGCTGCTTTGCTGGAAGTGCTCGGCGCCTGATATCTCCACCCAGGCATGTTTCGACTGTTCGAAAACCGAGCTGATGGGCGCCGGGTAGTTCGGAACCGCGATCGCGCCCAGGGCAACGCCGAACATCGCAGGCAGATTGTCCGCTTTCCAATAGACCGTCGAACCGCACTCGGGGCAAAAATAGCTGCGGACCTTGCCGCCGCTTGCGGCTGTCCGGACGTACTCCTTCGACGTCCCTGAGATCGTGACGCCCTCCGCCGGATAGAACGCACCGACCCCGAACGGCGCGCCGGTTCGACGCTGGCAGTCAATGCAGTGGCAGGCGACGACGAGGCTGGAAGGTCCTGGAAGCGACAGCGCGAGAGCGCCGCACCTGCATTGGGCATCGATCATCGAAGCTCTTCCTCCTCAGTTGGCTGACAGGTTCTGTCGCTCGGCTGGAGGGCAGGGCAATCCAGGACTGACCCTCACTCCTTCGCAACCTCGAACGCCAGCAGTGCGTTGCCGGCGACGCCGCCCCACTGGCCGTAGCCGGAATTGGTGTAGAGCATTCCGCCGGCGATGATCGGCCCCGGGCCGTCGATCGCGCCGCCATGAGCAGGGGCGCCGTTCACCGTCGTATAGTCTCGCGCCGTGTCGTATTCCCACAACAGCTTTCCGTCGGCCGTCGCGTAGGCGCGCAGAAAGCCGCTGACGCCGCCGGAAAACACGACGCCGGGGATCAGGCTCACGGCAGCCGACAGCGCAGGGCTGCATTGGAGGCGATCGCCACAGGCGACAGGAGATACTTCCATCGCAATTTTCCCACTGGCGAGGTCGAGGCCGAACAGGCCGCCGCCTTGGGTGGCATCGAGCCGCCGCGTACCATCGCGCAGGAACCGCACGTCTGAGTTCGCGACATAGATGCGATCCTGGTCGGCGGCCGAGCCCCACTCGCTGCCGCCGAGCGCACCGCCCTTCCCGATCCGCGTCTGCCACAGGATCTTGCCGCCATCATCAGGATCGAGCGCGTGCACGACGCCGGACTTCTGCGCGATGGCAAGAACGCGCCTGCCGTCACGCAAGGTCACGAGGATCGGCGACTGGCCAAAATCGTGGTCGGGCCCGTGATCTTCAGGACAATTGGTCTTGTCCGCGCCGAAGCACGCGACGATGAAGGCGTCGCTCGGGGTCGCCTGCTGCTTCCAGAGCAGCTTACCTGTCGCAAGCTCGAAGGCGAGGACCGCATCGGCGGTTGCGGCGGGTGGATTCGAATAGGAATTGCTGGTCGCGACGTAGACGGCGTTGCGTTTCGGATCAATCGTCGGTGCCGACCACACCGCCGCGCCGGACGGGCCGAACAGCTGCGTGCCTCTCGCATTCTTGCCGGTCGGATGCGGCACCTCGGGGATCGTGTAGGCCTGCCACACCGGCTTGCCGGTCACTGCCTCGAGCGCGACCACGCTGCCGCGGAAGGTACAGCATTCGTAACTGGCCTGCGAACCGGCGGCCTCCTCCAGCGAGGAGACCGGGATATAGAGCACGCCGGAATGCAGCGTCGGCGCGCCAGTGATGCGCGCTGCCGGATGCTCCTCGACCTTCGTCTTCCAGATCAGCGCGCCAGTCAGTGCGTTCACCGCATAGGCATTGGCGCGCAGGTCACCGAAGAAGATCGCGAACTGATCGGTGCCGGGAAGCGGCCCGAAGCTGATCGCCGCGCGCACCGCGGCATCGGTCGGCAGCGTCCACCTCGTGCAGCCGCTTCGCGCGTCGAGCGCGTGCACCTTGCGGTCAGTGCCGCCGATAAACAGCAGACCGCCCACGATGGTCGGCGGCGCAAACGACACCGAGGCGCCGGGAAAGGCATAAGCCCATTTCAACCGGAGGCGCGGCACCTCTTCCGCGGTGAGGCCGGCCATTTCGGCCGACTGGAAGCGGCTGTTGGCAACGTCGACGCCCCAGCCATTCCAGCGCGGACCATCGAGCGCTTGCGGAAAGAAATTGACCTGCTGCGTGCAGCGTCCCTCCGCATCGACTGCATTGTCGCCCACCGCGGCCTTGCCGGTGACAAAGGCGGCAATCGCGCGCCGTTCCGAGTCGCTGCGGTCCTTCGCCATTGCCGCCATGCTTCCAGAAGTCAGCGTTCCCAGCACATGATCGAACGACATCGCCTGCATGGCGCCGCGGCCTGGCACACGGCTCTGGCCATCACCGCCATCGTGACATTGCGCGCAGTGGCTTGCGTAGAGCGCAGCGCCGTCCTGCTGCGCCAACGCGGGCGCGCAGCACCAGACCAGCATGGCGACGGCGACAACACTCGGTCTCATGGCGTGCTCCAACATCGTCACCGCAATGCGAGACGGCATCATGCAACCCAAAGTATAGCGCGAGGGCAATCACTCACGCAACGGACGTTCCACCCGCGTCCGTCATATCCCCCGGGCAGTGAGGACACGATCGGGCAGTTCATCGAGCCGCCACAGCCCGAGGCTCTTGTCGCGCCAGCCGCCATCGCCCTCTTCGCAACGCTCGTTGATCAGCTCGCGCGGTGCCGGCCAGTCGAACGGCGCCTTCTCCATGTTCAGCGCCCGCCAGTCGCCGTCCTCGCAATCGCAATTGTCGTCCCATTCGGGAAACGTCGTGACCAGCAGGAAACGCGCACCGCTGGCGCGAAAGTTCGCGACGGCGCGGACGATGTGGTCGAAACTCAAATGGACCAGGCAGTCCCGGCACAGAACCACGTCGGCACGCGGCAGTGCATCGCGTGTGATGTCGGCAACGAGAAACCGGCCTGACAACTCACCGCCAGCCACGCGCTTGCGATTGGCCGCGATCAGCGACGGCACGATGTCGATTCCGGTGTAGTCGAGATGCAGCTTCAGGCGGCCGATCCAGCCCGCGTCGCCGCAGGGCGCATCGAGCAGCGAGTGCGCGCCGAGCCGTTGCAGGAGTGCAGGAAGCTCCTCGCGGATTGCTGCGGTCGCGGGATTCTCCGAGCCGAGGCCCGACACCGAACTGGCCGCCCCCCACAGGTTGGTCTTCTCGATGCGCTCGAACCGCGCGGCCAGATCGAGGCCGACAAAATTCTCGCGGTCGGCGGTGAACCGCTCATGGGCGAGCACGGGTGGGCGCTTGGAGATCATCGTCCGGACCTTAAGACTACGTTGTGAACACTGTGGTCATGCGTTCCATCCGAATCTCATCCCATCCTCAAAACCGGTTTCTGCCACTCCATGATGTGGAAGTAAGGCACCCGGCGATGAAAGGCATTCCTGTCGGGGTCGCCGCCGCTGGGCTGCGGCTCGACGAAAAGGCGCAACAGGAGCCCCTGATCGAGTAGCAGCGTCATGTAGGTGCTGAGCGGACGATGCCAGTTCAGAATTCGGATGCCGCGCCAAGTCACCCAAGTCGGCCGCTCCTCCATGTAATGATCGATGTTGAAGCGCAAGGCGCCGTCGCCGTCACGCGTCCAGCCGTCGGGCGGACCCGCGGTGTTGAAGCTGGTCAGATTGGCAATCAGCAGCGTACCGCCCGGCCGCAGCGCTGCCACGATCTTCCCGATCGCCGCACCGAGATGGGGCATGTCGACTAGGCTGAGATAGCTGACGACCAGATCAAATGGCGCTTCGATCTTCATTGTTTCAGCTCGGCCAAGCCGGTAGTCGCCCTGCGGGTCCAATTTCATGGCACGCGCGAGCAGCGCTTCGGTCGGGTCGATGCCGGTGGTGCGGATGCCGGCGCGCTGCATGATGCGACAGAAGCGCCCCTCGCCGCAGCCAACGTCGAGCGCATTGCGGAAGCCGCGCCCTTCGATCCGCGCTCGCATCGGCGCGTCCAGCACGAAGCGGCGACCATAGTCGCCGTCTTCACCCTGCTCGACGATCCAAGCAGCCGCGGACGCGGTCCAGCCGTCGCTGATATCCTCGTTCATGGATCGACCTTCGGGAATGGACGTTGGCCGCACGCATTTCGGGCGCGGCTACTGACCACAGATTGGATCAGAGTTCAACATGAGGTAGCATGCGCATCCCATGCCTCCCTATACCAGCCGAGAGATCGCCAAGATCACCGCGGGTGCTGTCGCGGCGATCGTCGCAACGGGCTTCCTGTTCGCGATCGCGATGTCCCTCTTGCTGCCGCAATAAATCAGCTGCTTGCCGGGGCGCCGTGCCGCCGGAGTTTGTGCCACCCAGCCGGTTGCTGTCGCTCGCCAGCATCTTGGCCGTGGAAAACACTTGGCCAGCGTCGAGGACGACGCTTCAAGCTCGGTGGGCGCCGCGCCCACCGTCTTGATCTCGCCGGCTGCGCGCTCAAAGCCGTCGGCAAGGTTGACCATGTCGCGCTTGCGCTGATGGGCGGCTTGCTTCCCAACCTCGATCTGCGCTGCCGTGAGGCGACCTCGATCCGTGGTTCTGAAGATTTGTCTTTGAAGATTTGCCCTGGCCATGTCCTGATCGCGTCCCGCCGGCAGTTTGGGGAGCGATCCGGGCATGGTCAGACGGAACCGGTCAAGGGCGTCGGCCGTTGTCGACCCATGCGGATCAGGGAAGAAAATCGAAACATGTTTCTGCTGGCCACGGTGACGCTGTGCTGTAGCGCGTTGGCCGGGGCTGTTGCGCTGTTCGAACAGGCTGCCTGGCCGGCTCCGGCAAAGCAGCGGGCTGAAACGGTAGCAATAGACGGGGCCACGCCGACGCCGGTTCGGGTGGTCGGGGCGCCGTTCGAGCCCAACCTCAATCCGCGGGAGCGCTAGCGCTCACGCCGGCGAGACGTCGGCGCCCTCCTCCGGACGGCGTTTGGCGCGGGCCAACTCCTCAGCGAACGCGATCACCTCCGCCCGTTTGTCGGGCGGCAGCGATAGGAACGCGCGGACGAGCCTCAAGCCCTCGGCTTCGGCTGAATGGTCTGCTTTGGCATCCATTCCCCACTGTCGGGCGGCCGGGAAAAATATGCAATCCCCCACCCAACACCTTCTTGATTCGGCCGGCCAGCTTTGCTGGAATGGCGCCAACAGGGGTGCACCATGAAGTGGATCGCGGAACGCGACGCGCTGATCGCGCAGACAATGGCTTTCGTCCAATCGGTAACCGGCAAAAAGGATGACTTGCATCCACCGGAGATCCCGATGGCGACAGTGGCCGCGTCGGTGCAGATCGCCCCCGTCAACACCATCATCGGGACCGAGTCACTTAAGGCCGCTCCGCCGCTGCCGTTACCTCTCCCGCCGTCCCGGGTGGCGAGCCACGACGTCCGCACCGAAATACAGGCCCGCATCGCCAATTTCCGCAAGCATCAGGAGCGGTTCGAGCGCGAGCGCGAGGAATATTGCGCGGCCACCCTGACCAAATTGCGGGCCGCCATCCGCGAGCCCTCCTCCCGTCCACCGGCTGACAAGTAAAGCCGGATCTCCCGTCGCTGGACTAAAGCCAGGACCACACTAGCCAGAGATTGGCCGCGCAGGCGCCGAACAGGGCCAGCGTGAGGGGCAGCAGCATGTGCCCGCAAGAGGTTTTCAGGTCCGTCGTCATGACCGAAAACATCCGCTGATTCCGCCAAATGAGTCCCGTGGATTCTTTTTTTCGGGATTCAGGACTCGTTAAGGACTCAGGACCCGACGGCCCTGATCACGGCCGCGTGATCGACCGGCGAGCGGAACCCCTACCCCGTCAAATTCGTTAATGCGCTTTCCAGGAGCGGGAACAATGCCCTACGCCCTGTTCTGCAACGATGCCCAGATCAGCAAGGCCTATCCTGACGAGTCCGACGTCTGGAGGCTCGCGCAGCGAAGTGGCCTCGTCGTGGACGTAACCGCGGATGACAACCGTCCCGGGCCACGCCGGGTGCTCGACAACGATTACGAGATCAAGCCGTGCCGGGCCGCACAGGGCGAGGACCCGGCCCGGAACAAGGCCGAGGCTGATCGCCAAGCGAGGATGGAGCTTGAGCTGAATTCCTAAAGAGGAATCAAAGCTGGGAAGCCAGAGCTCAGGAAAAGCTTAGGGGGTCGCGGTGGCCAGTGACGCCTGCTCGCCCGCCAGAGCCACGCAGGCCTTCCGGCGATGCAGCCCACGGATCGCGCCGGTGACCTTCAGCACCTTACCGGAGGAGCACGAGGCGTCCTTGACGAAGGCCACCTCGTAGGGTGCCAGCATCAGAGGCTCGGATTTGAGGATTGTTTGGGCAGCGCACGGCAAACTGACGAAGCACGAGAGCACCACAGCCGACACCAAGATACGCATGTCCGTCGTCCCACCAGCCCGGTAATTGTCATATAACGCGTTCCGGCGCGCGAGTTCCGTAAGCTGCAAAAATTATTTTTGCTTTACCCGAGCTCCATGACGCGCGTGAGAAAGCGCCCGCCAGAACGTTTGCCTGCAAATGACGCGCCAGATGGTTGACGCGATGCAAACAAAGGACTTGCGAACGAGGGCTGGGCAAACGAAAGGCCGGCGAGAGCCGGCCTTTGTCAGGTCGTGGGTCGCTGGTGGCGCGTCAGTAGCGCGAGGCTGCCGGACCGCCCCAGCCGAAGCGGTAATTCACGCCGACCTTGACGGTATGCTCGTCCTCCCGGCCGCGGACGCCGACGACGTCAGCCGGACCGGAGGTGATCGTCGTGTTGCCGAAGTTGTAATATTGGTACTCGGCCTTGGCCGACCAGTTCGGCGCGAACATGTATTCGAGGCCAGCGCCAACGGTATAGCCGTCCTTGCTGTTGCCGGTGGCGGTGAAGGGCTGCGGGACGCCGGCGACATTGACGCCAAGACCGCCATTGCGCCAGGCATAACCGCCCTTGGCGTAAAGCAGCGCCGGTCCCCAGGTGTAGCCGATGCGACCGGTCACCGAGCCGAGCTGGTCGGTATTGGAGGTCACCTGCGTGCCCAGCGGGAACGTAGCGCCGCCGTTGTTGGTCGGCAGCCAGGAATACTGGGCCTCGACACCCATGACCCAATTGGGCGCGAACTGGTAGTCGAAGCCGCCCTGAACACCGCCGAGGAAGCGCGCGTCGCTCGACTGGAAGCTGCTGTCGCCGGCAAAGGCGCCGCCGACATGGCCACCGATGTAGAAGCCGGTCCAGTTGTAGATCACCTGCGGCGGCGTGTAGGCCGGAGCCTTGGTGTAGGTGCGCGCCTGCATGTCGGCTGCGGCAGCCGGCGCAGCCAGCGCAAGCAGGGCAACCGCGCCCAGCAAAATCCTCTTCATGATTATCCCCGTTCTTTCAATTCGACACTCAGGAAACAACGTGGCGTGAATTGGGTTGCTTCGAGGCGATGCCGGAACGTTGATCGTTCGTTACTGTGACGGAGCGGCAACAGCGCGATTTTGTTCCGTCCGACAGGCGCGTGCCGACGGTTTTTTCCGTCGGAAACAAAACATTCCGTAACGATTAGTCGCAACGCGAAACCACCCCGTTCAAAGCTCCCCGAAATGTGATCCGGCAGCTCCGGCGGGCTTTGTCTATCACCAAGCGATGAAGGTGGGCTTTGCGCTACCGCGTCATCTTTTCAAGTTCCGTAAAGGGTACGTAAACCGCGCCCGCGCACAGCTCGCTGGCGCGATCGACGACGCGGTCCGCCCGGCCGTTGACGAAGATCACGGCGCGCTCCCTCATGGCCTTGTAGGTGCCGTCGGTCTCGCGTGGGGTGAAGTGCAGGCAACTGACGTAGAACTGGCGGCCTCCGACCTCGCGCTGCGCCGGCTCGGCCATGCTGGCGTCACGCACGCCGACGGGATTGTTCAGATAGCTGCGCATCAAGGCCAGCGTGTCGCCACGGAAATTATCCGGGAACGGTTGTGGACCTCCGGCCTGGGTCCCCTCCATCAGGGTTGGACGGTCACCATCGCTGCCGAAACATCCCGTGAGCGCCAGCGGCAGTGCCAGCATCAACGCCAAGCTCACTGCGCGTTCCGCTAGTCGCCGCACCGCTTACGCTCTCCGCTCGATCAGTCTCGGAGACGTTCTAGCCCCAAGGTTGCAATGATGCATGTCTACAGGTGTTTTGCCCGACGAGTCAAACAGATTCGTAAAATCCGCAAATACGCCACCCCTTAAACCATTGATTTATCTACGACCCGCTACTGTGCATGGGGTTGTTTTCGAGGTTTTGTTTGCGGCCGCCAAATCTGGGACGTTGCTCGCGGGCTTCAGCATGGTCATACCGGCCCGCCGCCAGCACCTCGAGCTTTCGCGCAAGGCGTGACGAACGGGCCGGGCCTGAATTCCTCACGCGGCGGCCGGGGCAATGCTAGGACGCCGCCGCGCAGGCTCAGTCGTTAGCTGCGCTTCTCCATCGTCGCCGGCTTGGTCACGTCCGGCTGCGTCTTCAGCGACTTCTTCGCTGACAGATGCTTGTGGTGGTGGCGATGCTTGCGCACGGTCTTGTGCTCGTCCGGTGTGACGGCGGCGTTGGCGTTCATCGCCTTCGACTTGGTGTCCACCTTGGCATCGGCCTTGACGTCCGAAGCCTTGACGTTGGCCTTGAGGCCGGCATCGGGTTTCGCGGCGGTGGTCGACACCTTGGTCTGGCTCTGGTCTGCCTTGATCACCGGCGTGGTCGTGGCGGTCTCGGCTGCGAAGGCCGGGGCTGCGATCACGGAGGCTGCGAGCAAGGCTGCGGAAATGGTCTTCAACATGGTTGGTCTCCTCTTGGAAGGATCTTGAGGCGGGCGCCCTCTCGCCAACCCTTTGACCGTAGGTTGGAGCCTAGGAGGCTCGCACTGAACCCAATCTGAAGCCCACAGCAGGCTCCCGTTCATCTGGATGACAAGTTTGTCATCCGCCCTAGGCCAGGATGGCGGGAATGTTTTTGCCTGATGGGTGTTCCGGTCTTTGGGCAATCGTGTAGGATCGCCACGTTCCATACCGGAGAACTTATATGCGCAAACTCTCAATGCTTCTTGTGCCGGGACTTGTCGCCGTGTCGGTGGCAGCGGCGCCGGTGCTGACCAGCGCCTATGCCGCCGGCAGCGATGAGCCCTCCTCGCCACCGAAATCCGACACCTCGACCAAGAAGGGCAAGAAGAAGAGCTCCTCAGTCAGCGATCCGAAATTCCTTGCTGCCTATCGCACCGCCTACACCACGATCTATGACAATCACGACTACACCGGCGCGATCGGCCAGCTGAAGTCGCTCAAGCGCGACGACGTCGCCGACGTCGCCAATCTGATCGGCTACTCCTATCGCAAGCTCGGCGACTACCAGTCGTCGAAGGTCTATTACGAGCTCGCGCTGAAGGACGATCCGAACCACGTCCGCACCTGGCAGTATTATGGCCTCTGGCAGCTCGAGCAGGGCAACCGCGAGCAGGCGCAGTATCACCTGAACAAGCTCGCCTCGCTCGCCGGCACCGACAGCTCCGAATATCGCTCGCTCGCCGCCGCGCTCGACAAGCCGACCGGAGCGACGCTGGTCTATTAAGAACAGAACATCGCATCTCCGAATGGGACGAACGGGCACAACCTCAGGGTTGTGCCCGTTCTGCGTTCTCGGTTAGCCTCTCGCATCAAACACTCTCCTGGTAAATCGGTGCGCAATGGACAAGTGGCTGCGATCCGCGATCGACTACATCGGCTCCTGGATCGAATTCCAGCACACCACAATCCACCAGCCGGGCGTCATGGTCGCCTTCGTCCATCGCGGCGAGGTGGTTGCCGAGCATGCGTTCGGCCTCGCCAATCTCGACACCGGCGAGAAGCTCACCCCGCGCCACCGCTTCCGCATCGCCTCGCACTCGAAGAGCTTTACCTCGGCCGGCATCATGAAGCTGCGCGAGCAGCGCAAGCTCCGGCTCGACGATTCCATCGGCCAACATGTCGCCGGCCTGCATCCGCGCGTCGCCGAAACGACGATTGCGCAAGTGCTCTCGCACAGCGCGGGACTGACGCGCGACGGCGCCGATTCCGGCCAGTTCATCGACAGCCGTCCCTATCTCAACGCGAGCGAGCTGCTCGCGGAATTGAAGCGGCCGACCGCAATCGAGCCGGGCACACGCTTCAAATATTCCAATCACGGCTTTGGGCTGATCGGTCTCGTCATCGAGGCCGTGACGAAGGAGCCCTACCCGGTCTGGATCAAGCGCGAGATCATCGAACCTGCGGGCCTGCGCGAGACCGAGCCGGACGCGCCGCTTCCCAAGGGCGCGTCGTTCGCGCGCGGCCACACTCGCAAGCTGCCGTACGGAGAGCGATGCGTGATCCCCGGCGACAATCCCGCGCACGCGATGGCCTCCGCCGCCGGCTTCATCGCGACCGCCGCCGATACCGCCCGCTTCTACGCGCAGCTCGCGCCCAATGCGAAAAAGAGCGTGCTATCGGTCGCAAGCCGCCGCGAGATGACGCGAAACCATTGGCGCGTGCCGCAAAGCTTCGAGGCCTATTACGGCCTCGGCGTCAACGCCGGCAAAACCGACGGCTGGGATTGGTTGGGCCATGGCGGCGGCTTTCAAGGTTACATCTCCAGGACCTGCTCCATCCCCGCTTGCGAGCTCGCGATCAGCATCCTCAGCAACTCCATCGACGGCGCGGCCCCGTTCTGGATGGACGGCGCGATGCAGATCCTGCGCGTCTTCCAGTCCCGTGGTGCACCCGACCGCCGCGTGCGCGACTGGACCGGCCGTTGGTGGACGATCTGGGGCGCGAACGACCTCGTGCCGGTCGGCAACCGCGTGCTGGTCGCCAATCCCCAGTTCAACAACCCGTTCATGGACGCCGCCGAGATCGAGGTCACCGGCCGCGACACCGGCAAGCTCGCCTGGGCCGCCGGTTACTCCAGCCACGGCGAGCCGGTGCGCCGCGTCCGCGACAAGCGCGGCAAGGTCAGTGACGTCTGGATCGCGGGCGCCAACATCAAGCCTGCGGCCGTCGTGGCGCGTGAGATCGGACGAAGATACAAGCCGCGCACGCGACGGCCTACTCCCGAATGAGAGTCTCGACTTCGCTCCGAAGAGCCTGCCGCGAGCCGTCGCGCGAATAGAACATGTGGCCGCCGGGATAGACCACGAACTTGACCCGCTGCGTTGCGAAGGCCGGCAACTGGTCGAGCACCCGCTTCGATCCGAAATAGGGGGTGGCGAGATCGAACAGGCCGTGCGCGACCAGCACGTTCAGCTTCGCATCCGTGGCAAGGATCTGGCGCAGCTCGGAGACTGATTGCGGCGGATTGATGCCGCGGCCGAAATCCCAATGACCCTCGACGGCGCCGTTCAACACCTCGTAGGAGCCGTCGGGCCGCCAGTTGAGCTTGTGTGTCAGCAGGTCAACCGCCGCACTCGTCAGCGGCGCCTGCAGCGCATCGCCCGAGGGATCACCGAACCGCGAGCTGCTCGAATCCGGATAGGGATCAAGGCCGCGTACCGAGCCATCATAGCGCCCCGTCACCTCGCCGTTCTTGCGGTCGAATTCGCGGCGGAATTCGCCGACGTCGAAGCGGCCGGCAAGCCGACGGCTCACCGCCTGGTCGATGCCGGTGAGCTCGGCGACCTTGTCGGCAAGACGATTGGTCGCCTCCTTGTCCGCCTCGCCCTTGACGAGGTCGGCCAGGAATTCGCCGCGCGCGTAGGCCTCGACGTCGGCGAGATCGGCGCGCTTGACCGGGCCTTTCGCCTCGCGCGCCACCGCCACATAGCTCGGCAGCGTCGCGACATATTGCAGGAGGCTGGTGCCGGTGAATTCGCGGAAGTCCAGGAGCGGCGACACCAGGATCAATCCCCTGACGCCGACGCCGTGCTGGAGCTGCAACTGGCGCACCACCTTCGGCCCGCGAATGCCGCCATAGCTTTCGCCGGCGACGTATTTCGGCGAGGTCAGCCGGTCGTGCTTCTCGAGCCAGCGGCGGATCACCAACGCGATCGAATTGACATCGCCGTCGACGGAGTAGAACGATTTGCGCGCGTCATCGCTGCTCGCGACGAAGCGGCTGTAGCCGGTGTTGACGGGGTCGATGAAGACGAGATCGGTGAAATCGAGCCAGGTCTCCGCGTTCGGCTTCACCTCGGGCGAGGCGGACGGCGACAGCGCTTCGCCATCGAGCGGCAGCCGCCACGGCCCGGCCGCGCCGAACTGGAGCCATGCCGACGACGCACCGGGCCCGCCGTTGAACAGGAAGGTCACCGGGCGCGTCGCACGGTCTGCGCCGTCGAGCTCATAGGATGTATAGGCGATGTCGGCCACCGGCTCACCCTTGCCGTCGAACACGCGGATCGAACCAGCGGTCGCTGCGAAATTGAGAGTGCGGCCGGGAAGATCGAGCGTCTGCTTCGAGGTCGAATCCGACGGAAGACGGTGCGGCTCGGCGGATGGCGATGCATTCTGCGACGCGCTTTGTGCGCCGCCGCGCCCGCCCTTCTGTCCGGCTGGCGCTGCCGCCTCGGCGCGCGGCTGCGGCGGATCGTCGGCGCGCGCCAATCCTGCGAGCGCGAATGCCGATACCGCCAGCACCAGGGTCGCACGGCGGAGCACCGGCATATTCATATTCATGGTCGTTCTCCCTGCCCGGCGACGACCACCGGTGCGGACCGCAAGGCTAGCGCGGAATTGCGACGGTTTGGGGGATCATGGCTCCGGCGGCGCCTGAAGAGCCCGGTGGGGCACAAATCGACCCGGTTTCATCCTCAAATCGGAATGGGCAGTTGCCGGACTGCTGTGAAGGGTGGTCATCCTCGACAATCGGGGTCGAGATCGTTAGACGAGCCCGGCGGAACTTTCTCGAGCCAGCGGCCCTGCCCGGAAACCATGACCAAGCCAGCGCGATACGACCGGATCGCCTTCGTCGCCAGCCCGAGCAGCGAGGCGCAAGCCGCCTTCGGCCAGCTCACCAGGGACTTCGGCAATTGCGATCCGAAGGACGCCGACATCGTGGTCGCACTCGGCGGCGACGGGCTCATGCTCCAGACGCTGCATCAGCACATGCATACGGGCAAGCCGATCTACGGCATGCACCGCGGCACCGTCGGCTTCCTGATGAACGAGTACTCGACGGTCGATCTTCGAGCCCGCCTCGAGGCGGCGCAGGAATCAGAAATCCACCCCCTCCTGATGCGCGCGACCGACGCCAACGACCGCGTCCACCTGCATCACGCCATCAACGAGGTCGCCCTTTTCCGGCAGACCTACCAGGCCGCGCGCCTGCGGATCCTGATCGACGAGCGCGAGCGCATGTCCGAGCTGATCGCCGACGGCATCATGGTGGCAACGCCGGCTGGCTCGACCGCCTACAATCTGTCCGCCCAGGGACCGATCCTGCCGATCAATGCCGCGCTGCTGGCGCTGACGCCGATCAGCGCCTTCCGCCCACGGCGCTGGCGCGGCGCGCTGCTGCCGAACACGGCTTATGTCGTGATTGAGGTGCTGGAGGGCGACAAGCGCCCCGTGGCGGCGGTCGCCGACCACGACGAGGTGCGCGATGTTCGCCGCGTCGAGGTGCTGTCCGACAAGACCATCTCGATGCGCATGCTGTTCGACCCCGGTCATAGCCTGGAAGAGCGCATTCTGCGCGAACAGTTCGGCTCCTGAGCCGCCCGCCGGACTGCCGATCGCAACCCTTCATTAACCCCCGGCGAGATATGGTTAACGAAAGTTGACCACTTCGGCCCGGGCTCCATGTTCCGCATCGATTTCAACAAGCTGCGTTTCCTCGTCTGCGACGACAATCCGCACATGCGCCGCATCCTGCGGACGCTGCTGCATTCGTTTGGCGCGCGTGAAGTCTACGAGGCCGAGGACGGGGCCACGGCGCTGGAAATGTACAGCCATTACGTGCCAGACATCGTCATCACCGACTGGGCGATGCCGATCTTCGACGGGCTCGAGCTGGCGCAGATGATCCGGCAGCCGGAATCCAAGGGCAATCCCTACGCGCCGATCATCATGCTGACCGGTCATTCCGAGAAGCGCCGCGTCACGGTGGCGCGCGATGCCGGCGTCACCGAATTCCTGGCCAAGCCGATCTCGGCCAAGGGGCTCTACCAGCGCATCCTCAACGTGGTCGCCAGTCCCCGCCCCTTCATCAAGACCAAGACCTATTTCGGCCCGGACCGCCGCCGCAACATCAACTCAGCCTATATGGGCCCCGAGCGCCGCGTCGGCGAAAAGCACGAGGTGCTGCAGCAGCCCTCGCTGCTCGACAAGGCCCGCTCCTCCATCTAGCGCAACGTCTCTCACGATCGAGGCCGATATCATGGCGAAGAACAGCGCAAGAGACATCGAGATCACGGCCTTCGCCACGCATCAAATCATCACGCAGCCCAACCCGCTGCGGTCGGTCCTGCGCCGCGTCGAAGACAAAGACATGGACGATCCGATCGGCCGCGCCGAACAGGCGCTCGCGGGCCTTGCTGGCGAGTTCAAGGACTGGATGGCGACCGAGATCAACCGGCTGTCGGCCGCCTACGTCGCCATCCGGCACGACGGCTTCAGCAAGGACAGGCGCGACGAGTTGTTTCGCGCCGCGCACGACATCAAGGGCGATGCCGCGACTTTCGGCTATCCGGCGGCGGCGGGCGTAGCCGAGAGCCTGTGCCGCGTCATCGAACACGCGCCCGATCTCGAAAAGGTACCGGCCGAGCTGTTCACGCACCACATCAACGCCATCCTTGCCATCGTGCACGAGAACACCAAACTCGACAGCATCAGCGTCTCCGCCGAACTCAGCCGGCGCCTGCGCAAGGTCGCCGACGACTATCTCGCCGACGCCAACCGCGATCGCCCCGAGCATCTCGAGGTGATCCTGGCACCGAGCATCGCGCCGGCGGGGTAGCGTCGCCGTTCGCGAGGTGTTGTAGGGTGGGCAAAGCGAAGCGTTGCCCACCAATCGACATGAATTGTGCGGAGAGACGGTGGGCACGGCGCAATGCGCCTTTGCCCCGCCCTACAGCGTCTCGTTACGCAGCAATCAGATCGTCATAGACCGGATCAACCGTCTCCTCCGCGACCAGCTCGTCGCAGAACAGCCTTGCCTCTTCGCGCGCGGATTCGGTGGCGAAGCGGCGCAACAGGACCATCAGCGGCTCGGTCGCGCCGCGGTCGGTCTCGCAATGAGTGAGTACGCGCTCGACCATGCGGCGGCGCAGCCTCGCTGCATTGTCGTCGCTGTCGACGAAGCCCTGCTCGTGGCAGGCATCGAGCGCGACCTGGAAGGCTGCAAACGTCGCCTCGGGAAGCCCGGCGCGGCGGAGCAGCGCGTGCAGGCTGTTGCCGCCGCGATCGTGCAGCAGCGCGGACACGCGCGCCAGCGGCAGCTCGGCGAGCTCAGCCAGCGCCGCATCGAACAGGTCGAGATTGTTCGACAGCAGCGCGCGCAGAATGAGACCCGCGGTGAGCTGGCCGGTGATGCGCAGGTGCCGAACAAGCCCTTCCATGTCTTCGCCGCGGGAGCGCGCCGCAATGTTCATGGTGGAGCGGTCGCGCGCCTCGGTCGCGATGCGCTCGGCGCGGTCGGCACTCAGCCAGTTCCGGGCCACGACGAATTGAGCCAGCGTCTCTGAGAGTTTGTCCACCAGCGCGGCGCGCGTGGCAGACGGCAGATCCTCCAGCACCAGCATCGCCTCGCGGATCGCGGCAAGATGGCCGTGACGCTCGACGATGCGATCCCAGGAGAACGGCGCAAGCTCTGCATGAGGATTTTCGATCAGCTCGAGCGCTGCCGCCGCGCAGCCGACTTCGGCAATGGCGGCGCAGACCGATACCGGCAGCGCGATGCGGCGCGCGACCGCGCACTGCACCTCGTCGTTGCCGGTCGCGACGATGTCGACGAGATCGGCGTCGATCAGCAGCGGAGAATGTTCGAGCACGGGCAGCGCGACGGTCGGCTGGTCCGCCGACAGCGCCCGCACGATCGACGCCGGCGCTTCGGTACTGCGCGCGAACGCCTCGGCCATCGCCTGCCGCACCAGCGGCGAGGGATCGTCGAGCAGCATCAGAAGCGCGCCTTCAACGGCAATACGGTCGTCATGGGAAAGGTCTGAGATCAACCAGGCCCGGGCCAGTGCCCGCGTTGCCTCGGCCCGCTCGCCGGCGGGCGCCGTCCTGATCCAATTGATGAACTGCCGAACGATCATGGTGCTTCCGGCTTACGCAACGAAGACGAAGCGGTGACGGCTTGTCACCTGCAACACAAAATAAACCACGACGCTTAACAAAGCGTTCACCATAACTGGCTGGTTTTATTGACGTTTTGTTAAGGGAGCAAAGGCGACCGGTTCACGTCTGGCCCTGCGCAGCAGCGTTCACGCTGCGACGTGTCCGAGATACGGGAGTGCGTATTAGCTTGAGAACGTGCCGCTGCGATCGCTGAAGAGATCAAGCGGCTGGGGCGGCCGGACGTCGGGCGTTGCCGATGGGACCGAGGTCGCGGGTGCGACCGAGGTGAGCGAGGCATTGTTGCCCCACAATTTCTGCACGGTCGTCGAGACCGGCTGGGTGGTGTCGCAGGGCTGATAGATCGAGCGAAACACCGGCGTGATTGGCGCATTGTCCGCGATCGTCGTTGGCGCTGTCGCGCTGACCGGCATCACCGCGCGTGTGTTCGGAAAGGTCTGGAGATACGCGGCATCGATCAGCGGCGCGGCAGGCTGTACGCCGTTGGCGCTCGCGACCTGCGTGGTCGACGGCGTGCCGCCATACATCGCCATCGCGCTGCGGGTGGTTTTCGAATTTGCCGCGCCGGCGTAGCGTGCATCCAGCACGGAATAGACCTCGGAGATGCTGCGCGCGCGGCCGTCCTTGGCGTAGAAGATCGAGCGATTGGCGGACGCCGCGTTAGGAAACAACCGCGCGCCAACCGCTTGCGGATTGTCCTCGGCATTGGCGATCAGTTTCGCGGCGCCGCCGACGCCCATGAAATGCGCCATGTAGAGTTCGCCGTCGGACGGCCTGCGGCCGAGCAGGCCGGTGAGCTTGAAGCTGTTCGACTGCGTCAGCGCAGCCGCCATGCTGGAGGCGGCCTCCGGATCGTCGCGCAGCTTCATGATCGACCGCTTCATCGCGGGATCATCGACGGTGTAGGTGCCCGACGACGTCCTGGTGATGGCGTCCGAATAGTTGCCATAGCCGAGCTGGGTGCCCGCTTCCTTCACCGTGCCAAGCCAGGTCTGGTCGATGAACTGGTAGAGCCCGTGCGCGGATGACGTAGTCGCCCCCGCCGTGGGATCGAAATCCGATTCCATCTTGGCGGTGGTCAGCATGTACTGGAAGCTGACGCCACCTACGTTCGAGGCCTGCTTGATCGCACTGGCGACGCGTGCCCGCGACGGATCAAGGACCGCCGCCTGTGAGACACTGGAATTGTCGACCGACATGATGAAGTGCCCGCCCGCATGGCGTTGAGGCGCGCCGGCAATTCGACGCCCTGTCGTCTCACCGTGGGACAGATATGGTTAATGCGGGGTAAATTCGGGCCGCCAGCGCCGCCCTCCGCATGACGGCAGGACTACTTCTTGTACACCGCGTCCGGATCGAACAGCCTGTCCGCATCGACAAAGACGAGCCTGGCGCCGCCGTCTTCGGCCTCGACCTTGCGGTAGAAGCAGGACCGGCGGCCGGTGTGACACGCAGCGCCGATCTGCTCGACGCGCAGCCAGACCGCATCCTGATCGCAATCGGTGCGGATCTCGAGCACGCGCTGGGTCTGACCTGAGGTCTCACCTTTTCGCCACAAGGCATTGCGCGAGCGGCTGAAGTACCAGGCTTCGCCGGTCGCGATGGTCTTGCGCAGCGCCTCGTCATTCATGTGCGCGACCATCAGCACGTCGCCGGTGGCAAATTCGGTCGCGACGACCGTGACGAGCCCGGCCGCATCGAATCTCGGAAGGAAGGCGAGACCTTCCTCGGTTTCATGGGAGTGAGCGGACACAACGCCCTCGCCGGTCTATTCGCGAGGTCAGCGCTGCAGGCCTCGCACCAGGGACAGAAAACGCGCCTGTTCCGCCGGATTGTCGCGGAACATGCCGGTGAAGCGGCTGGTGAAGGTGGAGGCACCATGCTTGGCGACGCCGCGCACCGACATGCAGGTATGCTCGGCCTCGATCAGCACGGCAACGCCGCGCGGCTTGAGGATCTCGTCGATCGCTGCCGCGATCTGCGCGGTCATGTGCTCCTGGGTCTGGAGCCGGCGGGCGAAGATGTCGGTGAGGCGCGCAAGCTTCGACAGGCCGACCACGCGTTCCACCGGCGTATAGGCAATGTGCGCCTTGCCGTAGAACGGCATCATGTGATGCTCGCATTGAGAGGTGAACTCGATGTCGCGCACAAGGACGAAGTCGTCATAGCCGGCGGTCTCGCCGAAGGTGCGATCGAGCACCTCGGCCGGGCACTGGTGGTAGCCCTGATAGAGTTCGTCGAAAGCCTCGACCACGCGGCGCGGCGTGTCGAGCAGTCCCTCGCGGTTGGTGTTCTCGCCGATATAGGCAAGCAGCGTCTTCACCGCCTGCTCGGCCTCGGCGCGCGCCGGGCGCGGCTGGTCGGCGCGGACGGCGGCGGCGAGGAATTCGGAAGGATCAAGCTCCGCCGGACGGCTCTCGGGCTGCCGATCGGAGGGCTTGTTGGGGCGGATGGATTTGATGGTAGCGTCCATGTCGACTCCGTTCGACGGCCTTGCGGCCGGAGTGTCACCGGCAGACGGGGCGGCGAACCGCCGGACGCCTGAGAGAACAGTTTCGGCGAAAAGTCTGCAAGCCGTAACGCCGGCAGCAGGGTTCTGGATCACACCACTGCTGCAGCGCTGGACTGTTTTTCGCCAGTTCCGACCCTATATAAGGCTGTGGACGGCGCACGCCAAGGCCGGCCCTGCTGGACTCCATCACATGCTGAACGACATTTATAACAAGCGGATCATCGAACTGGCCGGGAATATTCCGCGGCTCGGGCGGTTGCCGGATCCCGATGCCACTGCCACCGCCCATTCCAAGCTGTGCGGGTCGACGGTCAAGGTCGACCTCAAGATGGAGGGCGAGAAGGTCACTGACTTCGCCCATGACGTGAAGGCCTGCGCGCTGGGACAAGCTTCTTCCTCCATCATGGCAAGTCAGATCGTCGGATCGACTGCGAGCGAACTCCGTGAGTTACGCGAAACTGTTCGCAAGATGCTGAAGGAGAACGGCGCGCCTCCTGAAGGCAAATGGGAAGAGATCAAGTTCCTCGAGCCGGTCCGCGACTACAAGGCGCGCCACGCCTCGACGCTCCTGACCTTCGATGCCGTGGTCGATGCCATCGGCCAGATCGAGGCGAAGGCGAAGCAGCCGGCTGCGGCGCAAGGCTGATTCCGGAGGCTGATCCGGGCTCGTCGCTCGACCCGGAAATAGATCAGAGATTCGAGGCTACTTCTGCGACGCCGCAACCGGCGTGGCCACGCCGCCCGTGGGCACCAGGGCTTCCGCCGTCTTGGTCGACTTCGCAGGCTGCTCCGGTTCCGCACCGAACCTCGCCTGGGTCTTCGGTGCAAGCTCCGCCATTGCCGGCGCGGAGATGTCGACATGCGGCAGCACGTCGGCCACGAGATCCGTCGTCACGAGATTGGTCAGCTTGAGCTCGCCTGCATCGAGCTGATGCAGATCTTCCCAGGGCGGGACGCTGAGCGCGAGCGACAGCAGATCGCCGGCACCGCCCATGTCGAACGTGTATTTGGCAAGCCGGCCGATGTCGCGCTCCACGATCATCAGGTCCTGCGCGCTGTAGCTCGCCGCCTTGGCATCGTCGGCGCGATCGCCCATCCAGATCTGGTGAACCCGGACATGGGCCGCTTCCGGCACGTAGCGCTTCTTGCCCGCCAACAGCAGGAACACGCACATGGATTCGCAATAGGCCTCCGGCGCGACTGCCGGACGGGCCGACTGCCCGCCGCGGTTCTGAACGCTAACGCCGACCGTGGTCAGAAGTCCGAGATTGCGGAAGCGCCGGCCGAGCGTGATCGCGTCGTTGACGGAACCGCCGCTGGAATCCAGCACCACGGTGGCGCCGCCGAGCTGGCGCCCGCGGGAAAACTCTTCGAAGTCCCGGGGCGTGTCGGCGGTGATGATGCCGACTGCACTGACCCAACCGCGGCAATTCGGCTCGCAGGCGACCCAATTGAACTTCATCGGCAGCTTGCGCTCTTCGAGGGCAGCACCGGCCCGGGCAGACGACCCGAGCATCGCGACGGCACCAGCCAGCACGACTCCACAAGCGGCGATTCCTACCAGCAACCAGCCGCGAAGATTGAGCGCCTTCAGAAGTTTCAAACTGGTCCCTTCCCCAAGTCCCAAGCCTTAGCCCAAGCCTTACGGCGAGCCGACTCAGCCAAGCCCCGTTCCGACATTCCAATGAGTCTCACATGGACGTCACAAAAATGGTATCCGGGGGAATACAGCTCGTCCATAGGCATTTGCTGCACTGCTCCCAAAAAGCACGCAAAATATGACGTACAAACAACAGCTTACAGTTCCCTGCACCGGAACCGCGCAAAACCTCGCCCACGATCTCAGCAAAGCGCCCATGAAGCAATCAGCCTGCGAGCACTGTTCCAATCCCGTCGCGGGCGCGCTCCGGCTTCCACGCAGATTCGCCCGCGCGCTGATCTGGCTCTACCGCCACACGCTCTCGCCGCTGGTTGGCTACAATTGCCGGCACCTGCCGACCTGCTCCACCTATGGCGACGAGGCAATCGAACGGTTCGGGCTGTGGGCCGGCGGCTGGATGACGCTCGCGCGCCTGCTCCGTTGCAACCCTTTCGGCACCTCGGGCATCGACAACGTGCCCCTCACCGCACCACAGGGCGCGCGCTGGTACTTGCCCTGGCGCTACGGCCGCTGGCGCGGCGTCAACGCATCCTGAGCATGATGCGGCGCCTCAGGTGTCGCTACCTTGAGTGGAACCGAAACTCTCTCCTCGCGTTGCTGTGATGCTCCCGCGGGAGGAAACAACAATGCGCTGGAAAATCAGCCCTCATTTTCACGTCAGACTTGGACCGGATTCCCGGGGTGGTTCGCGAGGCCACGATCCCAGAACCCTCGACATGCTCGCCATCATCGCCCTGCTGCTGCTCGTGGTCGGTTCCGGCTGGTATCTGGAGACGAGTCTTGCCACGCCGCCTAGCACAACGGCGTTCATCGTGCCAAGCCAGAGCGTGCACTGGTAATTAGCGGGACCAGAAAAAGCGTCCGGGTGGCGGCGGGACCGGCTCAGGCGGACGTGGCCGCTTCGGACGCAGCGGTTTCGGCGACGGCTCGGCGGACGAGGTGGTCTCCGCCCCCGGCGCCGTCTCGCTTCCCGGCACCTTCACCGCCAGCAGCAAGTTCGACTCGTGCATCCGCCAGCGGTAGCCGACGCCGAAATCGATCGGCTGGGCGCGCGTGAACAGCGCGGCGTAGCGTTCCTGGTAGCGGCCGGGAAATTCGCTGATCGGTCCGAGATAGCGGCCGAACGGGAAGAACCGCCATTGCCGCGAATTGTAGCTCGAAAGCGGAATGCCGGAATCGTCCTGGACGATGGTCGCGCTGTTGGCGAGCAACCAGTCGCGCGCCACGGTGAAATTGCCGGAGTGCAGCAGATAGGACGCACTCTTGATCAGGCTGTTGCCGGGTCCGAGCGTCTCGCAGAACTTCAGGAATCCTGCCGCGCGTGCACCTGAATTGGAGAGATCGGTCGAGAAATAATACAGCGTGCGCGCCTCGCCGTCGGGGCCCGCAAAGGTGATGCGGGCGCCGCGCGTCGCGTTCGGTCCTGGATTGTCGTTGCCGACATGCACGCCGCCCTTGTCGTCGAGTGCGACCATCTCGACATTGCGGATGATCTTGCCGGAGCGGACGAGGAAGACGTAGAGGATCGGCAAGGTGCCGTTGACCTGGTTGGTGTGCAGGTCGACCTTCATTTGCTTGGTGATGAAGAAGGAAAAACTCAGGATCGAGCCGAGCGAGCGCTCGACATTATAGAGCGCGGCGCCGACCGAACTGCGCGGCAATCGCGTCAGGTCAGCCACTGCACCGACCGGCTCCAGCGCGCCAAGCACGTAAGTGCTGGCCTTGGGATAGAAGGCGTTGGCGTAGAGGAAGTCGGGGCCGCTGAACCAATAAAACATGGTCGGCCTGGGCGCCGCCAAATTGACGTCGGCCCAGTTGCGGATCTTCGCGAGCTGGCGCTCCTCGAGCTGGGCGAAGGCACTGTCGAAGAATCTCGCGTGGCGTTGCCAACCCGAGTCCTTTGTGAGCGGCACCAGCGGCGAATCCGCCGAAGGCTGCATGCCCGCGAGGAAGCGCGCGGTGTCGTCGAAGGTTGCCTCGGCAGCACGTGCGGACGAGACGGCCGCAGCCAGCAAGGCGAGAGCCACGGCCGCAATTCTCATGGGTCGAAACATGTCTATTCGCGATTGTGTGACGTGCCAGCGGCGACCGGCCGCCTGCGGAAAACAGCATAAATCAACAGGCCCGAGACCATGACGAGCATCCCCGATAGCGATTGCACCGGCCGCTCAGTCAATAAATAGTACATCATCAACGCGGTCACGAGCAGGAACACGAGCGGCGTGAACGGGTATCCCCAGGCACGATAGGGCCGCGGCAAATCGGGATCCGTGATGCGCAGCTTGATGACGCCGGCGACCGTGAAGAACGAGCAGAACAGCAGCGCGAACTGGATGAAGTCGAGCACGGCCTCGAAGCTGCGCGTGAACAGCAGCAAATTGGCGACGGCGAGCTGAAACAGGATGGCATAGGCCGGCGCGCCGCGCACCGATCTCCGCGAGAACACGCGCAGCGCCGGAATATCCTCCCCCATCGTCATCATCACGCGCGGGCCGATCCACATCATCGCGCTGATCGAGGAGATCAGGCCGAAACAGATCATCGCGCCGACGATCCGGCCGCCGAGATTGCCGAAGATCGCGCTGCCGGCAACGCTGGCAACGTCGAGCTGTCCCGCGAGCGCGCCCACCGGCGTGGAATGCAGAAACACCGCATTCAGCGCGACGTACAGCACGAGCACGATCAGCGTGCCCGCGAGCAGCGCGCGCGGCAGGTCCCGCTGCGGCATGTTCATCTCGCCGATGATGTAGGTCGCGGCATTCCAGCCCGAGAACGAATACATCACGAATACGAGCCCGATCGCGAAAGGCGCGCTGACGATATGCGCGAGATCGCCCGCCTGCGGCGTGAAGGCGATCGGCTGCGGCTCGCCGACGATGAAGCCGGCAACCAGGAAGGCAACGATCAGCACGACCTTCAGGATGGTCGAGATCAACTGGAAGGTCGAGGAGTGCCTGACTCCGGTCAGTTGCACGAGCGAGACCAGCCACACCACGCCGATGGCAAGCGGGATCGGCGGCACACCGGGCACGACCGATTTGGCGTATTCGCCGAAGGCCATCGCAGCGAGCGCGACGGGCGCTGCAAAGCCAACCGTCGCCGACACCCAGCCGGCGAGAAAGCCGAAGGCGGGATGATAGGCACGGCCGAGGAAATTGTATTCGCCGCTCGAGCGCGGAAACATGGCACCGAGCTCGCTGTAGGAGAACACCCCGCACAGCGCGACGATGCCGCCGACCGTCCAAAGCAAGAGGATCGAGAAGCCCGAGGGAATGTCCTTGACCTGGAAGCCGAGGCTGGTGAAGACGCCGACCCCGATCATGTCGGCCACGACGATGGCGGTTGCGACCAGAACGGAGACCCCCGACCCGCTTCCGGTCAGCCGGCCGGTCCAGGGTGCAGTACCCGCATCTGATGCCGTCATCGCCGTCCTCAACCTCAGGCGTCACGCCTCGTGGGAAGCATCGTGCAGCTCGGTCCAGTCAATTCAAGCAGGGTTAACAAGGGTTAAATGAGGCGGGGCCAGATCGGTACTTCAGCACCGTCAAAGCAACTATCCGGGCGATAAAGCATCGTAAGCACCGGGACATCCCGTCTCCCTCCCCCACAATCACGACACGATTGCGTGGTCCCTTTGAGCGTTCCGGATGTGGGGAAGTTTCTCCGGACACTTAACGTCGCCTAACGCCCATCGGCTCAATTGCCTTAACGATTGCCGATGGACTTGTGGTCATGACTTGGGGTCACGGGTGAATGGTCGGGGCCGTTCCGAAACCGAGAGCTGACATCCGCGCCGACCGGACCACGTCCGGCGCACGCGGTCGTGCGCTTCGGACCGCTCTGATCTCAGCCTTGGTGCCGTTGTCGCTGACGCTGGTTCAATGCGGCAAGGCACCCAATCCGGCAGCACTCGCGGCGAACTCGCAGGCCAACGCCCAAGGCAACGTCCCAGCCAACGTCCAGGTCGTCGCGAAGACAAACCAGCTCGCAAGCAGCGACACGTTCGAGGATCGCTTCCCGGCCCCCCAGTTCAGGGAGCGCTTCCCATCCGCGAGCGAGGGTTTTCTGCAACGACAGATGTCGGACTTCTCACCCAAGCGCGCCGTGCAGCCGCAGCCGGAGCAGGCGCCTTACAAGGTTGCTTCGCTCGCGCCGCAGGTCCCCTACCAGCGTCCGCCACGCGAGGACCTGACGACGCTCGTCAGCATGAAATCGTCAGCCTTCCCCTATTTCGGCAACAACCCTGCCTCCGACGCGCCATTCCTCAACATCTCCAAGGGCGACCGCCGCGGCCACCGCAGCTATTCCGGGCGCGTGTTCTGGCAGGACGAGACTTACAACGATAACCGCGTCCTGATGCACGTGCCCGAACATTTCGACGTGCGGAAGCCAGGCGTGATCGTGGTGTTCTTCCACGGCAATGGCGCGACGCTGGAGCGCGACGTGCGCGACCGCCAGCTGGTGCCGCAACAGATCACTGATTCCGGCGCCAACGCCATCCTGCTCGCACCGCAGATGGCGGTCGATGCCGCCGATTCCAGCGCAGGAAAATTCTGGCAGACTGGCGGCCTCAAGCGCTTCATCGACGAGTCGGCGAACCATCTCGCCCGCCTCACCGGCGATCCCAACAGCGCCCGCGCCTTCGCCAACATGCCGATCGTGATCGTCGGCTACAGCGGCGGCTTCCTGCCGACGGCCTGGAGCCTCGAGGTTGGTGGCATCAGTGACCGTGTCCGCGGAGTCGTGTTGCTCGACGCCGTCTATGGCGAGATGGACAAGTTCGCCTCATGGATCGAGAGCCACCGCTCCGGCTTCTTCGTCAGCTCCTACACCCGCTACACCGCACGGCGCGACCGCGAACTGATGAGCACGCTGCGGCAGAAAGGCATAACCGTCTCCGAAGACATGGACGGCCCCTTGCGTCCGGGCAGCGTGGTGTTCGTCGAAACCGGGGACGGCATCACGCATCGTGACTATGTGACGCGAGCGTGGACGCGGGACCCGCTCAAGGACGTCCTCGTGAAGATGTCGGCGACGCCATCACTCGCGCTCACGCGCGTGGCCTCCACCAATCCATCCCCGTCGAGCCGGTAAGCCCGCGATATTGCGCCGTCGGTATTTTGGCTAGGTGGGCCTGTAACTGTCGCAGGCCCTGATCTGCCTCAGGTCTTTGGCAGCTTCGGAATGCTTTCGGCAAAGCCGTTGAAGCAGGCCAGCCGCTCGTCCTCTTCCTTGAAGAAACGGCAATCGGCGTAGCCCTTGGCCTTGGCCGGCTTCGGCTTTGGCGTCGGCGGGATCACGGCGTCGTAGCAATTGAGCCGGTCCTTGGTGCCGTCATCGAGGTCCAGGCAAGCCTGCAGCCGCGCCGCGATGGATTGTGGCTTGCCCTTCGGCGCGGCAGCCGGCTTGGCCGCAGCCTCCTTGGTGCCCGCCTTGGTCCCTTTGGACTTGACCTGCACCAACGGCTTGTCTCCGATCATTGGTGGCTTGTCGGCTTGCGCGAAAGCGGAAGCTGAATAGAGCACCGCGGCAACCGCCAGAATCATCCTCATCTCAGTCAACCCTCTTTGGTCCCCATGACCGGCCTTCTAGCCTCCCGGCGCGCGGTTTGCCAAGCACCTTGCGCACACAGGCACGCTTCCGTTCAGGCCGGGGCGGCTGTTGCCGGCCGGGGCCGGGTCAGGACGACCAGGATCAGCGCCACCACCACGAACCCGACTGCGACGAAGCCGAGCGTATGCAGGAGCTCGCGGGCGAACAGCAGTCCGCCGACGGCAGAGCCGACCGCCTGGCCGATATAAAGGACGGAGGTGTTGAGTGCGACGGTCGCCGATGCCAGCGACGGTGCGGCCGAGACCAGCCGCACCTGCTGCATCGAATTGATCGAGGCAAAACCGAGGCCCCAGATCGCGACCGCACCCGCCATCAACGCGAGCGTACCGGCGCCGAGTGCCCAGCCCGTGATTCCTGCAAGCAGCAGGCAGGTGAACAGCAGCGAGGTGCGATAGGGTCCCGAGGTGTCGACGATGCGGGTCGCGATGACAACGCCGAGGAAGCCGCAGACGCCATAGAGAGCGAACACCAGGCCGATCGCATCGGGCCCTGCGCCGGTCAGCTTGTTGAGCAGCGGCCCCATGAAGGTGAACACCACGAATTGCCCGGACATCTGCAACATCGTGATCGCAAGCAGAAGCAGGATCGTCCCGTTGCGACCGACCGCGCTCCAGGTGTTGAGATCCACCGGCGTCCCCTTCAAGCCCCCCGGCAGCCGCATCAGCAACAGCAGGAAACTGACGCAACCGAGCGCGCCGATTCCGCCATAGGCCGCGCGCCAGCCATAGCGGCTGGCGATGAAGGTGATCAGCGGCAGGCCGACGGCGGCAGCGAGCGACCAGCCGAGGAAGATGTAGGCAATCGTGCTGCCGCGACGCTCCACCGGCACGATCAACGCCGCCGTACCGGCGGCCTGCGGCGTGTAGAGCGCGCCGACCGCGAGCATCACCAGGCGGGTGACGAGGAGGCTCGCATAGTCGGGCGCAAAGGCCGAAGCGAGATTGCCAAAAGCGAGCACCGCCAGCGTCGTGGTGAGTAACGCCCGGCGCTCGATCCGGCTGGTGAGCCAGGCCGTCAGCGGCGAGCCGATGCAGAGGATGACAGCCCCGAAGGTGATCAGGAGCGCGGCCGCATGGATGCTGACGTCGAGCCCCGTCGCCAATTCCGGCAGCATGCCCGCCGGCGCCAGTACTGAGCAGCCGGTGACGAGATTGCCGAGCATCAGGGCGGTTGGCGCGAAACGGCCGGCGCGTGCATTTTCCATGCAAACGCATGTAGAGCCGCCTTGCGACCAGTTAAAGGGCGTTGCCCGGAATAGTTCGTGCAGCGCCTCCGCTTTTGCGCGCCGGTTTCTTGGAAATGCCGGATTGCGCAGGCCGACTCGCCTGATATATCGCTCGTTCCCGCTTACCTGCGCTCGTTCGCAGGAGTGAGCCTCAGGAGACATGCCATGACCGACCAATCCAAGGACCAATCCAAGTCCGAGCAGCCCAAATCCGAATCCGGCTTCCAGTACAGCCTCAGCAATTTGAGACCCGTGACCCCACCGGAAAAAATCACCCTCACCTTCCCCGACGGCGCCCGGCGCGAATACGCCAAGAGCATCACCGGCCTCGAACTCGCCAAGGGCATTTCGCCGTCGCTGGCCAAGCGTACGGTCGCGATGGCGCTCGACGGCGTGGTCTCCGACCTCGACGATCCCATCGAAGCCGATGCCAGGATCGAGCTGATCAACCGGGACGATCCACGCGCGCTCGAGCTGATCCGCCATGACTGCGCCCACGTGCTTGCCGAAGCCGTGCAGACGCTGTGGCCGGGCACGCAGGTTACCATCGGCCCCGTGATCGAGAACGGCTTCTATTACGATTTCTTCCGCAACGAGCCGTTCACGCCGGAAGACTTTGCCGCGATCGAGAAGAAGATGCGCGAGCTCATCGCGCGCGACAAGCCTTTTACTAAGGAGGTTTGGGATCGCGAAAAGACCAAACAGGTGTTCCGCGACAAGGGCGAGGCGTTCAAGGTCGAGCTGGTCGATGCCATTCCCGGCAACGAGCCGATCAAGATCTATTACCAGGGCGACTGGTTCGATCTCTGCCGCGGCCCGCACATGACATCGACCGGTAAGGTCGGCAACGCCTTCAAGCTGATGAAGGTGGCCGGCGCCTATTGGCGCGGCGACAGCAACAACCCGATGCTGACCCGCATCTACGGCACGGCATTCGCCAATCAGGAGGACCTCGACGCTTATCTGAAGCAGATCGAGGAAGCGGAAAAGCGCGACCATCGCAAGCTCGGGCGCGAACTCGACCTCTTCCACTTCCAGGAGGAAGGTCCGGGCGTCGTGTTCTGGCACGCCAAGGGCTGGACCATCTTCCAGCAGCTGATCGCCTATATGCGACGCCGCCTGGCCGGTGACTATAGCGAGGTCAACGCCCCCCAGATCCTCGACAAGTCGCTGTGGGAGACCTCCGGCCATTGGGGCTGGTACCGCGAGAACATGTTCGCGGCGCAGTCGGCCGGCGAGGAGGCCGAAGACAAGCGCTGGTTCGCGCTGAAGCCGATGAACTGCCCAGGCCACGTGCAGATCTTCAAGCATGGCCTGAAGAGCTACCGCGACCTGCCGCTGCGGCTCGCCGAGTTCGGCGTGGTGCACCGCTACGAGCCGTCCGGCGCGATGCACGGATTGATGCGCGTGCGCGGCTTCACCCAGGATGACGCGCACATCTTCTGCATGGAGGATCAGCTCGCCGACGAGTGCCTGAAGATCAACGAGCTGATCCTGTCGACCTATGCCGATTTCGGCTTCACCGGCGATCTCACTGTGAAGCTGTCGACCCGGCCGGAGAAACGCGTCGGCACCGACGCGATGTGGGATCACGCCGAGCGCGTGATGGCGACGGTGCTGCGCAAGATCCAGTCGCAGAACAATCACATCAAGACCGAGATCAATCCGGGCGAAGGCGCCTTCTACGGACCGAAGTTCGAATATGTGCTGCGCGACGCCATCGGCCGCGACTGGCAGTGCGGCACCACGCAGGTCGACTTCAACCTGCCGGAACGGTTCGGTGCGTTCTACATCGACCACGACAGCGGCAAGAAGCCGCCGGTCATGGTGCACCGCGCGATCTGCGGTTCGATGGAGCGCTTCATCGGCATCCTGATCGAGCACTATGCCGGCAACTTCCCGCTCTGGCTGTCGCCGGTGCAGGTGGTGGTCACCACCATCACGTCGGAAGCCGACGAGTATGCCAAGCAGGTGCTGGAGCAGGTCCGGCGTGCGGGACTTCGAGCCGAGATCGACCTGCGCAACGAAAAGATCAACTACAAGGTCCGCGAGCATTCGCTCGCCAAAATTCCGGCACTGCTCGTGGTCGGCAAGAAAGAGGCCGAGACGCAGTCGGTCTCGATCCGCCGGCTCGGCAGCGACGGGCAGCAAGTGACGACGACGGTGGAAGCCATCGCCGCCCTCGTCGACGAAGCGACCCCGCCGGATGTGAAGCGGGCGCGTGGCGCGACCTGACATCTGAAATCGGTCTAAACTCGCTTTCGGTTGCGGGCGTGCATTCCTATGTGGGGACTGCACGCCCCACGACCAGCCGAAGAGGAAACCGCAGTGCCCGACGCCATCGAACTCCTGAAGACCCGCCGCTCGGTCAAGCCGCGCGAGATGTCCGGACCTGGCCCCTCCCCGGCCGAGCTCGAGACGATCCTCACCATCGGCGCGCGCGTGCCTGATCATGGCAAGCTCGCGCCCTGGCGCTTCATCATCTTCGAGGGCGATGCGCGCCAGCGCGCCGGCGAGGTGATCGCGAAGGTGTTTGCCCGGAAGAATCCCGGCGCGCCGGCGGCCGACGTCGAGACCGAGCGCAAACGCCTCACGGATGCGCCGCTGGTGATCGGCATCGTCAGCTTCACCAAACCGCATCCGAAGGTGCCGGCCTTCGAGCAGGAATTGTCGGCCGGGGCCAGCGTTATGAACATCGTCACGGCCGCGGCGGCGCTCGGCTACGGCGCCTGCTGGCTGACCGGCTGGTTCGCGTTCGATCGCGACGTGCTGGATGGCCTCGGCCTCAAGCCGGACGAGAAGCTCGCGGGCTTCGTCCATATCGGCAAGCCGACCAGGCCGAGCGAAGACCGTCCGCGACCGGTCCTTTCTGAAATCGTGACGCGATTTTAATCGAAGGCGTGTTGACGCCTTCGACGTCTTGCGGCTTTGATCCCGGCGAGGGAGGAAGCCCGGATGAAGCGTCGTGAATTTCTGGTCGGAGCCGCGCTGCTGGCCGGCACGATGGCGCGAAGCCGCGCCGCCGACGTCCCCGCGCCGTCGTCCGACGGGCTCGACCGTATCACAGCGTATTTCGACAACGAGGTGACGAATGGCCGGCTGCCCGGCGCCGTGGTGCTGGTCCAGCAGCACGGCAAGCCGGTCTATCTGAAGACTATTGGCGTGCGCGACACCAGGACCGGTCTCGCGATGACGCCCGATACGATCTTCGCCATCCACTCGATGACCAAGCCGATCACCTGCCTTGGTGCGATGATGCTGATCGACGAGGGCAAGCTCGCGCTCACCGACCCCGTGTCGAAATACGTTCCCCTGTTCGCCGACACCAAGGTGGGCCTCGAGGTCACCAATCCTGACGGCACGTTGCACCTGGATCTCGTGGCCCCGGTCCGTCCCGTCAACATCGAGGATCTCCTGCGGCACACCTCGGGCATCAGCTACGACTACATCGGCGGCAAATGGGTCGAGCAGGCCTACAAGGCCGCAAATATCTTCGAAGGTCAATTCAACAACAGGGAATTCGCCCAACGCATCGCAAGGCTGCCGCTGGCACGGCAACCGGGAACGCTGTGGCGCTACGGTCATTCCACTGACGTCCTCGGCAGCGTCATCGAGATCATCTCGGGCCAGACGCTGTACGAATTCCTCAAGCAGCGCATCTTCGATCCGCTCGGCATGAGCAGCACCAAGTTCGCGCTGGCGACCGAGGACGAGCTTGCGCGGATGGCGCGGCCGCTGCCGAACGACAACATCCTGCTCGCCGCCGAGCGCGAGCGCCTCGATCACCCCGAATGGCAGTCCGGCGGCGGCGGGCTGCTCTCGACCATCACCGACTACCAGCGATTCGCGCAGATGCTGCTCAATGGCGGCGAGTTCGACGGCAAGCGCTATCTGAGCCCCGCTGCCTTCAAGGCCATGACGACCGATCACGTCGGGCCGGGCTCGGGCGTCGGACGCGATTACTTCTATTTTCCGGGCGACGGCTTCGGCTATGGCTATGGCCTCGCGGTGCGGACCGATCCCGGCAACGCCAAACCGCCGCCGCCGGGCTCACTCGGCGAGTTGAAATGGGACAGTGGCAGCGGCACCTATTTCGGCGTCGATCCCAAGCTCGACATGGTCTACCTGCTGATGCAGCAGACCCAGAACGAGCGCAGCCGCATCACGCCGGCCTTCAAGGCGCTGGTCTACGACTGCTATCCGTCCGAGTTACGCCGTCCGTGAATCTCGCTCGCCGAAATCGGCGAGCAGCTTTGCGATCTCGGCGGCGTATACTCCCATCATCCTCGTCATTGCGAGCGCAGCGAAGCAATCCGGACTGCCCACGCGGAAAGACTCTGGATTGGTTCGCTGCGCTCGCAACGACGGAGTCTGTGGGTGGAAGCGTCGCACTTTCATCGCATTCCGGATCGCAGACGCACCTTCGCATCCTCGCGGCTTGTTCGCCCGAGCTTTGCCTCGATGCCTTACCCTCAAATGAAAGAGGGCGCAGGGAGACCGGGTGCCGGCTGGCACCCGCGGTCCACTGTGCGAGATTGTCGAACAAAATTGCACAGCAGCATACAGGTGAAGCCAAAACATCCGGCCTTCCCTGCGCAGTGGTTTTACGGCTTATGTCGTGCTCTCCCCGGGGAGCGATGCACTATTGCCCCCGTCGCCTTACGGATGACTGATGCGCGAACCCGGTCGGGCCGCCACATCACCACAAGACTTGACGCACAGACCCCGGGCGTCAGGACCACACGATTTTGCCGTACGCCGATCACACCGGTCGTGTGCGCGACGCCTTCGCTCACGGTTGCCCGCCCTGCGAAACCATTCGCGCCGGTGTGGCCCAGCGTCCGCCGCCGTCCGGCCCGCGTTCGTGACGATCGCGATACGCCCCTCTTCCTTGGGCCGGGTTGCCGCGACACATACGCCATTTCCGAATTTCGGTAAAGTGGAATATTTTTGATGCCGCATGTTGACCGACCATTGGGGTGTTTTGCCCGTCGGGCAACGCAAGGTCTTGTAGCCCGGATGAGCGAAGCGATATCCGGGATTCCTACCACGGGCTGTCCCGGGTATCGCTTCGCTCACCCGGGCTACGGCAGCGTGTCAGGAGCCATCACCCTGCCAATCGCTCGATCACGAGATCGAGCAGCGCGCGCAGGCGGGTGAGGCGCTTGAGATCGCGATGATAACCCACAAAAGTGTCGCGGCCGGGTGGCGTCGCGCCGATGTCGAGCGCGACCAGCCGGCGGTCGCGGTCGCCGAGCGGGCGCGGCAGCACCGCGAGCCCGCCGCCGCTCGCGCAAAGCTCCGCCTGCGCCTGCCTGTTGTTGCTGCGCGAGGCGATTTCCATATTCGGCAGCGTGCACTTCAGCCACAGGGCATCGGGCATGTCGGCGAATTCGGTATTCATCGTCACAACGCGGACACCGCTTCCGTCGCCCGCGCGTGGCGGCTTGCTGCCTTTCTTGCCGTAGAGTGCGTAGGGAATGTGGAGCAGCTTTCGGGAGATCACTTCAGGCTCGCTAAACGGTTTGATGCGGAAGACGAGATCAGCCTCGCGGCGCGGCAGGCTGTAGAGGCGCGCATCGGTCAGAAGCTCGACGGTCACCTTGGGATGGCGCTTGCCAAAAGCGGCAATCACCGGCGAGAGTATTACCGTGCCGAACCAGTCCGACGACGACAGACGCAGCAAGCCATCGAGCTGCGTCTCCGCACCGGACGCACGCCGTTCCAAGGCGAGCGCCTCCTCTTCGATCCGCTCGGCATGGCGCAGCACAGCCGTTCCCTCGTCGGTCAGCACGAAACCATCCGCCGTACGCTGGAACAGCGTTTGCCCGAGCGACTGTTCGAGCGCGCGAAGTCGCCGTCCCATCGTCGGCTGGGTCTGGCCGATCTTGCGCGCGGCCGCGCCGAGAGTGCCTTCGCGCGCAATCGCCAGGAAGATGCGCAGATCACCCCAGTCCACCGGAAGCCTCCCTCATACAAAAACGCACGGACATCGTACATTCTCATTCCTTCCCATGCAAAAATTCATGAGCATATTGGGGCCACCAACGGAGCAAGACGATCATGACGAGACTATCGACCATGCGCGCGGCCGTCCTGGAGTCCCACAACGCGCGCCAGCGCCTCTCAACGATCTCCACGCCCGAGATCGGCCCACGCGAGGTGCTGGTGCGAATCCGCGCGAGCGGGGTCAATCCGCTCGACACCAAGATCCATGCCGGTGCCGCGGCGCATGCACGCCATCCGCTGCCTGCGATTCTCGGACTGGATCTCGCCGGCGTGATCGAGCAGACCGGACATGACATCTCGCGGTTCAAGCCGGGCGACGAGGTCTATGGCATGACGGGAGGCGTCGGCGGTGTACAGGGATCGCTCGCGGAATTCGCCGCTGTCGACGCCGACCTGCTGGCATTGAAGCCTGCCAATCTCAGCATGCGGGAGGCAGCCGCCCTGCCCCTCATCTTCATCACGTCCTGGGAAGGACTGATTGACCGCGCGGCGCTGAAGGCCGGCCATAAGGTGTTGATCCATGGCGGCGCAGGCGGCGTCGGCCACATCGCGATCCAGATCGCGCGCGCGTTCGGAGCAGATGTGTTCGCGACCGGCTCGGCATCGCAGCGCGCCACCATCGAAGGTTTTGGCGCAACCTTCATCGACCGTGACACCGCCATCGCGACTTATGTTGCAGAGCATACGGGCGGCCGCGGCTTCGACGTCGTCTACGACACCGTCGGCGGTAAGGTCCTCGACGCCTCCTTCGAAGCCGTACGCCGCTTCGGTCATGTCGTGAGCGCGCTCGGATGGGGTACGCATGGGCTTGCGCCGCTCTCGTTCCGCGCCGCCACCTATTTCGGCGTGTTCACGCTGCTGCCACTGCTGTCAGGCGAAGGCCGCGCGCATCACGGAGAGATCATGGCGGAGGCCACTCGCCTGGTTGAGGCGGGCAAGCTCTTGCCGCTGCTGGATCCGCGGCACTTCACGCTGGAGAGTGTCGATGACGCCTATGCGCTGATCCGCGATCACGCGACGCAGGGCAAGCTCGTCGTGGATATCTGACGGCGCTCGCAGAGAAGTCCCGTCCCCCCGATGGATGAGGCGCAAGGCGGGGCGGCGGAGACCCGCACGCGCAGTCGCGACTAGTCCTCGCTGGACGTCGCCAAGCGGTTGCGCAGATGGGCCTGCGACAACAGAAAGAACAATGCGCGCTCGCCATGATATTTGGCGGACGGCCGAGTGCGCTCGAAGCCATCGGCAAATTTCTTGCCGGATTGGTCGCACACCTGCCACCGCCAGCCGAACCGCTTACGCCTGGTGAGGATCACTTCGAACATGCCGACGAGCTTGGTCCCCTGCTCCTTGCCGGTCTCGCAGACGCACGAGCCTGCTCCGGCCTCCCCCGTTGGAGTGATGTCCGACATATAACGCGGCAGGATGGAAAGCGAATAAAATTGATTATCGGAAATAGGTATCTTGCACCGGCTGTGAGGAAGTCGCGGCGCCGCTGGAATAAGCCGGCGGTGCCGGTGTTGATCGGTCCTGCTTGGTAGCGCTGCCAGAGCTGTTCAAATCGAAACGCCAACAATCGCAACAGCAAGCGGAGCAGCGGAAAGCATCTGCTTTCGCACACGGGACTGGCAGTAATAAGATATGGGAATCCATGCGCTGAATGAGAAGTGTTCACCAGGCACGAAGACCAGCGTCGGGCCGCATGCGGCATCACCGCTCAAGCACTAGCGCGCGACGACCTCGACTTCGCCGTCGACGCCGTTGACGACATTGAAGCCGCGCTCGTAGACCTTGCCCTCGTTCTTGGCGATGGCGCGGTATTCGCCTTCGGAGAGCACGACGCGCGGAAAGGCGCCGATCGATTCCTTGATGACGTCGCCGCCTGGGGTCAGCACCGACCAGGCGGTGTTGGCGAGCGCCTCGCCGCCCCTGTCGCTGACGAGCTTGAGCGTGATGACGGCAGCGCGGTGGGTGATGGTGACGTCGGTGAGCTTGCTGGCCTGAACGCGGATGTCCGAGCGCACCACCGAATTGGCGTCGCCGTAATTCGAGATGATGTAGTAGGTGCCCTCCGGCAGCAGCACGACGTCGCCGGCGGCGACGTTCGGCACCAGGGAGGCGCGCTCGCCGGATTCGAACTGGCTGCCCTTGTAGATCGCGAACGAGATCTGGTTCTGCGGAATGCGGCTGGTGCCGACGCGGCCCTCGATGCGCAAGCCCCCGGCGGGCAGCACGAAGGACTCGCGATCGGTCTCGGCTTTCAGGCTGACGGTGCGCACCGCGCTGACGAGGCCAAAGGCGACATGCACGACGTAATTGCCGGGCGGCAACACGATGTTTGGCGTGGCATTACGATCTTCGCGAATCAGCTTGAAGGTGCCGTTCTCGTCGGGACGATCGGCAAACACGCGCCAGACCAGGCCGCTGGTGATCGGCGGGGTGTCCTTGCCGTATTTCGCGGTCAGCGACAGCACGCCCTGTCCGGGCACCGCCGCGTTGAGCGGCGGGGCGGATGGCACAGTCGTGACCGCGGGCGGCGGCATGCTGGGCGTGGTCGGCTGCAACAGGGTCGGCGGCAGGCTCGGCGGTCCGGCACCCGGGCCGGAGGGCGGCGCCAGACTGACGGCACCGCCGGGATCGGGCACCGATGCGGGCGGCACCGGCGGCGGACGATCGGAGAAAAGCTGCGCCTGCGCAGCATTTTGGCCGAGAGTATAGAGGCAGGCAGCAAGGACCAGCACCGGCAGCAGCGATGCGCTGCGCCGCCATCCGATGATGCCGTCACCCCCGAGAGTCATGCCACCTGCTTTTCACCGAAAACGCGGCAAATTCAAGCCTCTGGACCCCTGAGAAATACGGCCAATACGGTTCTTTGGAACCCGGCTGACGCCTGCGTGATTACCCTAGGGGCACCCGTCCCTCGCCATACTCCTGCCCCGCGCGCTTCCCAAACCGGCATAAACCATGCTTCGGCCCGGTTCTGGCGGAGCGCGAGTGCGGTGCCTAGTCTGATGGCGGGTCCCGGCGTAGGAGAGTTTCGGTGCTGGACATATTGAAGGGTCGGGGTTCGAACAGCGATAAGGTCGGCGAGAAAGTCGGCCTGGGCAGCATCCGCCGGCCGGTCATCGGGCTTGCCCTCGGCGGCGGCGCCGCGCGCGGCTTCGCTCATATCGGCATTATCCGGACCCTGCTCGCCAACGGAATCGTGCCTGACGTCGTGGTCGGCACCTCGATCGGCGCAGTGGTCGGCGGTCTCTATGCGGCCGGCCGGCTCGATACGCTGGAAGAATGGGGCCGCAGCCTGCAAGGGATGCGCAACATCCTCGGCTACCTCGACATCCGCCTCAACGGCTCCGGCCTGATCGGCGGCGAGAAGCTGGCGACCCGGCTCGAGGCCGCCTGCGGCCAGAGCCAGATCGAGGATCTCCCGGTCAAGTTCGCCGCCGTCGCGACCGAGGTCCGCACCGGCCACGAGATCTGGCTGACGCGCGGCCGCGTAGTCGACGCGATGCGCGCCTCCTACGCGCTGCCCGGCATCTTCTCTCCGGTCCTGATCGGCGATCGCTGGCTGGTCGACGGCGCATTGGTGAACCCGGTGCCGGTCTCGGCGGCACGCGCGCTCGGCGCGGAAATCGTCATCGCCGCAAATCTTTCCAGCGATATCTTCACCTATTCGACGACTGTCTATTCGCACGGCGCGATGCCTGAGCCGGTGATCCCCGCGACCGAAGAGCCGGCATCAAAGCGGCGCTTCCCGAGATTCTTCTCGCCTGAGAAGACGGTGAAGCGCGAGTTCTTCGGCGGCGGCAGCGCCCGGCCTGGCCTCTCCTCGGTGATGGTCGACGCTTTCAACATCATGCAGGACCGCATCACCCGGGCCCGCCTCGCCGGCGATCCGCCCGACATGCTGATCACACCGCGGATCGGTCAATTCGGCTGGTTCGATTTCCACCGCTCCGAGGACCTCATCGCGCTGGGCACCCGCGCAGCCGAGCGTGCGCTGGAGTCCATCCAGGAGGCAATCCACGAACTGGCGCCCGCGCCCGAGGGCGCCGCGCCCAAAGCCGACCAGCAGCAGGACTGATCAGGCCGTCTTACTGATCAGGCGGTCTTGATGTAGTCGCGCAGGGCTTCCTGCTCGGCCTCGTATTCCTGCACCCGGCGCTTGACGATGTCGCCGATCGAGATCAGGCCGACCACCTTGCCATTGTCGACCACGGGCAGATGGCGGAACTTGCCGGTGGTCATCATCTCCATAAGTTCGGCGACCGTGTCGGTCTCCTTGCAGGTGACGACCTTGCGGGTCATGACCTGAGAGACCGGTTCTTCCAGCGCGCCGGCGCCGCGCTCGCCGATCACCCGGACGATGTCGCGCTCCGACAGGATGCCTTCCAGCCGGCTCTGGTTCATCACCAGCACCGCGCCGATCTTCTTGTCGGCAAGCAGTTTGACCGCGACCGCCAGCTTCGCGTCCGGCTCGACGCTCATGATCTGGTGGCCCTTGGTGTTGAGAATCGAACGTACCGTCATTGTCGCCTCCCTGAATCGCAACCGTCCGCTGTTCGCGGTCCGGACTTGTTCTTCGAGTCTTCAACTAACAGTTTCAGCGCCGGTTTCACGTTCAGGCGCTTTGCGAAGCATCGCCGCTAGCGGCCTGTCGCTTCGGAACATTCTTCTCGGGAATGATGGATGAATTCGGGCGGCGCCGCAAGCGCCGCTTCAAATGCGGTCTGAAATGTCCCGTGATGACGCATCCGCAGCATCACTTCGCACGCGCGGCACCGGATCGAACAGCGCGAACAGCAACAGGCCGGCAAGGAAACCGCCGATATGCGCCTGCCAGGCGACGCTCGTGGTCTCGCTGTCGACGCCGATCGCACCGACGCCGAAGACGATGTTGACGCCGAACCACACCGCAAGAAAACCGAGCACCCGCCCGTCGCGCAACGCGCGCGACAGCGGCAGCGCCGGAACTCTTGCGGCGGTATCAGCATCCGATCGGCTGAACGACAGGAAGCTGCCGCGAACGAAGGCGAAGCGGATCGCCGCCGCCATCGCGCCGGACACCGAGGCCGAGGCGCCGATCATCGGCGCCACCGCGTGCTCATGCGTGACGAGATGGGCGAGCGCGCCGGCCGCCGCCGTCACCGCAAGGAACAGAAAGAACCTGATGGCGCCAAAGCGCCGCGCCAGCGCGCTGCCGAACGGCAACAGCCACAGCACGTTGAAGCCGAGATGGGTGAGATTGGCGTGCAGCAGCGAATAGGTGACGAAGGTCCAGACCTTGGCGCCGGCTCCGCCGGGGATCTCCAGATTGAGCAGCGAGGAATCGTAGCGCTTGGGGATGAAGCCGAAGACGTCGATGGTCCAGTTCTCGAGCTCCGGCGGCAGCAGCACCCGCAGATGGATCACCGCGAGCAGGAGGATATAGGCGGTCAGCGCGAACGGCAGCGTCAGGATCGGCTCGCGCGGAGCCTCCTCAACGACGGCCGGCACCCCCAGCGAAGCATCTTGCGACGAAGGATCTTGCGGCGGAGAATTTGGCGGGAATTCCAAGGGCGGCTTCGCTTTCAGGCGCGATCGGAGCGACAGGCTTCACGACAGGCCTTGGAGATAGTCGCCTTTGCCCGCGCTGCGCAAGTGCACAAAAGGAAAAGGCAGGGCCCTGGGAAAGCCCTGCCTATCCGTGTCGGACTTCCGGTACCCAGAGAGACGGGAGTATCCCCACCCCTCCCCGCGGCCGGTGACCAAACTGTTTGACGCCTGTGTACAGGCCTCGCCGAGAACCTGGAGAAAAGCGGCGAGGCTTGCGACCGCGATCACCATAGCAGCGGGGCGGTGCACGGAAAGCGCATAGTTAATTTAACGTTAACGACGCAAAGGCAGCGCCAGGAGCACCGAAAATGCCGCTGCGGCATGGACGCTGCAAAGCCCCTCCTGCACAACAACACAGGGATCGCGGCTGCACTGAAGCGGGACAGGTTTGTCCCGCGAGGTTGCGCCCCGGGGTAAGCGTTCAGCCATGAAACATCCGTCGAGCCGCGAGTTCTTCGCATATTGGGACACCAAGCGGGGCACTGCCCGGGCCCCTGACCGGGCCGATATCGATCCGGCCGCCGTGCGCGGCCTGCTCGGTGACATCTTCGTGCTGTCCTGCGAGCCCCATCTCGGCTTTCCGTTCCGCGTCGCCGGCACGCGCGTCTGCGCCCTCGCAGGGCGCGACCTCAAGGATGCGAGCTTTGCGGCGCTGTTCAACGAGGCTAGCCGCTGCGAGATCGAGGAGATCACGACCATCGTCGCGGACGAGAGCCTCGGGGCAATCGCCGGCGTCACCGCCGCGCGCGAGGACGGCAGCAAGGCCTATCTCGAGCTGCTGCTGCTGCCGTTCAACGCCCGCCCGCATACACCGGTGAGCGTGACGGGCGTGCTCGCGCCGTTCGACGACGAATGCGGCGCGCTGGGCCCGTTCGCCCTCACCTCCTGGCGCTATCTGCACCAGCCGGAAAAACTGCTGCCGCGCGCGATCCGCAAGCTGCAGATCGCACGCGGGCTGATGGTCTATGAGGGGCTGCGCTAGCAGTGCACCCCGCTCACGGCATCGCCAGATGCCAGGCGCCGTTCAGAAAGCCGTCGCCGGTGACGTCGCCGGGCTTGGTGTCCTTGGCAAAGGTGTAGAGCGGCTTGCCCTTGTAGGCCCACTGCTTCGAGCCGTCGTCGCGCGTGATGACGGTGTAGCCGTCGGCAGCGGCATCGCTCGCCTCGGCCTTCAGCACCGGCCAGTTGGTCGCACACTGATCATTGCAGGCCGACTTGCCGTCAGCATCCTTGTCGAAAATATAGAGCGACATGCCCTTGGCGTCGGTGAGCACGTTGCCCTTGTCGGTTTTGCCGGTCTTGGTCGGCGGTGCCGCAAAAGCAGCGGGAACCAGCGCCAGCGATATTGCGAGCGTGAGCGCGAGGCGGATCGAGGATGTCCTCATGGTCTCTCCTGTCAGGCAATGGGCTTGCATGGGTAGGACGCCGCGCGAGCCGTCGTATTCCTGAGATCGCGGCAAAGATATTTTTCGCTGCAAGCCTCGTCGCATCGGAATAAACTGGGATGATGGAGATGGACGACGGATCGACATGAGCAAGCCGCATTGGCGTCCCGCGCGCGCACCCGATCTGCCGGCGATCAGCAAGATCGCAGCGCAGATCCATCCCGATCTGCCTGAACGCCCCGACGTGCTCGCGGAAAAGATGCGGCTCTATCCCGATGGCTGCCGCGTGATTGTCGCGGACGACGGGATCGTCGGCTACGGTCTGGCGCATCCCTGGATGCAGCACCGGATTCCGCCGCTCGACGGCTTCCTCGAGCAATTGCCCGGCGATGCGGATTGCCTCTATTTGCACGACGTCGCGGTGCTGCCCGACTTTCGCGGCGGCGTCGCGCGCGACTATGTCATCGCGATCGAACAGCTCGCGCGCACATCAGGAATCGCGACGCTCGCATTGGTGTCGGTCTACGCCACGCGGCCGCTGTGGCAGCGTCTCGGCTTTCGGCCGGTCACCGCGGATGCGGAGCTGCGGGCGAAACTCGCGTCCTACGGCGACAGCGCGACCTACATGCTGCGCGACCTCGCTGCGACGTAACGCCCCTCCCCGTCGACGCCGGTAGGCCGCCGTCAGGCGCGATGCTTCTTTTTAGTCTTCGGCTTCTTTCCGGCGGCGCCCTTCTCAGACCACGACGTGACCGAGGGCTCAGCGTGGCCCGGCTTGTTCTTGTGCTTTTTCTTCTTTGCGAAGGAAGGAGCATCGTCGAATTTCGGTGTGCGTTCGGCGTACGGCTTTTCGTGCGGCTTGCCGTGAGGTTTGCCTTGCGGTTTGAACCCGTTCGGCTCGCGCGCGCGTTCGCCCTGGCGTTCACGATGATCGCTGTCGCCACTCTCGCGCCGCGGCGCGTGGGGCCGCTCTTCCGATACCGCCTGCCGTTGCGGCGCATCCGCCATCGGCTCGAGGCGGATATTGTCTTCCTTGTCCGGACGCTTGATCTTCACGGCGAAGGATTCCGCGACCCGCTCGGAAATTTCGAACTCGGTCGTGGTGTCCATGATCTTGATCGCGCCGATGTCGTTCTTGTCGATGCCGCCACGACGGCAGATCATCGGCAACAGCCAGCGCGCTTCCGCGTTCTTTTTTCGTCCGATGTTGGCCCGGAACCAGACGCTGCCATCCGCCATGCCATGTTTCGACGACGATTTTCCCGCTTTTGGTCGAGCCCTTTCGGTCCGATCATCGCCGCGCGAAGCGCGGACATCGTCGCGCGGCGCGCGCGTATCATTGCGGCCGCGATCCTCGCGCGGCCGGCCAGTTCGCTCGCCGGGATCCATGATGTCTTCGGGCGACGGCAGCCGCGCGCGATAGAGCCGTGCAAGTGACGCGGCGATCTCCTCGGCCGACCGCTCGGCCAAGAGCGCCTGCGCCAGCGCCAGATCGTCGGCGGTCGTCTCCTCCGTGAACAGCACGTCCTTCATGCGCTCGTGATCGAGCTTGCGGATCTCATCCGGCTGCGGCGCCGTCCCCCAGACCGCGTCGATGCCCGAGACGTTCAGCAGCATTTCCGCACGCCGCCGCCGCACGGGCGGCACCAGCATGACGCTCGTCCCCTTGCGGCCCGCGCGGCCGGTGCGGCCGGAGCGATGCTGCATGACCTCGGCGTCGTTGGGCAGGTCGGCATGAATGACGAGGTCGAGGCTCGGCAGATCGATGCCGCGCGCGGCGACGTCGGTCGCCACGCAGACGCGCGAGCGTCCGTCGCGCAGCGACTGCAGCGCCGTGGTTCGCTCGTTCTGCGTCAATTCGCCTGACAGGGCGACCACGGAGAAGCCGCGCTCCAGCAGTGCCGCCTGCAAGTGCCGGACGCCGTCGCGCGTGCTGCAGAATACCAGCGCGCTCGGCGCCTCGTAGAAGCGCAACACGTTGACGACGGCGTGCTCGGCATCACCGGGCGCGATCCGGATCGCGCGGTACTCGATATCGGCGTGACCGCCTTCGTCGCCGGCGACCTCGATCCGGAACGCCCGCTGTTGATACTGCTTGGCCAGCGCGACGATACCGCGCGGGAACGTCGCCGAGAACATCAGGGTGCGGCGCGTGTCCGGCGTGGTCTTGAGGATGAACTCCATGTCCTCGCGAAAGCCGAGATTGAGCATCTCGTCGGCCTCGTCGAGCACGACCACCTTCAATTCCGAGATATCGAGACGGCCGCGTCGCAAATGATCGCACAACCGGCCGGGCGTGCCGACGACGATATGAGCGCCGGCCGCAAGCTCGCGCTGCTCGCGCCTGGGGTCCATGCCGCCGACGCAGGAGACGACGCGCCCGCTCGCATGCTCGTACAGCCAGGCCAGCTCGCGATGGACCTGCAAGGCAAGCTCGCGGGTCGGCGCCACGATCAGGGCAAGCGGTGCACCCGCCCGCTCGAACCGCTCGGCGTCGCCCAACAGGTCCTTGGCCATGGCGAGCCCATAGGCCAGGGTCTTGCCGGAGCCGGTCTGTGCCGAAACCAAGAGATCGCGGTCAGCGGCCTCGTCCGTGAGTACGGCGAGCTGAACGGGGGTCGGACGGTCGTAATTGCGCTCGGCCAAAGCTCGGGCGAGCGGCGCACTCATGGTCGGAAAAGACACGGGATAAACCTTGGTTGGTCCAGGCGCGGAACGTCGAGCCGCGCGACCTGAAGCTGCGTAGGTGGCAAATGGTCCAGCCGCACGCGTGGTGATCTGATTTGGACGCTCTTTACGCCAAGTGCGGGCAAATCACCATGCCTATGACGCATGGCTTTGGTGATGCCGAGAATAAGCTTACTGGCCAGCTCGACCCGCTACATCCAGCATTTTCGGGGCATTTTACTGCATATAGCGGGATTTTGGGGCGAGGCTGCGGATTTTCACGGCCACCTCGCTTAAATTATGCGCGGTTGAAGCTGCCGGAGACGCACAACAGGGCTAAGCTCAGGCCGATTGGACTAGGGAGCACGACGATGCGATTGGCAGTCATTTCCGATATCCACGGCAACCTTGCCGCGCTCGAGGCGGTGCTGGCCGACATCAAGGCGCGTGGCGTCGATCGTACGGTCAACCTTGGCGATTGCGTCACCAGCCCGTTGTGGCCGAAAGAGACTTTCGAAGCGCTTGAGGCGCTGTCGTTGCCGACCGTACGCGGAAACCATGATCGCTGGATTGAGGAGTTTCCGGACGACAAGCTCTCGTCGGCAGGTCTGTTTGCGCGCAACGCATTGACTGCGGAGCAACGTCTCGCGCTCCACAGCCTGCCTTCCCAAATACGGCTGGACGATGGGATCCTGGCCTGCCACGGCACGCCCGACAACGATACGACATGCCTGCTGGAAGAAACGCTCGACGACGGCCGCTTCGTACCGGCACGCCGCGACGTGCTGGCAATGCGCCTCGCGAGTGAGCCGACGGCGCGTGTGGTGCTGTGTGGTCATAGCCACCGCCAGGCCGTCGTTCACGGACCTCATGACTGTCTGGTTCTCAATCCAGGGAGCGTTGGTTGCCCGGTCTTCGCAGACATTCCCGTTGCCGCAAACCTGGAATACCGCTCGCCGCACGCGCGATATGCAATCCTCACGAAGCGACAAAGGGGCTGGCAGGCCGAACTCTTGGCCCTCGAATACGATTGGGACGCCGCATCGTCCCGTGCCCTCGCCAACGACCACCCGAAATGGGCGCGGGCCATATCGTCGGGATATGTCAAATAGCTGCTGGCATCGCTCGACCCAAATTGTGCCGCACGGAAGAACGGGAGAACACATGGCCGACGGAATCTCGCTTGCCGACAAGCTCGCGACATTTGGGGATTTCTGGTCCCCACGCACGATCACGACCTTCAACGATTGCGACGTGATGGTGGTGAAAGTGAAGGGAGAATTCACCTGGCACAAGCATGACGACACCGACGATTTCTTTCTCGTCCTGAAAGGCAGTTTGGAGATCGAATTACGGGATCGCACGGTGACGCTTGGTCCGGGCGAACTCTATGTCGTGCCCAAAGGTGTCGAGCATCGCCCGGTCGCGCGCGAGGAAGTTCATCTCCTGCTCATCGAGCCGACCGGCACGCCGAACACGGGCGACAAGGCCACCGCCGCGGACCGCAAGCTCGCATAGATGGCAACTCGCCCAGCGCAGCTCTATGCCTGCAGCCTTAATCCCTGGAGGTCACCAGGCTGCTGAAGCCGCCGACCAGTCTAGCTCTTGCCCGCACAAGAGTGTCCCTGGCCGCGCGGCTCAGTGCGCGGATGGTGCGCCAGGCGTCGGTTGCCTGCAGCCACGCCTTCACCTCGGAGTACTTCCCATAGGCCCAGGCGAAGGCCGGAATCCGCATCAGCTTGTCGCGCGTGAGATGGAACAGGCGCTCGACCAGCACCAGCTTAAGCAGTTCGCCGACAAGAAAAGTCACGGCCCCCATCACGATTTGCCCGGTCGCCGCGAGATAGGCTGCCACGGGCTTGACCGGCTCCAGGATAATGACGGGTACCGAAAACAAGGCGAGCGAGCAATAAGGCGACAGCGATCTGATCCAGCCCCGCAATCGCTTCAATTGGAGATGCCGCCCGATCCAGCGCGAGATTGGCCTCGCCACGGCCATGAAGACCGCATCCACCAGGAAGTAGATGGCGGCCGCGATGTAGGTCAAGGGCTTCAGGTTCTGCTTCACGATGAACTCTCCCGTGAACTGAAAGCCGTAACCTGGGCCTAAGTTTCACCCCGGCTTGAATAACTCGCGGATTTTCGATGGAACTTTTCGTGTACGGGCCCGCCGCTGCCCGGTTCAGATCTCCGCATAGATCTCCAAAAGATTACCGTCGGGGTCGCGGAAGAACAGCGTCCGATGCCCGAACGACTGGTTCGTCGGCGGTGACAGCAGCGCCACGCCGTGGCGTGCGAGTTCGTCGGCACACGCATCGACTTCGGCCGCGGATACCTTGAAGGCCAGTTGCAGCGCGGCACTGCCCGCCGGCGTCGGCGCGTCAGTCGCGGTTCGGCCCGGCCTTGCGAGAGCCAGCGTGTTGGGGCCCAAGCCGTACTCGATCCAGTTCGGCGACAGCTCCCGCATCAGCGGAAATGCGAGGACGTCTTCATAGAAGCGCCGCATCGCCGCCATGTCGCGCACGAAAATGACGGTGTAGTCGATCGCACGGATGGCGCGGAAGGGGGAGCGGGAGCGCTGACCTGGTTCGGTTGTGTGTTCTTCCATCATCGAGTCTTTCATTCCAAACGTCGGCGGGTAGCCCGTATGGAGCGTAGCGGAATACGGGGAGCTGTCGGCGAGAATTCCGCATTGCGCTGCGCTCCATCCAGGCCACGAACTTCTCACTCCACCAGCTCCGGCCACGGCACGATCGTCGACTTCACCGTCTTCATCGCCATGGCATCCCTGACCGCCTGCGCGACGCCGTCTTCCGTGAACGGATAGATCGTTTGCATCTTCAGCCAGGGATATTTGCCCGCCGTGCGATGGAGCATGTCGACGCCGAGCGGCAGATCGTTGGCGGTAAAACCCCAGGAGCCCAGCACGTTGATATCCTTGGTGCAGATGCGGTGCCATGAAGTCTCGATCGAGCCGGCGTCGGTGAACTGGCCCATCTCGACATAAGTGCCACCGTCGCGCAGCATCTCGACGCCTTCGGGGCCGGCGGAGGGGTGACCCGAGCAATCCATCACCAGATCGGCGCCGAAGCCGCCGACGATGTCGCGCACGCGGGCGATGCGGTCCCGCGCTGACTTCAGTTCCTCGATGTTCACTGTCGCCTCGGCGCCGAACTCACGCGCGAGCTTGAGCCGCGGCTCCTCCGGCGCACCGACGCAGATCACGCGCCCTGCTCCCATCTCCTGCGCGGCGGCGACCGCGAGAATGCCGATTGGACCCGAGCCCTGGATCACCACCGTGTCGCCCCAGGTGAAACCGCCGGCGCGGCTGGCGCGGTTGAAGGCGCGGATGCAGGACGTCAGCGGCTCCGACAGCGCACCCAGCCGCAGCGACATGTCGTCAGGCAATTTGTAGATCTTGGTGCCCGGCAGCATGTCGAGATCGACATAGACATATTCGGCCCAGCCGCCCCACATGTGAGGCGCTTTGTCGAAGCCGAGATAGCGGCCGTAATAGACCGGCGTCAGGCACTTGTTGGCGACTTGGGGATAATGGATGCAGTAATAGCAGCGGCCGCAGGGCATCAGCGGCGGGATCATCACTTTTGATCCGACCTTGAGCGGCTTGCTCATGAAGTCCTCGGTGAATTCGTCGCCGCATTCGACGATGATTCCGCCGAGCTCATGGCCGAGCGTGAACGGCCACGGCAGCCGCTTCGGCCAATGCCCCTTCAGAATGTGCAGGTCCGTGCCGCAGACGCCGCACGCGCCGACCTTGATCAGCGCGGCCCTCTTGCCGACCTTCGGCCACGGCACGGTGCGAATGACGGGTTCGCTGCCCGGCCCTGCGTGGGTGCAGACGCGGATCTGGTCCATGGCGTGTCCTCGCTGCCCGTCTGTTATGATTGATTGGTGCGGGCTGAAGCGAAGCGTATGTGAGATGCGCGCTGGTGCCAAGCCGCGGTCTCGTAACCCGCATGAGCGAAGCGACATGCGGGGCCAGCATTCCCGGATATCGCTTCGTCATCCGGGCTACGGGACCCTGGTCTCCACACACCCAAGTGCCTTGAGCGCTCGACGGCGAACGTGTAGGCACGGCGCCAAAGTCCCACCCCAGGTGCCCGCTTGAACCCCCTCCCTCAAAATCCCGTCGTCGCGTCCGGCTCGTTCGCAGCGATGAGGTCGGTGCCCTACCGGCTCCAGTTCATCGCTTACGTGCTGGCGATGATGGCCGACAATATCGAGCATGTGATCAGCTATTGGGTGGTGTTCCAGAAATTCCATTCGCCGGCGCTGGCGGGTTTTGCCGTGCTGTCGCACTGGTTGCCGTTCCTGCTGTTCTCGGTCGCGGTTGGCGGGCTGGCGGACGGGTCGATCCGCGCCGCATCATTCAATGCGGCATGCTGCTGTTCATCGTGGCCTCGGCTGGATGGGGTTTCTTCATCACCGACACCATCCAGATGTGGCACGCCATGCTGCTGCTGGTGATCCATGGCTGCGCCGGCGTGTTGTGGCAGACGCCGAACCAGCTGCTGCTCTATGATCTCGCCGGTCCGGCCGATCTTCCGAGCGCGGTGCGGCTGAATGCGATGGCGCGCTATCTCGGCATTTTGGTCGGACCTGCCGTCGGCGGCATTATCATGCTGACGCTCGGCACCTCGCATGGCATTATCTTCAACACGCTGTTCTATCTGCCGATGCTGCTGTGGCTGTTCTGGGCGCCGGTGCGGGACAAGAGTGTCGCGGTGCGGCGCTTCGCCGTGCGCGGCCTTGCCGACATCATGCTGACCATCCGCGCCATCGGCACGCAGCCGGTGCTGACGGCGATGACATGGCTCGCCGGCCTCACCTCCTTCATGATCGGCAATGCCTATCACGCCCAGATGCCGGGCTTTGCCGGCGATCTCGGCCACGGCGATCCCGGAATCTCCTACAGCGTGCTGCTCGCGGCCGATGCCGCCGGCGCACTGCTCGCCGGCATCGCGCTGGAATCCTGGGGGCGGCTCAAGGGCACGCCGCGCACCGCGATCATGCTCGCGATGCTGTGGAGCGTGGCGCTGCTCGGCTTCGCCTCGGTGCGGATCTATCCGGTCGCGATCGTGCTGTTGCTCTTTGCAGGCTTCTTCGAGCTGTCGTTCAATACCATGGCGCAGGCGCTGGTGCAGTTGAACGCGCCGTCCGACATTCGCGGTCGCGTCGTCGGCCTCTACAACATGGCGGGGCTCGGGATGCGGGCGTTCAGCGGCATCACGGTCGGACTGTTCGGTGCGGCGATCGGCATCCACTGGTCGCTCGGGCTCTCAGCCGCAGTGCTGCTGGCACTGCTATGTCTTCTCTATGGGCGCGCGACGAGGAAGACGGCCGGTTGACTCCGGCGTCTCCCCACCGCACGCTCGATACAGGGTTTGGGGAGATGAAGCGTTGCGCAATCGCTGGGGCATACTTGCGATCCTGTTCGTCGTTCGCCTCACCATCGCATTCCAGTTCCAGAGCGTGGCCGCGGTCGCGCCGCTGCTGCAGCAGAGCTTCGGCGTCGGACTCGCCGATATCGGCATCCTGATCGGACTCTATTTCACACCGGGCATCGTGCTAGCGCTGCCGGGCGGCGCGATCGGCCGCACCCTCGGCGACAAGCCCACCACGATCGTGGCGCTGCTGCTGATGACGGCGGGCAGTCTCGTCATGGCCACCACCGACGTCTGGGGCTGGCAGATGGCGGGCCGGCTCGCCTCCGGCGCTGGCGGCGTGCTCCTGACGGTCCAGCTCACCAAGATGGGCACCGACTGGTTTGCGGGGAAGGAGATCGCCACCGCGATGGCGATCTTCGTCAACTCCTGGCCGGCGGGCGTTGCGATCTCGCTGCTGGTGCTGCCGGCGATCGGCACGGCCTACGGCGCAGGCGCCGTGTTTCTCGTGGCCGGCGCGCTGACCGCGATCGGCATTGTGCTGATCATTTTCTACCAATCGCCGCCGGGAGCAACCGCCAGCGCGGCCGGCTCCGGGCGGCTCGATCCGCTCGCTCTCTTGGCGGTGATCATCGCGGGCGCGATCTGGGGCCTTTATAATATCGGCTTCGCCATGATTTTCTCGTTCGGCCCCTCATTGCTCGTCGAGCGCGGCTGGAGCATTGCGGCGGCGGGCTCGGCGATCAGCCTCGTGATGTGGCTGTCGGTGATCTCGGTGCCGGCAGGCGGATATCTCGCCGATCGCACCAAGCGGCCGTTCGTGCTGGCGATCGTGGCCAGCCTGGTGGTGGCCGGGCTGCTGGCCTGGCTGACCCGGTCCGACGCCGTGATCACGATCCTCGTCCTGATCGGCCTGATCGGCGGCCATCCGGCCGGGCCGATCATGAGCCTGACCGCCCGCGTGCTCGTGCCGGAAACCAGGGCGATCGGGATGGGCGTGTTCTACACTCTCTTCTATGCCGCGATGATGCTGGGACCGGCGGTGGCGGGCCGGCTCGCCAAATCGGCCGGCACTGCCGCGGTCGCGCTCGACCTCGGCGCGCTGACGGTGCTGGCCTGCCCGCCCCTGATGTGGCTTTTCGAACGCATTGTGTCTGTTCGTCATCGCCGCGCCCGATCCTAACGCGGCATTAACCCTGTGCACCTTAGGGTCGTCCCGGACTCCGCCAGGCGGGGGGTCGGGTTGTGAAAATGGCGTTGGCGCACAAAAGATTTCTTCCGGCCGCCGAGGAACGTCGGCGTTTCCAGCGGGTGAAGGTTCACCTGCTCGGCCGCTACATGCTGCCGGACCGCCGTGAATTCCCCTGCCAGGTGATCAACATGTCGCCGGGCGGGCTGGCGCTGCTGGCCCCCGGCATCGGCAATGTCGGCGACCGCGTGGTCGCCTATCTCGACCATATCGGCCGCGTCGAGGGCAAGATCACCCGCATCATCGACAATGGCTTCGCCATGACGGTCGGTGCCACGCCGCGAAAGCGCGACAAGCTTGCGGCACAGCTGACCTGGCTCGCCAACCGCGACATCCTCAATTTGCCGGAAGACCGCCGCCACGATCGTATCGTGCCGCGCAATCCGATCGCGGTGCTGACGCTCGAGGACGGCACCAAGATGACCTGCCGCATCATCGACCTCTCGCTGTCGGGCGCCGCCATCGCCGCGGAGAACCGCCCCCCGCTGAAATCGACGGTTCTGCTCGGCCGGGTGCAGGGCCGCGTGGTCCGAAACCTCGAAGATGGCTTCGCGCTCGAGTTCATGCATTCCCAGCCAATTGAAACTCTCGAAGAGAGCGTTACCGCGCGGTAAAGCGCGAAGGCACCAAAACCACTGCATTTCCAGTACTGAAGGCGGCCTCCGCGATGCGGACGCCGCCTTTTTCATGGGTGGCGTCGAGGCTCGCGCGGGTTAACGCGGAGGCTGCGGGAGCGTGCAAACAACGGTTCCGCCAGCGTTTCCGCGTTAATCCATAAAATTTGAATCAATTGCAGTCATATCGAATTTTATTCAAGTTTGACTCAAGTATAGATCGAATTCGCCGCGTGTTTTACTTGCATTCGTCTCGACTTGACTTGACTGACTTAGCGGCAACTCAAAAGCTGCCTGCGCAATGTGGTCCCAACAAGAAACGGGGGCCGCAATGTTTGATTTCAGGGGACAGGGGAAGGGATTGGCGCTCGCCGCCATGCTCTTCGGAATGAGCGCGGCAGCGCAGGCCGGCGAAGGCCGTCTGCTCTACGCAAGCCTCGGCGACACCACGCGTGCGCCGATCGGCTGGGTCGAGTTCTGTGCGGACAATGCCGCTCAGTGCCACGGCGCACCGACGCAACCGCGTGACATCGTGATGTCGCAGGCTGCATGGCGCGACCTCGTCAAGGTCAATCGCTGGGTCAACGAGACCGTCAAGCCTTTGACCGACCAGGAGCACTGGGGCGTGATCGAAAAGTGGTCGCTGCCGTCGGACGGTTACGGCGACTGCGAGGACTACGTGCTGTTGAAGCGCAAGATGCTAATCGATGCCGGATGGCCGCGCGAGGCCCTGCTCATCACCGTGGTGCGCGACAAGAAGGGCGAAGGACACGCGGTGCTGACGGTGAAGACCGACAAGGGCGAGTTCGTTCTCGACAATCAGAACGAGAACGTCGTTGCCTGGACGGAGACCGGCTACCGCTTCGTCAAGCGCCAGTCGCAGAGCGATCCCAATGTCTGGGTCTCGCTCGGCGACACCAAGCCGGCGGTCTCCACCGCCAGCGCAAGGGATCAGTAGAGACAAACGAAAGAGATACGCGACCCGGTCACATCCCCACCCCTCCCCGTCCCAGACCGGTTCGCGCGCGGCCAGCCATCCCCCAATGGCTGGCCGCAACTTTTTTAGGGTGTACTTCGCTTAGTTCTGCGGCGCCTGCCGCGACCAGGGCACGCGCGCGACGGTGAAATCGCGCCATGTGCTTTGCAGGACGGGTTGCACCCCGATCGACGCGCGCGCCTGCCAGCCTGCGATCGCCGCCGCGGCGATGGTGCCGTCGGGCTCGGCATCAAGCCCGTCCAGCAATGATGCCGTAACCGCCATGTCGTTGACGGCGCCAAGCTGCTCCTGCAAGCCGGAGAGCCTTCGCGAGAATTTTCGCGTGGATTTGCGGTCTGCGAACAGCGGCAGCAGAAACTCGCTGAGATAGCGCAGCCGCTTGGTCGCGAGCCGCAGGCGGTGCAACTGTTCGGCGGAAAGCGACTTGAAGCGGCGGCCGCGCTTGAGCACCTTGGCGTATTGCGCCGATAGGATGCGTGCCGCGAAGTCGGCCGCGGGTTCGGCGAGCTGGCCGAGATCCTCGGTGGCGACGTCGTTGCGCCAGCCCCGCGCCTCGATCCAGTTGCCGAGGCCGAGCAGGAACATGGCGCAGCGGCGATCTTCGAGGGCGCCATGCGCCTTGCGATAGGCGTCGGACTGGCGCCCGGCCGCAGCCAGGCCCAGTGCATCGAAGCCCGCGACCGACGGACAGGCTGTTGCGATCTTCGGCAAGGTATCGAGCCGGAACACATCCCAGTCGCGCGCGGCGGAGAGCTCTTGCGCCAGCCATCTGGCTTCCAACCGCAGCGCATCGAGATTGCTGAGCGCGCCGACCGACCCCATCAGATCCAACGCCGATCGAAGCCGGCGCAGCGAGACGCGCAGCTGATGGATTCCTTCCGGATTGCGGCCATCCTCGGCCGCCGGCAGCGACTGAAGCAAATGGAGGAAGCAGGAACGCAGGATTGTCGCGAACGCCTCGTCCAATGTCACCGACGGATCGAGACGAAGTCTTCGCGGACGCCGCGCCGAGGGTGGCTTGTCGGCGGCAAGATCGAAGCCGCGTGCCGATTTGGAGCGAATGGACGGCTTTACGTCGCCGTGCTCCGCGAGCCGCAGCGCGATCTCGTAGACCGCGCTCGCGCTGCCGCTCTTGAGCTCCAGCTCGATCTCGCTCACCGGCAGTGAACGGTCGCCGGCCGTCAACTCACCCTGGTCGAAGGCGATCTCGACCGTGCCTGACGGCAGTTCGATCGGCCGCGCATGGCGATGGACATCGGCAGTGAAGACCGATTCGAGCGGCTGCGCTTCCAGGTTGCCGCGAAGCTTCTCGGGAATGAACGGCATTGCCAAACCGAGATCGGGCGCAAGCGACAGTACCCTCATCTCCCACTCACCACGGCGGAGCGGATCGTCCACCGCATCGGTCTTCACGGTCTGCACGAAGCGCGCGCCGCTCTGACGAACGCGCAAGCTCAAGCCGTGGCGACGCAACGTCCGCTCCGGCGTGTCGTAATAGACGGACTTGAGATGTTTGCGCGCGCCCTTGTTGCGCGCGTTCATCGCGATCACAGGCGCGGCCTTGAAATGCGCCATGCGATCGGCATCGACGAAAAGCTTGAGCTCGATCTCACCGGCACCATGCGCGGCAGCGCTCGACCGCAGTGGTTCCGTTGCCGGTTCCGCGTCTTGCAATGGCGTCTGATCGATCACAGGTTCCGCGACGAGTTCGGCCGGCTCACGCTGCCTGAAGAAGCCAGCAACGACTTGCGTTCTCTTGTTTTCCCTTGCAACAGGATTTCCATCCCGCGCGCTCGGAGCCTTGCGAACCGGCGTTGCGTCTGACTTCAGCATTTACGGTAACATGACAGTTCGATGACAGAGCGCCATCCTATAGCCGGTGTGGCTCGCGAGGAATAGTCACGTGACGTCGCAGCGCCCTACCGTCCACACGAGGCTGGGAGCGCACAATCCAGCTTGACCACAGGAACTAAATTGCCGCTGGGCACAGCAAGCGATCGAGTTGACTGCGAATCCCGCCCTTCTCGAAACCGAGATGAACGCGTCAGCGAGCTTGACTCATGCCAACCTTCCCGCAATCGGTGGCGATGGCGTCGAGCGCGCTGCCCTGTCCCTCCGGCCGTTGCTTCATCGGCTAGCGGCACAGGCAATCACAAGGAGTTGGCATGACGTCGTTCCGTCCCGTCATCGCGTTGTCCAGGGGCCTCGAAGTCCTTCGGGTGATCAATCAGGAACGGCAGTCGACCGTCGGCTCGCTGCACAAGGCGACGGGGCTGAACAAGTCAACGATCGTCCGCATGCTCGAGACGCTGGAACATGAAGGTTATGTGGTACGTCGTACCGAGCCGGCCAGCTACGCGCCGACGGGACGGGCGCTGCTGCTCAGCGCAGGCTATGATGAGCCGACCTGGATTGGCGGCATCGCCGAACCCATCCTGAACAAATTCCGCAAGCAGATCCATTGGCCGTCAGACATCGCGGTGCTCGATCAGGAGTCCATGGTCATCGCCCACACGACGCGCGTCGATGGATCGCTGCTGTTCAGCCGCCCGCCGGGTTTTCGCTTTCCCGTCCTCGGCACCTCGATGGGAAGCGCCTATCTCGCCTTCTGCGAACCCGCCGAGCAGGAGCGCATTGCCGCACGGCTGGCCCTTGGTCCGGAGCCCTGGAACGATCTGGCGCGCAATCCCGGCAGACTTGCCAAAGTGCTGCGCACGATCCGTAGCGCGGGGTTCGCAGTCATGGACGAGACCTACAGCCGCCGCGTCTTCGGGGGCGCAGTGTGGGCGATCGGCGTACCCGTCGTTTTGCGGAATCGCCTGTTCGGCAGCATGAACGTGATGATGCTTCGCGAGGCGGTCGGTCTGGAGGACGGTGTGCGGCGCTTCGTACCGCCGATGAAGAAGGTCGCTTCCGCACTTGCCGAGGCGCTCGGTGCCAAGCTTGCTGCGCCGGGTTCTCCTGCAGGTCGGCGATGATCATTTCACACAGTGAAACGATATTTTGATTTCTTGACCCCCCCTTCCTGCCCGTGTGACACCTCGTTGCGGCGGCTGCCGGCTGCCCAATGACACAGGGAAAAGGGGAGGCCGAAGTGCGGACATCCGCGAGAATTTGGGCTGCCGCGATGGCATGCCTGACGATGGCCGCTTCTGAAACGGCTTTGGCCGAAGCCTGGCCGACCCGGGCAATCAGGATCGTCGTCTCCACGCCGGCAGGCGGCATCACCGATGCCTTCGCCCGCGCCTATGGCGACTATATCTCGCAGAAGCTTGGCCAGCCGGTCATTGTCGAAAACAAAACCGGAGCCAGCGGTGCGCTGGCGGCACAGTCGGTGAAGGATTCCCCGGCCGACGGCTACACGCTGATGTACACGATCTCGTCCACCTTGCTCGGTAACCGGCTGTTGTTGAAATCGCTGGCCTATGATCCGGACAAGGATTTCACGATCGTCGCGATGACGCCTTCGGGGCATCTGCCGCTGGTGGTCCATTCCGCCACCAATGCAAAGACGATCGAAGAGTTCGTCGCGTACGCACGTGGCAACAAGGTCACGGCCGGCTCGTACGGCATCGGCTCGTTCGCACATATTGCGATCGCCGAGCTCAACCGGCAATTCGGTCTCGACATTTCCATCGTGCATTACCGCGGCGAAGCGCCGATGTGGCAGGATCTGGCCGCGGGGGTGATCCAGGCGGCCGTCGGCAGCTATCAGGCTGCGCTACCGGTGCTCGATACCGGCATCGGCCGCCCGATTGCCGTGCCGACACCAGTGCGCATGAAGAAGCTGCCCGAAACCAAGACATTTGCCGAGCAAGGGGTCACGGGCAATGTCTTCCAGCTCATCAGTTTTACCGCGCTGGTGGCGCCCGCTGCGATGCCGGCAGACCGGATCGACATGCTCGCCAAGTTGATGGTCGAAGGCGGCAAGACGGAGCGCGTGCAGAAGCTGCTCGATGCCTTCGGCGTCGACCAGCCGGCCATGGATCGCGCATCCTCGATTGCGCTCTACGAAAAGGAAGGGCCGATCTGGCTCGAGTCGATCAAGACTCTCGGATTAGAGCCGCAATAGCCGCCGTCGCGCCCAGCCGGGTGCGGACGCGCCTCGTTGAGCTCAGACCCCGAGCACGTCCGCGAGCCGCAACTCGTCAGCGGCGGGATCCTTCAGAAACAGCTCGGCCTCGATCTCGTTCAGATGCGACAACATCTGCGCGCGCGCGGCCTCCCTGTCGCATTTGCGGATCGCGGAGACGATTCCGGCGTGATGATCGGTGCCGCAGGCCGGCGTGTCGTGCCGGCGGTAGAGCAGGATGATCAGCGAGGACCGCGCGATCAGCTCCTTGAGAAAACCAAGATAGATGCTGTGGCCACTCATCTCGGCGACGAGTCGATGGAAGTCGCCGGAGAGGCGGACCGAAGCACGCGCATCGCCACGCAGCTCCGCCTCGCGCTCCTCGGCAAGATGCCGCTGGAGACGCCCGATCCAGGCCGGCGACACCGCGTCAACGGCGTGATCGACGATTGTCGGCTCGATCAGGCGGCGCGCCTCGAACACTTCGCGGGCGTCCGCAGGCGTCGGCCGCGCGACGAAGGCGCCGCGGTTCTTCTCGATGTTGACGATGCCCTCGTGCGCGAGCTGTTGCAGCGCGGTGCGAACCAGCGTTCGGCTTGCTCCGTAGATCTCGCCGATCTCGTCCTCGCCGAGTTTCGTGCCGGGCAACAGGCGATGCTCGAGGATCGCCGCAGTCACACCTTCCCGGATGCGGCTGACGCGATCGCTCGCATCTGGCGCGTCGGAGTTCGGTCGGGACTTGACGGCCATGGGGGTGAGGACTCGATCGTCGACGAGGGCGTTGAATCCTAATCGACCAGCTGTATCCAATCACAGGCGAAACTTTATACAATCCGCGCCTGTTTTGTGTGCACGCAACTGCGAAGGCAGCGAACCGCCCAAGCCCGTGGGATTCGATCTAACGATCTGACTCCGCTGCACTGTTTTGGAATTCGGCCGGCCGAGAACGATTCAAGCGCGATTGGCATGGACCTTGCGGAGAGAGGCGCAGCATCGCCCTCGCCCCGGACACGCCATGGCCACTCCCGCCGCCCTCGAACTGGTCGCCGTCACCAAGCGCTACGACACGACGCTGGCGGTCGACACCGTCAATCTGAAAATCCCGGCCGGCACTTATTGTTGCCTGCTCGGCCCCTCCGGCTGCGGCAAGACCTCGACCTTGCGCATGATCGCCGGCCACGAGGCCGTCAGCGAAGGCGACATCATCCTGGGTCCGCAGAACGTCACGGATCTCGAACCCGCCAAGCGCGGCACGGCGATGATGTTCCAGTCCTACGCGCTGTTTCCGCACCTCACCGTGCTCGACAACGTGGCGTTTGCCCTGAAAATGCGCGGCATCGACCGGGCGACGCGGCACAAGCGCGCCGGCGAGTTGCTCGAGCTGGTGGCGATGACGCCCTATGCGGCCCGCCTCCCCGCACAGCTGTCCGGCGGCCAGCAGCAGCGCGTCGCGCTCGCCCGCGCGCTGATCACGGAGCCGCAGATCCTGTTGCTCGACGAGCCGCTCTCGGCGCTCGATCCGTTCCTGCGGGTGAAGATGCGGGGCGAATTGAAGCGGCTGCAGCGCGAGCTCGGCATCAGCTTCGTTCAGGTCACGCACGGCCAGGAAGAGGCGATGGCGCTGGCCGACCACATCGTGGTGATGAACCAGGGCAGGATCGAACAGCAGGGAAGCGCCCGCGACATCTTCCATCACCCCCGCACCGAATTCGTGGCGCGCTTCATCGGCGGTCACAACGTCCTCAGCGACGCAGGCAAACTCATCGCCGTGCGCGCCGATCAGCTCGGCATCGCGCCGTTCACTGACGGCGCCTTCGGCGCGCCCGCGCTACTGACCCAGACCGAGTACCAAGGCTCCTACATCGCCGTCTCGCTCACGCTCGACGACGGGACCGCCCTGTTTTCCCACCTTCCCGAGGCCGCCTTCGACGTCCACCAGTTCCGGCCGGGCGATCGCGTGCTGGCCATCTGGGATCCCGCCAAGGCGCAACGTCTGCAATAGCGCCGATCAATCACCGGAATGCGCAACAGAGGAGTGAGTGATATGACCGAAACGACCAGGAAGAAGGGCCTTAGCCGCCGCACGCTACTGAAGAGCACCGCGGGTCTCGCCGGACTTGCCGCGGGCTCCGGCGCCATCACAGGCTTTCCCTATGTAATGTCGGCCGAGCCGAAGGTGCTGCGCTATCTCGGCACCGCAGTGAACGAGGGTGACGAGATCTCCAAGCAGTGCCTGAAGGACACCGGCATCAAGATCGAATATATCACCGCGACCACCGACGACGTCACCAAGCGCGTGATGACCCAGCCGAATTCCTTCGACGTGCTGGACACCGAATATTTCGCGCTAAAGAAGATCGTGCCGTCGGGCAACATCCTTGCCCTCGACGCGAGGAAGATCAAGGAATTCGACAACATCACGCCGGTCTTCACCAAGGGCGTCACGCCCGGCGGCAAGAAGATCGGCGGCCAGGGCACCGCACCCTGGAAGGTGCTCTATCTCGAAGGCAAGGACTCCAAGAAGTTCGCGACGTCTGCCACCGAGTTCGTCACGCTGATCCCGACCGTCTACAACGCCGACACGCTCGGCATTCGCCCCGATATCATCAAGCGTCCGATCAGCTCGTGGGCCGAGCTGCTCAACCCCGAGTTCAAGGGCAAGGCCTCGATCCTCAACATCCCCTCGATCGGCATCATGGATGCCGCGATGGTCGTGGAAGCCACCGGCAAGTACAAATATGCCGACAAGGGCAACATGACCAAGGAAGAGATCGATCTCACCATGAAGGTGATGACCGAGGCCAAGAAGGCGGGCCAGTTCCGCGCCTTCTGGAAAGACTTCAACGAGAGCGTCAACCTGATGGCCTCGGGCGAGACCGTGATCCAGTCGATGTGGTCGCCGGCGGTGACGAAGGTCCGCTCGATGGGGATTGCCTGCACCTTCCAGCCGCTCAAGGAAGGCTATCGCTCCTGGGCCTCCGGCTTCTGCGTCTCCAAGGGCGTCTCGGGTGCGAAGCTCGAATGGGCCTATGAGTTCGTCAACTGGTTCCTGTCCGGCTATGCCGGCGCCTATCTCAACCGCCAGGGCTACTACTCGGCCGTGCTCTCCACCGCGAAGGCGCATATGGAGCCTTACGAGTGGGCCTATTGGATGGAAGGCAAGGCGGCCGAGAAGGACATCAAGGCGCCCGACGGCTCGCTGCTCGAGAAGGCTGGCGCCGTGCGCGACGGCGGCTCCTACGAGGACCGCATGGGCGGCGTCGCGTGCTGGAACGCCGTGATGGACGAGAACGACTACATGGTCCGCAAGTGGAACGAGTTCATCGCGGCGTAATCTGATGGACACGTCGGAGGACATTTTGCAACAGGCATCTCCGGACCTGGTCCGGGGATCGGAGACGGCGCGCCGCAGCAAAGCGGCGCGGCTGTCACCCTCCTTCATCTCCTGGCTCCAGGCCGGGCCGATGATGCTGGTGTTCCTCGCCTTCTTCCTGATCCCGCTCGTCTTCGTCGTCATCGTCTCGTTCTGGGACTACAACGAATACCAGTTGCTGCCGGCCTTCTCGGGCCGCGGCTACACCGACACGTTCGAGGGCTGCATCGCGCAGCTCCCCGATCTCTGCACGATCGCCAAGACTTATCTGAAGACGCTGAAGCTTTGTTTCATCGTGTGGGTCATCACACTCTTCATCGGCTTCTGGGTCGCCTACTTCCTCGCCTTTCACGTCAAGTCGAAAACTTGGCAGATGGGACTGTCGCTGCTCTGCACGATCCCGTTCTGGACCTCCAACGTGATCCGCATGATCGCCTGGATTCCGCTGCTCGGGCGCAATGGCCTTGTCAACTCAGGCTTGGTGAAGACGGGGCTGATCAACCATCCCGTTGAATGGCTGCTGTTCTCCGAATTCTCCGTGGTGCTGGCGCTGGTGCACCTCTTCACCTTCTTCATGGTGGTGCCGATCTTCAACTCAATGGTTCGCATCGACAAATCGCTGATCGAGGCCGCCTATGACGCCGGGGCGACCGGTTTCCAGACGCTCGTCAACGTCATCATTCCCCTGGCAAAACCCGGCATCGTGATCGGCTCGATCTTCGTCATCACCATCGTGATGGGCGACTTCATCACCATCGGCGTGATGGGCGGGCAGCAGATCGCGGCCGCCGGCAAGATCATCGAGACGCGGGTGAATGCGCTGCAATTCCCGGCAGCAGCGGCCAATGCCGTGATCCTGCTCGTCATCACGTTCCTGATCATCACCATGATGTCGCGTATCGTCGACATCAAGAAGGAGCTCTAGAGCATGAAGGAAGGACGCCCGCGCTCTTTCTACGTGCTCGCGATCTTCTTCGCGGCCTACACGCTGTTCCTCTACGGCCCGATGATCGCGATCTATGTGCTGTCGTTCCAGGGACCGCAGGGCGGCCTCACCTTCCCGATGAACGGTGTATCGACTTTCTGGATCGCAAAATTGTTCCAGGGCACCGGCATCGTCGATCTCGGCGCCGCCTTCCGCCGTTCGCTGCTGCTTGGCATTATCGTGATGATCGTCACCGTCGTGCTGTCGGTCGCAGCGGGCATGGCGTTTCGCCGCAAGTTCAAGGCGCAAAGCATCCTGTTCTACTCCGCGATCGCGAGCCTCATCGTGCCCTCGATCATCACCTCGCTCGGCATCTCGCTTGAATTCCGCATCATCGACGATCTGATCAAGGCGCATTGGAACGAGAGTTTCGAGACCTCGATGGGTCTGCTCACCTCGGGCCTCGGTGCACATCTGACCTGGACGCTGCCGTTCGGCCTTCTCATCATGTTCGCGATCTTCAATCGCTTCGATCCCAGGCTCGAGGAAGCCGCGCGCGATCTCGGTGCGACACCGTGGCAGGCGTTCCGTCATGTCGTGCTGCCGATCATCCTGCCCTCCGTGATCGGCATTGGACTGTTCGGCTTCACACTGTCCTGGGACGAACTCGCGCGTTCCAGCCAGGCGATCGGGGCGGTGAACACGCTGCCTCTCGATCTCCAGGGACTCACCACCACCGTGACGAACCCCGACATCTATGCGCTCGGCACCGTGATCTCGGCCGTCTCGTTCACGGTGATCGCGCTTGCGCTTGGCACCATCCACATGCTCAACAAGCGACAGGCGGCCAAAGGCTCGGACGCCGGCAAAGGGCTTGTCTGAGAAGGGGCTTGTCTGATCCGATGCGGCTTCACGTCGTCAATCCCAACACCACTGCGTCCATGACGGTGAAGATCGCCGCTGCCGCGCGCGCGGTCGCCCTGCCCGACACCGTGATCGATGCGCGCCAGCCCACGATGGGCCCGGTCTCGATCGAGGGATTTTACGACGAGGCGTTCGCGGTGCCGGGCATGCTCGGCTGCATCCGCGAGGCCGACCGCGACGGCGCGGATGCGCATGTCATCGCCTGCTTCGACGACACCGGCCTCGACGCCGCGCGCGCTGCGGCAAGGGCACCAGTGATCGGCATTGGCGAGGCCGGCTTCCACATGGCGAGCCTGATTGCCGCGCGCTTCGCCGTGGTGACGACGCTCGGTGTCTCCATCGTGCCGATCGAGCATAATTTGCGGAAATACGGCCTCGCCGAACGCTGCGCGCGCGTCCGCGCCGCCGAGGTGCCGGTGCTCGCGCTCGAGGAGCGCAACACCGATGCGCTCGCAAAAATCTCTACGGAAATCACGGCCGCGATCCGCGACGATCGCGCAGAGGCCATCGTGCTCGGTTGCGCCGGCATGGCCGATCTCGCCAATGAACTCGCCGCCACGCACAGCCTGCCCGTGATCGACGGCGTCGCCGCCGCGGTGACCTTGGCAGAATCACTGGTGCGACTGGGACTGAAGACCTCCCGGCTCGGGCCCTACGCGGCGCCGCGCTCGAAGACCTATTCCGGTCCGTTTTCGCTGTTTCAGCCCTGATCTCTGCCTCTGACGGGGGCACGGATGCCCTAAGGCATCCTGATTGTTGGTTTTTTTGCTCTTAGCCTCTTTTTGGTCCCATTCCTTGCCGACACGTAACGCTTTCGGGACGCCCCGGTAACCTCAGGTTGCCGGTCTTCGCCACTCACCAAGTTTCAATTTGGGTTTTGTCAGCGATGATCGATCTCGCAGAGGACACACGGTCCCATCCCCTCTTTCGCCTTGGCGCCCAGCCTATCGCGCTGACCGCCGCCGCGCTCCTGCTCCTGATCGCGGGGGTGACCTCGATCGCGATCTGGCGTGCCTATACCGGCGCGGCCCCTGAGACCGACCGGGTGGTGGCGTCGCGGCAGCTGCAGGCTCGCACCGCACAGGCATCCGAGCAGCTGGTCGAGAAGACCAAGGGGCTGGAGGCAACCCAGCAGGAATCGATTGACCAGCTCCAGGTCGTGCAAGACCAGCTCCAGAGTGTGAAGCGCTTGCTCGCATTCCAGCAGGCCGACACCAAGCGTCTGTCCGAGCAGGTCACGATACTCAACGAGTCCATCGATGGCCTGCGGCAATCCTTTGCCAGCGCCCGGGCGAGCGAGGCGGAGACTCCCTCAGTTACCCGCAGGAAACCTGCACGGCATCGTGTCCATGCCAGTGCACGCAAGCGCTCGCGCGGCTGAGCAGCCGGCGCCGCCACCCTTAAATTTTTGGACTTGTGAACTGGATCACATTCGCCCGTGTGATTCCAAGCGATGCTCGCCGTTACCGGATGGCGTGAGCCGATTTCAATGTCCGGGGCTGGCAAGGTCGTTGACGGTATATTGCGTCAACGGCCTTGTTTTTTGACGGGTACCGCCGCCTATTCGCAGACATCCACGGGGCGGATGCGCCAGCCCGATGGCGTCATGACGCGCTTCCGCACAACGTAGCAGCCGCCATAACCGCCATCATCGTATCCGGTACCATAGTAATATGGATTGCCGTAATACGGTTGGCCGTAGCCGTAATACCCGCCGTAGTAACCTGCGCCGGCGATACCGGCACCGATGGCGACGCCTGGCCAGAAGCCACCGCCATGCCAGTGGCCGCCATGACCCCAGCCGCCACCATGGCCCCAGCCACCGCCGCCATGACCCCAGCCGCCGTGACCGCCCGCTTGTGCCGCCTGCGGCATCGACGACCCAACCGCCACCACAGCCAGCGCCGTCAACATCATCTTCCGTAACATCACTCGATCCTCTGCGTGGATACCCTCCACGCTCCAAAGCAGGACCAAGCTAATCGGCTTGAGGCGTTCCTGACAGCCTCACTGTCTCACTTCCCCGCGAGCGTCAGCAGCCGCGGCAGATGCTCTTGAGCTTCTTGTCGAGCAGCCGGTTCTCGGCGTTGACGGCGGCGTCGGTGGACCCACCTGCGCCGGTCCCAGTGGTGACGCCGGGTGCATTCGCACCGGACGATTGGGCGGTCCCCAGACTGTTGGTGCCTGGCGCGGGAGCCGGAGAATTGGCGACACCTCCGGCCGATCCTGTGGAGCCGCCGGTGGCTTGCGCGAACGATGCGGCCGGCACCGCGGCAAGGGCGAAGATCACGATCACGGTCTTGATTGAACGGGCTATAGGCAATCTGGCCATTGAAATTCTCCTTCGCCGATCAACCGCCGCAGCAAGGACCGGTTCCGGAACAAATGCCGTCGCATCAGCTTGAAACCGGGAAGGCGGGCACGATCACGCGCAAGCTGATCTTCTGCTCCGCAAACAGAAAGGCGCAGTCACGATGAACGATCGCGATGCTTTTGCAGAAGGCGAACGCGCGGCGCGTAAAAACATTCCGGCGGAAGCCAATCCGTACCAGGACGGTAGCGATGAGCATGCCCTATGGTCCGCGGGGCACGAGAAGGTCGCAAGCGCAATAGAAGCGCGCGAGTCCGAAGGAAGCTGAGTTCACCCGATCCGCTTGAGGCCCTTTGTGAAGCGCGGTCCATTGGCGACGTAGAACTTCGCAGCACTCCCCATCTTCTGCACCTGAGCATCGTCGAGCGTGCGGATCACCCGCGCCGGCGAGCCGATGATCAGGGACCGTTCGGGAAACTCCTTGCCCTCGGTGATGACGGAGCCGGCGCCGACGATGCTGTTGCGCCCGATCCTGGCGCCGTTCATCACGATTGAGCCCATGCCGACGAGTGCGCCCTCCTCGATGGTGCAGCCGTGCAGGATGACATTATGCCCGACCGTACAGTTCCTGCCGATCTGAAGCGGAAAACCGAGATCGGTGTGGCAGGTCGAGCCGTCCTGCACGTTGGCGCCCTCGCCGATCTCGATCCACTCATTGTCGCCGCGCAGCACCGCGCCGAACCAGACGCTCGCGCCCGGCTTCAGGCGCACGCGGCCGATCACGGTAGCGGTCTCCGCGATGAAGTAGTTGCCGTCGGCGGGAAGGTCGGGCGCCTGCCCGTCGAGCTCGTAGATCGCCATGAGGGTCTCCTGTCGCGTCAGCCCCAGCCATAGCGAAACGGCGGCCTTGACGCAAAGGGCCGCCGCGCAGGCAGCCCTATAGCGCGCGCATCAGACCAGAACGCCGGCCGCGCGGAGCGTCATCAGGAAGAAGGTGCCGCTCATCATGCTCCAGAAGCCGGCGATGACGGTCGCCATCATCACGAATTCGACGCGGCGGCTCTCCACCTGCCTGCCGCGCAGAGTATTGCGCATGATGATGAAAGGCGCCGCGAACACCAGGAACGGAACCGCCGCGAAGGTCTTCGGCGCCACGCCGTCCTGCAACAGACCGAAGCCGGCCGGCCGCTGTGCGACCGTCTGGTATCCGCTCACGAGCGCTCCCGCGAGCGCGAAACCAATGCCGATCGAGAAGAATGTGTTGAGAGCTTCAGGTGTCATCGGAACAGTCCGCCCTTACGCAACGCGAGGTACCTTCCTGTGACAAAGAGTGCCGGTTAACGCTACATTATCCTTAAGGGAAGGTTAACGCCGCCAGCCGTTCCACGCAGGCCTCTCTCCCTTCCCTGCAGCCGGCCAACGCTCCGCGAAATCGCCACCACGTGGCATATTCGCCGCTGATTCGTCGGCCATCGGCCGACTTCCGGCTCATTCGCGCGGCTCATGACGGTGTTTTCGGCAATTTCCCCTCAATCTCCCCGGGTGCGCACCCTGGCCCACGTCGTCCCGATCGTGCTCGGCGGCATTGCCGCGGTGTGCGCCGTCGCGCTCGTCGCCTATTTGTTGTGGCCGACCTGGGGGCCGAGCGGCGCGAACGCCCCAGACAAGCTGCCGGTGAGCGTCGGCGGCACGCTGTTCAACCTGCCGACCAACGCGATCCGCATGAAGATCCAGCGCCACTCCGGACCGCAGGAGCGGATCGATCTCGACTTCCTGTATCCTTCGCTGGAGCCGCCGGGCGCGCCGAAGCACGTCACCGCCGATAGCGTGGATGCGGCGATGCAGCCGATCGACCGCATCTTCCTGTCGATCGCCGCGCATCGCGATGCGCTCTCGCCCGAGCAGCGCACCGCCACGATTTATCCACGCTATCTCGACCAGGCCGCGGCAATGCCTCAGGACGGGCTGACGATGCGGATATTCCGCGCTGACACGCCTTACGGCACCGAGGATCTCTATTCTGCCGCAAGTCCCGCGCTGACCGCGCGCTGCACGCGCGATGGTGCGACGCCCGGCATGTGCCTCGCCGAACGCCGCGTCGGCGGCGCCGACCTCACCTTCCGCTTTCCGCGCAGCTGGCTGTCGCAGTGGCGCGATACGGCGGAAGCGATGGAGAAACTGACGGCGCAGCTGCGCGGCCCGAAGGGCTGAACGCGACCGCGCGACCTGCGCCTCCAAAACAAAAACTGCGAAAACAACCCCATGCACAGTAGCCAAGCTCCTGTAATGCTTCGTATTTTTCGAAGTCAGCTTCGCGCGTATGGTGTCAGGATGGGGCGGCGGTGAAGCTGTTGCTCGTCCTTGCGAGCGAAGCGAAGCAATCTCGGCTACATTGCCTTTTCATCTCAATGCACGATGCCGTGCTCGTCCGACTCACGGACCGAACCGGCAGGCATCCGCGACAGAGGTTAGTCATGATTCTCCGCAGAAGTGACGGTGTGTGGCTAAATGAACCGCAGCGATGGGCGGCAGAGGGTGATGACCTGCGGATCCTCACGGACAAGGCCACGGATTTCTGGCGCGAAACCCATTACGGCTTCAATCGCGATAGCGGACATTTCCTGGGCTTTCCGACAGGCGAAGCATTCACCGCAGATTTGCGTGTTCAGGGCGATTTCCGGGCGCTCTATGATCAGGCGGGCATCATGGTGCGCCTCGACGCGCATCATTGGGTCAAAGCCGGAATCGAATTGTCAGATGGCCGCGCTATGCTCGCGAGCGTGCTGACAAACGGGCAATCAGACTGGGCGACAGCACCCTATGAGCATAATGCCAGCGACTTCTGGGTCCGCGCGACCATCGCCAACGGTGTCCTTCGTCTGCAGGTTTCGGCCGACGGCAAATCCTGGCCCCTCATGCGGCTGGCGGCGTTTCCTAAAGCAAACTCCTACCTTGTGGGACCGATGGCCTGCACACCCGAACGGGCGGGGCTAGAAGTCGTATTCTCGACGTTTCGTCTGACACCTCCCCTCGGAAAAGACCTGCACGACCTGAGCTGAACATCACCCTCGCAGATATATGTTCTTGCAAGAAAGCAAAGGCATGGAGCCGCGCCCGCGCGGCCCCGTTGAGCGAGACGATCGCCGAACTATTCCTGGTCGACGAGGTCGTCCTCGAGGATCGCCATCTGGAATTGGAACGAGCGATCATCGTCCTCGTCGTCGACGAAGAGCACACCGATGAATTCCTCGCCGATATAGACCTCGGCGGAATCATCCTTCTTCGGCCGCGGCACGACGCGGATCTTGGGATTGCCGAATACGCGCTTCAAATACGCGTCGAGCTTCCTAACTTCCTTGACGTCCACGGCAAGTCTCCAATCGAAATCTGGGTTGGCGCGGGTTTTAGGACGAGACGCGACCAACCGCCAGCATGAATTGCCAAAGAATTTTGGGACGAAAGGGGCGGAAAATCCGCCCATTCCGACAAGCTCGAAGGCCCGCCTCAGAGGCCCATCTCAGAGTCCCATGGCGTTGATCATCTGATCCATGGTGCGCGACGGCTCGGCGCAGCCAGCTTCGCCGACGACCTTGGCAGGCACGCCTGCGACCGTCACGTTGTGCGGCACCGGTTTGACCACGACCGAGCCCGCCGCGATGCGCGCGCAATGACCAATCTCGATGTTGCCGAGGATCTTCGCGCCGGCGCCGATCAGGACGCCGTGGCGGATTTTCGGATGGCGGTCCTCGTTCTCCTTGCCGGTGCCGCCGAGCGTAACGCCATGCAGGATCGAGACGTCGTCCTCGATCAGCGCAGTCTCACCGCAGACGAAGCCGGTGGCGTGGTCGAGGAAGATGCCGCGGCCGATGCGCGCGGCGGGATTGATGTCGGTCTGGAATACCGCAGACGCCCGGCTCTGCAGATAATACGCAAAATCCTTGCGGCCCTTCAGATAGAGCCAATGCGCGAGGCGGTGGGTCTGGATGGCGTGAAAGCCCTTGAAATAGAGCAAGGGATCGATGAAGCGCGAGGTCGCGGGGTCGCGATCGTAGACGGCGACGAGATCGGCGCGGAAGGCGTTGCCGAGATCGGGATCGTCGCGCAGCGCCTCGTCATAGGTCTGGCGCACGAGATCGCCCGACAGCGCGGAATGATCGAGCCGGTCGGCGACTCGATGGATCACCGCATCTTCCAGGCGGCTGTGATGCAGCACCGTCGAATAGATGAAGGTCGCAAGCTCCGGCTCGCGATGGACGATGTCCTCCGCTTCGCCGCGGATCCGATCCCAGATCGGATCAAGCGTTGCAAGCTTTCCTCCCGGATTGACCTGATGCACTGCCATGAGATCTGCTCTTTCGAATTGGCTCGTTTCACTGGTTCTATAACACAGTCTAGGCGACAAAGTCCTGACGGGCTTGCCTGAGAGTGAACAGTGCGTTGTCCGGCGGGGGCATGCCAACGCGTTGAATCACAACAGTTTCTTCCGACACCCCGGGCGGCAAGGTCGGCTCAAAATGGTCAGGGTTTCGCCAAATTCAAGCCGGGCGGCGTCAAACTATTGGTGAATTCCGCCTCAACGGTAATTGCGGGCATGGTCCGAGTGAGGACGGAGCGGATTTGACCATCACCACCGATCATGCGCGCGCGGGCGCCGCGGGCTCACTCTGGCTGCGGCTCGCCGCCATCGCCCTGCCGCTCCTGTTGATCGCGCCGGCATTCTGGAACGGCTATCCGCTGTTGCAATGGGATACCGGAGGCTATCTGGCGCGCTGGTACGAGGGCTATCTCGTCCCGAGCCGCTCCACCGTCTTCGGCATCTATCTGCACTATGGCGAAAGTTCAGGGTTCTGGATCAACCTCGCGGTCCAGTCGCTGGCCACGCTGTGGCTGTTGCAGCTCACCTTGCGCGTGCTCTCGATGATGCAGACGTTCCGTTTCGTCGTGATCAGCCTGCTCCTGATCCTGTCGACTGCGCTGCCCTGGCTTGCGAGCATGCTGCTCACCGACATTTTTGCAGGCCTGTCGGTGCTGTCGCTATTCCTGCTGGTCATCGGTGGGCCGCGGACCTCGGCGCTCGAAAAAATCTCGCTGTTCGTCTTCACGGCCTTTGCCGCCGCGACCCACAGCGCCACGCTCGGCGTGCTGCTCGGGCTCTGCATCGCCGGCTGGATGGCGCGGCCGTTGCTGGGGCGCCGGCTTCCGATCGCCGGATTGGCCCAAGCGAGCCTCACCATCCTCGCTGGCGGCCTGATGCTGGTGTCGGCGAACCATGCCTTGTCGGGCAAGTGGACGTGGACGCCCGGCGGCACCGGCGTCGCCTTCGGCCGCATGATGCAGGACGGCATCGTTGCGCGTTATCTCAATGACCATTGCCCACGCGAAAAACTCAAGCTCTGCCCCTATCGCGACCAATTGCCGGCGAGCGCCGACGAATTCCTGTGGGGCAAGAGCATGTTCAACACGCTCGGCCGCTTCGAGGGCATGAACGACGAGATGGGCACCATCGTCGTGGGTTCGCTCGCCGACTATCCTGTCTGGCAGGCCGGCGCGGCCTTGCAGGCGCTGGGCCAGCAATTGCTGCATGTGGCGACCGGCGAAGGCACCAATGGCTGGATCCCGCACACCCGCGGCATCATCGAACGTTATGTCCCCTCGCAGGCCGCGCCGATGCGCGCCGCACGCCAGCAGAATTGGGGACTCGATTTCGACACCATCAACTGGCTGCACGTTCCCGTCGCGCTGGCCTCGATGCTGGCGCTGGTCGCGCTGCTGGCGCATGCCCTCGCGAACCGCCGGCTCGACGACCTGACCTTGCTGGCGGCGACCATCACGCTGGCGCTGCTCGGCAATGCCTTCATCTGCGGCGTGATCTCCGGCCCGCACGACCGCTACGGCGCGCGGATGGTGTGGGTTGCGACCTTCACCGTGCTGATGGCGCTGGCGCGCCGCCTTGGGGAAGACAGCAAAGCGCGGTGAGATTGGGGTGAAGCGCCATCGTGCCTGGTTTCGTCCGAGCAGCGATCGCGTTTATCCAGTAAGACCAGCGCATTCGTTCTCAAGGGTGTTTGGAGCCCTTCATCGCCCCCGCAAATCGGCACACGCGGCGGGGCGGTGGCATGAGCACGACCAGCCGTTAGTCAGCCGACTGCGTGAAAACGGACCCAAGTGCGAGACGGTCAGTGCCGTACAACAACTGAGGCGTTCCGCGGCTAGCTCTTTGTGCCGGTGCCGCCGGCACCGGAAGAATGATTTCGGAAGCGACCCTCCAGTCCTTCCCGACGCGAAGCCAGTTGCTGATCATGAGAAACGGCCTGGCTGTTCCATCTTGCCCCGCATAAGAGACGGTGATGGTCATCGGCACATAGGACTCGGCGACGTCGCGCGTCAGGCCGACAACCCTGAGCTTCGAAAAATCTGGCTCGAGTACGACCGGACGGGGCTACCGATATCATGCAGCTATTGATCAATCGCCGCGTTACCCCAAAAGCCGGCCCAGTTTCCCTCGGACGGGATCGCGCTCTTGGCCACCAAAAGGGCCGAGGGCGATTGCCAGAACATCCGATACAGAGCCTTGAAATCATGCTTGTTTGCCAATTCCATCAGCCTGCCGAACTTCGATTTGATTGCGCTGAGCGTCGCAGCATTCAGCGGCTCTCTGCTGACGGCGGGAGCAGACGCGGCAGACACGGTGGTAAGAGCCACAGCAGTGAGGGTGACAAGAAGTGCCTTATACATGCAGGAATGTCCGTTCCAATGCGTCGCTCACATCATGACAACACTTGTTGCGTTTCCGCGATTGGAGGTGTTCACGTCCGTGAGCTGAAGTGTCGTCAGGACGTTTCAGCACTCTACGGATGCCTGGCTTAAAATGGTCGAGCGGGAGCGCGCGGGCTCCCGGCGCCACAGCGCCGGGAGCGGTACCGTCACCTCGTGAGGGCGGCTTTTTCGATCACCTCAGCGACCTGCTTCGCATGGACGACGAGCGAGGCATGGCTGCCGGTGACTTCCGTCGTCTGGGCGTGGATCCTGGCCGCGAACGACTTCTGGGCCTCGGGCGCGAGGACTTTGTCCTTCGTGCTGATGACGTAGAACGTCGGCTTGTTATGCCAGGCCGCAACGTCGACCGGGGCTTCGAATGCAACGTGGTTCAGCGGAAGCTGCGAGTTGGCCAGGTGCGCGGCGATCTCCGGAGGAAGGTCAGCCGCGACGGCTGACGGAAACACCTTTGGATCGATGTACAGATTGCCCTTCGCATCGGGGTGGATCGCCTTGCCGCCTTCGGTCGGCGGACCGGCCTTTGCCAGCGACGCCAGGGATTCACCGACCTCCGGCGCAAAGGCGGACACATAAACCAGCGCCGAAACCTTGGGATCGTTGCCGGCTTGCGTGATCACCACGCCGCCCCATGAGTGGCCGACCAGAACGGTCCTGCCGGCTTGCTTCGCGAGCGCCTGTTTGGTCGCATCGACGTCGGCGGCGAGCGAAGTGAGTGGATTTTCGACGAGCGTGACGTTGTAGCCTTTCTTGGTGAGAATATCGGCAACCGGCTGCCAGCTCGTCTGGTCTACGAAGGCGCCGTGCACGAGCACGACGTTGTGGGCTGCCCCCTTGGGCAGTTCGGCGGAATGTACGGCTCCGACCAACGTCGTTCCGGCCAGGAGGACGGTGGCGGCTGAGAGGAGAATAGTTCGCATTGTTTGTTCCTGTTGGCATATCGGACGAAAGTAGTCCGGGGGAATGGACAGGCGTTTCCAGCAAGGTCGCGGTTCTTCCATCTGCCGTTGGCGAAATGGTTGCCGCACGTCCCGTCGGCCCGCCGTGGCATGACGTATTCCGTGGACCTCTCGGACGATAGGGACCAATCGTCCGTGTCTTGTGTCCGATCGTCCGCGGTTCTAGTCTCGGGGGATGGATATACTCACCCAGGTGCTCGATCGGGTTCGTCTCGGCGGGACGCTGCTCTTTCACTTCGAGCTCGGCCATCCCTGGCATCTTGAGTTGCCGGCGCGCCCCTACGCCCTGTTTCACTATCTCAGCCAAGGTTCAGCGACCCTCGCGCTCGAACAGGGAGAGGAAATCCAGATCACCGGGGGCGATTTTGTCGTCATCACACGTGGCGAGCCCCATGTGTTTTATTCGGATCGCCGGGCCGAGCCTTTGCGCATCGTGGATATCGAACGGTCGTCGCCACGCCTCGGATTCGTTCGTCACGGCAGCCGTGCAAAGCCGCTCTCGACCATGCTCTGCGGCAATTTCACGGTGTCGCGGCCGACGTTTGGCAGCGTGCTGGAGTTGCTTCCACCCGTGCTCTTGCTGAAGCCGACGTCCGACCGTGGTTGGCTTGAAGCCATCCTGCGCCGCATGATGAGCGAGTCCGCGCTCGAGCGTCCTGGCCAAGGCGTCGCGCTTTCACGACTGACGGAAGTGCTCTTCGTCGAGGTGCTGCGAAGCTGGATCGCGTCTCTCAGTCCCGGGCAAGGCGGCTGGATCGGGGCCATTTCTGACCCCCATATCGGACCGGCGCTGAAGCTGATTCACGAAAGTCCGGAGCAGCTTTGGACGCTGAGCGACCTAGGCCGTCGCGTCGGGCTCGGCCGCTCGGCATTTTCGGCGCGCTTCACTAGGCTCGTGGGCCAGCCCATGCAACGTTATGTGATCGAACCCCGGATGGCGGAGGCGGCGTTCCTGCTGGAAACCAGCGACGAACCGATCGCACGGATTGCCAACCGGATCGGTTACGAGACTGCAGCGGCGTTTTCGAAGTTGTTTCACCGGCACATTGGTCAGTCGCCCGGCCGTTACCGGGCTGCGCGACGCGCCGACGGAGCCCGTGCGCAGTTGGACGGATCGGAATTGCAAGTATCCGATTGACCTCGATAAAGCTGTGGCTTCGAGCTGAGTCTCATATGCGCCCTTAGCGAACCCCGATCCCTAGGTACAGGAATGGACGGTTGCCGAACGGAGTGGATGGCCCACACCGCCTCATCGCCTCAGGCGCGGCGTGAGAGGAAATCGAGCACGCCAGTCTTGTAGACCTTGTCGCCGACTGCGCGCATGTGATCGCGACCGGGAATATCGAGCACTTCCGAACCCGGGATGATGGCACCGAGTGCGCTGGCCGAACCCGCGACGTCGTCGGTGCTGCCGACCGCGATCAGCACGGGCACGTCGATGCGCGCGGCTTCGTCCTTCGTCATGAGATCGCGCGTGCCGCGCAGGCAGGCGGCCAGCGCCTTGCGGTCGGAACGGGTTTGGTCTGCAAAAGCACGAAACGTGCGTCCGACGGGATCGGAGACGTCGTCGAGCGAGGGCGCTTCCAGCGCCTTCGCGACGTTCTCGCCGGGCCCGGTGCCCTCGATCAGGCCGCCGATGCCGATGCCGCCAAGGATTGCCGAACGCAGGCGCTGCGGCTCGTTGAGGGAGAGCCAGGCCGTCATCCGTCCGCCCATCGAATAGCCCATGAGATCGGCCTGCGGGATGGCGAGGTGATCCATCAGCGCGAGCACGTCGGCGGCCATGGTCGGGATGGAGTACTGCGCGGGCTCGTAGAGCTTTGCGCTTTCGCCATGGCCGCGATTGTCGAGCGCAATGACACGGCGGCCGTTCTTGCGCAGCTCCGAGACCCAGGTCGGATAGACCCAGTTCACGTTCTTGCTGGAGGCAAAGCCGTGCACCAGGATGATCGGATCGCCCTCGCCTTCGTCGAGATAGGCAATTTCAACGGCGCCGTTGTGAAAGCTCGGCATCATCAGTTCCGCAATCTTGAGGGGAAGAGGTATCTTAGGCCGTGATGGCAGGGCTTGCCAGAACGGCTTCGGCGGCGATCCGCGCCTGGCGAAGTCGCCGCGCCCGTCTGCGATCGCACCAGGCCTGGGTCAGGCGCTCCGTCGTCGCCTTGATCGAGGACAACAGGCCGAGCAGCGTCAACGCCGCACCGAACAGCCAGAGTGCAAGATTGAACGCCCCGCCGATCAGCAGCAGCGCGCCGCGGCCGAGCAGCTTCAGAATCGCGCGCGTCTTGCCGCCCTGCGCTTCCGCGAGCCGCGCCGCGCGTGCGACGTCCTTGGGACCTTCAGCGATGCGCAAGCTATCCATCGCGCCGCGCGTGCCGGTCTTCTCGACCACGCGCGTAACATCCTTGCCGAGCCGAACCAGCGCGCCGGCCTTCTCGGCGCGGAACGCGGCCTTGATCGCGCTCAAGGTCTGGCCCGGCCGCAGCACCGAGCCGGAGGCAACCGCGTTCTGGAGCATCGGCGTATCGACGACCTCGCGCGCGGACCGGCCGGCCCACGCCGCTAGTCCCTCGCCGAGCCGGCCGACCTTGCGCGCGTCCTTCACCAGCGTCAGCCCGGCGCGAACCGGCGCGGCACCGCCGACGGAGACGTAGGTCACGGCCGTGACCGCGAGACCCGCGGCCGCAAGGCCCAGCACCAGGCGATCGGTCTCCTCGCCCATGGCGAGGTGCTTGCCCTCGCGGACGACGTCCCTGATGTCGCCGATGACGAAGAGATCGCCGGCCACGGTTCCCGACAAGCTCGCAACATCATCCGCGTTGCCGGTAACGAGACCGGTGGCAAACCGTTTTGCGAAATGCGAGGTGGAGTTTTCGGCTTTGACCGCGTCACCGACACGGCTCGGGAGGTCGTCAGGCAGCGCGATGTTGCGGTCGCGCGCCAGTGCGACAAAACTGTCGGCAAGATCGGCATCGCCCGATGCGAGCGCGACCTCGATGTTGTCTTGAATCAGGCGGTCGTTGTGCCGCAGCAGCGCGTCGAGCTTGATCTCTGAGAGCGCGGCGGGATCGTCCTGGGCGGCCAGAATCGCCCCGGCCTCGCGGGCGTGCGGTGCTACCTGCGCGAGCATGAAGCCGCATGCCGCGATACCGGTCAACGCTGTGCTGATTCGCAACCACTTCATGCGGAGAGCCTGGACGGTCCTGAGATCGTTGACGCCTAACGGTTGTCTTTCGTCGCAATTACGCTCGTCCACAGACATAGTATGCCAAAATTGCGACACAACGTCCCCGACGAAAGAAGGGCTTCTCTCAGGCCGCAAGATTGTGTCGAATTTGCATGAGCAAATGAGCATGGGGCATTGCGGAGCTTTCGGTTCCGCTGGACTAGCAATCATCTCCACCCACCAGTATGGTCCGCGGCGCCTTAATAATGCCGCGGCAGTCGTGATTGTGTCTGCCGCCATTGCCACTCCAGGATGAGTACGATGTCCGACCATGTCGTCCCGCACTTCCACAACGATGCCGGTGTCCCCGTCATCGAGATCGGCTCGCAAGAGTTCATGTGCGTGGGCGCCAACCCTCCGTTCGATCATCCGCACGTCTTCCTCGACCTCGGCAACGACAACGAGATCATCTGCCCGTACTGCTCGACTCTGTACCGTTTCGCCGCCGACCTGAAGGCGGGCGAAGCCCGTCCGCCGGAATGCGTCCTGAAGGACAAGGTGGCCTGACCGCTTCGATCGGCCAGGGGTGGCGCTCCCCCGAACGATTGTCATCGCCGGTGCCGGCATCGGTGGACTGACGGCTGCGCTTGCGCTCGCGGCCCGCGGCTTCCGCATCATCGTGCTGGAAAAGGCCGAGCGGCTCGAGGAAGTCGGCGCCGGTCTGCAACTCTCCCCGAACGCCAGCCGCGTGCTGGTCGAGCTCGGCCTCACCGAGCGCCTCAAGTTGCGCGCCGTGATCCCGGAGGCAGTCTCGATCATGAGCGCGCGGGCCGGCGGTGAGCTTTTGCGCATGCCGCTGGGAGAAGCCGCCGCCGAGCGCGCCGGCGCCCCCTATTGGGTGGTGCACCGCGCCGACCTGCAATCCGCCCTCGCCGGCGCAGTTTCCGACCATCCCGATATCGACCTGAAACTCGGCGCGACCTTCGAAGACGTCGCGCCTCACGTGAAGGGGCTGACGGTGGTTCATCGCAGCGGCACGATCCGGCGCAGCGATCTCGCCAGTGCGCTGATCGGCGCCGACGGTATCTGGTCGACGGTGCGCCAGCATCTATTCCCCGAGGTGCAGCCGCGCTTCTCCGGGCTGATTGCCTGGCGCGGTACGCTCGATGCCACGCAACTGCCGAAGGACTACACAGCGCGCCGGGTCCAGCTCTGGATGGGCCCGAATGCCCATCTCGTCGCCTACCCGATCGCGGGCGGACGCCAGATCAACGTGGTCGCGGTGCTGCCGGGCACCTGGAACAGGCCGGGCTGGAGCACGCCCGGCGATCCCCGCGAAGTGCTGGACGCCTTCGCCGCGCCGCGCTGGCCGCCGCCGGCGCGCATGATGCTCGCCACAGTCGACAGCTGGCGGAAATGGGCGCTGTTCGGCGTCCCCGACGACTGCCCCTGGAGCAAAGGCCCGGTCGCGCTGCTCGGCGACGCCGTGCATGCGATGCTGCCGTTTGCGGCCCAGGGCGCCGGCATGGCGATCGAGGACGCCGCAGTGCTCGCGCAGCATTTGAGCCCTGAGATCGCCGAGACCACCGCGGGCATCACGGCAGCGCTGAGACAATACGGCCGGACGCGCCAGGCGCGCGTGCGGCGGGTGCAGCGGACCGCGCGGCAGCAGGGCCGCATCTATCATTTCAGTGGGCCGCTCGCGTTCGCGCGCGATCTTGCGGTCCGCGCCCTCGGCCCGGAACGCATGCTGGCACGGCAGGACTGGATCTACGGCTGGCGGCCCTGACGCGAGGCGCTGATGTCAGGACGTTTCAGCGCACTGCTCTTGTCGATTTCGGGCCAGGCTTGATCGGGCCAGGATTGGCTGCGGGCGCCGCGGCGGCCGGCGTCGCCTCGGGGGGCGTTTCCCGGCACTTGTTGCGGCGCCAAGCGTCATCGGCCATCTGCGCCTGCCCGCGTACTGCGATGTAGTCGTTGCGATAGGCAAGCTCCGACACCACGGCGCCGCCCGCGCCGGTCTGTGCCTTGTCCATCAGCCTCTGCAAATCGCCGGTGCGGTTGGCGATCGACTTGCGCTCGCCTTCGAGCTGCTTGCAATCGTACAATTCGTACTTGGCGGGATCGGCAAAGGCCGGAGCGACCGTCTCGCTCATGCCGGCGCAGCCGGACAGCGCGAAGTCGGCCGCGAGCAGCGCGGCGACCACGCAGCACGGGCGCAGGCGATATTGGATCAAAGCTGACATGCCGGATGAATAGTCCCCGTCGATTGAGAATGCCTAAAGCAACAACAGATGTCCGGATTGAGGCTTTGCCTTGTGCCGCCGGCTCGCCTAAGGAAGAACCACCCCTCCGGCCTGCAAATGCCAATTCCAGACCGCCGGCAAGGGACTTAAGTGGCTGATCTCGTTGGATCAAGCGGGCATGGCGGAATTGGTAGACGCAAGGGACTTAAAATCCCTCGGCGCGCAAGCGCTGTGCCGGTTCGACCCCGGCTGCCCGCACCACGAAAGCTGCGCGGAGGATCCCGCCGCGCGCGGCGGCCGCGAGCGCTGATACCTCATCAATTCCTGTCTGCTCCTGCACCGCCTGCCAGCCATCCCGAAACGTTGCTTGTGCAACGCAGCATTGAAGATAGATAAGGGCCTCAAATCAGAGGTGAGCTTCTTGTCCGACGTCAATGCCGACGACTGGGTGTCCTCGGGACACCGTCCCATGGGTTTCCCCGAATTCGTCATCGTGATCGCGTCGATCATGGCGCTGAATCCGCTTGCGATGGACATGATGCTCCCGGCACTGCCCAATATCGGGTCGGCCTTCAATATCCCCGTCGCCAACCATCTTCAGCTGGTGCTGTCGACCTTCCTGATCGGCTTTGGCGCGGGGCAGTTCGTCATGGGCCCGCTGTCGGATCGCTTTGGCCGCCGCCCGGTGCTGCTCGGCGGGATGGCGGTCTATGCGGTGGCAAGCGTGCTGGCGATTGCGGCGCCGTCGTTCGAGACGCTGCTGCTGGCACGCGCACTGCAGGGTTTCGGTACCTCGGCGACTCGCGTGATCGCGACCTCGATCGTGCGCGACTGTTACGTCGGCCGCCGCATGGCGAGCGTGATGTCGCTTGCGATGATGATCTTCATCGCCGTCCCCGTGATCGCCCCTTCGTTCGGACAGGCGGTGCTGCTGGTGACGCAATGGCGCGGCATCTTCGTCGTGCTGATGCTCTACGGGCTGCTCGCGCTTGCATGGTCCGTGCTGCGGCTTCCGGAGACCCTGCCTGAGAGCGAACGCAGGTCGCTTGCGCCGGCCGACGTGCTCACGGCCTACTGGCAGACCGTGACCCATCGCCAAACCCTCGGCTATGCGCTCGCCGCCGGTAGCGTCATGGGCGCGCTGTTCGCCTACGTATTTTTGGCTCAGCAAGTTTTTGTCGGCATCTATCACCTCGGCCATTATTTTCCGCTCGCCTTCGCCGGGATCGCGGCCGGCACCGCCATTGCCGGCTTTCTCAATGCGCGATTCGTCGGGACCCTCGGCATGCGCGTGATCTCGCACGGCGCGCTGACGCTCTACACCGCGGTGGCGGGAGTGATGCTGCTGACGGAAAGCCTCGCCGCGTTGCCGCTTCCCCTGTTCATGGTGCTCTCGGCGCTGATGATGTTCTCGTTCGGCATGATGGTCGCCAACTTCACTGCACTCGCCATGGAGCCGCAGGGCCACATCGCCGGCACGGCGTCCTCGCTCTACGGCTCGATCACCACGCTGATCGGCATCGCCGTCGGCATGGCCATCGGACAAAGCTTCGACGGCACGTTGCTGCCGTTCTCGGTCGGCTTCTTCGTGTCGTCCCTCGCCGCGCTCGCGATCGTGCTGGTGGTGGAGAGAGGACGGTTGTTCAGGCCGCATCATCGCGCCATCGGCTGAGGAACTCCGTGGCGCTCTCGATGTTGTACTGCAACAATTTGAAAGGGCGCTTCAATGGAACCGAAACACCGTAAAGACCACGACGCTGCGGAACGGGCGGAGACGGAACGCACGCCGTCGAGCGCCGAAAAGACCGCCGTCACCGTGCCATTCGCGAGTGAAGGGCTCGAGCGGGTCCGCGACAGCCACTGCTGAGCAAGACGCCTATTCCGTTGCGCGCCTGCTGGCGCTGAAATCGTCCGCAATGCCTTCGGGTGCCGCGCCGCTTCCACGGGGCGGCACCATCAGCACAAACACTTCCCGCGTGAGACCGGGCCGGCCCCATAGCTGCGCCTGTATGATAAGTTCCCGCCTGATGAAATGCCCGGCGCGCCCGGCCACCGAGTCCATCCACCGGCTGCAGTCATCCTGATCGCGAAAACAGAGCGCGGCCCAGCCGCGCTCCAGCGTCGTCTTGTGCGGCAAGCCCCCGGGATATTGATCCTCGAACGGCCGCACGTGGTGCGGGTGGTCCGGGCTGTAGAAGGCTGTCGCGAAGGCCGGTGAATCGTCGCCGCTGACGGCGGCGAGCGGCTCGTCCGTCAGTTCGCGCCACTCGCGTGTCAATCGGCTCGCCGCCTGCGCGTAGAAATTGCGCCCCTCCTCGTAACCGTGATGGTTGCGATAGACCGCGTGGGTCGGCGCGGCGACGAGGACGGCCGTGAGCGCGACACCGGCCACGACCACGGTGAGGTTGACGGTGTAAAAGCGCTCGATTGAATAATTTGTGCCGCAGACCACGAGAATGGCGAACAGAAACAACCCTTGCAAAGCCCATAGCGACGGCAGATCGGTGCCCATCACGAGCGAGATCAGGACCGGCAGCGCAATCGTGCCGACGGCAACGTAAAAGAGGAGCCGCAGGCCCGGATTCATTGCCGCGAAATCGTCCGGAAACTGCTTCGGCCGCGTGCCGGCGATCAATACCCAGCTGACGGCTGACACACTCATGGCCGCCAACAGGCCCAAAAGGAAGTTCCTGACATCAGCAGCAGAACTCGCCGCAGTGCCGTTGGCATGGTTCAGCGCGTAGGTGAAGGTCGATGCCCCCGTGGTCGCGAGCCAATGAAGATGCGGTGACAGCGCCGCAAGCCCGACGACGACCGAAATCCAGGGCGAGGCGGAAGTGAAATAGGCGCGTCGCGCCGGATGCGCCAGCGCGGCAAACGTGAAGCTCGCGACAAGGAAGATCGAATAATATTTGCCGACCATGGCCAGTGCCGTCGTGCATCCCACGGCAACCGCCCACGACGCCGCTCGGGTCTCGAATGCGCGCAGGAAGCACCAGGTCGCCAGCGGCCAGACCGCCAGCAGCACCGCATTGGCGTTGAAGCGCTGGGCATGGAATTGATAGGCCGGCGTCAGCATCAGGATCAACAGCACCAGGACGCGCTTGTGCCCCCTCACGAATTGCCGCGCGATCCGATCGACGAAGACCAGCGCGAGCCCGGCGTTGGCCATCGCCATCAATTGCAGCGACCAGTCGGTGAGCGGAAAAATGGCGCTCCAGCTCGCGGCAACCCAGCCGGTCAATGGCGGATGCTTGGGATAGCCCCACGCGAAATGCCGCCCCAGCGTCCAGGCCTCCAGCGTATCGGGGTGCAGACCGCTGCCGGCATAGGCGACTGCCAGATAGAGCGTCCAGATCCCGACGAAGCAGGCGACGAGAAGCGGCACGGCCCAGCCCGTCTCGACGCCATCGAGCCAACGCCGGAATGGCCGGCGCCATCGTGCCGGCGCGCGATCGGACCGTTCGGCCATCGCCTGGAATGCAAAATCGATCGGCACTGGAATCAAATGGAGGGAGGAAGATGATGCGCGAGCACGACACATCTAGTTCTGGATCGAAACAAATAGCAATGACCGCAGACTGGGAACGTTGAAAGCATCCGCTTTCTCAGCCGGCGTAAGGTCAACAAAGGACCGAGACTGGCAAAAGAGCGGCGCCGCTGATGACAGCGGCGCCGCATGATGATCCGGACGAAAGGAAGGGCCTTTGCCCTACTCCGACTTGTCGACGTTCCAGAACAGCGGGGTCGCGGGACCGTCGAGCACGCCGGTCAGCGATTTGCGCCAGCCGCTCGGCAGGAGATACTGCCCCAGCGGGATGTAGATCACCTGCTCATAGGCTTCCTTCTGGATGTCAGAGGCGATCTTCTTCTGATCGTCGAGCGAGGCGGCGCGAACGAAGTCGTCCTTGAGCTTTTCGATCTTGGCGTTCTCGGCCCAACCGAACCAGCCCTTCTTGCCTTGGCCGCCGATCGAGAGATTGGCGATCGGGTTGGAGACGTCGGCCGCGACCCAGTTGGTGAAGAACATGTTCCAGCCGCCCTCTTTCGGAGGCTTCTGACTGGCGCGGCGGCTCACCACCGTCTGCCAATCGGTCGCTTGCAGGTCGACCTTGAAGCCGGCCTCGCGCAGCAACTGAGCCGCAACGATCGGCTGCGCCTTCAGCGTCGTGACATCGCCGGGGGCCATGATCACGATCGGGGTGCCGTCATAGCCGGATTCGGCGAGCGCCTTCTTGGCTTCGGCCATGCCGTTGCCCTTCACCAGGGTCTCGGCACCGGCCTCCGTCGCGAACGGCGTATCGCACACGAAGAAGGCGCCACAGACCTTCTGATATTTGGCGTTGCCGACGAGCGCGTCGAGAACGTCCTTCTGGTTTATCGCCAGAAAGGCAGCACGGCGCACTTTGACATTATCGAACGGCGGATAAAGGAAGTTCATCCGGCCGAGCGTCTGGAAACCGAACTTGTTCGAGACCTCGATCGTGATGTCCTTGTTCGCTTCCAGTAACGGGAGCATGTCGTAAGGCAGATTTTCCACGAAGTCGATGTCGCCCGACTGCAACGCGTTCACCGCGGTCTGCGAGTCCGGCATGGTGATCCACTCGACGCGGTCGACCTTCACCACCTTGCCGCCGGAGGTCCAGCTCGACGGCTCCTTGCGCGGCACGTAATCGGTGTTCTTGACATAGACCGCCTTCACGCCCGGCTGGAATTCCGACTGCACGAACTTGAAAGGACCCGAACCGATCTGCTCGGGGATTTGCTTGTCCGGCGGCGTCTCGGCCAGGCGCTTCGGCATCATGAAGGCAACGCGGGAGGACGGCTTGCCGATCGAGTCGAGCACGAGGCCGTAGGGCTCCTTCAGCTTCAGCGTGATGGTCTTGGCATCGGTCGCCTCGATGCTGGCGGTGAAGTCGAGCAGTTTCTGGCCCATGCCATCGACTGCGGCCCAGCGCTTGAGCGAGGCGACGCAGTCCTCCGCCGTCACCGGCGCACCGTCATGCCACTTCAGGCCGTCGCGCAGCGTGAAGGTGTAGGTGAGCTTGTCGTCGGAGATCTTCCAGTCCGCCATCTGCGGCTGGATCTTGAAGTTCGAATCGGGCGCCACGAGCGTGTCGTAGATCATGTAGCCATGGTCGCGCGTGATGTAGGCCGTGGTGAAGATCGGATCGATGATGCGCAGATCCGAATGCATTACCGCCGTGATGGTCTTGCCGGCCGCAAGCACCGGCGAGGCCAGTGCGGTCGAAAGCGCGACGAGCGACAGCGCAAGTTTGGAGGCGAACGCGCGAGGCCCCCGGCGCATCAACTTAAACATAAAAAGTTCTCCTGACGTGAAACTGTTCAAAGGCAGGTTATTGATTGAGCATCCGGTTCGTTCTTTAGGCGAACGAACCTCATGCAATGCCTTTATCTTTTCGAGACTTGCAGACGGTGCCGAGCGCGTCAATCCGGTTTCGCCGCAAGCCCAAGCGGCGCGCACACGGGCTCCACAAGGATCGGTTTGGCTCTACAACACTCTCCGCCTGTCCTGCCCCGCGCCGATGCAATGCGCGTTCCATGTTCCAAAGCCCAAGAGACATTGGAGAGACATTGAGATGAATCCAGCCAATCTTCCCTTCGATTCCGAAGCGATGCTCCAGGGTCTGCGCGGCTGGGTGGAATGCGAAAGCCCGACCTGGGACGCGAGCGCCGTGAACCGCATGCTCGATATCGCAGCGCGGGAGATGGCGATCATGGGTGCGACGATCGAGCGCATCGCCGGTCGCCAGGGCTTTGGCGGCGTGATCCGCGCCCGCTTTCCGCATCCGAAGCAGGGCGAACCGGGCATCCTGATCGCCGGACACATGGATACGGTCCACCCCACAGGCACCATCGAGAAGCTGAAATGGCGCCGCGAGGGTAACAAGTGCTATGGCCCCGGCATCTACGACATGAAGGGCGGCAATTATCTTTCGCTGGAAGCCATCCGACAACTGGCCCGCGCCTCGTTCACGACGCCACTGCCGATCACCGTGCTGTTCACGCCCGACGAGGAAGTCGGCACACCCTCCACGCGCGATATCATCGAGGCGGAAGCCGCGCGCAACAAATACGTGCTGGTGCCGGAGCCCGGCCGCGCCGACAACGGCGTCACCACCGGACGTTACGCCATCGCGCGCTTCAATCTCGAGGCGACCGGCCGTCCCAGCCACGCCGGCGCGACCTTGTCGGCGGGCCGCTCGGCGATTCGCGAGATGGCGCGGCAAATCCTCGCCATCGATGCGATGACGGGCGAAGACTGCACGTTTTCAGTCGGCGTCGTGCACGGGGGTCAATGGGTCAATTGCGTTGCCACGACCGCCACCGGCGAAGCGCTTTCGATGGCCAAGCGCCAGGCTGACCTCGATCGCGGCGTCGAGAGGATGCTGGCGCTCTCCGGTACAACCAATGATGTCACCTTCAAGGTGACGCGCGGCGTGACACGTCCGGTTTGGGAGCCCGATGCCGGCACCATGGCGCTGTATGAAAGGGCGCGCGGGATCGCCAAGTCGCTTGGCGCAGAACTGCCGCATGCGAGCGCCGGCGGCGGCTCCGACGGCAATTTCACGGGCGCAATGGGCATCCCGACTCTCGACGGCCTGGGCGTGCGTGGCGGCAACGGCCACACGCTCGAAGAGTATATCGAGGTTGAAAGTCTGGTCGAACGCGGCCGGCTGATGGCGGGGCTGCTCGCGACTCTGGAGTAACGGCGCGAGCCACATCGCCAAAACCGGGCCAGATCACCGAAACAAGTTGACCGCACTGCAAAAACGGTGGCCCGGATGGCATGGGAATTGCTGAAATGTTAGGCTGGTGGCAGAACCCCAGGCTCCAGCCGCTGTCTCTGATTTGACTCTCATCTGACGGGATCCAACTTGCTCGGATATCTCCTTCGCCGAATTCTCGCCGCCGTGCCTGTGATGGGCGTGGTGGCGCTGTTCGTCTTCCTCCTGCTCCGCCTCACCCCGGGCGATCCCGCCGCGATTCTGGCCGGCGACAACGCCACGCCGGAGCGGCTCGAGCGCATCCGCACCTCGCTCGGGCTCAATGAGCCGCTGATCGTGCAGTTCATCACCTGGCTGAACAAGCTGCTGCATGGCGATCTCGGAACGTCACTCATCTCCAACCTTCCGGTGATGAAGATGATCGGCCAGCGGGTCGAGCCGTCGATCTCGATCGCGCTGTCGACCATCATCCTCGCCGTCATCGTCGCGGTTCCCCTAGGTGTGATCGCGGCGTGGAAGCACGGCACCTGGATCGACCGCTTCGTGATGGGCCTGTCCGTGCTCGGCTTCTCGGTGCCGGTGTTCGTGGTCGGCTACATCCTGATCGAGGTCTTCGCGATCGACCTGCGCTGGGTGCCGGTGCAGGGCTTCCGCAGCATCTCGAACGGGTTTGGGCCGTTCTTCGAGCGCATCATCCTGCCGACCTGTGCGCTGTCCTTCATCTATATCGCGTTGATCGCGCGCATGACGCGCGCGGCGATGCTCGACGTGCTCGGGGAGGACTACGTCCGCACCGCGCGGGCAAAAGGCATCAACGAAGTCGCCGTGATGATGCGGCACGCGCTGCGCAACGCGGCCGTGCCCGTGATCACGGTGATCGGCACCGGCTTTGCGCTTTTGATCTCCGGGGTCGTCGTCACCGAGAGCGTGTTCAACATCCCCGGCATCGGCCGCCTCACGGTGGATGCGGTGCTGGCGCGCGACTATCCGGTGATCCAGGCGATGATCTTGCTGACGTCGCTGATCTATGTCGTCGTCAATCTCCTGATCGACGTCGCCTACACGCTGCTCGATCCCCGGATCCGGTACTAGGGCTAAGGATAACAACAAAAATGTCGGTCGATACCCTTCCCCAGTCCTCCATCCCGATCACGTCGCCGCTGCGACCGCGCCTCGGATTCCTGACCTCGACGCCGATCATCGCGGCGGCGACCATCTGCCTGGTGTTGGTTGTGCTGATCTCGATCCTGGCGCCGTTGATCGCGCCGTATGATCCGATCCAGCTTGCGCCCTCGCAGCGGCTGAAGCCCTCTTCGGCGCAATTCCTGCTCGGCACCGACGCCTATGGCCGCGACCTGCTGTCGCGCGTGATGTATGGCGGACGCATTTCGCTTCTGATCGGCATCGGCTCGGCGATCATGTCGATCGTCATTGGGTTGGCGATCGGCCTCGTCTCCGGCTTCTTCAAGCTGGTCGATTCCGTCATGATGCGGATCATGGACGGCCTGATGGCAATGCCGAGCATCCTGCTGGCAATCGCCGTGGTGTCGCTGTCCGGCGCCAGCCTCTGGACGGTGCTGATCGCGATCACGATCCCCGAAGTTCCGCGCGTGGCACGCCTGGTGCGTTCGGTCGTGCTGTCGGCGCGCGAAGAGCCCTATGTTGAAGCGGCGATCTCGGTCGGCACATCCCTGCCAAAGATCATGTGGCGGCATTTGATGCCGAACACGATCGCACCTCTGATCGTGCAGGGCAGTTACGTCTGCGCGTCCGCGATCCTTACTGAGGCCATCCTCTCCTTCCTCGGCGCCGGCATCTCGCCGGAGACGCCGACCTGGGGCAACATCATGGCCGAGGGCCGTCAGTACTTCCAGCTCAAGCCGACGCTGATCTTCTGGCCGGGCCTGCTGCTCTCGATCGCCATCCTCAGCATCAATTTGATCGGCGACGCCGCCCGCGATGCACTCGATCCGCGCATGAAGCAGCGGGAAGGCAAATGATGACCGATCAAGTGATGACCAGCCCCATCCTCGACATCAACAACCTCGTCGTGTCCGTCGGCAAGAAGCCGAATGCTGCAAACATCCTCGACGGCATCTCGATCCAGGTGCACGAGCGCGAGACGCTGTGCCTTGTCGGCGAAAGCGGCTCAGGCAAGTCGGTGACCTCCCTGACCACGATGGGTCTGCTGCCGAAGGGCACGCTCGTTCCCACCGGCGGCAGCGTCAAGCTGGTCGGCGAGGAGATTCTCACCGCGACCGACCGCCGCCTGCGGCAGCTCCGCGCGACCCGAATGGCGATGATCTTCCAGGAGCCGATGACGGCACTCAATCCGGTGATGCCGGTCGGCCGTCAGATCGACGAAGTCCTGCGCGCGCACACCAAACTCGACGCGAAGGCGCGCAAGAAGCGTATCCTCGACATGATGGAGCAGGTGCGCCTGCCCCAGGTCGAGCGTATCTTTGCCTCCTACCCTCACCGACTCTCCGGCGGTCAGCGCCAGCGCATCATGATCGCGATGGCGCTCGTGCTCGAACCGAAGCTGCTCATTGCGGACGAACCGACCACCGCACTCGACGTCACCACGCAGAAGCAGATCTTGACCCTGATCCGCGACCTCCAGCGCGATCACGGAACCGCCGTGCTGTTCATCACCCACGACATGGGCGTGGTCGCCGAGATCGCCGACCGCGTCGCCGTGATGCGGCAGGGCCGACTGGTCGAGACCGGAACGCTGGATTCCATCCTGCGCAATCCGACCATGGAGTACACCCGCAACCTGCTTTCCGCAGTGCCGAGCCTGGTGCCGCGCGCGGCACGGCTTGAGACCAAGGAACCGGTGGTGCTGGAAGCCAACGAGCTTGGGAAGGTCTACCGCGAGCGCGCGTTCTTCGGTAAAGGCCGCGAAGTCGTCGCTGCCGACAAGGTCACGCTGACGCTGCGCAAGGGCCGCACGCTCGGCATCGTCGGCGAGAGCGGCTCAGGCAAATCGACCGTGGCGCGCTGCATCGTCCGCCTGATCGACCCGACTTCGGGCGGCGTGCGCCTCTCCGGCCGCGAGATCTCGGACATTTCGCGGCGGCTGTTGCAGCCGCATCGGAAGAAGATCCAGATCGTATTCCAGGACCCCTACCGCTCGCTCAACCCGCGCGTCACCGTCGGCGAAAGCATCGCGGAAGGCCCGATCAATTACGGCGTGTCGCATGCCGACGCAACGAAGCGTGCGCGCGAATTGCTCGAGCTGGTCGGCCTGCCCGCCGATGCGGTCGCGCGCTATCCGCACCAGTTCTCCGGCGGCCAGCGTCAGCGCATTGCGATCGCCCGCGCGCTCGCACTCGATCCCGACGTGCTGGTCGCGGACGAGGCGGTCTCCGCCCTCGACGTCTCCGTGCAGGCGCAGGTGCTGGAACTGTTCGACGAGATCCAGCAGCGGCTCGGCATCGCCATCCTGTTCATCACTCACGATCTACGCGTCGCAGCACAGATCTGCGACGAGGTCATGGTGATGCAACACGGCCGCGTCGTCGAGCAGGGTCCGGCCGCCGAAGTGCTGACGCATCCGAAGGAGGCGTACACCAGAGCCTTGCTCGAGGCAGCGCCAGGCCGCGGCTGGGATTTTGCGAACTTCCGGCCGGTGGCCGAGGGCGCGGCGGCCAGCGCCTAGTCTCTCGCCTCGTCATTGCGAGCGCAGCGAAGCAATCCAGACTGTCCCCGCGGAGGGATTCTGGATTGCTTCGCTTCGCTCGCAATGACGGTGGTTGCGACAAGCATTCCCAAAACGGCTTGACGCCATGCGCGGCGCGATTGCTTCCCGGCTTGCTCTCGCCGCAAGCACAGGGCTAACGTCGCGCACTTTCAATTGCTGGACTTGAGTTGATGACACGTATCGCCGTCGGCGGCTTCCTGCACGAGACCAACACCTTCGCTCCGACGAAGGCGACGTTCGCGGACTTCCAGCACGGCGGCGGCTGGCCGGCGATGACGCAAGGTCCCGACGTGCTGAAGGTGATGCGCCGCATCAATGTCGGCCTCGCCGGTTTCGTCGACAGCGCCGAGGCCCACGGCTGGGAACTCATTCCAACGATTGCCTGCGGCGCGAGCCCTTCGGCGCATGTCACCAAGGACGCCTTCGAGCGCATCGTGAAGGTCATGGTCGATGGCATTGCAGCCGCCGGCCCGATCGACGCCGTCTATCTCGATCTGCACGGCGCGATGGTCACGGAACATCTCGACGACGGCGAAGGCGAGATTCTCGCGCGCGTGCGCCGCGTCATCGGCAAGGACATTCCGCTGGTCACCAGCCTCGATCTCCACGCCAACGTCACCCCCGAAATGATTGAGCATGCGGACGCGCTGATCGCCTACCGCACCTATCCCCATGTCGACATGGCCGAGACCGGCCGCGCCTGCGCGCAACATCTCGCATTGCTTCTGAAGACACAGCGGCGTTTCGCAAAGGCCTTCCGGCAATTGCCGTTTCTGATTCCGATCAGCTGGCAGTGCACCAACGACCAGCCGACCAAACGCATCTACGAAAAGCTTGCCGCGCTGGAGAGCGACGCGGTTCCGACGCTGTCCTTTGCCCCCGGCTTCCCCGCCGCCGATTTCCGCGATTGCGGGCCGAGCGTGTTCGCCTATGGCAAGACGCAAGCCGATGCCGACCGCGCGGCGGATGCGATCGTGAAGCTGATCGAAAGCCACGAGGACGATTTCGACGGCAAGATCTGGTCACCTGATGACGGCGTACGCCACGCGATGGAACTCTCGAAGGGCGCCAGCAAGCCGATCATCATCGCCGACACCCAGGACAATCCCGGCGCCGGCGGCGATTCCGACACCACCGGCATGCTACGCGCGCTGGTCCGCAACAAGGCCAGCGCCGCGACCGGCGCGATCTACGATCCGGAATCGGCCAAGGCCGCGCATGCAGCCGGCGCCGGTGCCACCGTGACGCTGTCGCTCGGCGGCAAGTCCGGCATTCCCGGCGACGAGCCCTATCGTGCGACCTTCGTCGTCGAAAAACTTTCGGACGGCCGCTTCATCGCGCCCGGTCCCTACTACGGCGGCCGCGAGATGGAGATGGGCCCGTCGGCCTGCCTTCGCATCGGCGATGTCCGGGTCGTCGTATCCTCGCATAAGGCGCAGCTCGCCGATCAGGCAATGTACCGCTATGTCGGCATCGAGCCGACCGAAGAGAAGATTTTGGTCAACAAGAGCTCGGTGCACTTCCGCGCCGATTTCGAGCCGATCGCAGAAAAGCTGATGATCTGCGCCGCCCCCGGCGCGATGCCCGCGGACACAGCCACGCTGCCATGGACGCGCCTGCGGCCGGGCATCCGCATCAAGCCGAACGGCCCGATTTTCACTCCCTCCTCACGCTAACTGGACAGAACACATGCCCACGATCGACCGCATCGACGGCTATGCCGACGAACTCACTGCTATCAGGCGCGACCTTCACGCCCATCCGGAAATCGGCTTCGAGGAAGTGCGCACCTCCGGAATCGTCGCGGACAAGCTGAAGAGCTGGGGCATCGAGGTGCATCGCGGTCTCGGCGGCACCGGCGTGATCGGAGTCATCAAGGGCAAGGGTTCGAGCGGCAAGCGTATCGGGCTTCGCGCCGACATGGACGCGCTGCCGATGGAGGAGAACACCAATCTGAAATGGAGCTCGAAAATCCCCGGCCGCTTCCACGGCTGTGGCCATGACGGCCACACCACCATGCTGCTCGGCACCGCGCGCTACCTCGCCGAAACCAGGAACTTCGACGGCACCGTGCACCTGATCTTCCAGCCGGCCGAGGAAGGTCTCGGCGGCGCCCGCGCGATGATCAAGGACGGGCTGTTCGAGAAATTTCCCTGCGACGAACTCTACGGCCTGCACAACGCGCCCGACCTCAACCACGGCGAGATCGCGATCCTGCCCGGCCCCGCGATGGCCAGCGCCGACTTCTTCGACCTCCGCATCACTGGCTACGGCGCGCACGGTGCGATGCCCGAACGCTCCAAGGACGCGGTGATCATCGCGACCACGCTGGCGCAGGCGATCCAGACCATCGTCAGCCGCAACGTCGAGCCGCTGCAGGCCGCCGTCGTCTCGATCACGCAGATTCACGCCGGTTCGGCGTACAACGTCATCCCCGGCGAAGCGCATCTTTGCGGCACCATCCGCACTTTCTCGAAAGAAGTCCGCATCCTGATCAGCGAACGCATTCGCACGATCTGCGCCGGCATTGCGAGCGCCTATCAGTGCGTGATCGACGTCGACATCCGCGACACCTTCGATGTGCTGGTCAACCAGGTCGAGCAGTCCAAGGTGGTCGAGGAGGTCGCGCGCACCATCGTCGACCCCGCCAACGTGATCACCCGCGCCCAGCCGAAGATGGGCAGCGAGGATTTCGCCGACATGCTTCAAACCATTCCCGGCGCCTATTTCTGGGTCGGCCACGACGGCTCGGTGCCCGTGCACAATCCCGGCTTCGTGCTCGACGACAAGATCCTGCCGATCGGTGCCAGCATGTTCGCCCGGATCATCGAGACCCGGATGCCGGTGGGTGCCCATGCATAAAAAGGGTGTCGAAGAGGAAGTCACCTCGCTGCACGATCTCTCTGCGGTCGATCTGATCGCGGGCTATCGCGCCAAGCAGTTCTCGCCGAGCGAGGTGCTGGAAGACGTGCTCGCGCACGTCGCCGCGTGGGAGCCGCACCTCAAGGCGCTTTATGCATTCGATCCCGACGGCGCGCGCGAGACCGCGAAGGCCTCGACCGCGCGCTGGTCCGGGGGCGAGCCGTCCGGAGCGCTCGACGGCGTGCCGGTGACGGTGAAGGACAACATCGCGACCAAAGGCGTGCCGGTGCCGCTGGGCGCGGCCAGCGTCAAGCTCGTGCCGGCCGAGAAGGACGCACCGCCCGCCGCGCGCCTGCGCGAAGCCGGCGCGATCATCTTTGCCAAGACCACCATGCCCGATTACGGTATGCTGTCCTCGGGGCTGTCCTCCTTCCACGCGCTCGCCCGCAATCCCTGGGACCTCTCCAAGAACCCCGGCGGCTCCAGCGCCGGCGCGGGCGCCGCTGCGGCGGCTGGCTATGGTCCGCTGCATCTCGGCACCGATATCGGCGGCTCGGTCCGCCTGCCCGCGGGCTGGTGCGGCCTCGTCGGATTGAAGCCGAGCTTTGGCCGCGTGCCGATCGATCCCACCTATGTCGGCCGCGTCGCCGGCCCCATGACCCGCACCGTTGACGATTGCGCGCTGATGATGAGCGTGATCGCAAAACCCGACCGGCGCGACGGCATGAGCCTTCCAGCGGAGCCCCTCAGCTGGAAGGGGCCGGAGAAATCCCCGCGCAAACTGCGCATCGGATTGATGCTCGATCCCGGCGTTGGCCTGGCGCTGGAGAAACCGGGGCGCGAGGTCGCGGTAAAGGCGGCGAAAGCGTTCGAATCCGCAGGCGCCGTCGTCACCGAGGTCGACGGCATCCTCACGCGCGAGATGCTCGACGGGCTCGACAGCTTCTGGCGCGCACGGATGTGGGACGATCTGTCCAAGCTGACGCCCGCCGAACAGGCAAAGGTGCTGCCCTACATTTTCAAGTGGGGCGAGTCCGGCGCGAAGCTCTCGGGCGTCGACGTCATCAGGGGCTTCAACCAGACCATGGCAATCCGCGCTGCGGCATCAAAGCTGTTCTGCGAGCTCGACTATGTGATCTCGCCGACCGCGCCGAACGTGAATTATCCGGCGGAGTGGGCCTCGCCGACCAACGATCCCATGAAGCCGTTCGAACACATTGCCTATACCGTGCCATGGAATATGTCGGAGAATCCGGCGATCTCCATCAACGGCGGCTTCGACGCCAAGGGTTTTCCCATCGGCGTGCAGATCGTCGGCCGCCGCTTCGACGATATCGGCGTGCTTGGCATGGCCAAGGCTTTCGAGAGCCTGCGCGGGCCGCAGAAGCCCTGGCCGAGCCCGCCGGCGAATTAGATACACTCCGTCATGGCCGGGCTTGTTGTTTAGACTGGCCATCCGCGTTCTCTTACTGGCCGCCACATGCCCAGTCCGCGCAAGACGGACGCTGGCGGCTATGCATGACGTCTCTTCGAGACAGAATTCAGGACAGGGAAGGAAACCACCATGGCGTATGAGACGATCAAATACGAGGTCGCCGAGCAGATCCTCACCATCACGCTGAACCGGCCCGACAAGCTCAACGCCTTCAACGCGCAGATGCAAGGAGAGCTGATCGACGCGTTCGACGCCGCCGACAAGGACGACGACGTCCGCGCCATCATCGTCACAGGCGCCGGTCGCGGGTTTTGCGCGGGCGCAGATCTTTCGTCGGGCGCGGACACCTTTGATCGCGACGCGCGTCGCGGACCGGTGAAGCGCTTCGCCGACGGCAAGGTCGACTACAGTGATTCCCAGGTGCGCGACGGCGGTGGCCAGGTGACACTGCGCATCTTCAAATGCCTGAAACCGGTGATTGCCGCGGTCAACGGTCCCGCGGTCGGCATCGGTGTTACCATGCAGCTCGCGATGGACATCCGCATCGCCTCCGATGCGGCGCGCTTCGGCTTCGTGTTCTCCCAGCGCGGCATCGTGCCGGAGGCGGCCTCGAGCTGGTTCCTGCCGCGCATCGTCGGCATCTCGCAGGCGCTGGAATGGTGCTATTCGGGCCGCGTCTTCCCGGCGCAGGAAGCCCTCGCAGGACGTCTCGTCAGCAAGGTCGTGGCCCCCGATGATCTGCTGCCGACCGCCCGCGCGCTCGCCAAGGAATTCGCGGCCAAGACCGCGCCGGTATCGGTGGCGCTGATCCGGCAGATGATGTGGCGCATGATGGGCGCTGACGACCCGATGGAAGCCCACAAGGTCGACAGCCGTGGCATCTACGCCCGCGGCCGCTCCGACGACGTGAAGGAAGGCGTGGTGTCGTTCCTGGAAAAGCGCCCCGCGCAGTTCAAGAACAAGGTATCGAGCGACATGCCGGATTATTTCCCGTGGTGGACTGAGCGGGAGTACAAGTGACCTTGTAGGCGCTTAGTCCATCACCAGCGCCACACGCCCGATCGCCTTGCGGTCGATCAGCAACCGCATCGCCTGCGCAAACTCCTCCAGCGGCAGGCGATGCGAGACGTTAGGGCGCAGCTTGCCCTCTTCCGCCCATGTGAGCAGCGCCCTCAGGCGCACTTCGCCAAGCGCTGGATTTTTCCGCACGGCCTCGCCGGCACGCACGCCGAGCACGCTGGCGCCTTTGATCAGCAAGAGATTGGTTTTCGCCGAGCCGATGCCGCCGGTGAAGCCGATCACCAGCAGCCGTGCGCCCCAGGCGATGCAACGCATCGAGTTTTCGAACACTTCTCCGCCGACGGGATCGAACACGACGTCGGCACCGCGCCCGTCGGTAATACGTTTGACAGCATCACGAAACGGCTCGCGATCGTAGCGCACGAGATGATCGGCGCCGCGCGCCTTGGCGACCGCGAGCTTTTCGTCGCTGGACGCCGTCGCGATCACGGTGGCACCCAGCATCTTGCCGATCTCCACGGCAGCAAGGCCCACGCCACCGCCGGCGCCATGCACCAGCAGCACCTCGCCCGGCGCAACCCGGCCGCGGTCGATCAGCGCGTGATAGGCGGTGCCGTGCCCGGCGAGATAGGTCGCGGCTTCCGCATAGTCGAACGTCGATGGCATCGGGGTGAGCTGCGACGGCGTCACCACGGCTTCATCCGTGAAGGCACCGTGTCGCATCTTGACGATGACCTTGTCGCCGAGGAAGACGCCACTCGCCTCTGCGCCGACCTCGGTCACGTCGCCGGCCGCCTCCATGCCCGGCGTGAACGGCAGCTCCGGCTTGAGCTGGTATTCGCCGGCCGCCATCAGCACGTCGGGAAAATTCAGGCCGGCGGCACGGATCGCGACGCGCACTTCGCCCGGCTTCAGCTCGCGCGACGGAAACTCTTCGAGCTGCAATTTTTCGGGCGCGCCGAGCGCGCGGCAAACGACAGCCCGCACCATCAGGCCGCGCTCGCCTTGCCGCGCAGCAGCGCCTCGCGGATCAACGGCAGGCGGTCATTGCCGAAATACATGTCGGTCTTGCCGAGAAAGATCGTCGGCGAGCCAAAGCCGCCGCGGGCGACGACTTCTTCGGTGTTGGCCTTGAGCTGATCCTTGATCCCCTGCCCCGAAATGCCCGCGAAGAATTTCTGCTCATCGACGCCGACCTTCCTGCAGATCTCCGCGAGCACTGAATCCTGCGAGATGTCCTTGTCCTCGCCCCAATAGGTCTCGAACACCGCCGTGGCGAAAGGCACCGATTCCTGCCCGAGCCAGATGCAGCCGCGCATCGCTTTCACGCTGTTCACCGGAAATACCGTCGGCGGCATCTTGATCGCGAGACTGGCCGAGCGCGACCAGTCGGCAAGGTCCTTTTTCATGTAGCGCGCCTTCAGCGGCACCGGCGTCTCACGCTGCGCGTAGACACTTGGGTTGACCGTATTGAAGATGCCGCCCACCAGGATCGGCCGCCAGATGATCTCCGCGCCAACCTCCCTGGCCAGCGGCTGGATGTTGTGGAAGGCGAGATAGGTCCAGGGGCTGGAACAGTCGAAGAAGAATTCGATCATGGCGTTTCCGGTCCGGCGCCGCCGGTTTCAAGGCGACTTTTGTTGTTCTGTACCTCGACGTTAAGACATGGCAGGAAGGGGCGCAATCATAACCCGCCGAGAGGGCCGCCATGCTGTTTCCAACCACGATCGCCGGCTCCTTGCCGAAGCCGGAATGGCTCGCCGAACCCAACATGCTCTGGGCGCCCTGGAAGTCGCAAGGCGACGAGCTCGTCCGCGCCAAGCGCGATGCGACGATGCTTGCCGTTAAAGTCCAGGAGGACGCCGGGATCGACATCGTCACTGAGGGCGAGCAGGCCCGGCAACATTTCGTCCACGGTTTCCTGGAGAAGATCGAGGGCATCGATTTCGCCCACAAGGTCGAGATGGGTATCCGCAAGGATCGCTACAAGGCGATGGTGCCGCAGGTCGTCGCCCCGCTCCGGCTGAAGAGCCGCGTCCACGCCGACGAGGCGCGTGTCGCCCGCGCGCACACGATGAAGAAGCTGAAATTCACCCTGCCCGGCCCGATGACCATCATCGACACCATTGCCGATCGCTACTATGGCGACCGCGTCAAGATGGCCTTTGCGTTCGCCGAACTGCTGAACGAGGAAGCCAAGGCGCTCCAGGCCGACGGCGTCGATCTCGTGCAGTTCGACGAGCCCGCGTTCAACGTCTACATGGACGAGGTCAACGATTGGGGCATCAAGGCGCTGGAGCGCGCCGCGCAGGGCCTGACCTGTGCCACCGCCGTGCATATTTGCTACGGCTACGGCATCAAGGCCAACACCGACTGGAAGGAAACGCTCGGCGCGCAATGGCGGCAGTACGAGCAGATATTTCCCGCGATCGACGCCAGCCCAATCCAGCAGGTCGCGATCGAGTGCCGCAACTCGAAGGTGCCGCTCGACCTGCTTGCGCTGCTCAAGACCAAGATCGTGCAGGCCGGCGTGATCGACGTCGCCAGCGACACGGTGGAGACGGCCGAGGATGTCGTGCAGGTGATCGACGCGGTGTCGAAATTCGTACCCAAGAGCAACATCATCGCCACCACCAATTGCGGCATGGCGCCGATGCGGCGCGAGATCGCCGAAGCCAAGCTGATGGCGCTCGGCGCCGGTGCCGCGCTGGCACGCGAGAAGCTGGGTTAGGGATGTGATCCGTCTGGCGTTCACCATTGCAACGCTTGCCGCGTTCGCGCTGTCGGCGCGCGCAGAGGATCGTTCCGTGCTTCTCAATTGCAAGGCAATCGTGGAGCGTGCGTCGAAGGATGCGAATGCCGCGAGCGAAGCCGAGCTGACGCGCTGCCGCCAAGTGATCCGCGAATGGGCACTGCGCGATGCGCGGACCACAGTGGATGAGCACGGCAAGCCGCTGCGCTAGCGGCGCGCGGTCCGATGCAGCACAGGTTGATATCCAGCGATGATCGCGCGCAGCGTGGAAGGCGGCGTCAACAGCAACGGGTGATCGAGGGCGCTCGGATGCAGGACGTAGCCCGCGGGTGACCACAGCAGCGCCTTGCCCTGCGCGAGGAGGAAGCAGTCATCGCCCTGTTGCACCATCGCGCCGTCAGGCAATTCCGCGAGCGGCATCGACAGCACATGCAGCCGTTTCTTGCCACGATCGAGCCGCTCCCGATGCAGTACGGCATCCATCGCCTTGGCGCTGATGCCGCGGGCATCGTTGCCCATCTCCCATGCAACGCGAAATCGCTTCGCATCGTCGCGGCGGCAGAAGAAGCAGGGCCGATGGCCGGCGGCAAAAGCCGTGGCCTCGTCGAGGAAGAACAGCTCGGTCCAGCTCCGCCGCGCCATCACCGGCCGACGCCAGCCGCGGAATTCGCACAGGCAGGTGATCCAGGCCGGCGACGACCAGCGCTTTTTCAGCAGCGTCTTCGTCGCGGGATCATGAATGATGCCGCGGTTGCCGGTGAACATGCCGCGGTGCGGTGTCGCGATGATCTCGCCGGTCGGCGTGACGCGGTTTTGCAGGGGCATGGTCGCCTCCACCGGTCATTGCGAGCGAAGCGAAGCAATCCAGAAATGCATCCTCGGAGGTAGCCTGGATTGCTTCGTTGCTTCGCTCCTCGCAATGACGGCGATAATCACGCCGCCCCGTCGCGAAGCGGCGGGTGATAGGACAGCGCGGTGTCCCAGGGGAAGAAGATCCAGGTGTCCTGCGAGACTTCGGTGATGAAGGTATCGACCAGCGGACGTCCCTTCGGCTTGGCGTAGACGGTTGCGAAATGCGCGTCGGGGAGCATCGCGCGCACCAGCTTGCCGGTCTTGCCGGTGTCGACGAGATCGTCGACGATCAGGAGCCCCTTGCCGGTGCCGCCGCCGAGCTTCATCACGTCTTCGGAGATGCCCTTCAGCACTTTAAGGTCGCCCTGCTTGTCGTGGTCGTAGCTGGCGATGCAGACCGTATCGATCACGCGCACGCCAAGCTCGCGCGCCACGATCGCCGCCGGCACAAGCCCGCCGCGGGTGATCGCGATCACCGCATGAAACGGACCAACTTCATTGAGCCGCCAGGTCAGTGCCCGGCAATCCCGGTGGAACTGGTCCCACGACACCGGAAAGGGGCGGCCCGCCCGTTCTTCCGCACTTAGTTCCGGTGCTTCACCAGCCATCGTCGTCTCCTGCTTCGTCTGCCGGCAGCTAGGTTGCTAGCGGGTGATGTTCAATCCCGCCAGCATTTCCTTCACCGCCGCCATTGCGGCTGCGAGCTTGTCCGCATCGCGCGAGCGCACCACCAGATTGGTGTTCGGCTTCTGCTCTTCATCCATGAAGGGATAGCTGCCGATGATGGTGTCGGGATGTTGGGCGGCAATCGCCCGCAGCGGGCTGCCGATGTCGCCTTCCCGCGCATTGGCGCGGACCGATTCGGAGAGCATGCGCACGCCCGATTTCAGCTTGGGCGAGACGATGTCCATCATCGCCTGCATGATCGAGGGCACGCCCGCCATCACGATGACATTGCCGATCTTGAAGCCGGGAGCGAGGATGGTCGCGCTCTGGATCAGCTCGGCACCATCAGGAATGCGGGCCATGCGCAGGCGGGCCTCGTTGAGGTCCTGCTCGCTCCAGCGCTCGCGGAAACGGGCGACCACCTCCGGGTGATGGTCGATGCCGACGCCGAACGCCTTGGCGACGCTATCAGCGGTGATGTCGTCATGGGTCGGCCCGATGCCACCTGTGGTGAAGACATAGGTGTAGCGATGCCGCAGTGCATCCAACGCGGCAATGATGTCGGACTCGTCGTCGGAGACGACCCGGACCTCCTTCAGGTCGATGCCGATATTGGTCAGGTATTCGGCGATGAAGCCGATGTTCTTGTCCTTGGTCCGGCCGGACAGGATTTCGTCCCCAATGACCAGAATACCCGCCGTGACGATCTCGCTCATACCTCAAGTCCCTCACCTATCGGCCCGACTTTGCCGAGGTAACGCGTTGAAGTCACGCGGTTTTGCTGCCGAAATAAGCAGTCCTCAGCCATTTTTTCAGGCAAGCCGCCGGCCATCCCCGGCAAATGTCCTCTCCCCATGCTTATCGCGCTGGCCCGGCCCTTGCTACCGCATGAAAGTCATGCACTCTTGCCGCATGGCCAGGACGTTGCGGTCTTCACCAGGGCCTCGCGACCTGTCGAATGGCGCAACGCCTTGCGGAGACAAGTCGGGATCTATGGCAGTCGCGTTTGATGAAATGAACATTCCCGGTGGGGACCTTCGGCCCGCCTATCAGGAGCTGGCGCGCTGGCTCAAGGAGACGCCTCCCGAGGCGCTCGAATATCGCCGCCAGGAGGCCGAGCTCCTCTTCCGCCGCATCGGCATTACCTTCGCGGTCTATGGCGACTCCGAGTCCACGGAGCGCCTGATCCCCTTCGACGTGATCCCGCGGATCATGTCCGGCAAGGAATGGGCGCTGCTGGAGAGGGGCCTGAAGCAGCGCGTGCGCGCGCTCAACATGTTCCTGCGCGACATCTATCACGGCCGCGATATCCTCCGTGCCGAGATCGTGCCCGACGACCTCATCTTTCAGAACCCGGTCTTCCGTCCCGAGATGAACGGCCAGCAGGTGCCGCACGACGTCTACGTGCACATCGCCGGCATCGACATCGTCCGGGTCGATGCCGAGGACTTCATCGTGCTGGAGGACAATGCACGCACGCCCTCGGGCGTGTCCTACATGCTGGAAAACCGCGAGATCATGATGCGGCTGTTTCCGGACCTGTTCGCCCGCCACAGGGTGGCGCCGGTCGAACGCTATCCGGACGAGCTGCTATCCGCCCTGCGCTCGGTGGCGCCGCAAAGCGCCTCCGGCGAGCCGACCGTCGCGTTGCTCACGCCGGGCGTCTACAACTCGGCCTATTACGAGCACTCCTTCCTCGCCGACAAGCTCGGTATCGAGCTGGTCGAGGGCCGTGACCTCATCGTCAAGAACAACGAAGTGTTCATGCGGACGACCGAGGGCGTGAAACGGGTCGACGTGATCTACCGCCGCGTCGACGACGACTACCTCGATCCCCTCACCTTCCGCCCCGACTCCGCCCTCGGCGTGCCCGGGCTGATGTCGGCCTATGCGGCCGGCAACATTACGCTCGCCAACGCGGTCGGCACCGGCATCGCCGACGACAAGGCGATCTACTCCTACATGCCGGACATCGTAAAATTCTACCTCGGCGAGGAGCCGATCCTGAAGAACGTGCAGACCTGGCGCTGCCGCGAGCCGAAGGACCTCGCCTATGTGCTGGACCATCTGAGCGAGCTCGTCGTGAAGGAGGTGCATGGCTCCGGCGGCTACGGCATGCTGATCGGCCCTGCCGCGACCAAGGCGACGATCGAAGCCTTCCGCGAGAAGCTCAAGCGCGAGCCCGAGGGCTTCATTGCGCAGCCGACGCTGGCGCTCTCGACCTGCCCGACCTGCACGGCATCCGGCCTTGCGCCCCGCCACGTCGACCTGCGACCGTTCGTGCTCACCGGCAGCAAGAGCACCACGATCGTGCCCGGCGGGTTGACACGCGTTGCCCTGAAGGAAGGCTCCCTGGTGGTGAATTCGAGCCAGGGCGGCGGCACCAAAGATACCTGGATCCTGGACGAGTAGAGAGATGCTGTCGCGTACCGCCGAAAACCTCTATTGGCTCGCCCGCTACGTCGAACGGGCCGAGTATCTTGCGCGCACCATCGATGCGACGCTGCGCGTCACCGCGCTTCCCGCCGCCTATATCGGCAAGACCAACGAATGGGACTCGGCGCTTTTGACCGCCGGCGTCGCCGCAAGCTTCTATCAGCAGTACGAAGAAGCCAACGAGCGCAACGTCGTGGATTATCTCTCGTTCTCGGCGGATAATCCGTCCTCGATCAGGAATTGCATCGAGGCCGCGCGGCTGAATTCGCGCTCGGTGCGCACAGCGCTGACGAGCGAGATGTGGGATACCATCAACTCGGCCTGGATCGAGTTGCAGGAGGTCTGGAGCAGAGGGACCTCCACGCGCGAGGATCTCGCAAAGTTCCTGCGCTTCGTGCAGGAGACCTCGCTGCGCTTCGACGGCTCGGCCTACCGGACCATGTTGCGCAACGACGCCTACTGGTTCTCGCGGATGGGCCTGCATCTCGAACGCGCCGACAACACTGCGCGCATTCTCGACGTGAAATACCATGTGCTGCTGCCCGAGGAGGAGCATGTCGGCGGCCCGCTCGATTTCTACCAATGGACCTCGATCCTGCGCTCGGTCTCGGCGCTGACGGCCTATCACTGGGTCTATCGCGAGACGCTGAAACCCTGGCTGATCGCGGACCTCTTGATCCTCAACGATTCGCTGCCGCGTTCACTGGCGAGCTGCTACGGCAACCTCGTGCGCAATCTCGATCAGATCGGGGTAGCCTATGGCCGCCAGGGTCCGGCCCAGCGCCATGCCCGCGGCATCCGCAACCGGCTGGAACACAGCAATATGAACGACATTTTCCAGCATGGCGTGCATGAATTCATTCAGGAATTCATCTTGGACAATTCCAGGCTGGGCGAAATCATCACGAAGCAGTATTTGATCTGATACTGCTGTCATTCCGGGGACGCCCGCAGGGCTAGCCCGGATCGATGACGCTAGAACAACGGTCCACCATGCGCCTGCGAATCCTGCACACCACGACCTATCGCTACGAGCCGCAGGCCACGAGCGTGATCCAGATCCTGCGCATGACGCCCGGCAGCCATGACGGGCAATATGTGGCGGAGTGGCAGATCGACGTGTCGACCGACACCAAGCTCGACACGCACGAGGACGCGTTCGGCAACGTCACCCACGTGCTGTCCTGCGGACCGGTCGGCGACATCAAGATCACCGCCGAGGGCCTGATCGAGACCCACGACACCGGCGGCGTTCTGCGCGGCGCCGACGAGCGCTTTCCGGCCGGCATGTTCTTGCGGGCCACCGACCTTACCACGGTCAATCCCGCGATGAATGCGGTCGCGCGCCAGCTGCGCAGCGAGGCCGAGAGCGACACGCTGGGCTTCCTGCACACGCTGATGACGCAAATCAGCGATCACATGACCTTCGACGAGGACCCGACCAACAGCGGCACGTCGGCGGCGGAAGCGTTCACGCTCAAGCGCGGCGTCTGCCAGGACTACGCGCACATCTTCATCGCCTGCGCCCGCAGCGGCGGCGTGCCGGCGCGCTTCGTCTCCGGCCATTTCCTGCGCTCCGACGGCACGGTGCATCAGGACGCGGGCCATGCTTGGGCGGAGGCCTATGTCGACGGTCTCGGCTGGGTCGGCTTCGATCCCGCCAACAGCATCTGCGCCACCGACGCCCATGTCCGCGTCGCGATCGGGCTCGATTATCTCGGCGCCGCCCCCGTACGCGGCACCCGCTATGGCGGCGGCGCGGAGACGCTGTCGGTGGCGGTCAAGGTCCAGCAGGCCGGCCGTGGCGGCCAGTCGCAATCGCAGTCCCAGCGGCAGAGCTGAGCCGCGCCCCGCGCGCCCCTCACCCACGGTCTGTTTCCACCCTGCCGCCCCGCGGCAATCGGGGGTTGGAGCGGCCGTTGAAATTGGCTAGTAATCCGCGCAAACGCGTTCGGGGACAGGAAATGACCTATTGTTGCGGAATTCTGGTTCGGGACGGTCTGGTGATGATCGCCGACACCCGCACCAATGCCGGCCTCGACAACGTCTCGACCTTCCGCAAGCTCCACATCTTCTCCAAGCCCGGCGATCGCATCATGGCAATTGCCAGCGCCGGCAACCTCGCCATCAGCCAGTCGGTGCTCTCGACGCTGACCGAGGGCCTCGAAGACCCCGACACCGGTGAGATCGAGACGCTGATGAACGCGCCGACCATGTTCCAGGCCGCCCAGCGCATTGGCCGGGCGATCCGGGCCGTGCACGCGACCGAGGGCCCCGCACTGAGGTCTGAGGACGTATCGTTCGACGTGTCCTTCCTGTTCGGGGGCCAGATCAACGGCGCGCGCATGCGCCTGTTCATGGTCTACACCGCCGGCAATTTCATCGAATGCACCACCGACACACCCTATCTGCAGATCGGGGAGCACAAATACGGCAAGCCGGTGCTCGACCGCGCCATGCATTACGACGTCGAACTCTACGAGGCGCTGAAGACCGGGCTGATCTCGATGGATTCGACCATGCGCTCGAATCTCGGCGTCGGCCTGCCGATCGACGTTCTGGTGGTGCGCGCCGACGCCTGCGAGGCCGACCTCAACCACCGCATCGAGGCGGGCGAGCCCTATTTCCACGATTTGCGCTCGCGCTGGTCGGCGGCCTTGCGCGCCGCGCATCAGAACATTCCGCGGCCGCCCTACAAGAACGAAAAAGAATCCAAAACCTGACAGATCAAGAGAAAAGGCAGGAAACGATGAGTGAAGCGAAAAAGATCGCAGTGGTGACGGGCGCTGGCACTGGAGTCGGGCGCGCGGCGTCACTGGCGCTGATGAACACAGGCTTCACCGTGGTGCTGGTCGGGCGCCGGCCCGAGATGCTCGAGGAGACGGCCAAGCTCGGCCCCGCCGGAAAGAGCCTCTGCATCACCGCCGACATGACCAAGCCGGACTCGATCGCCGCGCTGTTCGACAAGGTCAAGGCCACCTATGGCCGGCTCGACGTGCTCTTCAACAATGCCGGGATGGGCGCACCGCCGGTGAATTTCGAGGATCTCAGCCTCGAGCAGTGGCAGGCGGTGGTGAACACCAACCTCACCGGACCGTTCCTGTGCACCCAGCACGCCTTCCGCATCATGAAGGACCAGACCCCGCGCGGCGGCCGCATCATCAACAACGGCTCGATCTCGGCGCATGCGCCGCGGCCATTCTCGGCGGCCTATACCTCGACCAAGCACGCCATCACCGGCCTCACCAAGGCGTCCAACCTCGACGGGCGCATGTACGACATCGCGGTTGGCCAGGTCGACATCGGCAATGCCGCAACGCCCATGACCGACCGCATGGTCAACGGTCCCGGCGTGCTGCAGCCCGACGGCACGTCGAAGCAGGAGCCGCGCATGGACGCGAAGGCGGTCGGCGATGCCGTCGCCTACATGGCCGGCCTGCCGCTCGATGCCAACGTGCTGACCATGACGGTCATGGCAACCAAGATGCCGTTCGTGGGACGCGGCTGAACAAAAAACGCGAAAACAACCCCATGCACAGTAGGCGGCATGGGGTTGCAGCCTCGCTCCGCAAGCGGACGTGAAGTCGGCTAAATCTCCGCACTGCTTCAACAATCGTCATTGCGAGCGCAGCGAAGCAATCTAGACTACCACCGCGGCAAGATTCTGGATTGCTTCGTCGCGCCAGCGCAAAATTACTTCACAATTTGTCGCGGGCTCCTCGCAATGACGGGGAGAGAGCGAGCTCCTACTCCAAACTCTCCACCCGGCGCAGACTCGGAAACAGCTTCATCCACAACAGCGCCACCGCAACCGTGCAGACGCCGCCCAGCACGGCTGCCGGCATCGCGCCGAACAGTGCGGCAGCCACCCCGCTCTCGAACTGGCCGAGTTGGTTGGAGGCGTTGATGAAGAGGAAGTTCACCGCACCGACCCGGCCACGCATCTCGTCGGGCGTCGCGAGCTGCACCAGCGAGAAGCGGATCACGACGCTGATCGTATCGGCCGCGCCGAGAACGGCGAGCGCGAGCACCGAGAGCCACATCCAGGACGACAGCGCGAACACGATCGTTGCGACGCCGAACACGATCACTGCCTGAAACATGCGCAGGCCCACATGCCGCGAAATGGCGTGACGGGCCAGCACCATGGTCATCAGCAGCGCGCCGACCGCGGGCGCGGCGCGGAGGATTCCGAGTCCCATCGGACCGGTCTGGAGGATGTCGCGGGCATAGATCGGCAGAAGCGCCGTGACGCCGCCGAACAGCACCGCGAACAGATCGAGCGAGATGGTGCCGAGGATCGCCGGATTGCCGCGGATGAAGCGGACGCCGGCGAAGATATTGTCGGCTCCCGCGATATCCTTGGCGATCGCCTGCGGGCGCGGCCGGATGAAGCCGGTCAGGATCATCCCGAAGATCCAGAACAGCACCATCACCGCGTAGGCGAGATGCGGCGCAACCGCGTAGGCAAAACCGCCTAGCGCCGGACCGGTAATGGTCGCGACCTGCGCCGCACCGCTGGAGACGGCGGTGGCGCGCTGGAGCGAGCCCTGCGGCGCGATCGCCGGCAGCAGCGCCGCGGTGGTCGGGCTCTCGAACGCGCCGGCAATGCCGAGCACGAAGGTGGCCACGAAAATCTGAACTTCGCTGACCAAGCCGAGATAGGTGATGACGCCGAGATAGAGCGCGGTCGCTGCTTCCACGAGTTGGCAGAGCTGGACCACGCGCTTGCGCTCGTAGCGGTCGGCGGCATGGCCGGCGATGAACACCAGCAGCGCCGTGGGCAGGAATTGCACGAGGCCGACCATGCCGAGATCGAAGGCCGAGCCGGTGAGATCGTAGATCTGCCAGCCGATCGCGACCGCCGCAATCTGGCTGGAGAAACGCGACAGGCTGCGCGAGAGCAGAAAGAACAGAAAGGCGCGATGGGAGAGGAGCGCGCGGGCACTGACCGGCGGGTTTCCCGATATGGGCTGGTCTGGCATCGCCTCTTCGGTCACGCTCGGGCTATCCGGCTCCTGATGTCGACGTGCTCCGCGTGGCTGACGCGGACCTGCTTGTCAACAGCGAGACGCTTCGACAATCTCCCGGCATTGCGTTTGCAACGCAGGGGTGGCCATAATCATCGGGGTTTGGGGACATCATGCTGCGGCTGCAATCGGCACTCGGCGTTTTCGCATTGCTGTTGATCGCCTTGGTCCTGAGCGAGAATCGCCGCGCGGCCTCGCTGCGCCAGGCGGCGATCGGCCTCGTCGCCACCTTCGTCACCGCGATCGTTCTCCTGAAGGTGCCCGTCGTCGCGCGCGCGTTCGGTGCCATCAACGACGCGGTGGGCGCGATCTCGGCGGCCTCGCGCGCCGGCTCCTCCTTCGTGTTCGGCTATGTCGGCGGCGGTCCCCTGCCCTTCGACCTGAAAGCACCGGGTGCCGATTTCGTCCTGGCGTTCCAGGCGCTGCCGATCGTGCTGGTCATGAGCGTGCTGACGACGCTCTTGTTCTATTGGCGCGTGCTGCCGCCGGTCGTGCGCGGCATGGCCTGGCTGCTGGAGCGGACGCTCGGCGTCGGCGGCGCGGTCGGACTCTCGACCGCCGCCAACATCTTTCTCGGCATGGTCGAGGCGCCGCTGTTCGTGCGGCCTTATCTCGCGCAAATGACCCGCAGCGAGTTGTTCCTGGTGATGACCGGCGGCATGGCCGGCATCGCCGGCACGGTGCTGGTGCTGTATGCGACGCTCCTTGCTCCCCTCATTCCCGACGCAGCCGCCCATTTCGTCATCGCCTCGGTGCTGGGTGCCCCGGCCGCGATCCTGGTCAGCCTCATCATGGTGCCGGAGACATCCGACAAGCGCACCGGCGGCGCGCTGGAGGCTCCCGAGATGGAGGTCTCCAGCACGATGGACGCGATCGTGAAAGGGACGGGCGCGGGGATCGAGCTGCTGATCAACATCGTCGCCATGCTGCTGGTGCTGGTGGCGCTGGTCTATCTCGTCAATGCGATCCTCGGCCTGCTGCCTGATGTCGGCGGCGCTGCGATCTCGTTGCAGCGCCTGCTCGGCCTCGTGATGGCGCCGGTGTGCTGGCTCATGGGATTGCCGTGGGACCAGGCGATCACCGCCGGCAGCCTGATGGGCACGAAAACCGTGCTGAACGAGCTGATCGCCTATGTCGACTTCTCGAAGCTGCCGCCCGGCACGCTCGATCCGCGCTCGCGCCTGATCATGCTCTATGCGATGTGCGGCTTCGCCAATTTCGCCAGCCTCGGCATCATGATCGGCGGTCTCGGCGTGATGGCGCCGGAACGGCGCGAGGAAATCAATGCGCTCGGGCTGAAGTCGATCGTGTCGGGAACGCTGACGACGTGCCTGATGGGAGCAGTGGTGGGGGTGTTGACGTGAAGCTTGTGTGAGGCTGGCGCCCTCGCAGCTCCGATGGGGCGCAGCGCAATCGCGACAATCCTTCCATGTTAATCTCTTCAGGAGATTCGGCTGGAATTGATTCATGAGCAACAGCGCAGGCCAGCGGGCATTTCAAAATGCCCGGCTTCAGAAACGGCAAAAAGCCGAGCTAGGGCCGTTGCTCGCGCGCGCCCTCCAGCTGCACAAGGCGGGACTTCTCCCCGAGGCCAAGACGGCCTATCGCGAACTCCTGGAGCTTGCGCCCGACCAATTCATCGCGCTGCATTTGCTGGGCGCTTTGGAGTCTGAAGCCAAAAACTATCGGCAGGCGCAAGTTTTGCTGAGCCGAGCGGTGGCCTTGGATCCGCGATCTGCCGAAGCCCATATGAGCCTGGGCGTCGCGCTCAACGGGCTGAAACGTCACAATGAGGCCCGCGAGAGCTATCGGAAGGCCCTCGCCCTTCGCCCCAACTACGCCTTGGCCCTGTCCAATCTCGGCAACGCAAGCGCGGCCCTTGAACTTTACCAGGAAGCGCTCGAGAGCTACGACAAGGCGCTCGCAATCGACGGAAGACTTTCCGAAGCCCATAACGGCCGGGGTTGGGCGCTCTGCCGTGTGCGCGCCTATGACGAAGCGATCGCAAGCTTAAACCGCGCGCTATCGATCAAGCCTGACTACGCCTCGGCGCTGTCGACCCGCGCCGTTGCATTGCGGGAGCTTCAGCGATTTGACGAAGCCATGGCGGATTGCAATCGCGCAATCGCCCTCGCACCCGACGACGCGAATGGATGGCTCTGGCGGGCCAGTATCTTGCTCCTGACCCGGCAAGTTGCCGAAGCATTGTCCGATTGCGAGAAGGCTCTCGCGGCCGATCCCGGCTTCTCTCAGGCCCACAGCCTGCTCGGCCAATGTCTCGCGGCACTTGGCCGGGTCGACGAAGCCCTCGCCAGTTTCGACAGAGCTCTCGACATCGAGCCTGATCAGAGCACGATCTCCAGCAAGATATTCACCCTCGATTTCATGGCCGACGCCAGCGTTGCGCAGCATCAGCAAGCGCGACATGTATGGTGGGAGCAGATCGGTGCGAAGATCGCCTCAGCAGCGGCGGGATCGCATGAGAACAGCCGCGATCCGGATCGCCGTCTGGTGCTGGGTTATGTCTCGTCGGATTTTCACACACATTCAGCGGCGTTCATTTTCGAGCCGGTCCTGCAGCACCATGATCGGGCACAGTTCGAGATCGTGTGCTACGCTTGTTCACCGAAAACGGATGCGACGACCAGCGAGTTTCAGGGGATCGCCGATCGCTGGCGCGACGCCTCGCAATGGTCCGACGATCGCCTCGCCGCTCAGATCCGCGCCGACGGCGTCGATATCCTGATCGATCTGTCCGGCCACACCAGCGGAAACCGCCTCGGTGTGTTTGCGCGCAAACCGGCACCTGTTCAGGCGCATGGCTGGGGCCATGGTACCGGGACCGGGTTGCCAACCATCGATTATCTATTCTCGGACCCGGTCGCGATTCCTGCCGCGGTTCGGCATCTGTTTGCGGAGACCATCGTTGACCTGCCGTGCTTTGTGACGCTGGCGCCGCTGCCACCCGGGATTGCGCGGGCGCCGACGCCGGCGCTCGCGAACGGCTTCATCACATTCGGTGTCTTCAACCGCATCAGCAAGATTTCGAACGAGGCGGTGGAAGTCTGGTCTAGGATTCTCGAGCGGGTGCCGGGTTCGCGACTGCTGATCAAGGATACTGCACTGGACGCTCAGCTGGTCCGCGACAATCTGCTGGCGCGGTTTGCCGCTTGCCGGTTGCCGGCCGAACGCGTCGATCTGCTCGGAGCCACGTCGCGAGACGAACATCTGGCAACGTTCAATCGCGTCGATATTGGCCTCGACCCATTCCCGCAGAATGGCGGCGTCAGCACGTGGGAAGCCTTGCAGATGGGCGTGCCGGTGGTGGCGAAGCTCGGTCACAGCCTGCCGAGCCGTGCTGCCGGCTCCATCCTCACCGCGCTGGGCCTGCCGGAGTGGGTCGCGGACAGCGATGAGGCCTATGTCGAAATCGCAGCGAGCCGTGGGTTGCAGATCGGCGAGCTCGATAAGTTGCGCGGCGAACTGCCCGGACAGATCAGGGCTGCCGCCGCCGGCAACCCAATCTCATACGTGCAAGCGGTGGACGATGCCTATCGCGCGATGTGGAAACGCTATTGCAACGACGGCGGCTGATCTCCGCCTCGCCTACGCCTTAAACTCCACGGTCCTGAACTCCGCCGGCAGGATCACCTCCAGCAGCTCGACGTCGTCCGAATAGTCCAGGATCATGTGCTTGATCTTCGGCGGCTGGGTCCAGGCGCTACCTTCTTTCATCAGCGTCTCGCCCACTCCGTCCATATAGGTCTTCACCCAGCCCTTGAGCACGTAGACCATCTGGAATTCGACGTCGTGAAAGTGCAGCTTCGACACTTCGTCCGGATTGCAGGGGCCTTGCAGCCGGATCACGTGCGCCTGCGCGAGGCCGTGGCTGGCGGCGGCGATGCCGAGGTCGCGATATTTCGCGTAGGTACGCAGACCGTCGGCTTTGAAGTCTTCCTCGCGGTGATGGCTGATCGCAATGCGCTGCTTGGGCCGCGCCGGTTTCTTGGCGGATGACTTTGCCGTTGTCGTGGGGGCTTTTGCCTTCACCGCCGTGCGCGCCGTGGATCGTGCTGCGGGTTTGGCCCCGCTACGCCTCTTCACCGCGGCTTGCGATGCGCTGCGCGATTTTGCTTTCTTGGCCATGGGCGGCCTCCCCTGTTGTTATGGGGAGAGGCTAGCACAGAATGCGAAATCGCAGGGCGGGTTAGCGCTAACGTACCCACCACTTCTTTGCGCAAGCGTTGAAGCATGGGGGGTTACACTGACGCTAACCCACCCTACAGCTCCGCCCTTCAATGCAGCCGGAATACTCCGTCCACCGCGCGCAACTCGGCCGGCTTGATCAGCTTGGAATGCGCCACTGTCACCGAGTGAAGCGGTCCGTCGAGCTTTTCCTGCCAGAACGCCAGAAAATCCTTCAGCGCCGGAAATTTCGGAAACATGTCGTAGTCCTGCCAGACGTAAGTCTGGAGCAGCGAGGGATGATCCGGCATCCGGTAGAGAATCTGCGCCGTCGTCATTCCGTAACCCAGCAGCTGTTTCCGGAAATCGTCCGAAACGGCTCCACTCCGCAAGCCCATGCCAACCTCCTTTGCAGGAGCGCATTCAAGGAGTGGCTTTCCGGTGCGCCTTAAGAGCCACCCGCTGCTGATGCGCTCACATAAGAGAAATGTGACGCAAACTGACAATCCATCTCAAGCCCAAAAGTTTAACAAGCTGTTGAAATTCAATGCGTTAGCAGCAGATCTAGCTCCGTGCTAATACTGCGCCGAGCGCGATTAACGATGGAAAGAGATTTTGGCAGGCGGCGCCTCCGAGTGCTATTTTTCTGCTACAAGCCCTTGCTCCCGCCAAAATCCTGCCTTATCTCAGTTGTGCCTGCGCTGGCACTCGCCGGCGTAGACTGCTAACAACCCAAAATTCCCAAATCGTGCAAAAGCTTAGGAGAACTGCATGAATTTCCGTCCGCTTCACGACCGCGTCGTGGTCAAGCGCATCGACGCAGAAGAGAAGACCGCTGGCGGCATCATCATTCCCGACACGGCGAAGGAAAAGCCCTCGCAGGGCGAGATCGTCGCCGTCGGCCCGGGTGGCCGCGACGAAGCTGGCAAGCTGATCCCGATCGACCTGAAGGTCGGCGACCGCGTGCTGTTCGGTAAGTGGTCCGGCACCGAGGTCAAGATCGACAACGTCGACCTGCTGATCATGAAGGAAAGCGACATCATGGGCGTCCTCGACGTCCCCGCTTCCAAGAAGAAGGCGGCCTAAGAGCCCCTCTCTTATCCAGTTAAACACCTAAGGAAAAAATCCAGATGGCAGCTAAAGAAGTCAAATTCTCGGTCGATGCGCGCGACAAGATGCTTCGCGGCGTCGACATTCTCGCCAACGCGGTGAAGGTCACGCTCGGTCCGAAGGGCCGCAACGTCGTGCTCGACAAGTCGTTCGGCGCTCCCCGCATCACCAAGGACGGCGTCACCGTCGCCAAGGAGATCGAGCTCGAGGACAAGTTCGAGAACATGGGCGCGCAGATGGTGCGCGAAGTCGCCTCCAAGTCCGCTGACGCGGCCGGCGACGGCACCACCACCGCGACCGTGCTGGCCCAGGCGATCGTGCGCGAAGGCGCCAAGTCGGTTGCCGCCGGCATGAACCCGATGGATCTGAAGCGCGGTATCGATCTCGCGGTCGAAGCCGTCGTTGCGGACCTCGTCAAGAACTCCAAGAAGGTGACCTCGAACGACGAGATCGCGCAGGTCGGCACCATCTCGGCCAACGGCGACGCGGAGATCGGCAAGTTCCTCGCCGACGCCATGAAGAAGGTCGGCAACGAGGGTGTCATCACCGTCGAGGAAGCCAAGTCGCTCGAGACCGAGCTC
>NZ_JADPIQ010000013.1:0-1269 GCF_023073015.1 Bradyrhizobium sp. 87
TTGACCTGCCCCTGCCGATTTCCTCCAGTTGAAGTTAGAGTCCGGCCTTCTGAAGGACGGACAAATGAAGCGAGCCAGGTTTACGGAAGAGCAGATTATAGGCGTGCTGCGCGAGCATGAGGCCGGTGCGAAGACGGCCGATTTGGCACGCAAGCACGGCGTCTCGGAAGCGACGCTTTACAACTGGAAGTCCAAATTCGGCGGTATGGACGTCTCGGATGCCAAGCGGCTACGGCAGCTTGAGGACGAGAACGCCAAGCTGAAGAAGCTATTGGCCGAGCAGATGCTGGATGCGGCGGCGCTGCGTGAGCTTCTTTCAAAAAAATGGTAGGGCCCGCCGCCAAGCGCGAAGCTGTCGCGCATCTGCAGGCCGAATTGGGACTGTCAGAACGGCGGGCCTGCATCATCGTCAGCGCCGACCGCAAGATGATCCGTTATCGGTCGAGCCGGCCGCCCGATGCCGAACTGCGGGTCCAACTGCGCGAACTGGCCAACGCCCGCCGGCGCTTCGGCTATCGGCGGTTATTCGTGCTGCTGCGTCAGCATGGCGAGCCGTCCGGGCTGAACCGTATCTACCGGCTTTATCGGGAGGAAGGCCTCAGCGTGCGTAAGCGCCGGGCTCGCCGCCGCGCGGTCGGCACCCGGGCGCCGATCCTGCTCGAGGCCCGGCCGAATGCCCGTTGGTCGCTGGATTTTGTCCATGACCAGTTTGCCAATGGGCGCCGGTTCCGGATCCTCAACATCGTCGATGACGTGACCCGGGAATGCCTGGCGGCGATCCCCGATACTTCGATCCCGGGACGGCGGGTGGCGCGCGAGCTGACGGCGTTGATTGGTCGCCGCGGCAAGCCTGGCATGATCGTCTCGGACAACGGCACCGAGTTCACCTGCAACGCCATTCTGACTTGGTCAGAGGACAACCAGATTGCCTGGCACTTTATCGCGCCAGGCAAACCGATGCAGAACGGCTTCTGTGAAAGCTTCAACGGCCGGATGCGAGACGAGCTTCTCAACGAAACCCTGTTCTTCGGCCTTGATCACGCCCGAACCAGGATTGCGGCGTGGGCCGATGACTACAATAGCCACCGCCCGCATTCGTCGCTGGGCTATCTAACACCCGCGGCCTATTCCGCCAACCTCACCGCAACGTGCGACCGGCTGCGCAACCCCGACCAGCTCCGCCGATCGCACGTTGTTCACCCCGCGCCAAACGGCGTAACATCCGCCGAGACTCTAATCGCCAATGGATGAAAGTTCAGCGGCAGGTCA
>NZ_JADPIQ010000145.1:0-1264 GCF_023073015.1 Bradyrhizobium sp. 87
CTGCCGCGCCTGTCACGGCGTCGTCCTCCAGCATGCTGCTCCCGAGCGATTGATCAGGGGAGGACTGCCGACCGAGCGGCTCGTCGCGCATGTGATCGACGCCAAGTATCATTGGCATTTGCCGCTTTACCGTCAGGCGCAGATGCTGGCGACGCACGGTATCGCCATCGACCGTTCCACGCTCGCCTTCTGGGTCGGCTACGCCGCCCAGGAATTGAAGCCCTTGTGGCATCGTCTGCGCCAGCTTCTGCTCGCCTCTTCGAAGCTCTGTGTCGACGAGACCCCCGCACCGGTATTGGATCCGGGGCGCGGCAGGACCAAAACCGGCTACTTCTGGGCGCTGTCACGCGATGACAGGCCCTGGGCCGGACCTGACCCACCTGGTGTGGTTTACGCCTATGCACCGGGCCGTGGGGCCGTTCATGGCTTGCAGCTACTTGAGGGCTTTCGCGGCATCATCCACTGCGACGGTTATCAGGCTTACAAGACTATGACCCGAGAGACGCGTGCGGACGCCTTGTCCGGGACGCTCGCCTTCTGCTGGTCGCATCTGAGGCGCCAGTTTGTGAAGATCGAGCGCGAGGCCGCTCCGGCGCCAGCTCCGGTTGCCCGCGAGGCTCTTGAGCGCATCGCCCAACTTTACGCGGTCGAAAAAGCGCTCCGCGGCCGATCAGATGTCGAGCGCCGTGCTGGCAGGCAGGCGCATGCCCGACCTCTGGCTACAGCCTTGAAGCAGTGGTTTGAGGCCAAGCTTGATCACCTTGCACAGAAGAGCGACACGGCGAAGGCCTTGCGTTACGCGCTGCGTCATTGGGACGGCTTGACGCTCTATCTTGATGACGGGCGCATCGAGATGGACACGAATGCTGTCGAGCGTGCGATGCGGCCGATCAAGCTCAACGCCAAGAACTCCCTTTTTGCCGGTTGCGACGAGGGCGCCGAGAATTGGGCAGTTCTGGCTTCGTTAATCGAGACCTGTAAGCTCAATGGCGTCAGTGCCGAGCACTGGCTCGCTGATGTTCTCGCGAAGCTCGTCAATGGTTGGCCTGCGGCGCGACTGGACGAACTGCTCCCTTGGGCATCGATCTACACGATGCATGCACACGATCCGAGGCTGGCGGCATGAGCCTGAACACGACCGCGGTCCGGATCAAGGTGACCCTCAAGGACGTGAAACCGGAGGTGATGCGATGCCTTGTCGTGCCGCTCACGCTGCGCCTTGATCGGCTGCATCTGACGCTTCAGGCGGCGTTTGGCTGGACGA
>NZ_JADPIQ010000125.1:0-120473 GCF_023073015.1 Bradyrhizobium sp. 87
ATCGACCGCGCCAATCAGCGCCATCAGGATCGACACCTCATGACCGCGCATCGGCCATTCCGCAAAGCTGTTCGTCATGCCCGCCGCTCATCGACCGGCCACGGCGCAGCGCACCCGAACGCTCATCGGTCGTCGCCCATCCGTCGATCATTGATCGCGTTCGACAACGTCCACCGCCCATTCCATGATAGCGACAGCGTCGTGCCGCGCGCTGCACCGGTTCGAACTCCATCACCAAACTCGCCTGCAGCGCTCAAATCCCCATAGAGCCTGCCGCATCAGTCCTGCCCACCATGCGCGGTTTCCTCCCTTGGAGGCTTTCGGACGCCGGCCGCCCGAATGTGCCGCGCCGTCAATCATGCGGCCGGCATCCGAAACCCTTCACATCAACTGACCCTCGGTCCCCTCTGAGCCATTTCCGTTCAGCCCTCAATAACGGACATTCGCCACCTTGGTCATTGGGGCGTCACCACTTAGCTTAGTCCACATAGTGGGGAGGACACGATGACCAGAAGACTCTCGCCTGAAGGTGAAGTTATCGCAGCATACGGTGCCGCTATGGTCGCGGCGTTCCAGGTGCTTATCAACTGCCTCGAAGAGAGCGACGCGCTCCTCCCGGGACAGTTTCCTGAGGCGCTCGGCGTCTACATGGAAATGGTGAAGAGCCGAAAGGGTGACGTAAGCGACATGACCCTTTCGGTGCTCCACGACATTCGGACGGCTACACAGGATTAGGCATTCCCGAGCGCGAGAAGAGCTAACGGGGCCCCTTTCGCCACTGGGGTCCAAACAGAACGAGTTGGCGGGCTGACTTCAAGTTCCTTGAGATAAAGCCGCCGCCGCGCCCGACTGACAGCAGCAGTAACTCGCACGGGAGTCAGGGGGCCTCATCGGGCGGCGGAAAAAGCACGATAGCTGGTACCCCAAACTTCTCGGGACAGTTCGCGCCCTGTATGGAAATATAGGGACTGCGCCCCTTGAGCAACCTATCGACCTCCACCTCACCGTAATTCAGTCGGGCCATGTAGGTGTTGAGGCTCTTCCCAGAGGCATCCGCACGGGCCAACAGTTGTTCGATGATGTCTCTATCGGGGTGGCGCTGCTCCCAATCCACAGCCAAGTCGATGTCACCCACTTCGGGGGCTTCACTCGCATATGAGCCAAACGCACGCACCCGCTTGACCCGGAAGACAAGCTCGTCTCGCGCGTTGATTTCAGCAACACGCTCCAGCATCTGTGTGACTAGGTCGTCCGCCCTTGCCCGCGTAATCCTCTTTACGAAGCGGGCCACGCATAGCCGGGAGCCGAGTTTCGTAACCGAGTAGCCTGACTTCGATGCTGATCATCTTGTTCTGCTCTTGGCTCGGCAAATCCCGCGTCGACCATGGCTCGTGTGACCAACTCGGCTTGAGTTCTAGGGACACCAAGCTCAGTCTCCACCTCGGCAACGGTGAAGCTTGCGCCGTTCCGATAGTGGCGAAGGAAATTGCGGATTCCGATCAGCGGAATTCCCGCTACCGTATCAAGTTTGTTGACTCCACAGCCTTAGTTACCCCTTTCAACTCCACCGCCAGGATCAGCAGCGGGTTCGGTTTTTAGAGTCGTAGCCATGCATGGTCAAAAGAGCCAAGAGGTTCGGACCGTCCATCAAGGTTAGCAGCTTGTTTGCCGCTTATTCATATGCAAGCCGCTGCCGCCAACCGCCCAATCCCCGCGAAAACCGAAGGTCCTTAACGAGACCGAGTTGCGACCACAGGCCGCCTCCCGATGCTCGCAAGAGACTTTACGAGAGTCACTCGTGCGATTGCTCGCACGCGGGTGGACCTGCTCGGGCTGGGTCAAACAAGTCCCTCGGGCTTCCTATGGGCCGCCACGGGGTAAGAGAGACGCACGCCGGCTGAATACCCCCATCGCTTTGTTACGCTCGCCCCAGTCACATTAATGCCACATCGGGAACCTGTGTCGCCGTTTCCGCGAAATCTGCGGTGTCGTGGCTCTACAGGACTCTGAGGAGTCCGCTGGTGGCCGTTTGGGGCGCCGCCACCCAAGTCGCCGCATGCCTCCACAAGCGATTCCTTAGTCACCGTTGGGCCCTACAGGTCGATCCAGCACAAGGCCGGACGACCTCGACTGCTCAAGGGGCCGTGCGGAGGCCTCTCTGAGCCGAGAGCCCGCCAGCCTCAACATTTGTTCTACGTTATGGTCTGGTGTCCCTTGGATAGACCCTCATTATAAACCTCCACTGACATACACCCCTCCTCTCCTCCCACCCTCCTGTCTTCTGACGGGTACTTTAGGGACACAGGACGTCACCAGTCCTCTGGATCCTCCTCAGGGTCCAGTCTTGGCACTGCTCCGGTCTGCTTGCGGAAGTGATGGATGAGAGCTTCCTTGGCCACTTTGAACTTCGATGCCGGGATGATGAGGCTGTCGTGTACAGGCAAGCTTGGCACCTCATAATCTCGCATCAACGTCAGCATGGTGCCGATAATTACCTCGCTCTCAACGAACATGAGGTCGCCATAGTCCCGCTGCCGGCCGCTGATCTCGCCGCCCCATCGCGCGAGGAGAGGATGGCGTTCAAGAACCTTCTCTTTGATGGTCTTCATCGGATAGCGCTTTTGGTCGAAACCTGAGAGCCCTTTCTTGATGAGCTGCTTTTCCAGGCTTTTAACCAAGTCGTTGCTCCACTTCCCAAGCAGCTTGCTGTTGCCGAAGGAGGCGTTAATCCAGAACTTCGCGACATGTCTATCGAGTGCGGTCGGCCCAAGGATGCCCGCGAAAGCATCTTCAGTGCTGTCGAGCTGTTGATCACAGAGCGCGTAGAAGATGGTGAGGTTCGAAGATGAAATGTCGATTTCGACAACACGCTCGCCATTGATGCGCATCTGCAGCCGTGTCAGTTCACCGGAATCAGACGAAGTCTCTGGCAGGTTCTGGTAGGCCTGTCCCTGAGGCTGGGAATAGAGGCGACCGCCCTTATTCCATTGGTAACCCTTGGTGTACCCGTGAAACATTCGTATCCACCCGAGGTGCTTAATCGTCGGAGGTGTAAGCGTCTGCTTAGCGAAGAACGCGTTCAGTTCGGCGACATCACTCCGCAGCTTTGCGACTCTCGGTGTGTTCGGTGTCGGCATGGAAGGCTGGGTCAGCCTGATCAGCTCGGAAGGCATCACGAACTCGAACTTGAAGTTTTCGAGCACATTGGCTGGAGTGATGCCGTGCCCCGCAGCAATCTCCAAGAGCTTCGTCGTGGCCCGATAGCGCGTCAGCTTGCCCGCGGTTGGACCCGGGTTGCCGAACGCCAGCCTGCCCGGATAACCCGGCTTATGCTCAATCAGGTCCGCCTCAAGCCACACCGTCCGAACACCATCGAACATGCGCCATGTGACGTATTGGCCGCTGTAGTCCCCCTTGTTGTGTGAGCACATGAGCCAGCCCTCGCTCCGATCACGTTCGACTGCAGCAAGCAGATCGGCGATGAATGCGCCTACGGCGTTCGCATAGTCGACCAGCGTCTTGCGACGCGCGTACGCCTTGCCTTTCGCCGCTTGGGGCCTCGGATAGCGCTCGGCCAAATCGCCCATGAGCATGAAGGCCTCTCGCGTTCCCGGCGTTGCACGCAGGGTCGCTAAGGGCGCGTTGTCGAGCGCTTCGCGTTCCTCCCGTGGCGTCTTCGGTTGCCAAGGCAGGCGTTCATGCGGCTCCCAGTCGTCGGAATTATCAGTCACTTTTCAAGCCAGCTCGTAGCGCGGAAAGTTCTTGAGCGCCTTAGCCATGGCCTCCACGCTCGGCGCGCCGTACTTCCTGCCCTCGGTAGCTTGCGTGTGCCCCGTTATGGCGTCGTTCATCTTTTCTGGCATTCCAATGTCGTCCGCAATGCGCTTGAACGTGTGTCGCCAAGAATGGTTTGGGCTGAGTTCGGGATCATCAACACCCAACCCGCGAACCCACTCACCAAGGTGAGCCCGGGCTGTATTCGCTCTACTACGCGCTGGTCTGAGCGGATCGGTGCTTACCCGTTGCGGAGCGGTGTCATTGTAAAACAGAGCGCCCTTCCCAACCCGCCGTACCATCTCGATGAAGCCTTGGGCAATAATATGCTCGTGAAGGGGCACAACGCGTGTCTTACGGCTCTTCATGGTGCCCGCCTCGGGCGTCAGCTTCATTACGTACAAGCCGTTTCGGTCTTCAACATCGATGCCACGCAACTGCGTAATCTCCCCCGGTCTCGCCCCTGAGTAGGCGCAGAGCCACGGCACCCATCGACGCGCCCTCTCGGTCGGTGTGGCAGGATTCGCAAACGAAAGGCTGGCCTTTAAAATCATGCTGGCCTCAGCGCTGGTGAAGTTGCGTCCATCTTCTCTCGTCTGCATCTTGCGAGGCACGTCCACCTTCACTTCCCTGAAGGGGTTCTGTCGGATGCGTTTGTGCTCGCGCGCCCAGCCAAACACGCGCCGTGAAGCCGAGAGCCAAATCTCCCGAACGGTGATTGCCGTTCGCTTTTCAGTGATCAATCCATGTACCCACTTGCGGGCAGCGTCGTCAGTAATTCCATCAGCTCCTACCTCGGCGAACTCGCGCTGCATTTCGAGAAATACAGCTCGCCAGCGGCCCACCGTCTGGGGCGCCGGTTTGGTCACAATGACGAAGGCCTCAAACAAGTCCCAGCAGCTTACACCCGACGCCCGTACGTATCCGTCTGTAAACGGTGGGAAGGCGTCCGGGTTGTCATCGCGTGAATAGTCACCGTTCGCGCGCCTCTCCAGCAGCCGGATAACAAGCAAGAGATTGTCGCTCACTGCATCGACAAAAAGCGCGTATGCAGCGGGGTTCAAAGCTTTACCTTCGCCGGCGAGGAAGGTTGCCACGCGTGCCAACTCAGCGACTTGCGGCCTTACCGCTTCACGCGCGTCCGGCTCCTTGGCCCAGTCCCAATTTGGATCGGCCTTGGGGTTCTCATGATAGCTCTCGGGCGCCTCGGGATAGATCACGTTCCAAACGAGGTGATCGCCGAACTCCCGCCAGTATTTCGCAGGCCCGGGGTTGGCCTCGTGCTGTTTCACGAACCAGACGTACCAGCGACCAGCAAGAGCGATGGCATTAAGTCGAGTGAGCGGCTGACCTTCGCCGTTCCGTTGGGCTCGAAGCGCGGCGATGCGCGTTTCAATCTCAGCCAACCACTCGCCTTGCTGCGACTTTGCAAAGGGGACTGGCGTCCCGCTCGGTATGCGAAGCTGAGATTCCCACCGGACGCCGTACAAGCGCTCGTAGTCGTCGCGCACATCGGCCGGGATGCCTTTTCGAGCAATGAAACCGCCACCCTTCGCTCGAACTAACTCAACCATCCGCAATGCCATTTGTAGCGCCTTTTGTATTTTAGGCGGCGCAAATACATCAGGTCTATCAGTAAGTTGCTGGGAAAGCGGAGTTATCCGCAACGGTGGTACAGTTGGGTGGGCTCGAACCACCGACCTCCTGTTCCACAGACTAAAGGTCGAAATTCAACCGCACCAATATCGCACCAGAAACGGCGTGAACGCACCGCAAAGAAAGCGATCGAGCTCGAACGAAACTGCAGCAAAATCAACCAATCCGATCGATAGTCTGCCGCTCATAATGGTCTGGTGAGGTTCGAGTTACTCGCTCCACTAGGAATCAGAAACCTATATAGCGCAAGCCAAAGAGCGCCGCCACAGTGATCGCGTCGAGGCGATAGCTGCTGTCGAGCGGATCATCCGAGCAGCATTTGTTGTAGAGAGCCCCTCCTCCCGTGCGATTTACGTTCGGGCCGCTATCGCTGAACAATGCCGCGGAGATCGCCGTGCAACAGCCTGGAAAGAAAAACCCGACGGACTCGGAACTTGTGCATAGGTTGTGGTCAGGCTGTATGAGGAGATTGTCATCGCGATCACGATATTACCGCGGCCTGAGGGCAAACATATACCAGGCAGGTGCCGATGATGAATCGAAGAGTTGTTCCCGGCTCGTGTAAACTCTCGATCGCAAGACTCGACGGGTGGCTCGCGACGTGCGGAGCTCACATCTGTGAGCTTGCTGAAGAGAGGACTTCCCGGTCATATCGGCGCTCGTCGGCAGATAGGCCCAATCCGTTGTGGTGCTTTCTGTGTGCGACTTTGTACCGTGCCGCCACCGCCCTGTTTTGCCGTGCTCGTCTTGATATAGATTTCAAGGCGATGTTTGTCAGCAAGAAGTCAGCACCTGCCGTCGCTGCGATCGATCGACCAGCCTCACGCGACGTCCTCTCGAGTGTTGGCTTGCGCGTCATAGATTCTCACTCGCAGCATGAGAAACCGCTTCTTCAGCTCGCGTGCGCCTGTTTTGGCCCCGTCTCTCGTCGCAAATTCAGTGTTGTGTCGCCCATCGATTTCGAGTGCGTAATCTGAACCGGCATTCACAGGCGTGAGGGACCATTTTTTTCCTTGACAGTAAGAAGACGCGGTCGACCACTTAGCGGAGCCGCGCAAATCGCGCCAGCTCACTCCTATGTTGAGTAACGTTTTTAACCGCTGAAGTTCGCGATTTGCTGCACGAAGGTGAACCTTTGCAATCTCGACCGGAGCCAAGGGCATTCGCAATCGGAACTTCGCGGGTCGATGCCAACCATCATGATGACGTGGTGCTCGGGGCAGGCTACACCGTCAAGATTCATAAGAAAGCTGTCATTCAGCTCATTTTCGAGAGAGCTTGAATCGTACGTAGCGTCATATTGTACTCTATCGATTGCGTAGAGTTTCACCTCGGTCGCGCATTTGGGAGGACATTCATCGCGGACGTGTCGAGTTAAGGACAGTACCGCCAATGGCATGAGAGATGCTTCTTGAAATAAGCGAGACGTTAGACGAGCCCCATCGACGGATGTGCATTCGGCAGCCGTCCAATCCTGCTGGACTGGGGTGTTATGGGAGAGAGCCGTGGCGCATTCTTCATCTGCCGCGATCGCGCTTGCGACCATGCCGAGTCGCGCTGGTGGACGACAAATCGAGAACTGAAGCATGAGCGAACCGGCATGAGATGCAAATCGACGGTCCCCTCAATATCTCTTTGTTCCAAACGCGGAGCGCGGAAGTGGACAATATAGAATCGATGACTCCACAGGAGCTGCGCTCTGCAATCAGTGGCGGCAGGGTCTTGGAGATAACTACGACAACTGGCTGTGTCGTCGGATGTTCTTATTGTCCGCAAGACAAGTTTGCCGAACGGCAAAGAGCGATATCCGACGTGAAGCATCTTTCTCTCCAAGATTTCAAGCGATGTCTGGCGCGCGTACCAGCAGCCGTCGACATTAGCTTTTCCGGATATTCGGAGCCTTGGCTCAATCCAGCTTGCACCGAAATGGTTGAGCATGCCTATGCGTGTGGCCATGGAATCCGAATTTTCACAACCCTGGTAGGAATGAACGGGCGGGATCTAAGACGTTTGCGTGCGCTGCAGTTCCGCGTTTTCCTAGTGCATGTTTTGGATGACGGCACGCACATGGATAATGGTCTCGTCAAGCGCAACTATGTCGATTTGATGCGCCAACTTGTCGATGCCGACTTTTCATCGTTGCTCTTCATAGTCATGGGCGAGGTGCATCCCGACCTTGTCGGCATAATTCCTGACGAAGCGCTGGTTCGTTCGCGTCCGCCGCGCAGCAGGGCTGGCAACGGCGAGAAGATGGTTGGAGCGCGGCAGCCAATCGTTGGAGCACTGACATGTCCTGACGAACGGCAATATCGTAATGTTCTTCTCCCAAACGGCGACGTTACTTTCTGCTGCATGGATTTTGAGCGACGACACGTTTTGGGCAACCTCCTCCGCGACAGGTACAAGGATCTCTTTGAGGGGGCAGCATTTTGCAACATTGCCGATCGCATGAACGGAACGGATGGCTTTCTGCTTTGTCGATCGTGTGAATTCGCCGAACCAATAACGTCGGAATGCTGATCTTTGAGAGAAGTTGACCTCTGCTCGAAGCGAATCGCGAGCCCTGGCAAGGATGGCGCTGCGCTCATCACCACATCAGCCGCGGGGACGACCCTGCCATGAACGGAGGGCCGCCATGGCCTGGAGCATTTTGTTGGCCGCCGGCCTGCTGGAGGTCGCCTGGGCAATCGGCCTCAAATACACGGAGGGCTTTACCAAGCCCGTTCCGTCCGTGCTCACGCTCGCGGCCATGGCCGGCAGCGTGATCCTGCTCGGCCTTGCTCTAAAGACGCTGCCCATTGGAACTGCTTATGCGGTCTGGACCGGCATCGGTGCGGTTGGCACCGCAGCGCTCGGGATCATCCTGTTCGGAGAACCGGCCGCCGCGTTTCGCCTTGCCAGCATCGGGTTGATCGTCGCCGGCATTGTCGGGCTGAAGCTCGTGTCCTAACGAAAACACCGAAAGCATTGACCCCACCAGGTCAGCGCCGCAACGATCGCCGAGGCCGGCACGCTAATTCTCCTGGCATGGACGATCGAGCTGGCCACGTTCCAGCGCACCGCCGAGCGGCGCGGCGCCGACAGTGGCACGGAAGTCGCCAAGAACAACGAGCGGATGCAAGGCCTCTGGGCCGAGACCATCTGGCCGCGACTTGGTCGTCACGCGAAAGCCCTAGTGCGGACGATACGCCAGCTGCCCATCAGGGTCCCACCTGCATCGGTCTGGCACAATAGCACCACCTAGAACGGCACGAACAATTTCGCTTCCGAGATCGCCGTGCGAATAGAACAGCAATGAAACCCAGCTATGGGGCTGATCTCGGGGAGACGGTCAAGAAAGGTCGCTTGCCGGAGTTATACGATGCCTGATCTCCGGAGCAGCAGGGGAGAAGATGCAGATCGGCAGATCGTGTTCGTTTGTTTCGGACCGCTTCCGGCCATGCCGCGTCGGCATCATCAGGAACTGCCGACCCAGTTCAATTCCTAGACCGCAGAGGTGAGCTTGCGGTCTTTGACTGAGCTCAGCACTGCGCCTCGAATTAAGGTGCGACTTCATTGTGTGGTTGCAAAGAAGGTCGATCACCTAATCTCTTTCGCAGGAGCGTTCACTGAAATCAGCGAGCCGGCGGTGCCGGCGCCCGGCATTCGATTCGTGTTCGACCTCAAACCCGGGGCTTGTTTGAGCAATGACTGCTATTGTCGGGTTGGCGACATCGCGATCGAAAAAGGCCAGGCGCTTGCATCGTGCCCGTCGGCACAGAGTCTGCACACCACTAGGTTATGGGAGCGACGCTGCGAGTTCAGTGGCTCACGTTTCGTTCTGGAAGGCGCGCACTTCGTGTTCGGTAGGTGATATGCGATCTGACGTTCTTGTTGGGGCTGCCGCAGCAGTTGCGCTCCTCGCATGCGGTTTTGCTCATTCAGCGGATCTCCGGCCAGTCGTCAGCGAGCCGTGCTGTTTCCAACCGAACGAGCAGCTGCATTGTCTTCTGAGGCATTCTTGTGATCGGCGCCTGCAAGGCAGGTCCACACGTCTTTGTCGCCGAAACCGCACGTGTGGTGTTCAGCTTGTTACGCGCCCGGCCAAATTCTGGCGTGAATCGGAGCAGCCGTGGCTTGAAAAGGCAATCGCCGCCGATACCGCCAACAGCAGCGAAAGTCCGGGAAGGGACCTATGCGGCGTTCCCGCGCGGCAAAGGGCCCAATTCGATTATCGTCCTTTCGATAAGCCCCGCGGAGCCGGGCGTTGAGCAAGCGCTCACACCGGCTTGCTGCATCAGATTTGAGTGCGAGTGTACGAGTTTTGGTGGGACGGCATCTGGCGACCTCTGGGAATCAGGCTGCGAGCCCTGGGAATCAGGCTGCGAGCCCTGGGCTTGTCAAACCTGAAAGTTTGGGTCGAATGGAGTGGAGGTAGGCTGCATCCAAGCCTCAATCGCGTTGCCTACCTCGCCCAATGGTGCCTTGAACGCCACTGGCCTTCTTTCTTTCGCTCAACCCGTACCCGGCGGAACTGATTGTTGTTCCGTGCCACGCCTTTGTTTTGGGAGAGCCCCCCATTCTTCCGAGTAAATGCGGCTCTCTCTCGAACTCAAAAGGCGCCGCCTTGGCATGACCGCGAGTCCATGATTCCGAAGAGTTAGGGCGAGAACCATGGCGTTCCTGTGGAGCTCGCGATTTTCTGTCTTGCGACTTTCGCGCTTACGAGAGCTTGAGACCATCTTACCCCTTTTGAGCATGGTGGCGCGGCAGTGGTAAGCTTGCTCACTCGCGGCCCGACGCCAGCTCGCCCGTGACGGTCACTTTGTGCGGAACGACTCTGGCATATATTCTGGTGTGAGGAATACCGGTCAAGGGTGAGCATTCGCGTCGTCAGAACAGCTGGCTGGTCCACCACCTAACCGAATGCACGCTCGATATAGCCAAGGTACGGCAAAGCTGCCCGCCCACAAGCCCAGTCCGGCACGATCGGCCGCGCGTTGCGCAGCGCGGTATCGGCCCCTGGAGTATCGCTCCCAATCGAGCACGAGACCGTTGCGCACCAACCATTCTCCGAGATCGATGCCATCAGCTGAACAGATCGCCAATGTCCGTCCACACTCATCCTCCAGGACTGACAGACAACTGACTTCGCGCTCTGCAATGAAGGCTTCAAGATCGCTCGCGGCCATGAGGCCACATCGATAAGGATTGAGGTTGATATCTCGGCACATTTGGGACTTGTCCGGCGCGTCGATGCCTAAGAGCCTAACGCGTGTCCCGTGAATTTCAAGGGTGTCGGTGCTGATGACCTTTGCCGGCCCGGTCAATTCGCCGGCACACACGATGCTGCACAGTGCGAGCGTGGTCAACACCACGATCAATCCATACATGGCGATCTTCTTTGTCGAACTGCGAACATTCCGGCCGAGTGCAGCAGAGCATGGGAAGCCGCCGAACGGCGGTCCATCGCGGCTGTGCTGAGGAGGCTGCCAATGTTGCATGGATAAGCTCGTTCGACGGATGACTCCCAGTGTATCAGCAGCGCAAGACGCCCTCGTGTCCAACCTCGTCCCAGATGCTCTGCGACCAGGCTGCTGCCCTGAGCGCTTCCCGCCATTCCTCCACGTCATGGCGGCAGTTCGCCTTCGCCACATCACGCACCGGCAGGTCGAAATCGGTAGTGCGCGTCCGATCACCAGCGACCGGGCCGGCGCAGACGGCCGGCCGCAATTCGGCGAGAAATGATTTCCTGGTCGCCTTGTGCGGAATGAGCCTAAAGTCGGCCCCCTCGCGGATAACAGCGAGTGCGCGTCGCCCGGGATCGCTGCAGCCGGCTGCTATCGGGGAAAGCGTACGTATCGCTTGAGCAAAGCGGCCGAGATGGCGGCCATCGTTGCTTTCGACCGCAACATGCCTTCTGCGAGCGGTAGGCGACAGATCCCCTCACACTCACGCCGCCCAATTTGTTTCCCGAGCGCCAGCGCAGCCAGATCAGCCAGCGGCTCGACCAAGGCCACAACTGCATAGTAAACCGCGAGCGATGCGACTTTGCCGAGGTTGGCGGCGCCGAAGCCCGCGCGATAGAGCGCCAAAGACGCGATCCAGACAGCGATACCGGATTGATACGCAGTCGAGAGCGAAAGCGCCTTGCTGTACTGCAGATCGCGATAGGCAGCCTTGGATGGAATGAGGCGCTTGGCGAGCGCCTTGATCGCAAACAGCGGTATTAGAGGCGTCGTGACATTCATCCGATATTGCGGCAGGTCGGTCGGAACAAAGAGGACGCTTTGCAGCAAGAGGCCGAGCGCAAGACCTAAGGCCGCCGGCGCCGCGCCAAACAAGAGGAACAGCGTGGAGCCCAGGACGAGGTGCACTTCCGAGGCCCAAACCGCAAAGTGCGGCAGGAATTCGAATAACGTGAACACAAGGCCCGTCGCCGCGATGGCTTGCACAGCAAATGACAGAGCGCGCCGCTCGTGTATGGCCTCGACAACAAGCTTGGCCACGACGCAGCCCATCGCAATGCCTGTCGCGCAGCTCAATACGAACTTGGCGCCTGTTACTATTCCCGGTTCGATATGCACGGTCTCTAGTCCTTTCTGCCGTTGTACTCGGGCCTTGGCTCAAGAATTTGCCGCGACGTTCGTGTGGCTGACGGTTGGAAACGGCACTTCACCTTCCCCATCCTCGGTCCACGGGCAACGTGCTGTTTTCGCCCGATCGGACCAGGTCTGCACTCAGCCTTCGCTCGGTCTTTGCGACATTTCATAGCAACAGCTATGCCAGCGCCGCTGCCGCGGTTAAGGCTCTGATTGCGCTTTGAACGCTTGTGCGGCGCCCAATATTCGCCGTGTTCTGTAGCCGACATGCTCTGGAGGAAATTGAACACACATCGCGACCAGCTTTTTGATCAACCTGCGCCGTTCCAATCGATCATTTTCGCTCGCCCATTGAAGCGGAAATCCTGACGCCGCTGGCGCGAAGACACCGGTTCGGCATCAATCTTGCTCGACGTTGTTCGAGGAAGGCGCCTGCGGCGCAGCCAAATGTTTGGCGGCCGGGGATCGTCGAATTCCTCGAAGAGCTTTGCTGGGCGTTCGATTGAGCTTGCGGGCAAGCATGCACGAACATGAAGTAGAGACCACCCATCCAAACTCTGGAGCCGGCATTTGCTGGATCTCAGCGTCATCTCTCAGCAACGCGCCCGGCAAATTCCGCTGCACCATCTGCGACGAAGTTCTGGACGTGTTTCTGGGGGAACGCTATCGCGTCGCAGTGGCGCCAAACCGGATGCTAAAGTGAACATGGATCAACTTACGCCCGGTAAGCCTGTGGTCTCCGGACAGACGGCGGCCGCCTCGGTGCTGCGCATTCGGGCAGTCATGCTCGGGGATCGTATCAACCCGTCGGCTCTGGAAATCGGAACGCTGGTGTCCTCGACGCCGGTCGCTTTCCGCATTCATGCGGGCCTTGTCGTGGTCTTCCGCTATGGCGTTGTAGTGCTCATCGGGCTGTCGCCCTCCGAAGAAACCGCTCTGATCGAAACCCTGATACCGCGCGTCATCGGTGAACTCACCTCCTGTGAGGAGGACAGCGCGCAGGCGCAGCTCTGCAACGAGCAGAGCGCTGAGGTCATCCTGCCGGGCGGGCGGATTTGTCTTAGAAATTTTAGTGACGATCGGCTGCTGCTGATCGCCGATACGCTAGCCAAGAGCACGGCGCTGGAGCGAGATGAGCGCCGTGTCGCCGCGGTGTTCGACGTGATCGAACCCTTTGCACGCGAACTGGCCGAGCGCGGCCGGACGCCGCGGGGCCGCAAGGGCATTCTCCAACTGATCGGCAATGCGCTCCTGGTCGAGCAGCGCGTCGCGGGCCGCATCGCGATTGCCGAAAAGCCCGACGCACTCTGGGAGAAGCCGGAACTCGAGCGGCTCTATGCGCGTCTGAAAGACGAATACGAACTGAAGGAGCGTCTTGAGATGCTTGAGCGCAAGCTGTCGGCCATCTCCGGAACGGCTAACGCACTGACGGACATTATCGACACACGGCGCTCGCTGCGTCTTGAGTGGGTTATAGTCGTGCTGATCGTGATGGAAGTTGCGATCGGATGCTTTCAGATTATTGCAGCAGGTCACTGACGTGCGGCTGGCCGCAGCGCGTGAGGCGCTTTCGTGGGGTTTGAGCAGGCCTGCTGACCGACCTGGCCGGCATTGATGTGGGACGCGCCGTTCGGCCGTACTCAGCTGCGGATTTCGGCTGAGTCTTCGGCGTGCTCGTGGACACGACGTTCGGCGAAAGCCGGTGCGGCTCGCGAAGACAGCGAATAGCCGACGCGAGTTCGGCGTATTTCCCGGCCTCGAGCAAGGATAGGGGGTTTATGGCAGACGCTCGGCGGAGCGTTCATGTCGACGATGCAGCGCCACCCAAGAAGGCCCTTTCGCCCAATTTGCAGCGGGCCGCCACTCAGCTTTTCTGCTATTCTCGACTTGCTCGCGGAATACTTGCCAGGGCCGCGGCCCCCAGGGCACAGCCAGCGACTACCGAAACAAGGGCTGTCGATTTCACCAGGACGCCTCAACGAGTTGAGCGACCGCCTTTCGCCGCTTTGGCACATCGCCGCGGCTCGGTCGACGTGTCCTGCCGTGATTTCCCTTGCATGGCTGTTAGCGAACGGTTCCATGATCCGCCAGCGGGCAAACGCGCGCTGCAACTGAACATGAAAGCTCAGAATGCGGATCTCGTCCTCGCTAACGCGAAGGTCGCCGATCTTGACGCAGCCGGGGACTGCGACCGGACGTGCATAGCGGCTCCGCGCCAGCGATAAACGGGAAACGGATGACAAAGGAGCTACGCCGCGAATTTCGAGGCGCTTTTGACCTCGCAAGCAGGCGCCGAGATTTTCTGACGTCCCCATCCGCTCTGGACATTCCATCTTGCAGGACTGTCCCTCAAAGCGCCCTGGACACTCACGCACGCTCGGCAGCTCCTCTGAAATCCGCTTCCGAACCGACCCCGGCATGGCGATCCTTCGCTGGCTGGTTCAGGAGCCCGGCGAGCCTAGAGGCCTTCAAGGACTCCTTCGAGCCGCTGTTCGCGAATGATTGCGGCTAGCAGCGAAACGGCCTCCTTCCGATCGACGGTGAAGCAGACGTCAGGCGCTCGCTCAACCAACAGGTCCAGCAAGGCCGGAAGGTCAGCAACGTGGTGGCGTAAGGTCGAGACCACATCATTTGCGAGATAGGTCGCGAAATCAGCGTTCGGCGGCGGATCAAAGTCCAAGTTGACCTCGGCACGCCTCTCGATCGCATGTCGTATCAACTCGCCCTGCCGTCTTGCATTCATCGGGAGCATGAACACCGCACAGCGAGCTTCTCGCGCGGCAAGCTTCTCAGTTCGGCTATGCGAGCCTGGATGTCGGAGGTGATAGGCAGCGTTGCGAGGCAGTGGCGGCAGGCGGATCGCCGCGAACTCCAAGAAGGACGAAACCGGGCAGATTTTGGGGAAGAGAACCAGGATCGGTCGGATCCGAGATGGACGACCTATTCCCGCCAATGCGTTGCGCCCTGTTTCGGATCCGGCTCGCTTTGGGTATCTCCGGGCATATTGTAGCGGAACCTGGGAAGGGCCTGCCCGGTAGATGGAAAGATCGGGACTCGATTGAATCAGGCGAAATCTCAAACTCGCGCGTGATCTCGTTGTACCGCCACAACGCCGCAGCCTGCCAATCAGCCCTACCCCGAAGCTTTAACCAAATTTGAATAGCACACCGTAACCGCCACGTGGGTAGCTCCACTCGATATCACCACTTTCTTCGCAGATCACCCGGCAGGTGCCGCACTCGACACACCCGTCGACTGTCACCTCAACATGACCTTTATCGCTGAGCTCGTAGCACCGTGCAGGGCAGGCCTTCAGCATCGATAAGAGCCGCGACGAAGGTGTGGTGTGCGGCCGCACCTTGATATGGGCGCGGCCGGAATCAACGAGATAGCGGTTGTAGAATAGTTTGTCTTCGACACGTCGGGATGGCTCGCTCGGCATTGTTTCTGGCTCCGTCGTTCGTCGTTGTCTTTGGTTTATGATCACCGCCAGGCCCGGGCAATGCGCAGGGCATCGCTGAACAATCCACTCCACGACCGCGCCTTGATGAACGAGCTCAGCATCAGCTTCTCTTTCTCAAGCTTTGGTGTGCCGTCGACGCGCACGTAATCCTGCATCGCCTTGGAGAAGAGCTGCGGATATGTGAGAAAGAAGTTCTGCGAGTGGGTGTGCATCAGTGCCGGCATATCCTTGTACTTCTTCAGATCCTTGATCACGAAGGATTCATTCAGGAGTTTTTTGTAAAGCGAAAGATTTTTGGCCGTCATCGGATCATTTCGCGATTTGATAAGACAGATCGCTTCCGCGGCGATACGGCCCGACGTCATCGCCAGATTGGACCCCTCGCGATGGATGGCGTTGTTGAGCTGGGCGGCGTCTCCGACAACGACCCAGCCCTCACCACAAAGCTGCGGGATCGCTCTGTATCCACCTTCGGGGATCAAATGCGCGGAATATTCCTTTACTTCCGAACCCTCGATCAACGGCGCGACGGACGGGTGACGCTTGAAGCCCTCGATGAGGCCGTAAGGCGTCTCGCCAGTACGCTGGAAATCGGCAACAAGACAGCCGATACCGAGCGATATGCATTCCTTGTTGGAATAGATGAAGCCCATACCGGTCATGCCGCGGGAGATGGTTCCGGCGGCTTCGATGACGAGCCCCTCGTCGCCTTTGAGATTGAAGCGAGCATCGATTGTCTCGCGCGACAGGAAATGCATCTCCTTGACCGCGAGTGCGACCTTGTCCGGTTTCGGCCGCCCTCTTAAGCCCGCACCCGTCCCGAGCACTCCGTTTACCCCCTCGGCCAGCACGACGACATCTGCATGGATTTCACCCCCATCTCGGTCTGTGCGCACCCCGACGACCCTCCCATGGGAATCCTGGAGGAGCTCGGTCACCGTGGTCTCGCACAGCACCGTGGCGCCGGCCTCGCGGACCTTCTGCGAGAACCATTTGTCGAACTGCGCGCGGATGATGGTGTAGCGATTCGGCTTCTCCTCGTTGAAATCATCGGAGCGATAGTGAATCCCCGTGTGCGAACGCTCGTCCACGATCCAGAAGCGTTGCTCGACGAGATGCCGCTCAAGCGGTGCATCTTCTCGGAAATTCGGGATCAGCTTCTCCAGCATGTCGGCATAGAGGATGGCGCCTTGCACGTTCTTCGACCCCGAATACTCGCCGCGCTCCAGTTGCAGCACTTTTAGGCCCCGCTCGGCCATGGTAAGCGCTGCCGCATTCCCGCCCATCCCAGCACCGACGACGATCGCGTCGAATCTTTCCTCGATCATAACAAGCTCCCCTAGCCAGCGATGCGGTCGTGCGAGTGCGGCGACAGCTGCGCGCGGAATGCAGAGGTCAACGCGGGCAACAGTCGAATGGCGTCGGTGACGATGCCGATATGGGCGAAGTCGAAGATCGGAGCGTGCTTGTCGGTGTTGATGGCAACGATGAGGTCGCCCCCCTCCACGCCAACGCGATGCTGGATCGCGCCGGAAATACCGGCCGCGATATAAAGCTTTGGCCGAATGGTTTTCCCGGTCTGGCCGATTTGTCGGTCCGCGGTGACCCAGCCCTTCTGGACCAGCGGCCGCGAGCAGCCATATTCGGCGCCAAGCACGTCCGCGAGCTGCTGTACCAGTTGGAAGTTCTCAGGCGATCCCAGACCGAGCCCTCCAGCGACGACCACGTCGGCATAGGCAAGGTTGGACTTTGTAGAATCGCGGTCCGGGAGGAACGACAGCACTTTTGTGACGATATCTTCCTCTACAAGCCCGAGCGGATGCGAGATGACGCGCCAGACGGCACCGGTCACGCGCTCGGGCATCGGCATCACGCGCGGACGGACGGTTGCCATCTGTGGACGATAGTTCAGTGTGTAGATCGTGCACAATAGTGAGCCGCCAAACGTCGGCCGGGTCGCTGCAAGCGAGCCGTCGGCATCGACATCGAGCTCGGTGCAGTCGGCAGTTAGACCGGTGAGCAGTGTGGTGGCCACTGAGCCGGCGAGGTCGCGGCCCAGTGTAGTTGCCCCTAGGAGTAGGATTTCCGGCTTGTACGTATTGACCAGCTCTGACAGGGCCTTGGTGTAGGATTCATTGCGATAATCGGCCAAGAGATCATCCGCGACGATATAGGCAAGATCGGCGCCGTAGCAGAAGGATTCGGCGACCGCCTGCTGCGTTGTCTCCCCGACCGGGCCGATGACAACCGCGGCGAGGTCAACGTTGAGCTTGTCGGCGAGCCGGCGGCCGGCACCCATCAGCTCCCAGGAGACGGGGTGCACTATCCCGCGTTCCTGCTCGATGAAGACCCAGACGTGCCTATAAGCCTTGAATCGTTCGGGCAGCTCCCTCTTGGTCGCCGCGCGACCACCACCCGGGGCCGGAGCTGCGCTTTTGGGTGCGGTGCTCATCATCTGTACTCCCATCCGTGTTCAGTAGCGGCTCGCCAGCGAAGCGTGCTCCGCCTCCAGCTTTGAATTCGCGGGTGAAGATTGCTTCAGTTAAAGTTCGGCCGCGTGCCCGCCGCCATTTTTTCAACACTGCCTGGCAGCAGCGCGGGGCCCAGACACCCGTTGCTGGACCTTGATCGACGAGCCAGGAAGCACGCGCTTGGGCGTTCTTTCCCGGTTCGGCATTCTGGGTCACCGTTTGGCAATGGAACTAGTGAGGCACGCAACCGCGCGGTCACTCGATCCGATCGATTGGTCCCCCTCATCTTCGAGATGCAACCGAGCTTGAACAGACCGAGGACCTGCCAGAGGCTCGGCTGGTCCCCTTGCCGGCCGCGAGCTTGCCGGTGAAAACGCGATCCATTACTCCGAATGCCCTCGCAATATTCCCGATTGCAGCGACACGCCCGCAACTCTTGGCGAGGGCACGAGGGCCGGCGGTGAAGCCGCCCGTCAACGGCGCCGCGCGACCAGCGCCGGAGAGCAAGGGCGCCGCCCGGAAAACCTCGGCCATAGATCGGCCAGCGGGAGTGATTTCGTCGACGAATCTTTGGCGCGGATCACGCGCAGCTTTCAGCTCAGCCGGGTCGGAATATGCAACCATCGCTTTGGCGTCGCGACGTATCATGGTGTCGACAGGCAGCGCGCGCGAAACTGCGCGGCGTCAAAAACAAACTCGATGCGGACCAAGATGTGCATTCGTTTCTCCAGACTAGCTGAGTAAATGTCAGCAATTGTCGTACCAATTGGGCAGACGATGAAAATTGACCGCCAATACAGAATCTTACTGAAGGAAATCGGATTGGCAGCCTCTCATGAGGATCGGAACATTCGACACGGTGCTGGACCTATGTCCAGAATGCGACAGAAGACAGTCATCCGCATCTTGGTGCTCTTACCTCGCCAAATATGTGCTCCCCGCTGCCGGCGTACAATTGCAGGAGATAGGTGCACCATGGGCACCAGCTTGAAACGACGGAAATATCAGCGCTGAGCCGTGATTGGCTCTTAGGGAGCCGAGTGTCCAAGCTGCGGACCCGCGGCCGTAACTGCAACTTGCGTTTGAATTCGGCGCCCTGGGTGGTTGGCAGGTTCTCTGAACCTTCACGCTCCAGAGCACGATATAAACTGAATTCACTCCAAAGAACCGAGCTGCACCAATTCTGGATGCTTGTTCGATTGTGGTGCGGCCGCATCCTTCAAGACCTTGAACACGCGCTGTTCGATCGGGGAGGACGTGACGAAATCGGCATAGGCGCGCTCGAGCGTGGCCTTGCAACGCAAGGCGATGTCGGGATCGGATGCACCGGTAAACTCCTCGCCCGCGAGATATTCACCCATGCGACGCAGAATATGAAGCCGCGCCACGTCGATGATTTTCGCATCGTACTCGACGCCGAGCAGTGCAAAAAACTCCTCTGCCGCGGAGGCCTTGTTCAATTGCGAAAGGATCCCGTCCGTCGTCATTCTCAACCTCCATCTAGATCCGCGACCAGAAGCCGTCCTGGCCCGAATGTTCCAACCTGATCGCGCGAAGCGCATGGCTGACCACCTGATCGCCCTCCGTTGAGGAGCGATCTCTCATGAATGTCGCGCCACATCGCCACCACCGTTTCCTCGGAAACCGGGCCTTTGTGCTCGACGGCATGCTTGCGAACGCGCGCGAGAATGGTTTGGGTTTCGTCGGCGGTGACCGAAAGCTGCAAGTCGGACAACAGCGAAGTGATAGCGGCAAGCTCTGAATGCTCGCCGATCACAATGCGGTGGGTCGATCAGGAAGTTGACATCGGCACGCGAGGAGTCTTCGCCACCTAGCGCGACACCCAGTCCCTTGTCGCGAGCGTGGGCCACGACGCGCTTCACCCGCTCCAGCACGGCCAAACGGCGCCACCGAGTTTCGCCGCAATCTGCGCGTCCGACGATGGAATCGATAGGATTACCACCGAAACACCGGCCTCGATCTCCGCATCGACATCCGCGGGTTTTATCTGGCACCAGCCGATGATCGTGGCCGCGAGGCCAGCTTCGGCGACCGCTCGGATCGCGGCAATCTCTTCCTGACCCATCGCCGGCGTGCCGGCCTCGATCTCCGTGACTCCGGCCGCGGCCAGCGACACGCGCCATCGAGACATTTTCCGGTGTCGCGAAGGCCACGCCCGGTGTCTGTTCGCCGTCGCGCAAGGTGGTGTCATTAAGGACTATGACCTCGACTGATCTTTGTCGGGCGCGGTGATTGCGGCAGCTAACGCCATCAGCGGCTCCGTAGGTTTATGCCGGAAGCTGTACAGCAACTGCTGTGCCAAACCGCTCGAATTCCCGAGAACTTGTGAATGACGTCGAATTTCAGATTAGTCCGGTGTGTCGCAAATCCGCCAGGGTGGAAACGGCGGAGCGCCAGGTCCGGTGCGCTTGCGACCGAGCTGAAGGCAGGCGCCGAGCTTGGAAGCTTGGCAGCCGGGCAACGGTTCGGGCCTGACCTCAAGCTGCAACACTTCAGGGAAAGGCGCGTGCATCCCGGCGCTGATCGAAGAGGATTCTTGAGCCATCCGGTCGTCCAACCACAAGTCGTCGTTCGTAAAAAGTCAGCGGGCGCGATCGAGAGGGCGGATGTTGGCCTCGATCGCGCGTCAACATAGAACATTTGGGCGGTAAATGTGACGGTCGCATCCACCAGTTATCAAGCCCGATGATCAGGCGCCGCCGCGTCCTGCTTAGGCTGCCTGCGCGAAGTTGTTTACCCGGTGTCTTTTCAAACCCTCAGTCCGGTCATGTGACCGTTGGCCGAAAGCTGGTCCGATACACCGGGACTCGCGCCGAGGAGCGGGCATCCAATATGAGCTCAGCCCTGCGAACTTCGGATGGCTTGGACGGAGTCATCGAGACGACGCAGATGATCCCGCCGGCGTCCGGCCATCCGGCTCTCCCCGCTCTCCTCGCCGAAGCAAAGATCAAAATCATTGCATTCCGTGCAGAACGGCGTGGTACACATCACCAGACCGTCATCTTCGCATAGCGTGCGATAGAAGAAGCGCTTCCACCGCATGTTCTTGGTGTTGCGAGCCGCCAGCGGCCCGAAATGGCGCATCAGGAGGCGGGACAATTCGTCCCGCTCCCGCAGACCGAGATCTTCCCACAGGTGATTAGGCTCCATGGCGCGCCGCGCGATCATCGTCGCGAGCCAGCCGCCGACCTCTCCATGAGTGGAACGTTGCGCAAGCAGGAGGTCTCGCACCATAATCGTCTCGTCAGGAGCCGGTAACGCGGACTGTTCGCGCCAGGTACAACTCCTGATCGGCGTCGATGGAAAGTATTGCACCAACAGCGCATCGAGCTCCTGGTTAGTCAAGCCGGCCCGTTCGGGAAGTTGGCCGCCATCCATAGCGGATGCGGCGAGAACGCAAGCGAGCACATGGCGATCGAAATCGTTATCGTCGCTGATGTCGACTTCTGTTGGATGGCGCCCGGTCAGAAGCCCGTAGAGCTCACTCGCATCGCGCTGCTCGGCGACGTGAGCTGCTGATACAGGAGATGACACTGTATTGGCAAATTCGCTTTGTGTGCCAATCATAAAGGTCCCGCAGTGGACGATGTCGGCCTTCCCCGGTCGAGAAGGCCGACAAGATGAACTACGCCGAAACAGCGGCGAGCTCGGCGGCGGTCTTGCCGACCAGGCTCTCGTCGACAGGCTTGATGATGCCGTGCTCCATGAGCATATCCTCGAGCTCGTCCATGCTGATTGGCGTCGGGATGGCGCCTTGTCCCGCATTATTGTGGATCTTGGTCGCGAGATTGCGATAGTGATCCGCCTGCTTGGACTCTGGCGCGTATTCCAGCACAGTCATGCGGCGCAGCTCCGCGTGCTGCACGACATTGTCGCGTGGCACGAAGTAGATCAGCCGGCTGCCGAGCTTCTTGGCAAGAGCATCTGCCAGCTCCAGCTCCTTGTCGGTCTGGCGCTCGTTGCAGATCAGGCCGCCGAGGCGCACGCCGCCGGAATTCGCATACTTCAGAATACCCTTGGAGATGTTGTTGGCGGCATACATGGCCATCATCTCGCCGGACATCACGATGTAGATTTCCTGTGCCTTATTCTCGCGGATAGGCATCGCGAAGCCGCCGCAGACGACGTCGCCCAGCACGTCGTAAGAGACGTAGTCGATGTCCTCATAGGCGCCATTCTCCTCCAGAAAGTTGATCGAAGTGATCACGCCTCTTCCGGCGCACCCGACCCCCGGCTCTGGACCGCCGGACTCGACACATCGAATGTCCTTGTAGCCGAGCTTGATGACGTCCTCAATTTCGAGGTCCTCAACGCTGCCGGCATTCGCCGCCAGACTCAGAATGGTGTCCTGCGCTTTGGCGTGCAGGATGAGGCGAGTCGAGTCCGCTTTGGGATCACAGCCGACGATGAGAATCCTTTGGCCCAGCTCAGCAAGAGCCGCCAGCGTATTTTGCGACGTTGTCGATTTGCCGATGCCACCCTTGCCATAAAACGCGATTTGTCTCAGCGAAGACATGTTGCTCTCCATCAACCGATTGCCAATTTTGCGCGCCGAACGCGCGAGGCTGTTTCTCTCTCAGAAACGTGGGCACACGGGTTTCGGGAAGGAGGCCATCGCTCGCCATCGGCGTCGGCGTGCCCTCAGCCCTCACTCCTTGTTGCTGCATTCAGTTAGCAACTGGCGTGCCATTCGTTCGCACGCGCGTTAAGCATCTGATTAGGCTTGACTAATAGCGCAGCGCCCGAGACCGGAAGCTGTGGTGGACCCGACAGCGGCAAGGGCTCTGACAGAAAACCGACAAAGCGGGGCGCGTGGATTCCCCTGCGAGAGGCGGGCGAAGGAGCGCGCAACGGGAATGCCGGGCCCAGTCAATTGAGGAGACCACACGGTGCAGATAGGGTCCGAGGACACCGCCATCATCAAAGGCGAATGTTCCACGACCGGCATGATGGGACTTGCCATCAGCGGGGTGGCATATCGCTTGCTTTGCCAGTCGCGGAACGCTGTTTCCGTGTGACGCGATGCTGTGAGGACAATATGCCTGGAATTGGAAGTAAGTTGCCGCCGTTCGACATCACAGGCGTGAAGCCCGGGTTTCACCTGCCAGAGGAGAACGGGCAGAGCGCCTTCGAGACGCTGACTGAGAGGAGTTTCCCCGGAAAATGGAAAGTCATCTTCTTTTACCCGAAGGATTTCACATTCGTCTGCCCAACCGAAATCGCTGAGTTTGCTCGCCTGTCCAAGCATTTCGCCGATCGCGATGCAATCGTGCTTGGTGGCTCGACCGATAACGAGTTTTGCAAGCTCGCTTGGCGGCGTGAGCACAAGGATCTGCACCGTCTATCGATCTGGCAGTTTGCGGACACCAAGGGCGCACTGGTCGATGGCCTTGGAGTGCGATCGCGTGATGGCATCGCGCATCGCTACACGTTCATCGTCGATCCTGAGAACACGGTCCAGCATGTCTATGCGACAAGCCTCAATGTCGGCCGCAGCCCGACGGACACGTTACGCGTTCTGGATGCGATACAGACGGATGAGCTCTGCCCTTGCAACCGCGAAATCGGCGGCGACACGCTTAAAATTGCCTGAGGCAATATATCGAAAGTGCAGCAAGGAGCAGCTCCCGAATTAAGGACGTCGGATTCAATCGTTTCTGGATACGGACGATCTTACCGCAAATGCGGCCTGCTGCTAGCGAGTGCGGCACGCAATTCAAATCTCATTGCCACCATCGAGTCTACCGCGGCCGCCGCGCTGTCCGTGCGCGGCAGTCGTGGCGGCCAATCGACGGTCTCGATGATGACGATGAACAAGGTTCACCGCTCTTGCCCACCTCATAACAAATCCCGCATACAAGAGGATGCCGAGGCGGCTACGCATGAACATACAAAATACTTGTACGCTTCTGCGCCTACTCGACGCACATCTCCTGCCGGAGTTCCTTTATGTTGTCGCCATAGGCCGGACCGCGGCTATTCCCTTCTTTCTGCGCCTTGCCGGCCCGCAGCATCATCGGAGCGATCTGCGTCAGCCGCAGGCCGCTAATGCTGTAGGCCGACATGCCGGCACCCACGGACTCGGGCCAAGCTCCCTCTTCGGGGCAACTAGGGTTCCAGTAGTCGCGCCTCGATAAGGATGGAGGGAGAGGGAGATAGCTCAGCGCCGAATGACGTCTACCGGCCGGGATGATGATCCGCCGGCACGCTCGCGGACCGTATTTCCGGGCTCGATAAATCTATATTGACCGATGTAAGCCGCACTATGAGACGAACGAGTCGGGCTTATCAGTCCCTGATTAAAACCATGACTCGACGAGTTTTAGGCCAAGTGAGCCGGTCTATCAGGAAATCGGTCAGCTCGTTCATGGCGCGAGCTGACCCTTGGGCGCAGGCACCTGAAGCGATCGGGTGGCCTGGCGGTCGTAAGCCGCCTTGCCGTCTCGATCATTACGCCGGTCAATTTCCGAACATTAAGGCGGATATCAGCGCTGGTGACCCAAGCCAATCCCCAAGGTACGTGCTTTCTGTCTTAGAGAGCCCTCGGATCGCTTCATAAGCTTTGAAACCCTAGCTACAGGGGTGCGGGCCTTTGAGTGCGCCTTGAGCAGCTTGACGTCATCCTTACTATACTCTTTGCGCTTGGTGCTTTTTGCCACGTGTTCTCCGATTTCGCTTTGCACATCTGCCTGGAGCGTCTTGTTTTTGGCGAAGACGCAACTGCTTCCCATTACCATATCAATGGTCATCGACAACCATTCAAGCGGATTTTTCTCTTTGAGATAAGAACCGGAACTACACGCGAATTTGTCCTCTGTCATCTGGATCTTTATTCGCGTGACAAACCTGATTTTCCACGTGCACGTCAGCGCCTTCAACATGGAAGCAAGCGATAGAGATGGGACACTCGATGCGTCTTCGAAACAACAACTCGAAAAGCGCTTCTGCTTGAACGCGCCGACTTCACTCAGTAGTTTGTAGTATGATATTTCCAAGCCCGAATACTAATGATGGAGTAGAGCGGATAGGCCGGGACAGTCGCACTGCCTCACTTGCGCGCGCATCACCAGCCGGCGTTCACGGCGAGTGCACGGCGGTGGACCTAAGGGCGAGTACTCACAAAGGCACATCTTACAAAGCCTGAGCGTTATTCCTCGTCAGCAGATCGAGCACGGCTCGCTGATCCAAACTTCATCTACCGCAGTATCCTTGGTTTAATAAGCCACGTTGACGTTCCCAGGCGATTCCGTCCTCAGCGAACAGTTCTGGGAGACCATCGCCTGTCCCCGTCTTATGGACCCGATGGACGAGCGAGCGACCTGATCCTGATATTCCCGGGCCGGGCACTACGGCATGGCAAGCAACCCGCGGGCCTAGCCGTCCTGTGTGAGCTTGGCACCGGCAGGCGATTGCTTGATCGATTTGCCAGAGCGCTTGGCCAGCACAATGCCGGCGCGCTGCGGATCATTCGTGATCTGTAACAGTGACCTTCGCTGTCGAGTAGATGCAGGTCGAACCTCCAACCCGGCGGAACGGATTCTGCGTCATCTCGGACGCCTCGCAACAAATCCAGGCAAGATGTGGAGCTTTCTGCCGGAGCGTCAGGCAGGGCTCAGAGGCTGTATGAATAGCGGCGAGCGTCTACTCGATCTCCGTCAAGGCGCCTTCGAGCACCATCTCCACGATCTATTGCCAGAACAAACGTTCAGGGTCGGCGTTCAGAACCGCTGTCGCCAGGCCAAGCCGTTGATGGGTTGAATGCCACTCCCAAAGGCCCCTGCGGTGATCTTTGCGGAGCAGCTGCCATGCCGCCGCAGTCCTATCGTGGTGCAGCAGCGCGACGTCGACGAGGCCGCCCTCCGCATTGATATTGCCTGAGCAGCACGGGCTCTCGACCAGATAGCCACCAGCAACCGCTGTCACCTTTGGCGAGACATATCGGTAGTGCTCGCGCTTCTTCAGCGCGCGCACGATCCGCCACCGGTCGAGCTCGTTGGGATGCGCAGGCAATCCGGAATGATGTCGTCTGATGATTGCTGCGTTCATTGCGCGATATCCTAGACTGCAGAGATTTCTGCCTCGAGGCAGCCAACCACCAACTGCTTGCCGAAGTCGACCATATAAATGGGTAGGTTCGCTCCCGTATGGCGACCGACCTGGACGATCTGACCAATATACCCGACGCTGACCAGACACTCTTCGGCCGACGCGCCGGGAAAGGAACCGTCGTTGAGCAGATCGATTGCCGCCTTGACACGTTGGCCTGACCGGTATTTTGGCGATCTTGGTTCGATCATCGGGGTGCCGCTCCTGGCAAGAACGGCTCCTCGGCTTCGTGGCTTGGCGAGACTAGATCGAGCTCCTTGCATTTCATGCCGACGCGATTGCCGGAGCCGAGGAATTCGACTCCATAAATATAAAATTGTTGCAGGAACGTGCCGATCGAGACGACATAGCCAAGCTCGCCTTTCTTGACCAGAACCTCACCGATCTCCTTGCCCACATAGGTGCCGTCGTTGCGGATGGTGCGGTTGGCCCGCACGTTGTCACCATAATCAAAGAAGGGGGCGTCCGTCAGCTCGACGATGTCACTATCACGGGCGATGTTGCTCATGCTGCCGTCCCCGCTCCATGGTTCAACTGTACCGCGCCTCGCGAGCGCCCGGGCTTACGAACCGCCCTATCATGATGCTCGATGGACCCCCTCCATTCCCGCACGGCGGCGCTTGGGGTCGCGGATTGCATGAGCCTGTCGGGATCCCGGTGCAGCAACATCAATGCCCGCAGCCTAAAATCGAGACGATCGAGACAACTATCCGTGAGCCCATCGTTGATGTTGAAGAAGCCATCGACGCGGCACGCGCGTCTGTCATCGAGCCGGGCGTGCTTGAGCCGGCCGCGAGCCGCGTGCTTCAGCGCGGGATGCGCACAGCTGACAGAGTCGACCTGATTACCCCGCCAACCGAGGGCATTGTGGACGTGATCACTCACGGTCCCGCCCATACGCTCGCCCAACAACACCTTGGCGCTAGCATCGTCCGCCGGACAAAGCCCCAGCAGCCTCCGACAGTTGCCGTCCTTCGCCGGGTTGCCCGAGACGCACCTGCAAGTCGGCAATAGGCGTTGAGCGAGAACAGGAAGACCCGCACGAGGTGCTCTCATAGCAGCCGAATTCCAACTTGGTGGCGCCGACCGCACCGGTGGCAGGAAATTCGTTTCCGCATCACGTGATCGGGTCCGAACGCCATCCCGCGGCGCAGGTGTATTTCTGCACCTTCATCGAGGTGATAGGATAGCCCTGTCGCCCTGTGATGATGCTTAGCCGGCTCGATACCGTGCGACCAAGACACGGCTCGGTGAGGACGCCCTCTCTCGGATGACCAACTGAAGAAGGCCTCGGGCATGAATATCGCCTGTTCAATGATGGCCGCACGTGACTGGATTGATATCGTGGAAGACGGGTCAGCCCTTTGTGGGTCCATCGGCGAAATTGATCCTTGACACCCAAGACAGCGGCCTCGGGTCGACAGGAATAGCTCGAGCGCTCCCGCCCACGTGCGCGTTGCCAGAATATGGGTCGACAACTGGCGAAAAGGTTAGCGACCAGCGAGAGCCGTCCACCCGGTCTGAGAAGGGGAAAGTCGTGGCCGGCACCTCGTGAAGGCGGAGCATCATCCGCCCGAGTTTCTGAACGAGTGTCGTAGTGACATCCATCGTGGCCCTCAAGCAGCCTGGTGACGCGGCAGCGCCGTATCAAGCACGCATGTATTGTCAACCGGGCAAACTGCCACGCATTGGGGCTCATCAAAGTAGGCGGCGCACTCGGTGCATTTCTCAGGATCGATCAGGAAAACGCCGGCTCGCTCGGAAATAGCGAAGTTCGGGCACTGCGTTTCGCACGCCGAACAGCCCGTGCATTGCGAGGCGATGATCTTGAACGGCATTGTCTGAACCCATCCTCAGGCGGCGGAAATCAGCGCATTGCGGCGGGCCGCCGGATCGACCCGCTCAATGTGCTTGATCTTCCCCTCATTGACTTTATGGAGATAGAGTTTGAACCAGGCGATCGCCGAGCCATCAATGAACTCCCAGGCGTACTGATCGACCGGTTCGATTCCGGCCTTGATCAATTCGGCCTTCGGGCAGCCGCCGATTTTTGACACGAGCACGGCATGGCAGTCATTGATGGCATCGATGGCGATTTCGAGCTTGCTGTCCTCGCCATCGCCGCCCTGGCAATAGGAATGAATAGGACGATGGCCAACGAATTTTGCGCCCGAAGTTGAGAGCTCGTAGATCTGGAACTCCTTGGCATGACCGAAGTGCTGGTTGATCAATCCCGAGCCCTTGGTTGCAACCGCCACCAGCACCTTGATTTCGCTGGACGCGCTGGCAAGCCCAGCAAGCTGCTCCTGCTTGGCCGCAAGCTTTGCAATGCGCGCCTTCTCGACTTTGGCCTGATACTCCTTTCGGGCCTGTTCATCATATTTGATGTCCATGGCCATGATCTTTTCCATGGTGAACTCGGCGCCGCGGTCCTCCCCGAGCAGTCCGACGGCGTCGGCGCGGCACTGGCGACAGTGACGCATCATGTTCATCTCGCTTTCGCAGCTATCCTGCAATGCTGTCACTTCCTGTGCGGTCGGGCCGCGTTGCCCGCTGAGACCGAACACGGTGCCGTGCTCGGGTGACGAAATCAGCGGCATCACGTTATGCAGGAAGGCGCCGCGCGACTTCACGGCCTTGTTAACCTCAACCAGATGCTGATCGTTAATCCCGGGAATCATCACCGAGTTGACTTTGCACAGGATGCCGCGCGCGGTGAGCATCTCCAGGCCCTGGAGCTGCCGATTGCTGAGGATGCTTGCAGCTTCAATGCCGGTGTAGCGCTTGTGGCGGTAAAAGATCCAGGGATAGATTTTTGCGCCAATATCGGGATCGATCATGTTGATCGTGATCGTCACGTGATCGACCTTAAGTCTTGCAATCGTGTCGACATGATCAGCTAGCGCCAGACCGTTGGTCGAGAGGCACAGCTTGATATCTGGCGCGAGTTTATTGACGAGCTCGAAGGTCTTGAATGTCTTGTCCGGATTCGCCAGGGGGTCGCCAGGGCCAGCAACGCCGACCACGCTCATCTGAGGGATGGCGGAAGCGACCGCCAGCACCTTCTTGGCGGCCTGCTCCGGCGTCAACTTCTCGCTGACAATGCCGGGGCGCGATTCGTTTGCGCAATCGTATTTACGATTGCAGTAATTGCACTGGATATTGCAGGCGGGTGCGACGGCGACATGCATCCGGGCATAATGATGGTGCGCCTCCTCGCTGTAGCAGGGATGGTTCTTCACCTTTTCCCAGACCTCATTTGGCACATTGCCGATGCCGGCCTGAGATCGGCACCTGGCCTTGCCGCTCCCACCGACCGTACCGCAGCTGTTGTGCTTAGCCATGACTTGCATGGTCTCGCTGATCTCGCCGCCGCCGCAGGCTACCTGGTGTTGCGCTGAAGTACTCATTTTTCCAATTCTCTTCGCAAGCCGAATCCTTCCAGCAAGCATCCCCAGAGTCGTTTCTGAAAAGCCAAGAGCAACTGGCGTGCCATACCTGCCACAAACGTGTTTTGTGTTTCGCTCCAAGCAGTTAGGCACCGTCCGTTCGAATGTCCGTTATATCAACTCATGTTCGAAAGCTGACAGAATTGCGATCACAAGAGCGCCCGGCAGCGCTATTACGAGGGCGGTACGCTGGTTCATCTAAGCCCTTGGGCAAAGAGCAGGGCGGCTGGTGTCGTTGAAAGTTGATCTTGTCGCCGAAATGTGACGCGTATGCAAAGCACAATCCGCAAAAGACGTTCCGGACGCGCTTTGAAGGGCAACTTGAACCGGCGATGCTTCCTAGATGCAGACAAGAAACCCGTTACCGACCTATGTCGTGAAGATCACGCGGGCCCCTTCCTGACACTCCGGACGCATTGTCGGGCAGGTGAAGAGAAACGCCTGGTGCCCAGGGTCCCGACGGCCACGAATTGGACCGTGCGTCCAAACGTTGGTAGGCATCTCGAATAGGTGGTGCGGGTGTGGACACCTCAGATTCGTAAAGCTGCAGCCGCCTCGGTCGACATCGCACGAACTGCCGTCCAACAACTACACTACGTCGCTGACGTCCTCGGTATCCAGCCAGCCGATCCTGCTCTTCAGGAAACGCAGACCCAGCACCAACAAGCCGGCGTGCTCCCTGTTGTCCTTGCCATAGCCGTGGCCGCCGGCGGCATGCTCGTAGAAATAAGCCTCATAGCCCATCGCCTGCAGCTTCGCTGCCATTTTGCGCGCATGTCCGGGATGGACGCGATCGTCCCGCCGGCTGGTGGCCATCAGGATCGGTGGATAGGACTGCCCGGGTCTTGCAGCATGATAGGCAGAATAGGTCTTCAGCCACTCCCACTCCTCAGCGTTGTCGGGATCGCCATATTCGGCGAGCCAGTTCGCCCCGGCGAGCAGTTTGGTGTAGCGGCGCATGTCGATCAGCGGGACGGTGCAGAACAGTGCGCCAAAGAGCCCAGGATATCGCGTTAGCATGTTGGTAATGAGGATGCCGCCGTTCGATCCACTCTCGGCCCCGATCCGCTTGGCCTGTGTCACGCCGCGCTTAACGAGATCGGCGGCGACGGCTGCGAAATCGTCATGCGACAATCTCTTGCCGGCCAGCCGGCCGGCGTCGTGCCAGCGCGTGCCGAACTCACCGCCGCCGCGCAAATTTGCCTGAACCGTGGTGCCGCCGCAGTCAAGCCAAAGCTTACCGAGCGCGGAATTGTAATACGGTTTCACGGAGATTCCAAACCCGCCATATCCGCTCAGATGGACCGGCGCGTTGCCGGTCTGTCTGACCGGGCCGGTCTGTAGGTAGGGAATTCGCTCACCGTCGATCGAGACGGCCTCGTGCCGCGTGACCACGCAGTGCTCCGCGGCAAACGTCTTCGGCGCCTGCTTCAGCACGCCGGGACTGCCCACGCCCCGCTCCAGCAGGATGAGAGACGGCGGGGTGAGCGGATCCTCGACGTGAGCCAGCAAGTCGCCATTGCTCTCGGACGGATTGCGATCGAGAGACCAGATGTCAACGACGCCAAGATCAGGAAGCCCGCCCAATTGCTCGCGGTTCCAGCGATGATCGGATGGAGTGCAGATCTCGAACACTGGGCGGAGTTCGTCGAGAATACAAAGCGCAAGCTTGCCCGCACTCCAAAAGAAGCTCTGCAGCGCGCGGCGCGGGCCCGGCTCGAAGAGAATCTCGAACTGGCGGCTGCCCGCCAGGAATGCCGGCAGCGCGATGACGAGCACCGTATCCGCGGCATAGGTGTGCCCTGCCACAGACCAGGATTCGCGCGGCTTCAGGGCAAGCCAGTTGCGATGCGACCGCATCCAGATGTTACTTGGCAAATCGAGCCTCGTCTTGGCTCCCGTTTCATCGCCCAGCCAGACCACGCAATTGGAGACGTCTGTCGCATCGAGGAACCAGATCCTGGGCGGCACGACAGTGTCGTCAACACTGCAACCGACTGACACATGAGCGGCCTTGGTCTCAAAGATCACTGCCGCGTTGTCAACATGCGTACCACGCCGCCACAGCCTCACCGTGCGCGCATAGCCGGTGGTCGCGGCCATGCCGTCACCATGAGAGCTTAACAACACCAGTGTATCAAAATCGAGCCATACGCCGCTGCCTTTGGCTTCCGGCAAGACAAAGCCATCGTGGATGAAGAGCTTCGTGTCTGAGTCGAATTCACGCAAGGTGACGGCATCGCTTCCGCCGCGCGATAGACTCAAGATCCATCGCGAGTGATCTCCAGGCGGTGCGGCCGTGGCGTTCAGAAGCCAGTCTTTGCCTTCGCTGACCGCAAGTTGATCGAGGTCGAGCAGGATGTCCCATGATGGCTTCAGCCTGCGATACTCTTCCAGAGTGGTTCGCCGCCAGAGGCCGCGTGGATTATTGGCGTCCCTCCAGAGATTGTAGAGATACTCGCCGCGCCGGCTGACATAGGGGATATTGTCAGGTCGGTCGTAAATCGCTGTCAGCGCATCTCTGTCTCGTTCGGCTGCGGGTCCGCCAAACACCTCCAGGGTTCTGCTATTCTGCCGTTCGACGAAGTTCAGCGCCCGCGCGCCTTCTATTTGTTCCAACCACAGATAGGGATCATCGTCAGGAGCGGAGGGCGTTGGCCTTCCAGTTCGCGAGTCGTCGACGCTCCTTGTATGACGATGCGTCATTTACAACCTTAGTCTTCGCGCAATTCGACTGATTCAAGGATTTGCATCGCGAACGTTGCATCACGATTGCAAGCTACGAATTGGCCCGGTGCGAGATCCAATCCTCTCGAAACTGTATCTTGCGGAGTTGCAGCGATTGGCCTGACGCTGTGAAGATGTGCGGAATGTAACGACCGGGCTGGCGATGTCAGCACAATGGGCCCTCGCGAGGCCTCCCCGGCAACGCCATCTCGCTGGCCCAACAGTGCAGGCCTAGGCCGAGTATTGCGTTTGACACCATGCGTCGGCGCCATCTTGGGTCCCAAGGACGGTTCGACCGCTTCCGGAGTCATCGGCAGGTTCGGCTGGAACCTTCGACCACGCCAAGCCAAAGCCAGGGATTGATGGCTTTCCTCGCAAAGGCCGGACCGCTGCGCCAAGAACAGCTTCCGCATCCGCTGGTTTGGCGAGGTTCTGTGGAGTCGCAGCATTCATCATTCGGTTGCTTCGCCGCCGCGCTTCCTGGCATTGATCGTAATTGGAAGGATGGTGTCACTCGCCATCGCGGGTAGGTCGAGCACCCACCCGTTCGCGATTCTAATCCAACCACCCCACAGCGTCTCGTGCTCACATTCGACAATCGACTCCTCAAGATCCTTCTTGGGCACATAAATCGAAAGCCCCGCCTCGGGCGAACGGCGAATCATGACCTTCATAGGAGCTCCGCAACTTGTGAGCTCTCGCCCGCGCGCTCCTGACACGCACGCCACAAGGCTCTCTGTTTGGCATTGATGTCCGCCAGGACTTGCAGGACACGATCGATCTCATCCGGCGCCGTCTCGCGCGACAGCGAGAAGCGAACCGCACCGCGCAAAAAGGCCGGTGGTACTCTCATCGCGCGCAGGACATGGGACGGCTCCATCGAGCCGGACGCGCAGGCTGAACCGAGCGAAGCGGCAATTCCGTTGCGGTTCAGGTGGTCGACGATGGCCTCTGCTTCGAGATGCTCGAATGCGATGTTGGACGTATTTGGCAAGCGGTTCTTGATATCACCAAGCACGATGCAACAGCCGAGAGCGAGTATGCCTTGCTCCAGCCGGTCGCGAAGCATGCCAATCTGCGTCTGCTCTTGTATGAGGTGTGCCGCAGCGAGTTCCGCCGCCTTGCCCAGCCCAATAATGCCCGGAACGTTTTGGGTGCCAGCGCGGCGATGCCGCTCCTGTGCGCCGCCGAAGATCAGCGGTCGGAACCTGGTGTCCTTGCGCACATACAGCGCGCCGATCCCCTTCGGACCATGGAGCTTATGGCCGGAGAGCGACAGCATGTCGACGTCCGTAGTCTTCAGGTCAATCGGAATCCGCCCGACCGCCTGGACCGCATCGGTGTGAAAGAGCGCGCCGACTGAGCGCGCCATCTTGGCGAGGGATTTCACCGGAAAGATCGTACCGGTCTCATTATTGGCCCACATGACCGAGGCGATTGACGTCCGCCTCGACAATGCGTTGCGATAAGCCTCGATGTTCAATCGGCCTCTTGCATCGACCGGAATGACATGGGTCTTGATTCCGCGTCGGCCCAGCTCCTCGGCAAGGGACAGCACGGCTGGATGCTCAACGGCCGTAGTGACGATCTCGTCGCGTCCCTCCTGCACGGCGAGCGCGGACAGGATCGCGGTGTTGTCGGATTCAGTCGCGCCCGAGGTGAAGACGATCTCGTGATCGAATGCCGCGCCAACGAGGGCCTGCACCTTCCGGCGCGCTTGTTTCAATGCGGGCGCAACCTCAATGCCGAATGCATGCCCGGACGACGCATTGCCGAATTGCCCAGAGAAGAACGGCAGCATTGACGCGACTACCGATGGATGTGCACGGGTCGTCGCGTTGTTATCCAGGTAGATCGGCTGCACGGACTGTCCGCTCTGCACTTAAGGCCCCTCTTTGGCAGCTGCGGGGAGCGGGATCAGGCGGACGAACTCGCCGAGCCGCTCGATCAGGCGCGCCTGAATGGCCGCGAGCGTCGTTCCCGCAAGCTTGCATAACATGCAGGCGCCGGTGAGCCTGACCATGATCTTGTTGCCTTCGATTTCGACGAGCTCACAATCCCCACGATCACGCCTGAGGCTTGGCCGAATCTCATCGAGCACGGCACGGACAATCCGCTCGCGATCGGAAGCCTCTGCACTCGAAGACTGCTTCGTTCGTTCAGCCTTCAGGCCCATGTTCGATGCTCCTTCCATTGCGAATGGTCCGAAGGCGACTCAGCTGAACGATTTGCCGCAGGAGCAGCTCGATTTGGCATTTGGGTTATCGAAGCGGAACCCTGATCCTTCGAGCGACACCACGAAATCGATCGTGGTGCCGTTGAGATGCGCCCGGCTCGCCTTGTCGACGAAGACTTTGATCCCGTCTTGCTCAAACACGGGCTCATCGGAGACCGGCTCATGAGCAAGACCCATTTTGTACGTGAACCCTTGGCAACCGCCGCCTTCGACCATGACCCGCAAACCGCTTGCCGGCTGGGCCGTCGAGGAGATTGCGGCCTTCAGTGCGTTGACGGCGCTATCCGTTAGGCTGATCATTTCTGGCTCGCTCTCAGTTTCTGTCGGAGGCACAATTCGCAAATCCCATGCCAATCGAGATGCAGCCGAAGTCCATTGGTTTTGAAGGCGGCGACCATTCGATTTGCGACCTGTCTGATTTGCGACAGGCGGTTTTCGGGCGTCCCGGCCTTATCCGGCCGAGACCTCGTGATGGTGCCAGCACGTATTATCCCTGCACATTGCGCCAATCCGCCGCTTACCGTGTGCGTCGCTGCAGACATGGGCGCACGGCAAACAACTTGCATAAGGTCAGCGGACACGCCGCATTGGCGATGCATGTACACGACAGATTGATGAGGAGCCTTCCATGACGTCGATCGACAACACCGCTCTTGGCCAGTTGGACAAGGAGGGGCGGTTGCTGAATGCGGTGCTTAAGACCGAGACAACGAAGCCGGGGCGATTTGGATTTCGGGGCGACATCGCGCTGAAGTTCCAAGCCCAGCTCGCCGACGAAAAGCGACCGCCGGACTATTCCATTGAACAAGTTCTTGCAATCGCGGAGGAAGGCGAACCGACCATCCCAGTCCTTGCCGGATATCTGCATTCGTTCGCGTATCTACCTGAGGCTGCAACGGTTCTGGATGGCAGGCTGAGCCCCAAAGGCAGCTATTTCATTTTCTGCAACAACATTGATCTGCTGGCGAAGTACCGCACCAAGATAGGCGACATCACCTTCCGCATTCTGCCTTGCGACGAATCAACTGTCTGGAAGGAGATGATGGACCTCGCCGGCGTCGACAAGAATGACATCAAGAAGCTCGGTACGGCCGGTAGGCTCGACTACCTGCTCGACGCGGCCAAGGACATCGGTGGATCATACAGGGAGGTTTCATACGAGGACGGCCTGGCCAAAATGGAGCCGGTGAAAAACAGAAGCGAAAACCGCCCCGTCTGAGGCAGACCTCTCTCTCGCCAGCTCGACGAATATGCCGCGGAGAGAGTCACTGCGCCCGCTTCACCGGGACTGGCTCTGACAAACCCTGGTGATGGACTACCGGCCTCCCTTTCGGGAGATCACACCGCCACTCTGCTAGTCGTGTGTCGGCCAAGAGCACTGTCGTCAACTGCACTGAGGGGCGGCTGGCCACGACCGTCCGCCTGACTGCATCCATGGGGATCCGGACAATCCAATGCTGATCGGATGATGGTCGCGGTCACATTTCAGAGGGCGGATCGCCGATGTATGGTTCGGCTTTGGCGCTGTGCTCCAGGCCTTTGCCAGCCTGCGTAGCGCAGAGATGTCGCGCGTTCGATGCTCGCCAGCCGAAATTATCGGCGAGCTGCGCCCATGAATGATGGAGACCGAGGGGGACTAAGTAACGCGCACGTTTGCATCGAGAACCCACGGAGCCAGTGTCAAGCGGTTTGCCTCGTACATGCAATTCCGCAGAGCCGTAAAAACGCGACGGCGGGGTGCCGGTTCGAGCCAGGCCAAGCGATGCTTGAGCAGACTTTGCCGCACGTCTTCAATGTTGTGAGAACGAAGCGAAGCTATGCAGCATGCCGCAACTGAATCTGCCCTGGGAAGTTGCTCCAGGTCGCGGATCGCGCGACCGACCCGCCCATGCCAGAGACGCCACTTCACAGTTCTGACGTCCCTGCCGATGGCTGGAAGCACTCAAAAAGGGCCTGATCGGAATCGTACGATGCGATCGGCGATCTGCTGTATGGGCTGGATCTCCATGGCAATATGAAACCAGTCGATGATGTGGGTCGTTGGTTTCGGCATGGCGCGGGGCAGCCGCTTTAAGATTTCGGCCCCGTCCGAGGTCACCGTCACATCCCCAAAGCCGCGATATTCCGACTTCCTAGAGAGGGCGAAGAGCACGATCGCGGATTGCCTGATGGTCGGTGCTGCCGGTTAAGAAATAGCAACCGCCCCTTTCTCCCCGTCCCCCGCGGGCGCATCTGGCCACGACGAGCTCGAAAATTCGCGCCGAATGTTGATCAGGCGCTACGAACGTACGCCGTATCGATGCTGATGACGAACTCTTTGCGCCGAGCTCCGGGAAGCTGCATCTCAAGGTGCCATCGGTCATCCGTTTGGGACCTCGCACGCCAGTTTCCTGCATGACCTGGTCGTCGAGCCGCTTGCCGATCCTGATCGTACCTTGCGCACGATCGCATGCGTCTCGGTTGGTTCAGTGGGCAGGAATCGGCCAGCACCTTTGGCGCCTGCCGGTAGGGCAGCATGCTTCCTAGCCGCGCCATCAGTTCCATCAGCTCCGGTGTCGTTCGATCGGCCCTGGATGGCATTCCCGGCACAGCATCCATCGGGGATTGCGAACCTCAATGTTGCCGCAGACGGTTCGGATCCGGCGTGTCGTCTAGTCGCTGACCGGTGGGAGTGTATGGCAGTCCGGCCAAAACCGGCGAGAAGGGCATATGTCTCCGCCTCATGATTCACGACCGCGCTCTGCAGCGCTGCCATGATCTTCTTGGTATGGCGCATCGACAAGCAAGATGTCGACGTCGAACAGGCTCTCCCAGCTCTTTGTCTATGCGGACCTCCTCCGGCATGTGTCGTCAAATTCGTTCCGGCCCTCGATCGTAACCTTCATTCCACCGCCACCGCTTTGTCTCAAAACGATGCTGACGGACTGCTTGAGCCTAACAACCTTTGTTTGACACCACAGAAAGTCTCCTCACGACGGATCGCCCATGACTCGGGGTCGATCGCTACTCCTTCATTGCAATGGACTTGCACCATCTACTCCTTGCCGGTCTCCCGGCGCACCTTGTTCCGGCCCCGTCAGGGGCTCAGCTCGTTCGGCGTGGCCGATCACCCCGATCAAAGCATCGACATAGGCGCCGAATGCGGCTTCACTCTCGGCTGTCCAGTCGGGCATGGCGGGGCGCTTCCCTGGCACGAAGCAGCACCCGAGCAAATCCGCCACCACCGCGAATCCCCGCATCCGCGACTTTCTGGCTGAGTAAGACTAGGCGCCCGCCGCAAGTGCGGACGACGCCGCCATCAACCGGCGGGCAGATGCGCCGATGGCAACAAGCGCGCGTGACGCAACGCCGCCAGATCAGCCGAGCCGGTGCAGAAGCAGGCGACGGCCAACTGGCGGATGACGATCTCGAAATGCGCGACAACCGCCTCGGTGGATACCGTAGCCGCGCGCAGCACGCCGGCCGCCTGCCCGGCGATGTCCGCGCCCAGGCGAATGGCCTTGGCCACGTCGACGCCGTCGCGGATTCCGCCCGACGCGATCAGCTTCACCGTTGGCAGCGCCTCACGTACCGCCTGCAGGCTGGCTGGGGTCGGAATCCCCCAATCGGCGAACGCCATTGCCACTGTACGGTCGGCGGCATCGCGGGCGCGCTCGCCCTCCACCGCGGCCCAACTGGTGCCGCCGGCGCCGGCGACATCGATCACCGCCACGCCCGCCGCAACGAGCGCACAGGCCACCGAGGCGGACAGGCCCGACCCCACTTCCTTGGCCACGATCGGCACGCCCACGCTGCGCGCGGCGCGAGCGATCTGCGCCAGGACGGCGCGCCAGTCGCGGTCGCCCTCCGGCTGTAGCGCTTCCTGCAGCGGATTGAGATGGACGATGAGTCCATCGGCCTCCAGCGCATCTACCGCCCGGCGCGCCAGGTCCAGGCCGTCGGCCTCGCGCAGTTGCGCGGCGCCGATATTGGCCAGCAAGGGAATGTCTGGGGCTAGGCGGCGCAGCGCGCGCGTCAGCCCCTGGGAGTTGCGGGATTGCAGGCTCACGCGCTGCGAACCGACGCACATGGCAATCCCCAAGGCTTGCGCTGCCTCGCTCAGATGCCGGTTGATGGCCTCGGCGCGTGACATGCCGCCGGTCATGGAGCTGATCAGCAGCGGGGCGCGCATGGTCTTGCCCAGCAGCGAGGCGCGCAGGTCGATCTGCGTCAGGTCCAAATCGGGCAATGCGCAGTGTTCGAAACGGACGTACTCCCAGCCGGGGGCGATCGTGGCCGGCGCCGTTCGTCGGTCCAGCACGATGTCCAGATGGTCGTCCTTGCGCCGGCTCAGGGCGGTGTCGCTCATGCTCGCTCCGTCCGTCGCATCGGGCGACGGCGTTGCGTCGGATCGGACCGACGGGAACGCGCGCACGCCGCCGCCTCCCGCGCGTTCAGGCCGGCGCACGCTGGCCTCCCCCGCAGCGTCGCTGCGGTAGCGGCTGCTCGAGGTCTGGTAGTACTGCGCGCGGATGGCCGCCATGGCCTCGATCAACGGTTCCCACGGCGCGGGAAAGCGTTCTTCCGCCATCACCCGGTGCAGCATGCGCGTATGGCCGGCCAGCTCGTCGTTGAGGAACTCCACCGCAGGCATAGGCGGATAGCGCTGCAGCAGCAGGATCGCCGCGTTGTCGGCCTCGCCGGCCGACCTGTCCTTGTCGCGTCCATGCAGATCGTTGTGCAGGCGCCCTATCGCGCAGATGAGCCGCAGGACCTCGCGAAACGCCGGACGCGCGCGCAAGGTCGCCATGTCCAGCCCCCACAGCAACGACAGGCAACAGAACACGTTCGTGTAGGCGATCGAATCGATGCCGTTGTGCAGGTACTCGGCGTAGGACCAGCGTTCCGCCCCTACCGCCTGCGCGTGTCCGCCGCGCAGCGCCGCGCAGTAGCACCGGGTATCGTCAAGAAGCTGAACATAGTCGCGACGATCGTAGGCGAGCGCGGCCAGCGAAGCGCGCAGCACAGCGCAGCCCTCGAATCCGGGCAGCGCGCACGGCACGCCCTGCCCCAGCGCCTGCTCCACGGCAGCGAGCTGCTCCGGCGCGATCAGGCCAAGGTCGTTGCAATCGTCGAGCCAGAACAGCAGCGCCAGTTCGCGATAGAACGCCACGATCAGCGTTTCGTCGTGCGGATCGCGGCCGGTGCGGGCGCTGGTGTCGCGCAGGCTCGCCTGGATGCGCTGCAGGATGTACTGGCCGCCCCTGACCGCTTCCACGGCATGCTCGTCGGCGAACCCGGTCAGGGAACGCCCCCACTCCAGCACCTGCTGCAGCGCGCGTTCGGTCTGGATCATGGCGCCGCTCCTGCTCCCTCGGCCGCGACGCGCCGCCCCCAACCAAGCGCCAGCCACAACCCGGCGAGTTCGGCCACGCGCACGACCCGGGTGGGGCAATACAGTTCCTTACCGATCCACAGCGGCGTCTGCGGCAATGCATGCGCCGCATGGCGGGCGAGCATCCACTCGAGCGCACGCGCCACCGCCTGCGCGATGCGCCGGCGCCCTGTCGGCTCTTCGCTCCGGTCCATTGCGTACAACGCGAACAGCGCATAGGCGGTTTCCTCGAATGTGGACGCGCGACCGGCGCCCCAGCCGCCGTCGTCGCGCTGCGCCTGCAGCAGCGCCGCCAGCGCGCGCTCGTCGCGCCACTGGGGCTTGCCTTGCGCCAGCGCAGCGACCGCATGCGCGGTGGGATACAGCCACGAAACGTGCCATTTTTCGTTGTCCCATACACCATGCGGGTTGCGATTGGCCTCGACGTGGGCACTGGTCCCGGCGGCGGGCTTTCCCAACAGTCGCAACGCATGCAGGGCATGAATGTTGGTCGACACCGAGGCATTGCGCTCGCCGGGGAAGGTGACGAACAGCTCGCCGACTTCGAAATGGCGTAACACATCGACCGCCGGGTCGCGGCCTGCGAGGCGCAGGACGCACAGCGCAACGGCGGTGTCGTCCGCATCGGCCGCGAAGTGCAAGGCCGGGCCCAGACCGCGCACGCCAAGGCGCGCGTCGAGCTGCGCGACGATCACGCGCACCGCCTCGGCGAGCGCGGGATGCGCGAACAGCCCGGCCAGATGCAGGGTGTACAGCGACCAGCATGGCTCGAACACATTGATCGGCCAGACGTTGGGAACGACACCTTCGATGCCGCTGCGCGTCGCGCGCGATGCCGCCAGCAGATACGCGTCGGCGCGCCCGACCTGCAGCGTGCTCCCCTGTGTCACGGCGTGCGCACGACACGCGGCGGTGGCCGCCGGACTGATGCCAATGCTGCCGTCGTCATCCGGGCATGCGGTGGTCAGCGAGGTTCCCCAGGCTTCCCAGGAGTGCAGCAACGGATGGCCGCTCGGCAACGTCGCTACCGCCCCCAGCTTGACCAGGCACGCTTGCCGCAACGGCAACAGCGCCGGGTGGCGCGGAAACGCCACGCCGCCCAGTAAGGATGCGGCCTCGCCGCACAACTGCGGCAGGATCAGCTCCGCGGCGATCGGCGCGTCTTCCGGCACCGTATGCGCGTAGGGATCGGGCTCGCGCTCGAGGAACCGTGTTGCAGCCTGGACTGCGTCGGCAGCGCCGGGAAGAGGATCGGCACGCTGCAATGCCAGCAACGCCGCCCAAGTGGGCGCATGGCGGAACAGCGGGAAGTCCGCGCTTCCCCATCCGCCATCGGCCTGTTGCTGCGCGATAAGCCATGCGTATGCGTCCTGCCGACCGGTGACGTTGCCGCGGAACTGTAGAGCTCGCGCCGTGTCATAGACCGACGGGCCGACGCTGCCGCCGTCGCTCATCTCGCTCAGCAGGTGGCGCAATTCGGAAAGGATCTGTTCGGAAAGCGCGTTCACTCGGGATGTTCCTTCTGCAGACGGTCCGGGCAGACGCCGCGCACGTCGCCGCGGGCCCGTCGCGGCCCCGCGCATGGGCAGCGCCGGACGGTCGCCCTGCTCCGGTGCGGCGACGCGCCGATGCTGGCGCCGGTCCGCCGCATAGGCTTGCGCGCAGCGCGCCGCGGCCGTGCTGGGCAACCGCTGCGATTGGCGCCGCGGACTCGGACAGAGTGCAGCATGCACCGCTGCCGCCGGCCGATCGCAGCGGCACAGGGGCGACTCCACGAAGACGGGCGCGCTCATGCGCATGGCGCGTGCTTGAACAGATACGCGTTGGCCCGCTGCAGCATCTGCGCCAACCGTTCCGCACGCGGCCCCAGTGGGGCGATGGCCTCCCCGGCGTCGCGCAACAAATCCAGCGCGAACTGGCGCGCTGCCTGCAGCCCCATGATCGACGCGCAGGTCGGCTTCTGCGCCGCGGCGTCCTTGCCGGGGGTCTTGCCCAGCGTCGCGGTATCAGCTGTCGCGTCGAGAATGTCGTCGACCACCTGCAACGCCAGGCCGAAACAGGCCGTGTAGCGATCGAGCGCATAGTAGAGCGCAGCGTGCGCGGCATCCTCGGCGATGGTGCATAGCGCGCCCATGCGAACGGACGCGCGCACTAGCGCTCCGCTCTTCATCCGGTGCATCGCCACGATCCTGTCCAGCTCGACGTGCTTTCCGACCAGCGAGAGATCCATGGCCTGCCCGCCTGCGGCACCCTCGACGGAGACCGCCTGCGCCAGTTCGCGCACGAGCGCGATACGGTTGTCGCCCGGCACATCCAGGCTCGCCAGGGTCAGGAAGGCGTGCGCCTGCAGCGCATCGCCGACCAGGATCGCAGTGGCTTCGCCGAACTTGACGTGCACGGTCGGAAGGCCGCGGCGAAGCACGTCGTCGTCCATCGCGGGCAGGTCGTCGTGGACCAGGGTACAGGCATGGATCATCTCGATGGCGGCGCCGATGTCGTCGAGCATGTGCGCCGGCGTGTCGGCCAGTGCGCCGGCAGCCAGACAGAGCAAGGCGCGGGTGCGCTTCCCACCATTCAAGGTGGCGTAGCGCATCGCCGCCATCAGCTCGGCCTCACCATCGTCTTCGGCGCAGAGAAGACGCGCCAACGCCTGTTCGACCCGGTTTGCGCCGTCCTGCATCCAGATCTCCGGCAGCAGCCTGCCGGATGCGCCGCGCACCTGCGCGCCCAATCCGCCGAGCGCGGAAACGCCAGTTCGGTCGTCGTGTAGCGTAGAACCGGTCTGCATGTTGTTCATGTCCTTGTACCTGACACGGCCACGGCGAGCGCCGAGCCGCCGCGGTGTTGCCGGCGTCGCACCGAGCGCACGCGCCCAGTGCAGTAATGCCGCCCGTCGCCGGCGCCGCTGCCTCGCCACACGGGGATGCGATGCCAGCTCATGAGAAGCCGATGCGGATTGTCATGGACGGATGTGCGGTTGGGTAATAGCGCCGGCCTTTTTCGACGCCGCTCAGCAACCGTGGCCGCACCCCGGCCTTGTGCATGGTGAGCGCCAAGGCGATGCAGAACTGCACTAGTTCCAGCCATACCAAGTGGTAGCCGATGCAGACGTGTGGGCCGGTACCGAACTGCAGCATGTCCACCGGCTGGATCGGCTCCGTGCGTTGCAGCCACCGCGCCGGGCGGAACTGATCAGGCGCCTCGTGCAGCAGCGCCGAGGTCGAGAAATGGAGCAGCGGGATGCACAGATGGGTGCCCGCGGGAATGCGCCGTTGGCCGAGTTGCAATTCCTGCAGCGCGCGACGCGGCAGGAGCGTGGCCGTCGGATGCACGCGCAGCGTCTCGCGGAACAGCGCCTCGGCGACCGGACACTGCGCCAGGTCCGCGTGCCGGGTCGGCACCGCGCCCACGCGTTGCGCCTCCTCGACCAGGGCGTCCCACAGCACAGGCTGCCGCGCCAGCTCGATCACCATCCAGGCCATCGTCGAGGCAGTGGTGTCGTGACCGGCAAGCAGCAGCAAGCGGATGTTGGCGACCAGGACGTCATCGGACATCCCATCATCGCTGCGATCGAAGGCGCTCACCAGGCCGCTGATCAACCCGGTGCGCGCGGCATGCGCGCGCACGTCGCGGACGAATTGGCGCAACTGCGCGTCGATCCAGTCGCGGGCGGCGCGGCCGCGCCGCAGGGGCAGTCCGGGCAGGTCGACCGGGGGCGCGACGATCAACTGCACCAGTTGCCGGTACTTGCGATGCCATTCCGGCAGGTCATGCGCGGGGATTCCCATGAGGCTGAAGATCAGCTTGAGCATCAGGTCGCCGGTTTCGCGCAGGATAGTTACGTCGCCGCGGTCGCGCCACGCCTGCACCCGCGCTCGGATGACGGGCACGAACAGGTCGCCGATGCCGGCCTGGGTCAGCCCCTTGGGCAGGAACGCCGCCTTGATCGCATCGCGCGCCTGCCGGTGCGCGCCGCCGTCCTGGGTAACCAACGTTCCGCCAAGCAATTCGGGCGCGATCTCTTCGATCAGCGCCGAGGACACGTCCTTGTGCCGGAGCAGTGCGAACGCATCCGGATCCACGCATGTCATCATGTGTCCGGCAGGGCCGAAATCCAGCCAGAAGTGGCTGCCCAGCATCCCTTCCGCGCGCCGCAGCAGGCGCGGCAGGTCGCAGACGATGGCGGGAAGATGCCCCACCAGGGGGAAAGCGCCGGGCACGACCGGGATGTCGTGCCGCAGCCGGTGCCGACGGTCCAGCGGGTTGAGCAGCATGTCCGTCAGCAGCGCGGCGCCGCGGCCGCTTCGGCGGTGTGCCGGCAGGCCGCGCGGCGCGGCTGTTGCCACGCTCGGCGTACGTCGGCACATGCGCCAGCATGCCGAAGTCGATGCACACGACCCGGCCGGTGATGAACGCAGCATCGTCGTAGAGCAGGAATGCCACCAGCGCGGCCACGTCCCTCGGCGCAGCCGACGCGCGGCAGGAGCTGGTGCCGCCGCAGATGCCGTTGCATGCACTCGTCCAGCTTGGCGAGGAGACGCTCGGTCATGACGAGACCCGGCGCAATCGCGTTCCAGCGGATCTGCGCATGACGGTACTGAGTGGCGAGCGAGGCCCACAGCATTTTCATCGCCGCCTTCGACGCGGCGTAGGACGTCTGCGCGGGGTCAGCGCTGAGCCCCTGCCACGACCACATGTTGACGATCGCGCCACCGCCGCGAGCGATATGGCCTGCGGGCAGCAGAGCAGCGTGCCGCGCAGATTGGTCGCCATGGTCTCATCCGAGACGGTCAGGGCCAGGTCGAGGATCGCGCAGTGGCGCGGGGTCAGATGCATGTCGCTCGCGTTGTTCACCAGTAGGTCAACCCCACCGAAGTGCCGCTCCGCCGTTTCGAGCAGCGCTGCCACCGACTGCGCGTCCGCGATGTCCATGGCCACGGCCAGCCGCGTGGCCCGCTTCGGCCGCGATCTGCGCGGTGCAGGCGATGCCCGCGGAGCCATCAATGTGGGCCACCACCACTCTGCCGCCCTCGCGCGCGATGGCGAGGGCGCTGCCTTGCCGATGCCGGCGCCAGCGCCGGTCACCACGGCCACCTTGCCTTCAAACCGCGCCATCGTGTCCTCCTGGATTGCGTTGTTCTTTCGCGGCATGCCGCTCGGCCTCTCCCGGAGAAGGCGCAGGGTCGGCGCTGGCGCGCTCGTCATCGCCAACGTCGCTTTCGATGACCCGAATGGCGGCGACTGGGCATTGGCTGGCCGCGAGCCGCACGGCGGCGTGTAGCGCCCGCGGGACCGTCGCCACGCACACTTCGGCCACGCCGTCCGGTTCGCGCTGGCGAAAGGCGCCCGGCAGCGTCAGCACGCACTGCCCGGTGGTTGCGCACAGATCCTGGTCGACCACGACGCGCATCTCAGCCCCCCTGCCCACGCAGCCGCACCGGCAGCGCGCGGAACGTCCTAAGGAACTCGGAGGGCTCCCGGGTCGGCGGCTCGGCCAATGCCAGCGTGGGGAAGCGCGCCTGGATCCGCGGCAGGCTCTCGGCCAACTGCACCCTGGCCAGTTGCGCACCGACGCAGAAGCGGATGCCGTGGCCGAAGCTCAGCATGATCTTTCCGTCCGTCGACATGCCGGGACTGGTGCCGTAGAACCGCGCGGGATCAAAGCGGTCGGGATCGGCGAAGGCGTCCGGGTCGCGATTGCCGGCCGCGATCAGCACGCGCACGTCCGCGTTCTTCGGGATCACCACGCCGCCCAATTCGATGTCGCGCTGGGCGATCCGCATAGTGGTGCTGAACATGACGGGCGAATCGCGGCGCAGGACTTCTTCGACGAATGCCTGCACCCCCACGGCGTCTCCCTGAAGCCAGTGCCGCTGTTCGGGATACGCTAGCATCGCCAACACCGCATGGTCGATGGTCGCAGCAGTGGTTGAGAAGCCGCCCAGCAGCATGCCCCAAAGCATGCTGATCAACTCCGCATCCGACAGCGTGTCGGCATCGTCGTCGTGTGCGCCGACCAGCATCGACACGACGTCGTGGCGGGGATCGGTGCGCTTACGCTGTATGAGGTCCCCGAAGTAGGCCTGCACCCTGGCGCTGGCCGCGTCCGCCGCGGCGAGCTGGGGGTCGCTGGCGTGCGGGCCCAGGCCTTTCAGAATGGGGTCGATGACGGCGGCGAGCCCGAACATGTCGTCCTGGGGCATGCCGAACAGTTCGGCCAAGACCAGCATGGGCAAGGCCAGCGCGAATTCCCGATGCAGGTCCACCGGCTCCCCGCGCTCCAGCGCGGGCGCCATGCCGTCCAGGCGCGCTGCGACGATGCGCGCGATGCTCGGCCGCAGGTTTTCGATCTGGCGCATGGTGAAATCGCGCGAGATCAGCCGGCGCAGACGCGTATGCGCCGGTGGGTCCTTCATCGCTATTGTAGACGCCAGCAGATTGAGTGACCGGCTGGTCGCCGCACGCGGAAAATAGCGCGCCAGTTCGCCCGGCGCTGGTGCCCGAAACGCATCGCCCGTGGCCTTGAGCGCCCAGTAAATATCGGCGTGGCGGCTCAATAGAAAGAGGCCCGACGCCGCGCGATGCACCGGATCGTGCTCGCGCAACCACCGCATAAACGGATATGGGTCGTGGGTGCGCGCTGGCGACGCCAGTTCGGCGAAGGCGTCCCGGCATGCTGCCGTGGTTTCTTGCACGTCCATCTTCCTTACCTGTTGGCTGGCTGATCCGACCGGCGCGCGCCAGGCGCTCGGGCAAACTGCTGAGAACATCGGGGCGATTTCGCCGAGGCCCCCTTCCCATAGAATGCTGTCTGATGCGGATTTGACATTTTGCTTTTCTTTCTTCGTTCCATCGATCGCGGTGTCATTCACGAAATGAAGGTCGGTCGGCGGCTCCCGGCTCGCAACGAAGGAGCTTCAAAACTCGTGCCAATTTGGCCGACCCAGCAGAAGGAAAAGATTGTGATTGCTTTCAGCGGATTAGCCTGAGGCCAGACAAGAGCTCGCGAACTAGGCCAGTGTCGCGGACCAACAAAGGCGACAGAACAGTGTCGGATAGTCGTCAGACGCCAGACTGGCGACACCTTCTTTATCAGTTCTCCTGAATGACGATTCCAGTTGCTGGAATATATGCGGCCTCTCGCAAGTGGACTGCTGTTGCAGGCAGGCCATAATGAGATCCGCGCACACGCGTTCCCAATGAAGGTTTGGGGCACGAAGCCCGCTTTTTTGCACAGGGCTTACGGTATGCTGATCCACTGTTTCGTCATCACTATCGCGAACCTTGCAATCGAGCCAGAAGCGTCAGGCAAAGGCGGGATCTCTGCCTTCGTCGCCACGCATCTGCTCGAAGCGCTAACAAAGACAGTGCTCCAGATCGACTTCAGGTCCGTCGCGATGTCCGGGACTGTTAGCATTCTTGCTCTTCGGGGGAGCGCTCCACGTCGATCTCGCAACCTTGGTAAGCCGCGCCGTGCCCCCAATCGAGCTTGCCACCTTCGCCACGATCACGTCGACGTTTATCCTTGGCTTTCTATTTTGGCAGCACGCTGGTCTCCTTGGTTAGTCGCTGCCGCTGTCTTTGGCGCTCGTGTCTGGCGGCCTCATCAGCCTGACCGATCCGGTGGCGGTCATGGGTACGCTCAAAATGTAAAGGCACCTGAAGTCTCGAGGTCGAGATGCAGGGCGAGTCACTCTTCAACGAGGTGTCGGCATTGTCGTTTTCACGATCCTGCTGGCCTTCGCCGCCGGCGGTCCATGCGAGGTCGCGGCCCGATTCGGCAAGTGCCGGCTTCACGCCAGAACAGGTCGGATCTGGGAGTTCCCTACCAGCTTGTATCTGACAACTCACTCGTCGATCTCGACGGAGAAAGCTGAATCAACCAGGTGGTGTGTGGGTCTGACAGTTTGTTGGGCACACCCGGGCGCAGGCGCTGCAGCCGATGCAAGCGCCTTCGTCCTTCAGCACCATGACCTTCTTTTCGAGCTCATCGTCGTCCTCATCGAGATCGATGATCTCGCCACCCTCGCTTAGCCCCTTCAGCGTCATGACCTCACGGCCGCAGATCTTGTAGCAGCGGCCGCAGCCGATACACTTGTTGGGATCGATAGAAACCAGGTAGTCCGGCCTCCAATTGCGACCGTCGCGGGTCCTGAATGACATGGCTAACCGTCCGCTATGTTTTGTCCAGCGCCTCGAGATATTGGCGCTTGCTTTCGAGCTCGCTGAAGGCAGCGTGGGCCTTCTGGGCCACGCTCAGGATCGACGACCAGTTGACCGGCAGCTCCTCGGAGAGGTCGTGGAGGTCCATCTTGGCCTGGGTCGCCTTGGCCGACAGCTTCTTTATTTCCGCTTTCAGAGTTTCGATATCGCTCACACTTGCCTCAACAACTCGCCACTTCCGGGAACTTACGGATCATCTCAACGCCACTGTTGACGAATTTGTCGCCTTGATTGGCGAGATCAGAGAGATGGTCGAAACCAAAGCGATGCACGTCGCGCAGCTGCTTGCTCACGACAACGAGCCGGCCGCCGATCAGCACGATCCGACCGAACCCTTCGTGATGCATCTTCAGCATTGGCGAGATCATCACACCGGTTGCCTTCTCGATAGAGAGCGCAACGGCGTCGAAGAACAGCTCCAGCCGCCATGTCGTGTCCGGGTCGGGATTGCCGACGATCGGCAGCGCACGGCGCTTGCGCTTGTCGAGAACGTAGGGTTCGAGCAGTTCAAGATCCTTTTTGCCCTCCCAGGCGCCGTGGGTGTCGTGGGCGCGCCAGATCTTGATGAGCTCTTTCAGAAATGGCCATTCCGCGGCGGCGGCGGCTGGAGTGACTTCAGACGGATCGGCCATCTTTATTCCTTCAGGCTTCGAAATCCACCGTACGTTCCCGGCTTTTGGTGAGCAGCTTCCGCAGCCAGGGCGGCGGCGACCCCTTCAGCACGGTTTCGAGTTTGACGCAAAGGTCGTGGATGGGCTCTGGCTGCAGCACCTTCATCGGATGGATGTTCCTGGCGACGACTCGCGCAGCACCCGAGCCGCCAATCGCCGCAACATAGAGGATTGCGCACTCCCTGATCGCCTCGATCTTCGGCGCGAGCTTATCCTCATTGCCGTCTTCGGTGAGGTCACCGTCGAATTGGATCGCCTCGATAAACCGATGCCCGTCCGGGCCGACCTCGTAGATCACGATGTTCTTGGCCCAGCCGAAGTGGGCATCGACGTGCTTCAAGTCCTGAGTGGCGAATGCAACTTTCATCCGGGTTGTTTTCTCTCCCTGCTCAATGCAACTGGGGTGGATGGACCTGTGGGCCGCCGCAGCTTGATCGCCAGGTGTCGGGCGTCGGCCCATGGTTCGCTTCGCGGTCGGTGATGATCAGATTGGCGATGTCAAAGATCAGATCGCGCGTGCCGCGATAGCCAACCATCGTGAGGTGCGCAGCGCCAAGGCGATCGAACATCGGAAAGCCTACCCGGAAGAACGGGACATTGAGTCGCGAAGCGGCCTGGCGACCATGTGAATGCGACATCAAGAGGTCGCAGTCACGCGACCTGGCAAGCTCTTCAAGGTCCTCCAGATCGCCGATCAGGACGTCCTCGGTCCTGACCCGCTGGAGCACCGGTGAGTTCGTCGTCGTCACCGCAGCACTTACCTGTGCGCCCATCTCGTGGAGCAAGCTGGAGAGATCGAATAATAAGTCCGGCTCGGCGCCGATCGCGAGCTTGCGGCCGCCGATATGGAAATGTGCATCCAGCATGGCGTCTGCCAGCTGTCCACGCTGCCGGCGATATTTCCAGGGCACCGACCGGCCGCTGATCTGGCTCAGAAAGGCGATGAATTCGTCATTTGGGATAAGGCCACAGAGCCGCTCGAACAGGCGGAACGGCGCGCCTGTCCGCACCTGCATGGCCTCGGCCGCACGGCGCATCTGCGCGCCGATCGCGATCGTCCAGGCCGCCTGCCCCATGGTCGCAATCTCGTCCACTCCAATGCCCCCGATCGTGGTGGGCGTGAATTCGTCGGGGATGTGACCGTCCAGCGAACCGGCGACGTCCGGCAGGAACGAGGGCTTGAGCCCAAAATCCTCAAAAATCGTGCGCAGCTCGTCGAGATCGCCGGGCGTGAGGTGGCATCCAGGTAGCACGTTGACGCGGGAGATATCGCGCGGTCTCGCCGTCTCGACGGGAGCCACAAGCATCTCGATCATCCGCGCCACTGTCTTGCCCCAGCCATCCTGAAAGGCATCCTTGAAATCCGGGGTCGAGACGTAGACGAGGGGGAGCTTTTCGAGCTTCGGATGCTTCTGTCGGATCAACCGGATGAAGGCTTCGACGTCATCGCCGTTGGTCTCGGTGACGCCAGTCGAATTGATACCAATGATCTCAGGCTCGAGCCGATTGTAGATGTTGAGGATCGCCTGTTCGAGATTCTCGTGGCCACCGAGCACGGTGGCAACCTCGCTCATGGCCGTCGTCTGCATCGGCACGCCTTCATTGAAATGGCGCACGAACAGCGTTAGCCCGAAGGAGGTGCAACCTTGCGGACCGTGCAAAAGCGGCATCGCGCCGCGCAGTCCCAGGAAGGCAAATGAGCCGCCGATCGGCTGGCTCATTTTGAGCGGATTGACCGAACAGGCTTTCTTCGAGGTAGTGACGATCGCCATGCCGTTCCCCTACTCCGCCGCCTGCAGCGCAGGGGGCTGCAAATCGGAACGAATGTCCTTACAAGCAACGCACCGTGCGGTGGAATTGGTGCATGGCTTGGCGAGGTTCAGGCCATGCGCCGCAATCGCGCTCTTGCCACCGCTGGCCTCATTTTCATTGGAGAGACTTATCGTATTGACGCCGTTCTTGCTCGCGTCTCGAACTGGATCAGCGGCTTGCGCATACATCTGCGCAAACGTCCTTGCCTGACGCATTCGGTCGAACTCATCCCATGGCGCGGCTTGGCGGAGCTGATCCCATATCGGATTGTAGAGCGCTTTCTCGATCTCCTCCATGAGTTTGACAATGCCGATATAGCCCATATAGGCGTGGCAGCGCTCCTGGTTGATATCGAGCCACGGCATCGCCGCCTTTAGTGCGACGAATTGCGACTTGCCGCCCGAGAGCATGATGTCGGCTTTTGCGTCCTTTAGCATCTTGTAGATCTCGCGAGGTGACATGTCCTCGATCATGTGGGCGTGCTGGCCCATTAACTCCTTGATACGTTCCTTGTCCTTCTTGGTCGATTTCTTCACGGACGTGCCGACGATCTCGAGCCCGGCCTCTTGCAAAGCGGACACCATCGACCAGGATTTCACGCCACCGGTGATGAGAACAACCCTCTTTGCGGCAAAGCGTGGCTTGAAACGTTCAATCGCAGCCCAGGCTTTGGTCTCTTCGCGTGCGATCAGGGCTTGCGTGCGTTCCATCAGCTCGGCCGGCGCGCCGCGTTCGATCAGCATGCGCGCGATCTGGCGTAGTGAATCGCTGGAATCCTCAATACCGTAGAATGAGCCTTCAAAAAACGGGATGCCGTAGCGCTGCCTCATCTTGCGTGCGACGTTGATCATTGCCTTTGAGCAGACCATCATCGCGGCTTTGGCTCGGTGCGAATAAGCCACCTCGCGATACTTGCCGTCCCCCGAGATGCACGACAGGATCCGGATTCCGAGCTCATCGAGCAGCGGCTTGACCTGCCAGAGCTCGCCGGACAGGTTGTATTCGCCGATGATGTTGATGTCATAAGCAGTGGTGTAATCGGGCTCTCTAGTACCAATGACGTGCTCCAGCAGTGCTTCGCCTGCGAGCTTGTTGCCAAGGTTCTTCGACCCCACAAATCCCGGTGCATTGATGGGAATGACCGGTTTGCCAAGTTTGGCGGACGCTGCCTTGCAGACCGCATCGATGTCGTCACCGATCATTGCGGGCACGCATGTCTGGTAGACGAAGATGGCCTGCGGGTCGTATTTCTCTGTGATCTCCTTGACTGCCCTGTACAGCCGCTTCTCGCCGCCGAACACGATGTCGGTCTCGCTCATGTCCGTGGTGAAGCTTCTGCGCCACAGATCGGAGCCGGAGGAGGCGGAACCGCGATTGTCCCAAGAATTGCCCTCACAGGCGATTGGACCATGCACAAGATGGGCGACGTCGGTGAAGGGCTGCAGTGCGACTTTGGCGCCATCGAAGGCACACCCACCGGCGACGCCGCCCGGCTTCAGCTGCTTGGTGCATCCATTCTTGCGCTCGACGTTCGACTTGCTCGCATTCCTGGCGCAGCCCGGTTCGTTAAAGACGTCCTGTATGGTCGTGGGAAGCGAAGTCATGGTGTCTCTTTCGGGGATGTCAAGACATTCGCACAGACCAAGAGGATGGCCCGGCGGAAAACCCGGGATCCCCGCCACAGCGCCGCTGTTCCTGCGGACGATGAGGCGGGGCGCTCGCCTCAACGTATGATGTCGAAGCTGTAGTCTGTCTTGCCAACCGAGCTGGTTTTTCTATCGATCTCATCAAAGATCTTGTCGAGAATCTTGACCAGCACATTCATGCTACCCTGATAGCCCCACACTGGATAACGATGGTGATGATGGCGATCGAAGATGGGAAACCCGATGCGGATTAGCGGCGTTCCAGTGTCACGCTCGAGATACTTGCCGTAGGTGTTACCGATCAGGAAATCGACTGGTTCTGTGAACAGGAGCGAACGCATGTGCCAGAGATCCTTGCCCGGGAAGGCGCGGCAGTTTCTACCGAACGGCGAGCTCGCGAACAGCGCCTGCATCTTCTGCTCCCAGCCCTTACTTCCGTTGGTCGAAAGCACGTGCGTCGGCTCAGCGCCAAGCTCCAGCAAGAATGCGGCAAGGCCATAGCAGAGGTCGGGATCGCCGTAGATCGCGAACTTCTTGCCGTGAACATGCGCGCTAGAGTCAGCCATTGCGTCTACCAGACGCCCGCGCTCCCGCTCCAGCGCATTGGGAATTGCCTTGTTGGTGATACGCGACAGCGTCATCAGGAAATCGTCCGTGGCGCTGACACCCAGAGGGTGATTGAAGGAGACGACCTCCTGGTCGTGCCCCTTGATGAAGGGCAACGTCTTCTCCGTACAATATTGCTGCATGGAAATGGTTGCCTTCGCATGGACTGCGTTCGCGGCATCCTTTAGTGTCGTGCCGCCATCATACATGCGGAACTCGCCGTCGGTGGGGGTATCGAACACATCACTGTTATCCGCGAGGATCGTGTAGCCGATCCCCATCAGCTCGAAGATGCGCTTTATCTCACGGATGTTTCCGACAGTGTAGCCGTCGAAGCCACCGATGAAGTTGATCCAGTTGTTCGCCTTGCGCTGGAGTTTAGGCGCCGTGCCGGCTTTGCCATCCCAGAAATGCTCGAGGATGCCCTTGAGCGCGTTGTCGTAGCCCGTAATGTGACTACCGACGAATGCAGGAGTGTGAGCGAATGGTACGTCGTAGTCCGCGGGGACTGAACCTTTTTCCTTTGATGTTTTGATGAAGGCGTTGAGGTCGTCGCCAATGACTTCCGCCATGCAGGTCGTGGCGACCGCGATCATCTTCGGCTTGTACATGTTGTAGCTGTTGGCAAGCCCGTCGGTCAGGTTGTTGAGCCCCCCGAACACAGCCGCGTCTTCCGTCATAGACGAGGAGACGCACGAAGTCGGCTCCTTGAAGTGCCGCGACAAATGGCTGCGATAATACGCGACGCAACCCTGGGAGCCGTGGACGAACGGCAGTGTGCGCTCGAACCCGAGCGCGGCGAAAACCGCACCTAGCGGCTGGCAAGCCTTCGCCGGATTGACGGTTAGCGCCTCGCGGGCGAAGTTCTTCTCGCGGTATTCGGGCGTCTTGGACCACTCTCCGATACGGTCGACTTCGGCGGGATCGTGCGGATTCTCAAATAGCGCCTTCTTATTGGCCAGCATCTGCTGGTATTCGTCTCCCCGGAAAAGCTCAGAGTGGTCGAGGATGTGTTCGGCGTTCTGTGTCATCATGGCACTCTTCAGGTTCTTGTGTTCGTTCTCCTGCCCTTCCCTCCTCTGCGGAAGAAAGGGCCCGAGCGTCGGCTTTCCTATTCCGCCGCCATGAGGCTCGGCCGCGGAGCGTCCTTCCAAGGTGCGGTGGTCTTCCCCCAGATCGGGGAGTTGATTGCCATGTCCATGTCTCGGGCGAAGATCGCGAAGCCGTCATAACCGTGGTAAGGACCCGAGTAGTCCCAGGAATGCATTTGGCGGAACGGCACGCCCATCTTTTGGAAGACGTATTTTTCCTTGATACCGGAGCCGACGAGGTCGGGCCGGATCTTTTCGACGAAGCGCTCGAATTCGTAGCCGGTGACATCGTCGTAGATCAGCGTGCCGTCCTTGACGTAGTGCTGGGCGGTGCGCTGATAGTCGTCGTTGTGACCGAACTCATAGCCTGTGCCGACAACATCCATGCCGAGGTCCTCATACGCGCCGATGACGTGGCGAGGACGTAGGCCGCCCACGAACAGCATTACAGTCTTGCCATCGAGCCGCGGCCGGTACTTCGCGGTCACCGCATCGACCAGCGGCTGATATTTCGCGATGACGCGCTCGGCGCCCTCCTTGATCTTATCATCGAAGAAGCTTGCAATTTTGCGCAGCGACTCCGCGATTTTGGAAGGCCCGAAGAAGTTGTACTCGCACCAGGGAATCCCGAATTTTTCCTCCATGTGCCGTGAGATGTAGTTCATCGAGCGATAGCAATGCAATATGTTGAGCTTCGCTTTCGGCGTCGCCTCCAATTCAGCGAGAGATCCATCCCCGGACCACTGGGCGATGACGCGCAGACCCATTTCTTCGAGCAGGATCCGTGACGACCAGGCGTCGCCGCCGATGTTGTAGTCACCGATGATGGCGACGTCATATGCGGTCGGCTGAAATTTAGAGCTGGCTTCTGGGGCGCTCTTGTCGAAGATCCAATCTCGAATGGCGTCGTTCGCGATGTGATGGCCGAGCGATTGTGACACGCCACGAAAACCCTCGCACCGCACAGGCACGATGGTTTTGCCGCCATATTCCTTTGACTTTTCTCTGGAGACTGCCTCGATATCGTCACCGATCAAACCAATCGGACATTCGGACTGAATGGTAATGCCCCTGCTGAGAGGAAACAGCTCCTGTAGCTCGTCGATGAGTTTGGTGACCTTTTTATCTCCGCCGAACACGATATCCTTTTCCTGGAAATCGGAAGTGAACTGCAGTGTCACGAACGTGTCGATGCCGGTCGTGCCGACGTAGTAGTTGCGCCGCGAGCCCCATGAGTACTGACCACAGCCGACCGGACCGTGGCTAATGTGGATCATGTCCTTGATCGGCCCCCAGACCACGCCCTTGGAGCCCGCGTAGGCGCAGCCGCGGATGGTCATTACGCCCGGAATGGACTTGATATTCGACTTGACGCCACAATCGGACTTCCCCGCCTCGTGAACACTCAGATGCTTGGCGCGCCTTTTGGCGGTCTTCTCTGGGTAGACCTTCAACACCTCATCGATTAGCTGCTTGTTGCGCGCCTTGATCTCTGCGACGCTCTCGGTAGTTGCTCGGCTCATACAAATTTCCTTTCGATTGTCGTCTCAAATGAAGAAGCGGCGCTTTTCCGGTAGACCGACGGATTTCCGATCCGGCGTTGAGGTGTAAAGCGTGCAATCTCGCTGGCCGGTCCTACCGGACGCAACTCCGCGGGGTTCTGGATCATGCCGCAGCGATCGATCAGAATGTTGCAGCTCATCTCCGCTAAGCGCTTGCGAGCGCCATGTGTGACGCTGTTGATTTGTCGACGGAATCGCTGACCAAGACGCGTCTCGGTGATGTCATGCCTGCCCTCCAGCCTTGGTCATATCGGCTTCTTTACTCGCTCGCGTGCCATCAGGGGCGGCCTGCCCCTCTGCATGTCGATGCAAAGGGCTAACAGCCGCCTGTTGCGCAGGGGTTTGCAACGAGTGTGCCAGCGCTGGTTGAACACGAAAAACCCACGTCTGTAGAGCTAGATAGCTGGCAGGATGCGGATGTTATAAACCCGACCCTACGTGGCACCGACAGGCGTGCCCGCTAACGCTCTGTCTGAAACAAAACAATCACTTGCGCTCTCCGCCAGCGAGATAGGTAGAGTCTTCCCGCGCGCCGGCGTCACTCCGGTGCGCAGCTTTGCTTGGCGCCCCATCGAGCGATCGATCGCAAACACGATCGGCTCGAGAGAGTTCAGCGCACGTAGATGCGCCCATGGTGTTTGCGATCGATACTGAGCAAGTGATGTTGAGCGTTGCAGCACCTCTTCTGGATGACTAAGAGAACTCAGTTGTCAGCAGAAGGCGTTGTTTCACTTACAGGCGATCTTTCGCTTCGCTCGTCATTCCAGTTGATCTCTCGTGGAGACGCGCTCTAAGTGGCGACACCCGATCTCGTGGAGAGCATTGGGGCTGATCGATTCTCAACCCGCGATAGCCTTAAAGGCGCAAGCTCCTGGCCCTTGCTCATTCGGGGTAAAGAGGTCGTCGTTCTGCGTCATTCGGCAGCCCAGTTGCAGCTCGCTTCAGCATCTCGGGAAGGCACGCCCCGACGCAATTCGGCGCTTGGATCGCTCGCCCGTCGACTTTTTTCTAACGCCGCTTGCGGGAGCGTGACGCGGTGAGCCGACGCCGGCACGCGGCACCGAGTGCAGCGACAACGAGGCCTGTCTGATGATGAGCGCGAGGCGCTGCTCCCACTACAGACGGACACCACTAGAGCGGCTCGATCAGCGCGGGCTGCCCTCAAATTCGCGTTGAGCGTTCATCCTCCGTCAATGAAGCTTCGCATATTCTCCGTTCGGCAAATAGGGCCCGTGGATAGCCTACTTTTATCTACTTCCCGGCGCGACATTGATGCTTTCCAGCCTTAGGGCCAACGGCATGGGGCAAAACAAACCCGCCGGCTGGACGGCGGGGGCCTGAAGCGAGCATGATGGGTCCGAGATCTACGGAGCGGCTCGGCTGCTCATCGTCCGGCCGATGTTGCGGAGGTTGAGATTACACCGAGGGCGAGCCAGCGCTGCATTCCGGCGTCATCCTTCTACCAGCATCGATTGAAGCCGTTTCGCCGCTTAACCACGCTGATGCGTCCAGCGCGTGCGCCATTCTTGGCATCGCGGAACCAGCGCTTCTTCTGTTCGCGCTTGCGCTCAGGGCTTTTGCTCGGTCGATTGGGGATGCATACCCCCCAATGCTCTCGCAGCGGCCTCGTTCTGGCAGAGTAGAATCCGGCGTCAGTCGCCACCAGCCGCGGCACGCCCCCTGGTAGGTGCGATGGCCGTGATCAACAGATCGCCATTGCGCCGCCGGACATAGAGTTAGTCGACAATCTTGCAGCTTGATCATTTTGCCGAACTCATTGGGCTTGCCGGCTTGTCCTTACGGATGATCTCGGGCCGGCGGCTCGAACACGCTGAGAACCTTATCTTCCACATGAGTGTCGCCGTGGAAGATGCGCGCCCAGGCTCTCGACGGATCACCCGCAGCACCAGCGGCAACATCCGATCGAGCTCCGCGCGGAGTCCCCTCCAGTGCGATCTGCTGCAGAATGTCCGTCGCCCTCTTCACTCCTTTGGATATTTCTGCGCTTGCGGAAATAAAGCGTAAGACACGAGTCACTTCCAAAAAAGAGATTCTGGCCAATCTATGAACTCCAATTCGAAGCTACGTAGGCCAGTAAGTTTGGTGGTGAATTTAAGGGTCTTCCCTGAAAGGGCTGCTAATGAGCCAGATGCGAACTTGAATACTGTCGTGCCGGAAGTTGCGACCGCAATGCCTTGCTCCCCTTCCATGCTAGAGAAGCCGGTCGCCTCGGAGAGTTGCCCAATTGCAACTCCCTCCAGCGCGCGGTGAAATTCCAGAGACGCTAGGTACGTTCCTTTATCAGCAGCCCACTCGCTGACCGACACTGCTGTAATCCCCGCGTCACGCGAGAGACCATCCGCGATCTGGCAGCCATATTGAACCGTGAGAATGACCCGCTCGCTCCGAACTCCGACCGGCTCTCGATCGGCGGCAGTGATCGTGCACGCGTACCGCCTTGTGTCCGCAACCGCGCTCGCGCTTAGCCCGAGCAGCTCGAGAGCGGAACATAATGCAAAAGCGATAGCGGCTCTTCTCATTCGGCTACACCTAGTCTGGAGTATCGTTCGCCTGCTCTGTACAATCTGACGCTACGGCCGATTCAAGCTTCTTCGATCGCTCTGTCGGATGAAAGCTACTCATGGTGACCGCGGTTTCGCAGAAACGGCGCAATCGGTGTCCCCCAGCCGTGGTCCTGGATGGCGGGCCCGAACGGTTTCATTATCGGCGCTCACCGCGGGCCAGCACATCGGTGAAAAGGCTGAGGACCGACGCATTTCAGCTCGGCGGCGGCCATGATGGCGCGGCGGTCCGCGGCGACGGAGCCTACGTTTCTGACGCAGGCGCATGCGTTCTATGAGCCGACGCCATTTTGCGCGCCAATGACCTGCGGCTCCCGAATTTTGCTTGACAGTGTCAATGTAAAAGGAAACGTGGTCGCTAGGAGCCGTTCAAAGGCAGATTGCCGCTCAAGCAGGCGATCTTCGAGAACCTTACGCTCGAGATCACTCAGCTCGCTTTTAAGCCTTCTTCGACAGCGCCAAATGTCATTCCGCACGTGTCGGATCTCATTCAATCGATCGTCAATCGAAGCCATCGCCGACGCCATATCTAACTTGAACCAGCCATGGACAACTGGTCAATCACGTCCTCAGTAAGACGCGGATGAGATCTCACGACTTGGCCATCTGCGGACAGGATGTAAAGATCTCCTACCAACATGTCCTCTTGTACGGAAGTCTTTCAACGCAAGAGCACGAAGTGACCATTGCTTCTGCAGAAGTTCAGCGATTTTTGCGACCAGCGCGCAGGATTTCAAAAGCTGCCACTCGGCCGTGAGTGGGTCGAAATGGTTATCTTATCCCAACCCACACGCGGCCCGATCAGGTGTCAGGCCGGCACTTCAGCTGGTGTCGAATGGGAATATCCGAGTAAATCGGACGGTCGTACCGTCAAACTCTAGTCTAGGTAACAGATTTGAGATGGGCAATTGCTCTGCCAGCGAACCCCAGGTGGGATTCAAGACAAGCCATGTTCAGGCTTCGGGGCTCGTCTGTTACAAACGAGCGCGATTTCGGAGGCGGCGCGCAAAGAGCCGACCCGGATATGAGTCGGCGAGCCTTCGGTCGGCAGGGCGAGGCGAAATCGTGAGCGATGCGCACCGCCGGGCGCCTCGGCTCAGTGTCTCGCCGTAGGCCAGCGTTGATCTTTGTACCGCCGTGCCACGTGTGGCCGGCAAACCTGGCAATCGGATCTCATCCCAAACTTTCTGTGCGATGATGTCTAGCCGGGACTGGCGCTTGTCGCATCTGTGACACTGTATGTATTCATCATAGCAGGACATCCGACGTTGTTCGGCAGCCCGGACTCGTTTTGTAACTAAATCAGCAGCTTGCATGTCAGATGCAAGACTGGCATGGGGGTTGCTATTGTCCAGCGGCACCGTGAGCGCTGAGCGCGACCAGCGGTGCAACATGGATAGATCAACCTCGCTGGAGCGTATTGGCCACCCAATCGCTCAATGGAGAACCGATGCGGCCACCGGACAGATTATCCTTTTTCGGCACGCTTATTGTTGTCAGATCGGCCATCATTCCGAAGGTTGAGGCGCTAGTCTGATCTACCAAGGTCGTGATCTAAGCTCAAAGCGAATTCGCGAATCAAATAACGGCTTAAAGCCTCTTGGGCGAACGCCGGCAGCGAGCACCTCGAAATCGAACATTTGATGCAGCCTCGCTTCACAGGATCCGGTGCATGCTGCGCCGGCCCGTTGAGGGAACAGAGTGTGGCATCGCTTTCGACTGTTTCCTTGATATCAATCAGAACTGATGAGGCGGGTGTATGAACAAATCGATCCGGGAGCTTCGGCTTGCGGCTGAAGCATCTGTTTTGGCGATTGGCCTGTTGATGTCGTCAGGAGCTAGCGCGGACGATGATCTGATGAGAGCCGCCAGGCAGATCTTCCATCCGATCCCCTCAGTCATCCCTGCGGTAAAGGACAATCCAGTCACGCATGAAAAGGTCGAGCTTGGCAAAATTCTGTTCTTCGATCCGCGGCTATCGGCAAGCGAGATCATTAGCTGCAATACGTGCCACAATCTCGGCAGCGGCGGAGTCGATGCCGGTCCGACCTCAGTCGGTCACGGCTGGAAGGTCGGCCTACGTCGGGCCCCAACCGTCTACAACGCGGTGTTCAATTCGGCGCAATTCTGGGACGGACGCGCCGCGGACCTCAAGGCGCAAGCAACTGGCCCTGTCCAGGCGAGTGCCGAAATGAATGCGACTCCGGATCATGTGCTCGACACCTTGAACTCAATGGCCAGTTATGTCGTCTTGTTCAAAAATGCTTTCCCGAACGAGGCGAGACCGGTCAGCTTTGAAAACTTTGCGAAGGCAATCGAGGCTTTTGAAGCCACTCTCATCACACCTGCGGCCCCGTTCGATCAGTATTTGGAGGGCAATACACATGCTCTCGATGATCAGCAGAAGTCAGGGTTGGCGCTGTTTATGGAGAAGGGATGCTCCTCTTGCCACAATGGAATCAATGTCGGTGGACAGGCCTACTTCCAGTTCGGCGTGATGAAGAAGCCGGACGCAACCCTGCTTCCGCAAGCCGATAAGGGCCGATTCGCGGTCACCAAGGCGGTCGGCGACGAATATGTCTTCCGCGCTGCGCCGTTGCGGAACGTTGCTTTGCGAGCCCCTTACTTCCATTCGGGCCAGGTTTGGAGCCTGAAGCAAGCTGTTGCCTTGATGAGTGAAATCCAGCTCGGCGCCAAGCTTAGCGATGGGGAAGAAAACGACATTGTCGCGTTCCTGAATTCGCTTACCGGGCGGCTACCTAAGATCGAGTATCCGATACTACCCACTCGGACGAACACGACGCCAAAGCCTTCAATAGACAGATAGGATTAACAGCACCGGCCTCATATCTTGCCGAATGATAACAGATGCGACGCAAGAACCCGGCGTCCCGCAATGACGTTAAAATCAATGATCCCGTGCTGTCACTCATAACCAAGCGATCGGGTAGGAGGAAGCCTCGCGGCTTCCCCCTCCCACACCACCCTACGTACGGACCCGTAAACCGCGGTTAGTCAAGCCCGATTGAGATGGCGGTGCAGTCCAATGAGGAACGACAGACCGAGGTGCACGAAAAAGGCGGCGCGATAAGCGTCGTTCATGTGGCTGGCCCCAGCATTCCACCAGGCCGCGGCCGTTGAAGGCCGACTGCCATGGCCGCTCCGGATCGAGCCCACGTTGCATCAAGCGCTTGGCAGGTGTCCGTGGTCGCTTCCACGGGCGCCAGAGACCCGCCTTGGGGTCGGACGAATAGTCTCGGCCAGCGTTGCGGTGCCGGCTTGCGAACGCGTCCCTCAGCGCTATCAAAAGCCGGTGATCAAGAGAGCGCGCGATTCGCTGTCCACGCCGCGGATGCCCTTGGTCACTAAGACGCGGTCCACGATGGGCCCGAGCAGCTTCTCTATTTTTTTGGCAGACCCTCTCCCACATCTCCGTTACGGCCGCCCAGTGAGCTTCCTGCTCCTCGTGACTCTCAGTGTCCGGCGTCCCGCCAGCCGACACCCGGCGCATGAACTATGGCGACACTCGGGGCGCGGCTCTCGCTATCCGCCCAGACGCGATGGAGTTCGCCTGCCAAGGCCGTTGCCTGGCGGTGGGTCGGATGCACGGGAGCGTCATTGCGGACGGCCTGCCAAACACCCTCGAGATAGGCCACGGCGACTCCATGCGCGACTTCGCTTCGCTGGGCTCTGTGGGTGCGGAGGGAAAATCGAACGGCCTGAGCGCTCTCGCTAGGCGTCACAAAAACGAAATCATCACCGAGCGGAATAGCCAGCTCGATGCCCGCAGCCTTGGCGCGGACGTCCGCTGGAATGCGCCGCACGAATGAAGGAAAGCAAGACCCGTCCGGCGCATCGGCCGAGCAACCCTGAACAGCAATGTTACACCCCATTGTTACACAGTAGGAGCCAGCGCAACACTTTGAAAGAGCATAACTTCTCGAATTGCTGCACATCAAGAAGTTGATGGTGCCCAGGAAAGGATTGGGGTTCGATCCGTCAAGCCATAGCAAAAACAGATACTTACCTCTGCGCCAAGTCCAGCGTTTGTACCACTGGACTGTGCTCGTGTCGACCTGCTCTGATCGCGGAACCATACGCTCTGCTCGCGCGGCGAGACTACGCCTGGAAGAGCGGCTTGGGACAGTCTGGGATGACGAACCCTCGGCTCACTTCGTCCGAACGGCCCTCGCGCCCGCACCTTTCAGGGTCCCAACGATCCTCGCTGACGCGAGGGGAATGCCTCACTGCGACAGGCCCGCGGAAGCTAGCCGAACCTGCTCGGGTCTAAGCGCCGGCTCGCGTCGCGTCTGCGCTGAGGATGCAGCGTTGCTATCGGCATTAACCTCTGACGTCGCGTCACCACTCTTCCGATCGCACGCGAAGCTCGGTCGATAACGCGATGCCCAATCGCTCCCGGGCGCGGTTGGCCTCGAACTCAATGATCGAGAACGACTACGCTCGGTGTTGCCCATTGCGTTCGAAGCCTCCTCCGCCTTCGGCTTGGCGGACGCCGGCCGCCAGGCCGCGTCGCTTCTACCTTGAATGCATCAATCGAAACGTGCGATAGATAAGCCTACAACTTCCTTCAGACGGGTTGCGGGTTTCCATACGGGAGCAGTCCATGAAGCGCGAACTGATTTCGTCCGATCAGGCCGACGGTGCGAATGCCCGCCCGAAGACGAAATGGAGCGTGTCGGGCGCGATCGTCATGGCTCTGGCGATTGCATCGATGAACGTCGCTAAAGCGCAGACGATCGCCGAGACGTCGAACTTCGCGCAGAACGGTGACAAGATACCGACCGGCGCGACCACTAGGTTCTTCGTGCCCGTCTGGACCAGCGGGGACGCAACCAATACTGCTCACCACGAGCTTTTGCATGCCATTGGATTCTCGATCTCCTACGACAAGTTCAAGACGCATGTAGATGGCAGTCGCAATTTTCGGGAGGCGGTAGGTGCTACCGGGACGATCTTGGCTAAACTGACGCCGGCAAATCAGGGGACCCATATCGATCCCGGTGCGGGGACGGTCAACGGCTACGACCAGTCGGAGAGCGTCATGCAACCCAACCGAGTCACCGGACAACGGATGGGCGCTCAAGAGAAATTAGTTGAGGATGCCGCGTTCGACTGGTCTTCTAAGAATATAAACATAACTGTTTCGTATTCGGGCTCATGGACAGCAACGCAGAAGAGTCACATTGAGAATGCCGTCGCTGCGGCGAAGACACTTTTCGGCAGTAACGGTTCCGGCTCGAGGTTTACGTGGACCGTAGAGATCGCGAATTCGATCGTTGCGATGGAGAGACAGAATTTGTCCTCGCTCAAGATCAGTGATCTTGCCAACCAGTTGGGCTCGGGCGCGGCTTCCCAACGTGTCCAAGCGACGGCGGCAATACTTAGCAAAGGCGTCTCTGCGGTCGACGAACTTCTCGCCGCCGGAGCGCAACCGATGTCAGGTCTTAGCCCGCGCCGAATTGACATCCTCTACTCTATTCTGAGTGGGCATCGCGAGGGCCGCTATCGGACCAACAGTTTCGGACTGCATGTCGAACCGGGAACGACGAGGGAGCAGATCGTCTCGATGGGAGAGCGTTACGGTTTCATTCTTCCGAACGACCGTCCGATCGAAACCGCCGACGCGCCGTGCTGCTATGTGACGATCCGCGAGGGAGCCGAGTTGTGGGATGTGGTGGCGCGCGTGTTGGCGAATGAGCCGAGCGTGACTACTGTCAACCTGAACTACATCGAGCCTTAGCCCGTGTCGCGACGCGAAGTAGTCAAGCTCAGATCGAGCCTACTGCGGAAGCGACGATATCAGATTCGGCGCCGCCGACGTTCTCACAGGTGGCGGCCTTGAGGCCGGATGGAACGCTCAAGTGACGTCCAGGTCCAAAGCGCGTTTAGGCGGCGTTGAGTGCGCAAAGCGCCCGAACTTCATTCGCCCGGCACGCGCCCTTGCAGACGATCGCGCGGAGGCGGCTCGCTCATTGCCCACCTGATCTTCCGAGATAGCCGAAGTCGGAGAAAGTCCATCGGCGATCGCCAAGAGCTCACGCTCGCGACGGTTGCAATCCCCGGCAGGCCGTGTCAGCTTTCTAGGGTTCAGAGGCTGACCTCATGCAGCATGGGATATTCCGCTTTTCGGAAGCCGCTGCCTGGCTCGATCGTTTCCGCCGCAGCGACGCGGCGGACAATAGGCTGCGCCTTCCAGTAGCGTCGCTTACCCGTCGCCAGGTCCTGATCGGATCGGCCGCCGGCTCGGCGGGGTTGTTGCTGCGGCGCAGTTCACCGACCGACGTGCAGGTTTCGCAAACCGCCGAAGGCGTCGTCGTCCGCCTGGGGGACCTCTCATGGAGCGTGCTGCGCAGCGCGTTCGGCCAAGATGCGGACATCCGCTACCGGGCGCGATCTGGCGAGCACTGGATCCGGGTGCAACGATCCGGAAGTGCCCAAATCGGAGTGCCGACGGACTTCACCGCCCGGCTTCGGATGACCGCTTCAGGATGGGGCTTGACGCTCCGGCTCGAATGTCTCGAAGCCTCCTTCGAGGTCCCGTTCGAAGAATGGCTGCAGGGCTCGCACCCTGCCGTCGCGCGGACGACGGGCGCGACCGGCCCCCGGCCCCGCAATGGCTTCGTCCGGCCGGATTTCCGCCAATGCGATGCGACCTTGACGCTCCATCCCGATTGGCGCTTGCAATGGAAGGGCGAAGAGCCCGTCGTTTCCGTAGTTATGAACGGATTCGCGGTCTCGGCCCGGGAAGCGCAGCTCAGTCTCGGTCGACGCCATGCGCAAGATGTGCTGGATATCCTTGACGACGCCCTAGGAGATGGAGGCGCGACGTTCGAGCTTCTGAACCCGAAGATCGAGCACGCATCCGCCCAGCCCGGGACGGTAGGCTCCGAACAATTCGCGCTCGATTTCGACAGCATTAAGAAGGCGCAGATTGGAATCATCGAGACCACTCGTCACAAGGTGGTGCGTGTGTTCGGGGTCGTCGGGGAAGCCGAAGTGTCGCTCTCGGGAGGCGCGTCGACGCCTACCCTGGTCGGGCTGCGTTTCGCGCCGGTCGCTCTGGTGCATTCGCAAAGCGACGGGGCGTCCCAGTGTCTGCTGACGGCCAGGGTGGCCCGCGCGGCACATTCGATCGAAGCAGGTAATCTCATCTTGTCGATCGCCGCTGCTGACGATGAGGGAATCATCGCGGTCTTCCGCGACGGCGTTGCGCCGCCGTTTGCCGTCGCGGCCGAATTGCACGAGGCCCACGTGCCCGTTCGTGGAGCCGACGTCGGCGCGTTCAACTTCGTACCTGTGCCGCTGAGCATCGCCGTGGGCGGCAATGCCGCTCCGGAGCCCGACTACGACGAAGATCCATGGGTCGCCGCAAGACGGGGCCCGGAGTTCGCGCCATTGCCGGTGCAGGCAATTCGGCCGGAGAGCCCCTCGGCGAAAGCTGCCGTACCCGAGGCGGAAAAGCGCGAACTCGCTGCCGCGCAAAGCGGCGGTCTGTTGATCACGAAGAGCGGCCAACAACCGGTCTTCATCGCGCCGCTCGAGAAAAGCCGACTGCAGATCTTGCGCAGCCGGGATCTTCTCAGCCTCAGCTTCGGGTTCCGAAATTTCTCGCTCGACGTTCGCCAAGGCCATGCGCGACTCGTACCCAGGCGCCTCGAGCCAAAGGATGGAGGCGGGGATTCAGACCGCGACGCCATCTCGCACAAGCTCATCGTCGAGTTTCCCCCTCAGCACGTCGCCGAACACGCCAAAAAGACCCAGTTGGGATTGGGAAAGAATCCTGTGGATATCGAGCAGCGCGAGCGGCTGAAGAAACCGGGAGCAAAGAAGAGCGCCGCGCCGAACGGCGATGAGAAGTTCGAGCCTGTAGTCAGGGCGCGTCTCAGCGGGCCGACCCGACTCGTATTCGCGATCAAGGATGCCAAGGACGCCGTTCCGAAGGAACTGTCCGTCAAGACGCTGACGGAATGGTCGCAGCTTGCGCAGGTGGTTTCGGAGCGCGCCCTCCCGGTCGATACGCCGCTCGTCGAGCAGATGAAGCTGGTCGGAATAGACCAAACGACCAACCGCGGCGAAGCGCTCGCGAAGATCATTCAGTCGATACGCCCGCCTCTCGGCGAGGAGACCGCCATCGAGTTTCCGTATCGCCTGATTCTGTCGCCCGATCGGAACGCCAGATGGATAACGCCTCCGCACGAGTTGGGGGCGACGGACCAGCCCATACCTTTGTGGAACGCTCGCATCGATCCATCCCGCGGCGGCAGCAGCGTGCGGGCGATCTGGGCCCGCGACATCCTGCTCGATTTTCTGCGCGGCAACCCACCGGCCGATCGGCAACCGAACAACCGACCCGAGTCCCGCGAGCCGGCGACAGGCCCCGGCAATCCGCCGAAACCGCTGACCCTGCCGCTCAGTCGCAGCGACAGGCGGGAATTGGTTACCCTGAGTTCGGTCTATGGCCTGCCCGCGCTCAGGCGAGTCGTTCTCGACAAGGACCAGGCGCTGAAGCCTGGCAACCCGGGAATCAATCCGCACGACACCGACGCAGCCGGGACCGTGGTGCCGTTTCCCGACCGCATCGGTCTTTGGGACCGGCGCGACCCCTTGAACCCGCGCTCCGTCCCCGACGAGGGCGTGTATGTGCCGAAGCCGCTGGCATCGGCCGATCTGCTGCTCACCGCGATGGGGGGCACCTTCGTCGGCGAGGGCCAGTGGGAGCCCCCTTCCCCGATCGTCTACGACGAGAAGGACTCGCAGCTAAAGTGCGATGCCGATCTGAAGTGTGATCCGGATCTGAAGGACAATTGGCGACCTAGCCTGCGCCTGGAGCGCTGGCGTCATCGTGCGGTGCTCGGGCGCGATATCTTCGTCGACGTCGCCTACAAGGGGTTTCTTTTTCCGATCGGCCACCGGGCAAGTCTGCTGAAGATCAGCGAGCGTCGCTTTTTTCCGCATCCCGTCAATAATCGGCCGACCGCATATCTGATCCAGCGGCTCTTCATCGTCATAGGGAAGCGCGAGAAGCGCTTTCCCGCTGTCGGCCAGGCCTATGACGGCCGGCTCTGGCCGGCGCATGCCATCACGATGGTGACGACGCGAACGCCGGACCTGGTGGATCCCGAAGATCCGGATCTTGAACAGGCCAGGAAGAACGGCCGCATCGCGCTCGCGATTGAGAAGGATCATACGACGGAGCTTGCGGAGGGCCTGATCTTCTGGCCCAAGACCGGCAGCGGCGATGACCAGGAATTCGAATTTCAGTTCCGCAAGGACGAAGATGCGGAGCCGATTCGCGCCCGCCTGGTGTTCGTCGATAACGTCGCGGCACATGTGCCGGACACCGTCGAAGCACTGGTCAAATATTATCGAGCCCTTCCGCAGTCGCCGTGGCGGCGCGCGCGGCACGGCAGCGTGCGCCGCCGGTACGCGCCTTCCCAGAAGGACGGCGAAACGGACTTCGACACGCAGAGCTGGGAATTGAGCGCGACAGGTCGCTTCATCACTCGGCTGTTCGAGAAAGGCCGCGAACCGAAGCGTGACGAACCCGACGAGCCGCGCTTCGTCGAATCGTTCCGTATGGACGGCATCATGGAGGGCGCTGATCAGCCGCCCTACTACCCCGTGATGCGCAGCGCGAACGTCACGGTACAGACCATAGACCGACTGGTCGGCAGGCCAGCCGGCGCGATGACCGTGGCGTTCAATGAACTTTATGTGCGCCACGGATTCGCGCCGGATCAGAATCCGTCCGAGTTGTTCCTGGACGTGCTGAGCCCCGCGATTCAACTCGATCTTTCCGGCAGCGGCGACGCCGTCGGCGGATTCGCGAAGCCGAGCACGCGGTTGGTGGCGCTCTCGCGGAAGTTCGGACCGGTGGGGGGGCGCGGTCCCGCACCGCAGCCTCCGGGCCGTGCGCTCGTTCGTTCGGCGGCCAACGCTGGATCGGCGCCCGTCGGCGGGCTCGAAGGACTGCCTCCGGCCGGCGACTACAAGTCGTTCGCCGAAGGTGTATTCGACCCAAAAGAGTTTTTTGGAGGAGCGGACAAGCTGCCGAAGTTGCTCGGCATCTTCTCGCTCGCCGCAGTGTTGAAGACCGTTGCTTTCGCCGATGGCGACGGCACGAAGGAACGGAAGGTTCCCAAACTGCAGGAGAAGTCGCTGTTTGGTGGCGGCGGCCTGATCGGCGAGCAACTGCAGAAGGCCAAGGAGGTGATCGGCGACGTCGTCGAGACGCTGATCGGCGGAGACGGCGGCGCCGGTGGCGGCTTGATCGGCCAGGCACTCGCCGAGATCGACCGGGCCGCGCGTACGCGCTTCGGCAAAGACTTCGCCTGGCAGACCCTATACCCCCGGCTGGGCGCTGCTTTCGACGTGCTTTTGACGAAGGCGGGAGAAGCGCGCGATGCGCTCCGCGGTTCGGACATCAATGTGCTGTTCGCGGCCGCTTCCGCTCTCGTGGCGGCGGGCAAAACGCTAGTCGCGGAAACCGAGTCGGTCCGCGACAATCCGATGCCGCCGCTCGTCGGCGAGTTCATCGCGGACGCCATCAAGCAGTGGGAGACGTTGCGCCAGCTCGCGAAGCTGAAGATCGACAACGCGGAGAAGGAACTCCGCGGCATCGTCGACGATCTGAGGAACGCGATCTCGACCGAGCTCAACGGGTTCTGCGCATCGCTCCTGCAAGCCGATCCGAAGCTTTCCGAACTACTATTTGGTGATCCGTCCGCGACGCCGAGTTGTCCCGACTTTCTGGCCGTCGATCCCGCGGAGGTCTACCGCCGCTTCGCCGACGCCTTGCTGTACGAGATCGCCGGCGAGCCGCTGATGCGCGCGCAATCAGCGGCCCTGAACTTGGCGCGGGATATTGCCGAGATCATGCGGGACACGTCCCGGGAGGCCGCGTCGAAACTGCTCGCGGTCAACGCCAAGATCTTTGATGCGGCCTTGGCTCTGGCGCGCGTCGCCGAAACGTCGGGTGCCGCGAAATCGATTCTGAACTGGTGCGACGAGGCGGTCGCCTTCGGCCTTTCCGTCTCGGACAAGGCACTATCGGTCGGCGGCCGTCTCGGCGAGCAGATCGAGCGTGTGGGCAAGCAACTCGACGGACTAAAACTGCCGGCGCAGACGCCGCAACCGGTTCGCGCGCGGTTCAACGAAGCGCGCGCCGCGCTCGCCCAAGCGCATGAGCGTGTAGCTTCCGTGGTGACCAACCTGCAGACCTTCCGCGACCGATTGAAGTCGTTGAAGGGCTCGTGTGGGGAAAAGGTCTCCGCGGTCCTTGCGCTGTCGGGCAGGATCCTGGCGCTCCGGCGGGATGCCGTGGCGGCCATTCAGGACATCGTCCTGCAGGTACGGCTCGTTGCCAACGCCATCGACGAGGCCTCGGGCGAGGCCGGGCGGAATTCGCTTCTGCGCAAGGCCGTCGCGGCGAACGTTCTCGCGGGCGATCTCGACGAGGCCAGAGCGGCCGTCCGCGAGATCGTCAGTGCGGTGTCGGAACTGCTGCTCGGGATCACCTCCATCGGAGGGATCTCGGCCGGGGGCGACCCTTTCAAGCAGGCGGATCTTCTCGTCAGTGAACTGAGCAAGAATCCCACTCTGAAGCGGCACGCCGAGGAGATCGGCCAAGCGAAGATTGCCCTCATGGGAGCGGCCCGCGCGCTCTCCGATCGGCTGGCGAAGGTGCGCGATGTCGATATCGGCGAGTGGGTCGCCGGGCGGAAGCCGTTTCCGCCCGACCTCGCGGCGCTCGGCGGCGAGATCCTGACCTACGCGACCCAGCACGACCGGGGATTGGCGGCGCTGGTGCTACAGGCCGCTCCGACCTTCGAAAAGGCCCGAACGGCCCTCGAGAGCGTCGCGGCGTCGATGCTCAAGCTCGTGGCGAAGCCCGTCATCGCCGTGCACGACGTCGCTCTCGCAGCGCTGGCGGAGATCAAGAAGATCTTCGATTCCTCCCAAGGAAGCCGCGAGCACAGACGCACGGCCGAATTCCTGGTCCTGATCATAAGCCGGGAGGTCGTCGATGCGCTCGTCAATACACTACCCATCGAGGACGAGCGCGCCGAGTTGATCGCGATCCAGACTGAAGCGCAGGACGTTAACACGCGCGCGCAGGCGTTTCAGAAGGCGGACGAACTCAGGAAGCGGTGGGGGAGCCAGGAGCCGGCGCTCGTGCGCAGCGTCAGAGAGATCGCGCGCGTGTTGGAGAGCCTGGCGCACGGCCAGCTCTCGGGAATAATCGACCTCGCGCGCGTGCGCGAACTGCTCGAGGCCGAGTTGAAGAAGGCGTTGCTGGCCTTCGTGCCGACGCGGTTCGAAGTGAGCTACGATTGGCAGACCGACGTTCAGGAGGTCCCTCCGGTCTTCAAGATGAAAGACCGACCTTCCGACGACGACCTAGTCCTCACGGGCCGGATCAGCATCGATGTCCTCAATCCGGGCGCACGCAGTTCCGTGGTCGAGGGTAGACTCAAGCCGTTCGTCGTCAACATCCTCAGCAAGCCTCAAGACAACTATCTGACGCTTACCTTCAGGAAAGCGACGTTCTCGTCGATCAACGGTGGCCGCCCCGACTTCAGCGCCACGCTGGACGACGTGCAGATTGGCACCAAGCTGCAGTTCGTGAAGCTTCTCCAGAACTTTCTCTCGTACAGCAGCGGCGGATTTTACGTCCGTCCGACTATCTTTCCGCTCGGGATCGAGGCAGGCTTCGAATTCTCGGAGGACATCGTCCCCCTCGGCGGACTGATCCTCTACAATGTCGGCTTTTCTGTCTCCTGCAAGCTGCCGTTCGAAGACCGCGACGCCCGTTTTCGCTTCGCGCTGGCCTCGGCCGATGCGCCGCTGATCATCTCCTATCCGCCGTATGGAGGCGGCGGGTTCGTCGCGTTGACCGCCAACGGCCGCGAGTTCGTTGAGGTCGAGTGCGCGTTCGAATTTGGTGCGATCGTCGGTATCAACTTCGGAATTCTGAACGCCGTCGGACGTGTGATGGCGGGCATCTACTTCCGTCAGGCGCAGGGAGGCGGCGCGTACATCAAGGGATTCGTCCACGCCGTCGGCGAGGGCAGCATCGCCTGCTTCAGCATCTGCGTGAACATCGAAGTCGCCATCGAGCACGAGCCTACCGGTCAGGTACGAGGGACCTCTTCCTATCGCTTCACGTTCAAGGTCGCATTCGCGGAAGTCTCGTACGGCTTCACCGCGAGCTACGCCATTTCCGGCGGTGAAGGCGGTTCTAATCAGCCGTCCGCCCACCTTCTCGCCATCGCCGACAAGACAAAACGGCTGCTCGCTGCCGGCTGCAAACCGGACGAGTTGCACTACAAACTCATCGAGCGGGTGCCGCCCAAGACGCGCCGCTGGAAGGACTATCGCGGCAATTTCGATCTCGAGTTGTTGCGGGGGTAGCGCATGGCGGACGAAGTGCAAATCATCGCGCGGGTCGTTCCCGACGGCGTGCGGAGCGAGGACGGCAAGCGGCTGCTTCGCGTCAGTCTGGCGCTGGTGCCCGATCTCCGCGGAATCGCTGGCGGCGCCCCGATTGATATCGAGAATTGGCCCGCGAAATTGTTTGAACTGCGGACCAAGCTGAAGTTGTTCGCCGCAAAGCAGCCGAGCCAGAGACCGACGGAACTGATCTGGCTCACCAGGGACGGCAAACAGGGCGCTCAGGACGGTCCGCAGGCGCAGGAATTTAACAAGCAGAGAGCCGACGCCGCAAACGTCCTTTGGCGGCGCATCTTCCTAGCGCATTGCGGAGCCGAGAAGCAATTCACCGCCTTAAAGGAAGCGCTTAAGGAGCCGAAGTCCGACACCGAATTGATGAAGGTGGACAAGGGCGCGGCCAAGGCGGTCGTGGGAGACCCGTTCGCTTATCCGGTCGCGCCGCTTGCGCGGGGCGTAGAAGCGCTCTATGGCGCCCAACTCGTCGCCAGCCTGGTCGCCGTCGCAGGTGCGCATCCCATCGATGGCAAGCGCGAGCCTTGGGATGCGGCTCGTCCGATCATATCGCCTCGCTTCTTCGATGCACTCAACAACAACTTCGGAATATTCGCGCCTGACACGCACACGAACCGCCTCGTGACGGGCGCAAAGCTCGACTATCGCTGGAACGTGGCGTCGAGCGACAACAGGGCAAAGGTCAAGGCGATTGGACAAGCGCTGGAGGCCGCCGGCCGACCGAAGCTGGGAGACAAGGGATTGCCGGAAGCGCCGGAGGCGAAGAAAAACTACGTATCGCCGGACTTCATAAGGTCCCTCGACCTTCATCTGTCCGCGGAGTTGTCCTTCAACCTGCGTACGGCGCAACATGCTCTCGACGTTTCGACGTCGATCGGTCTTGCGGTCGGCGGCGGAGCCAAAATAAATGTGTCGGCCGCGCCGCACAAGCCGGCATTTCCGTACGCCGGACTAGACGTCCATTTCGGCCGGATGGCGATCGATCCCACACAGTGGATGCGGGGATACTTCGGCCCGAGACCCCAAGATGCGACGCTCAGCCCTCTAGAACGGCAGGAGGCACGTTCCGCAGAGGACGAGCTACGCCGTGCCGTCGCCGCCTATCACGCGTCGTGGCGGCCGGACGTTGAGGGAGGCGTCGTCGGCCCGCAAACGACCGAGCAGACTCGGATCGAAGCTGCGCGCCGGAAGTTCCTCGCAATTCTAATGCGCCCGTCCCTGGCGAAGTTCCTGGGCCTCATCATCGACATCGAGATCATGGACGACGACGCCCTGCGGACGCTGGGCGACCGCTTCTGTATGTTTGCCGACTTTGGGGACGGCCAGCCAGACGCACGGCGGGTGTGGACGGCGACCATGCTCGTGCGGAAGAGCGGCATCCCGCATTTCTTCGGTCCTTGCCCGCAGCCGGACTTCGCGAATTTTGTCGGCGTCAAGACCGTCGACGGCGAGGGATTGCGGCTTTCGTACCAACAGGGTGTACTCGACCTCGCGGCGACGGGCAGCGACGGTGACCCTCGCTTCGCGTTGATCGACTTCGACGTCGACGCGGCCGTCCAGGCGCTGGAGAACACCGGGCATTCGCGGACCACGGCCCGGCAGAAGGGAGCGCTCGACGAGGACATAAGGGGCGTGCTGCCGAACCTGCGCACGCGGGGTATCGCGCTGATCGATCGCGACCGCACCAAACAGATCGTGGAAGAGATCGCGAACGCCTCGGTGACGAGGCAGGCGACGGCCAAGGTCCTCTACGCCGAGGATCTCGTTGTCGGGTACCGGATCGACGTCGGGCTATGTGCCGGCGACGACCCCGGCGTTCCTCCGAAGGAACGCTGGCGCAGCATCACGGACCGGCTGGTGCAGTACGATCTGAATGACGTACCGAAGAAGTACGATGCCTGGCTGGGCGCTGACGCGGATAGGGAGAATGGCTTCGTGAAGCCGCTGACCCGCGTAGTGAAGGATGCCGACCGCACCGAACGGTTCTGCGCTCAGGAGACGCTCGCGGTCTGGACCGGCGGCAGCCTCGCGGTCGGCACCGGTGACCGTCCACCGTCGATTGCCGAGCGGCGCAAAGATGAGCACGGTAAGATGGAGAGCGAGGAGGAGTTGGCGCGGCGAGTGTGGCAAAATCCCGCCGAGCGGCTTTTCCCGGTGACGGAAGTCGACGGCTATGACGAATTGGGGATGAATCTCGGGTTCGCGTTGCCGAAGACGGCGCCGGGCGCTGGCCTGCCGCCGCTTCGCTTCTGTCGCAGATACTGGATGGGAGCGCGCCTCGTATACGTCAACGGAGGCGGCATCTCGCTAGATAGCGCGGCGGGAAATCAATATAGCCGCAAAGGCGGTGACGGAAAGCCCGGCACGACGGCGGTCGGCGGGCGACAGAGCGGCAGTGGTCTCCTTTTCAAGCGTGGCGAGCGTGCCGGCGCACCGGTACTGCTGCTGGCGACCGACGATCCGCTTGTCACGACGAAGCCGAGCGAATTGCGCGGGGAGCGCGTCGAAACCGCGGTGCTGCGAGGGGCCAGCGCCCAACGTCAGCGCCAAGTCGTGCCTCCGCGAACCACCTTCGACGTCGCCGAAGCGCACGGCGAATTCGATGGGACGCAGTTTCAAAGGCCTCCGGGCGCATTCAACCGTTATGCGCGCGACCCGGCTTCCGGCGAATTCCCCAACGTGCGCAAGAGCACGCCAAGCAACAGCAATCCGGGACAAGTCCTGCGGACGGGAAGTTCGAGCGACGCGATGCCATACTATCCCGACCCGTTGGCACGCGAATGCCGACTGCGCGTCCTGCAGCATGAAACTGGCACTGGCTTCGACAAGGTAGAAACGCTGCATTTCTACGCCAGCGAGGACGACGGGATAATAAACGCCCGACCGGTCACCCTGGAATTCCACGCGTTCACGCCGAAGCAGGGCGACCCGCTTCACAACGTCGTCAGCCCGACCGGAAGGCACCCCTCCACGATTCGCATCTATCTCGGTGAGGCGGCGGACCTCGATTTGCTCCTGTGGTCCGCGACCAGCAACTCAACGTGTCTCGAAGCCCACGGGCCCATTGCCTACGGCTGGGATGTGCTGACAAGAGTGGCGCCCCTGCTCAAGGCGCGGATGGATCCCGCCGCGCCGGCTGGTCATGAGTCCGAAACGGCCGTCGCTGTAGCGGCCGTCATCGATTTGCTTTCGGATCCCAAGAAGAAGAATGACTCAGTCGACAAACAGGCGGCTTCCTTGATGGCCGGCTTGTTGAGCGCGCTGCAGGGACCCGCCCCTACGGTCAATGACCAGCGCCGCCTGCGCGTGGTGCGTCCGGTCCGCAAACCCCTGCAAGCTCCCCGGATCGCGAAAGTGGATGTGGTCTGCCGGCGGCCGGACGGTCAAACGGTTACGCGGAAGAGGGTCAATGCTCTCGTCCCCGTGCGGGTTCTCCCGCCGAGACTTCCAGACGGCACTGGCGAACAGCCAAGCGGCGGCTGGGTGGACTACGTGGCGGACCAGGAGGAGATCCACGATACGGTCACGGATCCTAATCAACAATTGTGCTTCGAGAGCCAGGCCGGCGCCAGCCAGACTTTTTTCGTCGGGACGGCGCGCGTGCATCGCGCCTCGACCGGAAAGGTCCGGTTCGAAGCGGTCTGGACCGAGTTTCCGGATGCGGTGGTTCTGAAGGACGACGGTTTCCATCATCAACCCTCCCGCGGGGGTCCTGCCGTCTTCGCCGTCGAGAAGTTCTCCCGCGACGACGGACGCGGCCTTTCGGATCTCGACCTGCTGCGCGACGAGGCGGGCGCCTTGCGTGGGCTCAAGATCGATTTTCCCGACACGAAGGCGCGCCGGCTGACCTTCCGGCTGTACGGCGTCTCCCGTTTCACCGAATTCTACCCGCCGCCGACGGCGTCGCCGAAGAGAGGCGATCCGCGAGCCGAAGACTTCGAGCTAACGGATTCCAAATACGACCTCGAACTGTGGGTGCCTTCCACGGCACGGCCGGCTCCGCCGGTAGTCGATCGCATTCTTCCCGTGTTCCGCTGGGACACCGACCGCTCCAAGGACAGGATTGTGGTCACCCGCGAGGTCGACCTTCGCATCTATCTCAAGAGGCCTTGGCATAGCTCGGGAGAAGGCGAGAGCCTGGGCGTAATTTGCTGGCCACCGAATCTGTTCGGCGACGGCACCGCCGACGACGTCGCCCGCTGCACGCTGCTCGATCGCGATGCGCCGAATGTCATAAATCCGAAGGAGGAATTCTTGACTCGGTGGGGGGCGGATCCCGTTCACCTGTCCGGTGATCTGAGCGATCTCATTCCGGCCGATCAGTTCAAGTCGGCCGACCGCCAGGATGGAGATCTTCTGCTCTCCCTGCCTCATCGTGACAATGACCTGCCTGGCGGCACGCCCAAGCTCGACATCGATAAAGGTTGTCCCAACGATCCGCCCGATCCTCGGCGCGCTCGCAGGGGTCGGGCCAGCGGCGACGAGGGCGTCAGGGTCGCGATCGCCTCTTACGTGCCCACGCTAGATCGCCAGCGCGGTGATGCCTGGTACTGCGACGTGCCCATCAGGCCCGGCGAATCTTATTTTCCCTTTGTCCGGCTCGGCCTCGCGCGCTATCAGCCGCATTCCCTTAAGGACTTCGAATTGTCGTATCCGGTCGCCGAGTGGGCGCAGATACCGCCCCGGCGCGAGGCGGTGATCGAATTCATCGACAAGCGCACAATCCTGGTCGTCGTGAAGGGCATCGGCTATCATCAAAGTCAAGGCGACGAGATACCCGAGCAGCGGGACTTCATCGACCGTCCGAGACTTCGCATCCGCGTCTGCCGCGCAGTGTCGGATAGCGGCATCCCGCATCAAGGAGACGAAATCAACTACGTACCGGTCATCGTCGCTGGCAAGCCGCTCGACTTCCGCCGGCTGGTTCCAGACCTCAACGGAAACACGGTGACGTGGATGCAGAAGATCATGTTGCCCCGGACGAATGCGGAGATGCGCTATGCCGTCATCCTCGAGGAATTCGAGGTGATGGTCGCCGACGGAACGGACGAGGAGCACCCCGGCCGCGAGGTCTTGACCGCGGAGCGGGGACCGATGTTTGCGTGCACTATTCCGTTCCTGGCCCCGCACGTTCCAGGTACTGTGCCGAAGGGCGGCGCGAGCGGTGCCGAGGACAAGGAGTTGGCTTCCTCGACCTAGACTGTATGTCCCCTCCATAAAATGAGGCGACTCACCCTCGATGTTGCGACGAGGGTTGCCTGGATGGACCGGGCAGAGCCTCAAACAAGGAGGGCGAGTCGTGGGTCATCATACCGAGGTCTTTGTCGGAATCGATACGTCAAAATCGCGCAATGCAATAGCCATTGCCGATGGCGGCCGTGGCGGCGAGGTACGATATCTCGGGGAGTTTTCTGCCACGGAGGCAGCGATCCGAAAAGTGCCTGGTGGTGGCCCCCTCGCTCGTTCCGAAGAAGGCCGGCGATCGAGTGAAGACGAACCGGCGCGATGCGGGTAAGCCTCGCCAAGCTGTTGCGCGCGGGCGAGCTCACCGCGGTGTGGGTACCGGACGAGCGCCATGAGGCCATGCGCGATCTCTCGCGGGCCCGTCAGGCAGTGAAGAAGGACCTCCAGGGCAAGCGTCAACAGATCTCGTCATTGATGCTGCGGCTGGGACGCATCTATCCGGGCAAGACAACGTGGGGGCCAGCCCACATGACATGGCTGATGTCGCAGAAGCTCGAGCATCGCGAGCAGCGCATCGCATTCGAAGAGCTACTTGAGGGGATACGCCAGGAAAGTGAGCGGATGGAGCGTTTGGAAGATGCCATCCGCGAGGTAGTACCCGAGTGGTCGCTTGCCGAGGTTGTCGCGGCCCTGCAGGCGATGCGGGGGATTGATCTCATTGCGGCTGTGGGGGTGCTGGCCGAGATCGGTGATCTCTCCCGCTTTCAAAATCCGCGCGAGCTGATGGGCTATCTGGGTTTGGTGCCCACGGAAAACTCGACTGGCGACAAAGTCAGGCGAGGCGGCATCACCAAAGCCGGTAATGGGCGGGCGCGACGTATTCTTGTGGAGGCGGCCTGGAGCTATCGATATCCGCCGCGCGTGAGCCGAGACAAGCAGCCAAAGGTGGAGGCGGCACCGAGACGCGCGCGCGAGATGGCGTGGAAAGCGCAAACCAGATTGTGCGGATGCTTCCGCTCACTTGAGCGGAAGGGCAAGCGGCGAACCGTAATCGTCACGGCGATTGCCCGAGAGCTATCCGCCTTCATTTGGGCAATCAATCGCGAGCTCATGCCACCTCGACAGGCGTAGCGTCGTTGCGGGCTGTGGACCGCTCGAGTCGTGAGGTGCGCTCGACCGGCCCACAGCCCCCTTTATTGCAATCAGGATCAGGGGTAGTCGCAGACATCAATCGTGCAGAGGTGAAGGTGGGACCACGGCAGGGGAAATCCTGAAACCCATTATGTGGCCGATCATCCGATCGACGCCCGACGCTAGACCAGGGACAGCCCCAGACGAAAAAACGGAAATGCGGTATCCAACCCGCGCATCAGAGCCTGTTCACCGACGTCTTTGGGTTCCGCCTTCTCCTCTGCACGATCTATCGGTGCAAGAACTTCACGATAAGCCTCGTGGAGATGGGAATCCGTGCGTTGTGTGCTTGACTGGGGACATCAGAGTGGGATGTCCTTTCCATCGCTTCCAGACGCCGGGAAACATGCGGAAGCGGCGCCTCACGGCCCCCTGCGAACAGCCGAGGTGCTCCAGTAGTAGCAATATCGCTCGACATTCTTGGGCAGGCCGCTCTGGTAGTTCACCCATTTTTCGTAGTCAGGTAGCTTGATGTCCTTCGCGGCAAATTCCCAGCACTCGTCGACCCTTTTCTGAACTTCAGTCGACACGGCCTTCAGATATTTCTGGAGGTCTTCGACGTCGCTCTTCTTACCGCGATCCTTGTTGCCGTAGCGCCGGCCCGGCACCAGCGTGTCCCAATCGGGCAAGCCGTCTAGGCTGTCGTGCAGGGTGTCGAGAGACTTTTCCCATCCCGGCAGCCAGCCGGGCGACATATCGGGAACGGTCTGGAAGGGGACGAAGTCGACGGCGAACAGCACCTTTTCCTGCGGTACCGACACGACCAGCATGTCATTAGAATAATTTCGACCCACGGAACGCACGACGACCTTCACGCCGCCCAATTCGATCTCCCTGGGGGTGTCCTCCGCTACCATTTCGTCCGGCGGAACGATCCCGTCCGGCTGCCTATCAATCTTCTTCTTTGCGTTCGCATGCGCTATGAAGATCGCGCCTTCGACGTCCTTGAACTCTCCGCCTCCACTGGCGCGGTCCGGGCTGCTGTGACTGTAGACTACGTACTTGATCGGCACCGCGGTGATTTTCCTGATTTCACTGATGTACCGGCTCGCGATGCCCGCATCCCCATAGCTGATTGGATCCGTCGCTATGACACCTCCGCTAGTGATGACGAACATGGCCTGTCGGTCCTTGTACCGGAAGGTGTACGCACCACCCTTGACCTGCTTTACCTCGTAATCCGCGGCATTGTTGGATTGGGACCACACTGGCTTCGTAAAGCTGAATGTCGACACGGCCATGGTCAACGCAACCAGCATTCTGATGCATTCGGACATCTTCGCCTCCGATTGCGCCACCGCCGAGGCGGCGGCTCTCGTTAGGGCACTTCGCTCGTAGTGTACGTTGCATCGGACCGAACGGGCAACTGACTATAGTTGACTTACTTCCTCGATGCTTCAGGTCCAGTTGCGGCTCCGCACCATTTCCGACTTGCAAGGAAGACAGTGACACCCCCAAAAGCCGAACCGGCTTCGGAAAAGGCATGCTGTCCTGCAGCAGGCCGATGGCCACTTCGGCGAGGCCGTCGCGGTCGGCCACAGCCGAAGAGGCGGATCGGCCGCGCGTGATGATCTCGAAGTCGGCAAACTTCACTTTGAGCGTCACCGTTCGCCACGCGTGTCGGCCGATTCGCAATGTCGCCAGACCTTGTCGATCAGCGGTTCAAGCTGGGCGATCATGGCCTCGGCTTCGGTAAGGTCGGTCGAGAACGTATTCTCCGCGCCGACGGATTTCCGGGTGCGGTTGGCTCGAACAGGCCGTTCGTCGACGCCGCGCGAAATCCAGTAGGCGCCCGACTTGCCGAAGTTCGCGTTCGTGAACTGCAGCGTCTGGTTGCGCATGTCGAGACCGGTGAATATGCCCAGGGCGTTCATCTTAGCGCTCGTTGCGGGGACCTATCCCGTGGAATTTGCCTACAGGAAGCGACTCCACAAGGGCGGCCCCATCTCAGGCAAGATGACGAACTGACGATTGGGCTTACGGTGATCGGAAGCGAGCTTCGCCAGAAATTTGTTATAGGAGATGCCGGCCGAGGCGTTGAGGCCCGTCTCCGCCTTGATCTTCTCGCGGATGCGCAATGCGATGTCCCTGGCGAGTGGGATGTCTTGAAGATTTTCGGTGACGTCCAGTAGGCCTCCTCGAGCGACAGAGGCTCGATGATCGTTGTGTGCTCGGCGAAGATCTCGCGGATTTGCCGGCTGATCGCCTTGTAGACCTCGAAGCGTGGCCTGACGAAGATCAGGTCGGGGCATACGCTTCGCGGTCACCGAGGGCATGCAGAGCGAACCCCAATTTGCGGCTTCGTAGCTCGCGGCCGCCACGACACCGCGCTCTGCCGAGCCGCCCACAGCGACCGGCTTTCCGCGCAGGTCCGGATTATCCCCACCGACGCATAGAACGCATCCATGTCGATATGGATGATCTTGCGGTGGGGCGCCTTCAAGTCGCCTTGCTCTGAATCGGACCGGACCATCCCTAGATCATAGACGTTCGCCGTCCAGCCGTCGCAGCCTAGACCAAGTCATTGGGTGGACACTCGGGGCAGGTATCGCCGACGGAATCCAAAAGCTCTGTGATCGCATCTGTGGCTTCGTCGGGAGAAACGTCTGCCGGCGGATCCCGACGAGCGATATCATTAGGCCCGATAGCGGGCGTGCGGGTCGGCGCGATCCTGCATCCAACCGTGCTCTTCGCATTCGCGGATAGCGCCGGATTCCTGCAGCACGGAGGTTGCCCAGCCGTGCAGCGTTCGGATCGCCGGTCTTCTCTGTCTCGTCATCAGCATCGAGATCGCTCCCGCCGGGACGAATCCTTGCGCCGCCCGCGTCGTTCCCGGCGGTTAGCACAGGGCAGGGATTCGAAATGCTGGAGCCGCCGCTTGTCCACCTGTTCCGCCGTGCTGTGCACAGCCGCGAACTCCAATGTGACAGCAGCTTGCTACCAAATTGCCTCCGCTCACGAGGCCAGTGCCGGGTCTTCCTTCTCGCCTGTGGCGACGATCCGCAGTGCGCCGTCCGGTAGGGGCCGCTGCAGCGACTTCGCCTCGTCCCAAGGGGCGCGGAGCCAGACCTCGTACTCCTCCGCCGTCGCTAGGATCACCGGCATCGCCTTGGGGTGGACGGGCTTGACCTCCGCGTTCGGCTCGCAGGTGAGGAATCCGAAGACGTCGGTGGTGATCTCGCCTTCCTTCGCCTTGCGCACACTGGTCCAATTGGTCCACAGCCCGGCAAATGCGATCAGAGGTCGCGTCTCGTCCAGAGCGAACCAGACCGGCACTTTCTTTCCGTCGATCGTGTCGTACTCGGAAAACGACGTGAACGGCACCAGGCAGCGATGCTCCGGTCCGAGCCATCGCTTCCAGTGAGCGCTGCTGACCTTCCTGATGTTTGTCGTGCCGCCGTCCGGCTCGATCCGCAGCAATTCCTTGAAATCGACGGTCTTACCCTTGGCCTGCAATTTCTCCGCGCGCTTCTTCGTCGCGTCCATCAGGGCCCGCTGCGAGCTCGGCATACCCCAGCGCGCCATGACGATCTCGCGGCCACCGGCTGCATCCCGCACGATCGGCGCGGGGTAAGCCTCAGGATAGGCAGGCAATCCAGCATGAGCTGCTGGTGCTGTTCATCAGGAACATCCGGAAGCGGCCGGCGACAGAATTCGGAAACGTTTATTCTGAACTTACGAAAGAGATGGATCAGCTTGTCTCGAAGGTTGCGGGCGGGGGGCAGTCACAGAAGGCTACGTCCGATGATAACTCGGATGGTCAAGACCTTGTCGAAGGTACCTGTGTGATCGACAGCAATACTCTGCGCGGGAAGGTGGTTTTGCCACCATTCGAGCGCACACCCCGGATCACGCTTTGGAGCGAGATCTCGCAGGCAGCCGAACCGGAGGTAGAGATGAAGGGGCCGGATCAGTTCACACTGAGGGCGGCGCACGCCGACCTCGCCGGCAAGTGGCACTGGAGAGCACGCGGGAAACTTCAACGCTACAGGGAGCCAGACTACGAGCCTCAACCGCAGCGGCAGCACCCTTTGATGATGGCTGCGGGAGTTGCAGTTCTACTGTTGGCAGTCGTGCCGGCCGGTGTGTTGTACATCCGTTCAGCGCTCGCTCCGGCACCGGTTGCAGTGGTGGAGGCCGTGCCTTCGGTGTCCAAGGTCCGGTTGTTTGACGAAAACCAGGGGATGATTATCCCCGGTTCGGATGTGAATGGATCGCGTCCCCAGCATACTCTCAAATAACTGGTCGAGAGGAGTGGCAACTATTTTGAGGTGAAGAGCGCGGAATCTTTCTTTCTTCCAATAGGTTTCGTGCTGAACAACATCAAATCGCGACCAGATGGCAGTATCGACGTGAAGTTTACTGTTGAAGGACTTTCGAACGATAACGGTCCCGCCGCTTGGACGGAACAGGTGCCAATGCACTCGAAGGACAGATGGACAAAGTTCGATGTTGCAAAGACGGTCGGGCCAGAGGCGGTGCTCAAGGAGTTCGGAATGAAGGAGGGGGACGGCATTCCGATTGTCGCGATCGTTGAATGTCTGGACTGGGATGGCCTCCGTCGCTGGTCGGGCGATATCCAGATCAGGATAGAGGACTATAACGGCGACAGGATCAGCCACGAACTGGCGCAACCGTTCAAGGTCAAGCTCGGGAAACCCCGGTTCGCCCAGCTTCCGGGGACTAGCTGCAAATAACCATGACGGATCATGTACTTGCTCGGCCTTGTTTTCGGCTGGAATGTTCCTAGGTTTATTATCGGTGTATTGGAGAATTGCCAATGGCCTCTGTGACCAGCTGCCTGCACTAGGACGCCGTGTGCTCAACCCTTACACCGGAGGACCGCATGGCTAATGCGACAAGCTGCCTGCACTAAGCCAAACTGCCAGAGATGCGGGGGGCGCCGTGAAAACCGCGCCCCTTCTCTTTTTCATCTGCAAAGCCGACGGGAGCACGGGTCAGGTTTGCGTGCAGCTGCGCGTACGTGTACTGGCTGTGCAAGCTGTCCTCCCTCAGGATCGACGAATATCGTATCCAAATTCGCCGAGCCCGTTAGTCCCGCCATGATGTGGGCATACTGGTACCCGCGGGAAGTAGTCTGGCTGTTCGCTTCGCGAGACGGTTTGAGCATTACCGTCCAACTCCAGCCACGTATAGCTTTCTTCTGCGGAAAACCACGGCGTAAAGAGTTTTGCGAATGCGCCGACGGCAAGCGAGGCTAGCATACCGTTCGTCCAGACCACCTGCGGGTTGATGCCCACGTCGCCATAGCGATTCTCCTCCTGGGCCAACTTGTCGGGGGTCAGGAAGCCAAGGCAGCGCATGCAGGGATTGCCCGGTACGGTCATGATCATCTGCCCTGCCACCGCAAAGCTGGCATCATGCAGTCTGGTCACATCCATTCCGATGTCGATGTATGGCAGACAAAAGCGTCGTGAGGCGGTCTCCAAATAGTCGCGTTGCTGATAACCGTCGACGCATCCGAACAGGACGTGCGCATCACGGATCAGGTCGTCCGCCTCCTGCCACTTCGCCTTCCTAGAGATAACTTTCGCCCAGGGTCGGATGCCAAGAATCGTACGGGTAGCGATCTCCACTTTGGAACGCTTATGATCGACATCATCCTGGGTGCCGCCAACCAGACGGTTTAGGTTACTTGCTTCGATCTTATCAGGGTCAATTAACCGGAAGTGTCCCACACCAAGGTGGGCGAGCTGCTGCGCGATGTGAGAGCCACCTCCGCCGAGCCCGATGATGGCCACGCGCAAATTCGCGAACAGCTCTTCGGAATTTACACCGAGGAAGCTCTGACGGCTAAAATCGCGGTCGTTTGTCATGCGAAGAAATCAGTGCTGCCATCGGACGCGGCGCGCTTCACAGTTGAGCGCGTGCCAACAATGTTGAATTCATCGATATTCTTCACCTGGGTGGGGGCAGTCCATATGCGTCCGGCGATAGCCTTATCGTTGAGAACGACCGCGCCATGCGGCATCTGCGGGCAAACTTTAAAGAAGTCGGGTACGAAGTTGGCTTGCTCGCGCAGATCGGTAGAGCTGAACCACAAGCGCGCCGAGGGGAAGTGCATATGCGCATGGAAAACGCCGATACGTTGTAAGAGCGCCAGCTCCAGCGCCTTTCGGAGCGCTTCCTGGGCGATCATCGCGCCAACAGTATTGTCGCGCACATACTCGTCGTCGGCCACCGGATAATACTTTTCCGCAAGCAGAACAAGGCCATCCGCACCTGACGCGGCGCGCACGGTAATGAAGCCGACCCGCTCAAGGGCGAATGCATGGGGCCGGGATAGATCGCGCCGTACCTCCTGAATGAACGCGCTCGTGGCCCGAAATGTAGTGAAAGCAGTATTTCCAATCAGCCTTTGGTCTGGAGGCGACGATGGGGATGAACGACCGAATAGCTCTGATAGCAGCCGCCACATGCTAGGCCGCCTTTCCCTTGTTCAGCCCTGAGAGGTGCGAGGCAAGGATATCCATATATGGCTGGTCGGCCGGCACATCTTTGTAGGAAAAGGTTGGCCAGTTGCGACCGAGCAAGTACGCCTGCTCGTTCCAGTTCACGCCTTCGCCGCCCACATTCTCCGCCAGATAAAGCTTCGTGGGGTAGGTGGGGTTTTCGTGGTTGAGGCAGAGGATTGCATCCATGACGTGACTGCTTGAACCGACCCTGAAGCGAAGCTTCTCCATAAAGATCAGCTTTCGCCATCCCTCGGTCTGGAAAGACACCTTCCCATCGCACAGTTGCGCGATGGGCCGGAGATTTTCGTCGAGACCGTCATCTATCGACCCGGTGCTCATGATGAACCGCCCTTACGCGCATGGCTCATGAAGCGCAGGCCTTCCTTAACGTCGATGTGAGCCTGGTCGTCGAGATCGACGAGCCCTGTCGGAGTGATCTCCGCCAGCACCTTGGCGGGGTCGACGCCAACTTTCTCCTTGAGGTCGCTGACGAGCCAATCGCCCGCGCGGACCGACTTGTTGTGCCCATCAACGTCGATATGGACGTTGGGGCTGCCGTGACCCGGGTTTCCTCCGCCGCCGGGATTGCGGCCGGAATTATCATTTTCGTTGCTGCTCATGATTGATTCTCCATCCAGTTGATCCGTCCCGCGTTGTCCGTCGCGTAATCAGCAGATATGCTGATTGACGTATTTTAGAGCCGACGAACAGGAGAGTCAACGGGTAGCTAAGACATTGATCAGGTGAACAGATTGCCGATCGCCTGTTCCCGACCGAGGTAGCCGAGGATCTTCAGGCGTACCGTTGCCGCCTCCCGAGAGACGGCGAACCCACTCACGACAGCCGAAATCAGCGCTTCACCATTAGCACTGCCAGGCTCGCAAGGGCCGTATATGTTGCGTGCGTGCTGAATCTCGGCAACAAGTTTCTGGAGGTAGGTTTTCGGCATCAGCGCTGCCCCGGAAACGTATCCTGCCTGCCATTCCATCCAGTCAGTCTTGCTCGCGGAAATCATTGTGTCCCGCTTGCAATAAATGGCGTTGGGCTTCCGATTGCCGTCCACGGCTAGCTGGCGCTGCTCCAGCGCAAACAGGTAGGAGTGCAGGATCACGTGCCCGTATTCGTGGGTTAGGGTGGTGCGCAGCCGGTTCTCGAACCTATGGACGTCATTGGAGATCGAGACCCTTGGCTTTCCGGCGCGGGCAAACTCGGTGACGCCTTCGACGCCGGTGCCATACATGGTCAGGTCAGCATATTGGTCCAGATCCGTAACGTCCCGCTCGATCAAGGTCGTGATATCGTCAGTCGAAATAGGAAACTCCACCTTGCCGTGCTTGCTCCGCAGGTGGTCCCCCACGAGCTTCTCGAACATTGAATCAAGTTCGGCAGGCTCGTAGTGAGGCCTCTCCCGAAAACCATGCATCGTGTCGCGGACGTACCTCAAGCGCTATCTTTCAAGCGTCTCCGAAACGCAACGAACGCCTGGTTGACTTGGTCAGGAGTGGATTTTCTTATTAGCTTTCTGTCCTGCTCCGGTAGCATTCCGATCACTCCATATAAAGCCAGCGGGTCTATCTTTAGGACCTTTGCAAACTCGCTCACCAAATGGTCTGAGGACGGGCTTCTGCGATCGTGCTCGATGTCGTTCAGGTATTGCGGCGTTATTGCCTCGCCGTCCTCCTTCACGATCTTAGTGGCGAGTTCCTTTTGGCTCATGCCCTTCTCCTTGCGCGCGGAAGAAATTGCACGTCCAAAGGACGACATATCCAGACCCATACCGTAGAACCTCTCCTATTTTCTAGAAGCTTATCAGCTAATTAGCTGATTGTCATTATGAAATACCGTTGAACGCCCCAAATGCTATAGCTTCGTCGGCCTTAGCTCGCCGGTGTATGCCCACGCATTCCCGTCCGCGGGCCGAAATATTGTAAACACTGGAACGAACCCGAGTTGGGCTTAGTGCGAATCTCCCTAGAGCAGCGATTAGGGGTACCGGCACGTGAAGGGCTTTGGAAACGTGACGTAGCCTGATGACTCGCAAGGTGCGAAGCTCAAAGAGCCCCCCGAAAGGGGCTCTTTTCTTGAACACATTGAACCTGCGTGCGAGGGTCACCTCTTCGTCGTCATGACTACGAGGACAATACCGGCAACGATAACGAGAGCCAGGAAGATCTTGCGCCGAAGAGCTCTTTGCGCGTCTAACTGCTGAGCGCAGGACGGGCACAGTGATCGCAGTCCAAAGTAGCTTCTGGTCGATGGTACCTTAATCCCAAGCAACGCAGCAACGGTGAAAAGAAGGAAAGAAGGAGGCAAAGGGGATAATCCCGCCACGCTTGTCCCCGTTCGGACGTTTCTGCGAACGCCCTGCCCTTTTGCTAGTGCCGTTCCACAACGATAGCAGCCCGCCATGTCTCAATCTCATTATCTACATCGATAGTATGTTGCATTTCCCTTAGCGCTCGACCAAGACAACGCGATCCCGGAAACGCCGAAGCTAATTGTCGCTGGCCATCTATCTGCACCAACCTGACAATGGCCTCGCACCGCCCAGCCTGATCGACTAGGAAGGAAAGCGTCGAATGTGCAGACGCCCCCTTCCGTTCTGGCCTCTTGGACGGAGATCGTAAGCTGAACACCTTGCGTACATGCGGCATCGGTCGCCCATCCGCCAACAAATGAGCGAGTGCGCGCAATTGCCTGAGGCGATTGCAACGCTTGGGTGGTCATTGCATCCAACCGACTGTCGGCCGGAAAATGATTGACAATTTGAACTCCCGCAAGCCATTGAGCGCGGTGACGGTCCATGACGGCTCAATCGACGCGGTGAAGCCTAAGTCCTTCAGGCGACCGATCGAGGGATCAGGCGAGGCAGCGATTGGAGGTGATTGGACAACGCTAGTGTTTCTGGAGCGACTGCTAGAGGCCGGGGTGGACGTGCGCTTCGCTGACCTTCCCTCCATTGAGGGACCAACGGGGCGCTTCATGCTGCAACAGATGGCGGCAGTGGCGGAACTGGAGACGGGGATGATCTCGGCACGCACGAAGGCCGCGCTTGCTGCTGCGAACGCACGGGCGCAACGGCTTGGAGGACACCGAGGAGGCACCCTCTCTGGCGATGTACAGGCACGGGGGCGACACGAGCAATCCAGGCTTGCTGACAAGCGAGCAGCCGACATAGCACCCCTGCTCAAGACACTCCGGGCGAAGGGCATCAACACCCCCACCGATATCGCGCGGGAACTGACTGCACAGGGAATCCCTACGGCGAGGGGTGGGTCCAAGTGGTCTGCACCACAAGTCACGTTGATCGAAGCACGCCTCGCACGGATGAGCTAAGGCCCATCTCCCAGTTGCGGCGAGAGTCCCCCAAGTCTTCTTATTGTAGCCGCTCGATGATGAAGCCAAAGGTAAGCGCTGTTTCGGTCCCACCTTCCATTGAAGGCGTCGAGCGAGGAATGATCGATCTCGGATTGGAGATCGGCTTGTGTCTAAGCTTGACCATATGCTTGAGCCTAGGGCCTCGGTTCGTCGGGTCGAGGTCATCACGGAGAGCGGCCGACGCCGGCAGTTCTCGGCCGACGACAAGGCGCGGTTCGTCGAGGAGACGCTGGCCCCGGGAGCCGTGGTATCGGAGGTCGCGCGGCGGCACGGATTGTCGCCGCAACAGCTGTTTACGTGGCGCCGGCAAATGCGACAGCCGGTTGCGATCCCTGTGGGACCCGAGCCGCAGACGTTCGTGCCCGCTGTCGTTACGCCATCGTGCACGCCGCCGGAGCGCTCACCGCGGCAGCGCCGACGCCTTCGGAAGACGCCCGAGGGAGCGGAGAACAGCGGCATCATCGAGCTCGAGATCAACGGCGTCGCGGTCCGGGTCGGCCGCGGCGCGGATGCCGCGACGGTCGCGGCGGTGATCCATGCGCTGAAGACTTGCACGTGATCGGTCCGACGGGCGCGGTGCGGGTGATGGTGGCGACCAGGCCGGTCGACTTCCGCAAGGGTGCCGAAGGGCTCGCGGCCCTGGTGCGTGAGAGCATCCAGGCCGATCCGTTCTCCGGCGCCGTGTATGTGTTCCGTGCCAAGCGCGCCGACCGGGTGAAGCTGATCTATTGGGACGGCACGGGTGTGTGCCTGTTCGCCAAGCGGCTTGAGACCGGTTCGTTCTGCTGAAGCAGTCGACAAAACTGTTTGCCGACGAGACCACCGCCCCAGTGCTCGATCCCGGACGCGGCCGCACCAAGACCGGCCAGCTCTGGGCCTATGAGATAGTTCGGCAAATCCAGGATGTGCTCTTCAAGATAATCCGTATTCACCCGGTCCAGGAACAATCGGAGATTGTCGATGTCTCTCGACCTCTTGATTTTTTCAGGGGGAATTTCCTGTAATTCTCGTGGGCGCTTTGGATCGTCTGCGACTATCTGGGCGATAGCAGCATGAGCGAGCTTCCGAAGATTGTCAGCGTGGCGCTTATGTTGGTTGTCATCGGCAGGAAACTCAAACTTCGAAATGCGATGGCGATCAAAATCAAATGGAAGATCGTCCAGCGCTGCGAGTGCTGAATTGAACAGCATGATGATTCTGCTCCAACCAAGTTCAGCAGCGGCGATTCCAAGCTCAAACGTAACGTTCGGATTTGGAAAACTCTTGCCGCTCTGGCCCTCGCGCCGGATTACCGTGGTTATGTCGCCTACGAAGAGATCGGCTTTACTAATCTTATCAGCGATCGCATACGGAATGTAAGGCGAGCCGGAAACGTTTCTCGTGGCCTCATCTAGCACAATGTCTACAGGATGATCCTTTTCGACGTCCGTCATAGCGGCACGCAGTGCTGATCGAATTGCGCGCGTTGTAACTTCCGGGTTCAAATCACTTTGCCAAGAAAAGAAGAGCCGGATAGTTCTGCGGGCGCCTGTCATGAACGAAGCTTTATCCGAGATCAATGAACGTAAACTTCGCAGTGGCGTTGGCTTTCGCCTATGGTCACGTCTCCATAACCCCCCTGAGACGTTACGCGGCGCATGCCCCTGGAGGGCGTCCAGCACGCGCATCTCGACGGCCTGATCGATGCCAACAGTCTTGAAACGATGCCGCCAGCCATGGCTAGGATCAACGTTCTTGTCCTTCACCACCTCGCGCACGAATGCGTTGATCTTATTGCGGGCCGTCTTCACGGCGTTGCGCACCCCTAGCTCACCGGCCTTGGGGTCAATGAACAGATAGCCGCCCTTCGACTATCCAAAGAAAGCCAAGAAGCTTTCCTCGATGACTTGCCGATGCAGAACAACATGACGCGCTTCATCCGTCTTCGCAGGTCCGGCTCCGGCGTCACATGCAGCACAAGGTTGCCCTTTGCTGCTATTTTCTGACCCGAAAGTCGCTCCATGAGGCTCGTCGGGATATCGAATTGTCGGCGGTCATCACGCAATTCAGCCATGGAAGCCTCCTCTGAAACATCTAGGCATTCGTTCGCCATTCACATAGTTCGGGCAGTCAGTCTTTAGCGCTTCCATGGAGACCCCGGGGCGAAAAGCTGAGTTCTATGCGATAGTGAACTCTAGCGCCCGCGTTCCGACGCGTCCTAAGCTGTCTGCAATTTGGAGAGTAACCATATAGTGGCCCGCGGGAATCTCAGCATTGTCAGCCGACACACCGGCTGCGTCGATCTTAGCGTGGCCTATCAGCCGGCCCGTTATGTCAAGGCCCAGCCATCCGTATTTTGCCCGAAAAGTCGCGGGATCGATCGTCGCACCCTGCTGGGCGCGGAAACGAATGCGGATATTGACGGGCGCTTTGATCGGACGACTTGAATCCGGCTCTAAAACTTCGATTACTGGCGCGCCAACAGGCGCGGCAAGTGCCGGCTCCTCTTTCGGAGGCTGGGCCTTGGTTTCTTCCGAGACTTCCTCTGTGGTGAGAAGAGTCCAAGCAAAACCGCGACGCGTTTCTGCGCAGATAAACGCGAACGCTCCAGATACAGTGAGCATCAATTTGCGCCGATGCATAGCATCCCTCCCCAGCTTCGCTCTCGATGGTCACTGCACTACGGCGACTTTGTAAGCCCGTCGACAGCAGCATGAATTTTATCTCGACTTTCCTTTGACAGAGCCGTTTCGACTGCTTTCGCTAGATTGATTAAGCTCATGACATCACCCCAAAATAGATTCGGATGTGTAATCGCGTTTTCTCTAATTGCACTCAGGTCTTGGGTGATTTGGTCGAACAGTTTTAGGCTGGCCCTAGTGTCTCCGGCATCCGCCAGCTGATCGTAGTCGGTTGCGGTCTTCAGAAGGGAGCTCACGGCTGGTTCTAGTTCGTTCCAGACGGAGCGCCAGCAAGCGACGAACTTTGGATTGGGCGCGTCGTCAACGCGGGAAAGATGGTCACTGTCATTCGAGCAATGGAGTTTACTCAAATCGACAGTTGTGGACCGTAGATTTGTGAGTCCATCTACGAAGGCCCCGGCCAGTTTTCGTCGTTCAGATAGCGCTCGCGAGGAAACCGATAAAGCAAGCGCATGTCCCGCCTTCTTAATGGCGTCTTGATTCTTTTGGTCAGTTAGAAAGGTTCGTATTGCCTGTTCGCGCTTTGCTTGATCAACAAGACCAGCGATCTCTTCGATGACTGGCGTAATAACCCCAACCAAAGTGTCGATCAAAATACCCACCGGCCCGAGAAAGCTTAACGACGGCAAAGCGCCGGCCGCCTCGGGTTCTTCCTTACCCTTCTTCCAGTAATCTCGGATCTCGAAACCATAATAATCGCTGTCATAGCCCTTCAGATCTTGCTTGCACCTGCTTCTGCCCTCGGCCTTCAATTTCTCTAGATCTGCATCAGATATAGTTGCTCCGGGTTCGGCAACGTACTTCCGCGACAGAAGTGTCAAGGCCGAAATCAAATCAGATGGCGGGGTTGGCTTTGCAAGATCCTTAATCCGAGACACGACGGAGGACAAGTAACCATACTGTGCTGCGAGCTCTAGGTGCTTTTCACGTGGCATGCAGAGCAAGCCGGAGCTGCTTAGGTCAGGATACTTGATATCGGGATAGTCTTTTGTGTCGGGCATGATTTTTGGCGGACCTTGCAGCGACATGGCGCCATGGAAGTCTGCCTGGAGTAAGTGCAAGGTCAACGCGGATCGAACCATAGCCAACCTGATCCTCGTCCGTTCGGTTGGAATTAACTCCTTGCCAGAACTGGCAATCGCGTCAGCTCCGGCTACGAGCGACTTATATGCAGGCGGTAATTGTAGCTCTTTAGCGTCATCAGCACTCGATGATGGGCTACAACTTACGACCAAAACTAAAAGACTGAGTAATGGGCGGGAAGTCAGTCTACTCGCTCGAACAAACACGGCCATCTCCCCCAAGTATCAACTCAATTAAGGTGTCATTTTTCGAAGCTCTCGCGCAAGAGCTTTGGCACGCTCCGAAGCGCCTGAAGCAGCAATCGCATCGAAAGCAGATCGAGTTTGCTCAGCTGAGATCGGCGGGCGATTGGCTGGATAAGCCAAACGTAGCCCCTCGTAATCTCGCTTGGACGGAAGCAGGTTGTCTTTGGAGAAGCATTTGCTCTCGTCGCCGTCGACCAAGTAACTCGAGTCGAAGTAATATTTCATAATTGAAGAGGGATCGTAAGACGACCAAAGGTAGCTTCTGCTGCTCTGCTCCAGCTGCTTCATATTGGTGTTATAGTCTTTATCTTTCCAGCCATAGGCAGCCAGTATTTCTTCCTTTTTGAATTTGCACGGCGCGCTGGGAGATTGATGTTCGTGATTCAACCCGAGCCCGTGCATGAATTCGTGCATTACAGTTTGCACTGCGATCTCTGGTGAGTATTTCGTTATGCCTTGTAGCTTGATCGAAGGCCGATTTTTTAATTCTGCAGCAAGTGACGTTCGGCCTATGAATGCAGAGCAACATCCGTTTGCAAAGCTAACGCGCAACTCTTCGGATCCGCTACAGGACTGAAAATCAGGCGCCGTCCCGAATTCAATTTCAATATTGACACCCTTTCCATCGAGCAGTTTCTTGACCGCCGCTGTGACCAATAATTTCTCCTCTGATGTCCCTTCGTAAAAACATGCTCGAAGCCGCTGTCCAGGCGCCCAAAGCAATAAGCGCGAAAGCACGTAGCGGACACCGGGATCGGGCTGCTGATTAGCCAGTTTTGTGAGGGCCGAAACATTAAGTTCGTTGGCCAACGTGATCGAACGGTCAGAGAGACCGCGGAGATCGTGCCCGGTTCCAGGAGAGGCAATGAGAACAAAGACAAGTGCTAAAACGAACCCTCTAATCATTTCGGTCCGCCCGTTGTAATTATTGGTTGCAAGCGTATAATTCTTCCCGCCTCGAGCCAAGGGGATTTTTATGGCCGTCAGGTTTTTATTTGCGGGACTCTGCCTTCTTTGCGCATTTCCTGCGTTAGCGACGAAGCTTCCATACCCTGGCGAGCGCGACGCCATGTTGCCGCCCAGACTTGCGCTCGTTATCGGCGTCGAGAATTATGGTGACGTGGGCGGTGAGATCGCCCTCCCCTCCTTGCCTGATGCTACCACAGACGCAGTCAACTTAGCGAAGGTGCTACCTGATCTGGGCTTCAGCGACGTGAAATTGCTGGTTCGAACGGATGAACGACCCCTTCTCGATAAGCAAACGATTCAGGCAGAGATCAAAGACTTTAAAGATAGGGCCAAGCAGGCGAAGCAAGATACTGGCCGCTCCCCTGTTTTGTTGTTTTACTTTGCAGGGCATGGGTTTTCGGCAGACGGAGGGAGTTACCTAATCCCTTCGAATTTTTTTGCAGATGATCTGTATTCCTTTGAAACCAATTCGATCTCATTACTGCACGATGTGGTGCAAAAATTAGAGCTCGACTTTGATCCAGCTCTGCAAATCATCATTACTGACTCTTGCCGCACCGCCAAACCAATAAATATTCCAACGATCTCCGGTCAAAGGGTAGGAAGTCCCGGGACCGCAGATCCAAACAAGGGGCGAATAAGGCCAGTAGCTTCAACCCCGGGCAAAAATCGATCCGTTTTCTTCTTTTCCACCTTAGACGGTGACCCCTCTTACGGCGAGAGTGGCGTAGGTGGGCGTTTCACCACCGCGCTAGTAACTGCGTTGAATGAAGCGGTAAACGCGGCCAAGCCGCCGCCCTCTCCACCAGTAACACTGGATGCAATCTACTATGCCGCCAGCCAAGATCTTGAGGCAGAACCATCAAGAAAATGGCAAAAGCCTGCGTACGATCCAAACTGGGGGGCAGCCTTTCATTTGTTGCCGTTCGAAGAGACCTTCAGTCTAGAGAAGCAGAATTACGAAGCTCTAGCTTTGTCTAGTTCCGATCCTAAGGCTGCGCTATGTGCATACTCGTATTCCCTGCGGCAGATGCTAAAGACATTCTCGGAGTTCTCCTATTTTTCGCAGCGGATCATTGAAGGGCTTGGCTCGCTTCCGCCTTGTCAAAGACTCCCACCTTTAGGTGGCGGGTTGGCAGCTCCTCCGACAAAGGCCGGACAAAAATGGAATTTCCCAAGCCTCAACCCTCCAAGCCCGAGTGCCCCCCCTCCCCAGACTATCGAGCAGCCGGACATTCGAGGGCTTCTTCGACACGGTTCGGAGTGGGCTGATAAGGGCGCCAAGTTGTTGGAGGCATTCGCACAAGCGGACGCGGCTCGGCCTGCAGTGCCGCTGGACGAAAAGCCGAATTTTGGAGAGGTGCGATCCGCGCTTGAGCAGCAGGGATCTTCGCAGGATACCAAGTCGCTGCCTCCCTCAACCGTTACCCTCGATCAAGCTGTAGTCGCTAAAACCGACCTTTTCCTAAGAAAAGCCCCTGGCGTTCAATCAGCCGTCTCTACATCGATCGCGGGCGGAGAACTCCTTCAAGTGATCGGCACAAGTCCAGGCAAGACCTGGCTGCAGGTTAAGCACCCAAAAGGCTCTGGCTATGTGTCCGGTGATTTGGTCGAACCGGCATTACTGACCTTCGAAAAGTCAATTCCGTTTGATGATCAGCAATACGAACTTCCTGAAGCAACCAAGCAAGATCTCGTCGCCACATTTTCTTTACTGGGTGGCGTCGCCATAGTGGATGGCTATGTAGAGTATTCCGATCCAACAAGCATCGTTGGTCTAACGCGAGCATCTCTTACGGCCAAATACCTTTCCCAGTTAGCGACCCAGGCAGATGCGTCGAAGCAAAGCCGAGTGTACATTTCAGTGCGCCCCCGTAGCGACGCTTCTGAGCCTCTGAAGCAGAATACCGTGCGATTGGTTCTACTTGGATTTCCCTTAGATTCACAGACACGAGCCCGCCTTGTTAAATCTGGCTCTAATGTTGCGCTTGAAGCTGTCTCTCTAGGAGAGACCAAGCAGCCGGTCCCGACCAGCGACCCGACATGCTGTGGTTCGGGCAACGAGGTCCCGAGCGCCAACCAAGTGCAGAAGGTCCTGCAATTGAAATATTGCCTCGACGTCGGGAGTGCGGGTGAAAGCAACTGCTACGTGTCAAATGCGTCGCCAGAGACTGGGCAGTTAATCGAAAAGGCCGCAAGAGATACCGGGCATTCGGTTGACAAGGCCGTACACGACACGGGCAAAGCACTGGAAAAGGCAGCAAACGATATCAGCAAGGTGAACGAAAAGGCGGCCAAAGATGTAGGAAGGGAGATCGATAAATTCACGACGATTCAAATTCAAAAGAATTTAGCAAATCCGTTGGGAGGGCCGAACAGTGTGGTGAGAAAGCTGTTCAAGTTCTAGTCTCTTCTAGGCATTTTAAAGTCAGATTGGAGCAGAGCGATGTCGATCGTGCGGGAAACGGCCACACTTATTACATTTGCGGTGTTTTTCTTGGCGCCCCACTGCCAGGTTCTTGCCGGTGAATCGAATGGCCAGGAATCACTGGCAAGCTGGAAAGTCCTTAAGGGAGAGCCTTCCAGGGCGGACTTATTCAAACGAATAATCGAAGCTCGACGGGAGGAAGATGCAAAGCTGTCCGACGGAAGCTCGAAGACACTCGGATTGAAGGGGCCGTTTACCTTTCCAAAGGATGTGGGTTTCGACGATGTTCTCGGTAAGCCGCGGACCAATTCTATTTTTGGTATCGATATAAGCCATCATACAAAGGATGGACTGAAGATCGGCTTGCTCAGGCAGCAAGGCGTTCGATTTGTATACGCTAAAGCTACACAAGGAGTAGGTTTCAAAGACGGCAAGTTCGCGGGATATTGGAAGGAGTTGGCTGATTTGCCGGAAAGTAAGCACGTCTTCAGAGGTGCGTACCATTTCCTTTCATCCAGTTCACCCGGAGCGGCCCAAGCAGACAGCTTCGTTAGGTTTATGAAAGCGAACGGCGGATTCCGGCCAACTGACCTGCCACCTGTCGTCGACTTGGAGTGGGACATCACCGACAAGTCCGGACGCGACCGTTGGTCTGATTCCCAGCCCGATGACATTCTTCGAAATGTGCTTGATTGGGTCCAAGCGGTCGAGTCGGCTAGTCAGAAGAAACCTATAATTTATACCGCAAGGAGCTGGTGGAGAGAAAGAATTGGTTCGGACGAAAAATTCGCCAAGCTGAATGGATATAAAATCTGGATCGCTGATTATTCTCGCTCCGCTAGAGCGATCGAAGAACCCGGAGTGCCAGGCAATAGTAAGTATCATCTTTGGCAATTCACGGATGGTTCAAAACTACCCAGCGTATATCCCTCCTCTCTGGATGCAAACATTTACAAAGGCAGCGAGACGGAATTCGCCACAGACTTTCAGCTCAAGGAAACTGCAAAACGTAATGATTGATCAGCTAAACTCGCCGATGCGTGTTGAACTCCCATTCAGAGAGACTCGACTTGCAGACGCAGCATGATGAGAGTCAGATTCTCGAAACTTCGTGAGAGGCCGCTCTAGGTGTTTAGTCCCGGCATTTTGTGGAGCGGATTGAGTTTGAATCGTTCTGGCTGGGAAGTCCAGCATTTGCAGATGTATTCGTAAGGCGTGAGGCCCTTCAAGGTTTTCAGCCGCCGAGCGTAGTTGTAGGCGTTGATGAAGTCGTCAAGGTGAGCTTCGAGCTGATCGTGTCGATCGTAATGGTAGCGTTTGACGGTCGCTTCCTTGATCGTGCGGTTCATGCGTTCGACCTGGCCATTGGTCCAGGGATGCTTGATCTTGGTCAGCCGATGTTCGATGCCATTCTCGTGGCAGCGCATATCGAACATGTGTGTCACGTATCTTGCCGTGGGGCCGTCCGCGTAGCGCGGGGGGAAAGTGAACTGGATCCCATTGTCGGTGAGAACCGTGTGGATCTTGTAGGGGACAGCCGCGATCAGAGCTTCGAGGAAGGTCTAGGCCGAGGTCCTTCCCGTCTTCCTGACCAGTTGCACGAAGGCGACTTTGCTGGTGCGATCGATAGCGACATAGAGGTAGAGCTTGCCTTCAGCGGTCTGGAGCTCAGCAATGTCGATGTGGAAATAGCCGATCGGATAAGCCTCTAATTTTTTCTTCGGAGGCTTGCTGCCTCCGACCTCCGGCAATCGGCTGATCCCGTGGCGCTGGAGACAGCGATGCAGGGATGATCGCGTCAGATGCGGGATGGTCGGCTGGAGCGCATAGAGGCAATCGTCGAGCGGCAATAGCGTATGCCGCCGGAAAGCGACGATGATCGCCTCCTCCTCGATGGAAAGCACGGTCGATTTGGCTTCTTTGGGGCCTGTCGGGAGATCGGCGACGGTCTCGCGCTCCCTCCACTTCGCGACAGTCTTCTGGTTGATCCCGTAGCGCTTGGCGAGCACTCTCAGGCTCTCTTGACTATTTTGTATTGCTCGACGGACCGCCTCCGTCGTCGTGGCGCAGCCGTGTAAAACTTGTCCCATAGCGCATCCTTCGAATCGTGCGATAAGAATGCACCACCAAAGCTTGGGACTAAACACCTAGAACGACAATCAGGGTGCAGGGCCGGCCTCCATGAGGCTGATGTTGGGAAACTTTGAGATCGCGTGCGCCTTTGCTTTAATCGTAACGTCTCCGTAGGGCTGTGCTTCGCGTCGAGCGTTAATGACGTCGCAATAGGACCTGATCGGACCTCGCCGGCATGCTGTCGGCCGTCGGGTCGAGAATCGAGCTTGTCGCCGGCTGTATGCGACCGCCTCCGCCTACTCTCGCCGGCATTCCGCGGCGCTGGGAACTTTGAAAGCTCGCAAGGACATCGTAAGCCCCCAAAGCGCTTGCATCTTGTTGACAAACGCGCTGGCGAAACGCTCCGCACCATCATGGCTCGGCCCGCAACTCGCGTGCGGCGGCCACCATATTAACGAGCGCGGGACGCACCTCCTCCCACCTTCGCGTTTTCAGTCCGCAGTCGGGATTGATCCAGAGCTGCCGATCGGAAACTCGCTGCCGCGCCAACACAATCAGCTGCTTGATTTCCGCCGCTGCGGGAATGCGCGGTGAATGAATGTCATAGACGCCGGGCCCGATCTCATTGGGATATTTGTAGCTCTTGAAGGCCTCGAGCAATTCCATCTTAGAACGCGACGTCTCGATTGAAATGACGTCGGCATCCATTGCTGCGATCGCATCGATGATTTCGTTGAACTCGGAATAACACATGTGAGTATGGATCTGAGTTCCGTCGGCGACCGGGGAGGAGCAAAGGCGGAAGCTGTCCACCGCCCAATCGAGATAGTTCTTCCACTGCGATTTGCGTAGCGGCAATCCCTCCCGCAACGCAGCCTCGTCGATTTGGATCATGGTCGCTCCAGCCGCCTCAAGGTCAATGACCTCATCTCGGATCGCGAGAGCGATCTGTCGGCATGTCTCGCGCAGCGAGATGTCGTCACGGACAAACGACCAGTTCAGGATCGTCACCGGTCCGGTCAGCATAGCCTTGACGGGTTTTTTGGTCAGAGACTGCGCATAGCGCCACCATTCGACGGTCATGGGCTTCGGCCGGGAGACATCTCCGAACAGGATAGGCGGACGAACGTACCGCGAGCCATAAGACTGAACCCAGCCATGCTTGGTGAAAGCGAAGCCCAACAGCTGCTCGGCAAAGTATTGAACCATGTCATTGCGCTCGAACTCACCGTGTACGAGCACGTCCAGGCCGATATCTTCCTGCCACTTCACGGTACGGGCTGTCTCCGCTTTCAGAAGCTGCTCGTACTGCGTGTCATTCAACGTTCCCCGCGCATGAGCCGCGCGCGCATTCCGGACATCGGCCGTTTGCGGGAAGGATCCGATGGTTGTCGTTGGAAACATCGGCAATGCGAACGCGACGCGCTGGACGTCGGCACGCTGGGTGAACGCACTGCGACGGCGAAGCATGCTATCGTCGATCGCGGCGATTCGTCCGGCGACATTCGCATTGTGGATCTCGGGCGATATTTCGCGGGTGACGGCTGCCCCCTCCGAAAGCGCAAGTTCATCGGCCACCTCGGCAGCATGGCCGGCCAGCGCTTTGCCCAATATCGAAAGTTCCTTGATCTTCTGAACTGAGAACGCCAGCCATGTCTTCAGATTGGGATCGAGATCGGTCTCTAGCTCAATGTCGATCGGAACATGAAGCAGCGAGCAGGAAGGAGCAATCTGAACACGGTGCCTGCCCAATTTTTGGACCATAGGAGCAAGTTGGTCGAGCAGCGCCGGAAGATTGGAGCGCCACACGTTCCGACCATCAACGACGCCTAGTGAGACCACGAGATCTCTACGGGTTGTGGCGACAATTGCGTCCAACTGGTCAGGTGCCCGAACCAGATCCACATGAAGCCCGGCAACGGGCAAGGCCATAGTTGTTTCAAGATTGTCGCCGATAGCTCCGAAATATGTGGCCAGCATTATTTTAAGGGCCGGCACAACCTTTGCGAAATGAGCATAGGCCCGGCGGACAGCCGCCCGCGATGCTTCGTCGACGTCCATCACTAGGCATGGCTCGTCCAGCTGAACCCATTCAGCACCGCGCGAGGATAGTTCGCGGAGAACATCGACATAGACTGGGAGGAGCCGATCGAGCAGCGACAGCGGATTGAATGCGGGATTTGCGCTTTTGCCGAGCTTCAGGAAAGTGACTGGGCCAACTAGGACGGGGCGCGTTTGGTAGCCGAGGCTTTTTGCCTCCTCATATTCCTCGATCGGCTTTCGAGAGGAATACTTAAAGATCTGATCCCGGTGAAATTCCGGCACCATGTAGTGGTAGTTGGTATCGAACCACTTCGTCATTTCCTGAGCGGCTACGCCAGGCCCATGCTGAGCGTGACCACCGTCCTGAGCGCCACGCGCCATGGTGAAGTAGGTCTTGAGCGACACAGGACCTTCGGTCCAGCCGTAGACGTCGGGAATGGCGCCAACCATTAGGCTGGTATCGAGCACATGGTCGTAAAACGAGAAGTCATTCGAAGGAATGACGGTCGCACCGCGGGATTTCTGCCGTGCCCAATTAGCGGCACGAAGTCCACTCCCCGCCTCGAGGAGCTCGGCTTCGCTGGAGTTTCCCGCCCAGTAGCTCTCGAGCGCGACTTTGAGTTCGCGTCGTGGGCCGATGCGTGACGTCCCCAGTGTGGCAACGGGAAGCGAAAGAAAAGACATAGCTCAGACCCCATGATTGGGGCAAAGGCCATGGCGGACGCATGCAGCGAATATCGCGTGAGCGACAGCTGCTTGGCGCACACCGGGACACCCCGCCCGTGGACGATATATTGTCGAGGCAGGTCTCCTGGCTCGCGGGTCGTCGCTGCTGTCCGGCCTTCCCGAAGCCGCATGGCTTCAGTGACTTCGTTGGACAGCGGCTCGCCGCTTACAGTTGCGGGGGCAGCGCCGGCATTGCACCGGCTTCCCTCTTAGCTCCGGATCAAACGAATCCGAAGACCACGACGGCTGGCATTAGGCGCACGAGGATCGATCCGTCAACCTACTAAGTGTCGCCGCGATATTGCCCAAGCGATTGCGAGCTGTACCAGCTAGGGCACAACGGTCTTACTCCCGGCCTGGTAAAAACGCCTAGATCTGTGGAGCCTCCGCTTGTGAATGCGTCCGTCAACACCCGCTTGGCGTACTCGGATGAGCCAACGCGAGCAGAACGAACGCGGTGGGCGCTTCGACATCTGCGTGATCGCGACAAATCCGGTCTTTTCCGTCAGCAGCTTCTCGAACTCGCCCGCGAGGACGTTTGCGATCATCCTCGGCCGGCATCCGCTTGATCACAGCGCCATGAGGCTCCTTAGGAATTGTCAAGGCCGGATTGCTCCAGGATCAAACGGATGATCAGGCCGGACTGCCTGTGTTCGGCGGACCCCGCGACGAGCCGTGAGCTCGATCGCTCCGTGGCGTTCGTCAAGATGATCTCCTTCGGTGTGCCAAGCACTTACGTGCTGAGCGACTTTGGCCGCGCCTTCGTTGTTTCCGTCGCCGCTGGCGAGTAGTGCAGCCTGGACGTTGGCCTGCGCGGCATCGCAGGAACAGTTCCGGACGTCAGGATGCACGCTGACTTGCGGAACGGGAGTAAGCGGCGAGAGCGCGGGCGGCGGGGATCCTGTTAGGACCCTAGCTCCATGCACTCGTGCATGGTGACCGTGGGCAAGCGGATGCCCAGCTTCTCGTACGTCTTCAGGATCTCCGGACCGATCTGGTCGCGCGTGGAGACCGTCTCTTCGGCTTCGAAGTGACGTAGCGTTAGATATCCTGCAAGCTGATCTTGGGATATTCGACGCCCGTCCACCTCGCCTCGGCTCGTCAGCCAACGACGATAAGCCTCAACGCGGCGACCTGGAGCATCGAGGCGGCCTTGTCATTATTCGAGACAAATTTGACGGTCTCCTCTGACAGAGCCCTTCGAGGGTTTCTCGGAGTCGATCAGCGCCTTAAGCTCATAACGATGTTGATCGACCTCGATGCGCCGCACGCGGAAGGCGGCCTCCACAAGCTCGACATCTACTCCTTCGTGCGCGAAATCGAGCGGTGAAGCCTTCTGGACGCGGGCTGCTTATGTTGTCTTAGACGGGACACAGGTGTCAGGCACCGGACAGACCACAGCGCATTGCGGCGTGTCGGAATGGCCCTCGCACTCCGTACACTTTTTTGCATCGATAACGTAAATGTCGCGCTTGAGGCTGATCGCCGCGTTGGGACACTCGAACTCACATGCCCCACAAACGGTACATTGCGAAGCGACGATCTTGTAAGCCATGCCTTCCGACTCCTTAGGCGAGCGATGCCATTGGCGATCCCTTTCAAATGCCGTGCCAAGGACAGGCGCGCTCAATGATGGGCAACTTGCCCAATGGTGCTGTGCGGGGTCTGAGACCATGTTGCATCTGCGACAGCATGGGCCGCTTCAATATCAAGCCGTGCGAGCCCTCGGGCCCCTACTCCGATAGCCAGTCGCGACTCGACTGCTGCGAGCTTCCGTCGGTTTGTCTGGCATCGCAGCGCGGGGCCAAGCGACGCTCGACGATTCCCGAAACCGGCGGCGCGAGTAGAAGCCGCGAGCCGACGCACGTCTACGCCGGATGTCGGCAAACCTCCGGTCACACGCCCTGACCGGAGATTTTGTCCAAGCCGCGCTCACGCCTGCAACGTTAACTCCGCGGATTGACTGGCTGGAGCCTTGCCAAAAGGGCTTTGTGCTACAATAACCTTCGGCATCGCTTCGGAGGGAAATGAAGTTCGGCCGGGAGAAGCGATACTGGGTTTGCAAAGTGGCCGATTTAATTGCTGTCAGCCGCATGCCTGGTGCCGAGTAGGCATGGCCGCGCGGGCCAGCGCTGGTACGCTTTGCCTGGCTGTGCTCAGTCACTCCTCATGCAACTATTTTGGACGAAGTGGAACAGGGCTGAAAGATGACTGTGCAAATTGCTTCAGCGGCATGGCCTTTCCGAACAGATGGCCCTGCGCAAGGTCGAAGCCGAGTTCGGTCACAGCGATCAGGTCGGCGTGGCTCTCCACGCCTGCGGCGACGGTGCGCACACTGTACTCTTTGGCTAGATCGACGATATGGCGGCACACCGTTCGCTTCAGGGGCCCATTTCCGCAACCGGCGACGTACTGCCGGTCCACTTTTAATTTCATGAACGGGAATTTTTCGAGCCCCATCAGCTGCGGCCAATTGGCGCCGATATTGTCGATTGCAAGGCCAATGTTGTGAAAGCGAACCTCACGCGCGACCTCGATCAGGAGATCTAGGTTCTGGATCGCTTCCTCGCTCTCGATTTCGATCGTCAAGCCGCCGAAAGCGGGGTGCGACGGCATGCGCTGACAGAGATCGCGTACCGCCTGCGGGTCAATCAGGAATGCTGCCGGGAGATTGATGGAGAGATCGGTCGAAGTTTGCTGCTCCAGAAGATACTTCCAATCCTTGATCGCGCGGTCGATCACGAACTGCGACAAGTCCCTAAAATGCGGATCGTGAGCCTCCGGGATGAAATACGCTGGTGGAACAACGCCCCAGGTCGGATGCCGCATTCGCACAAGCGCCTCGGCGCCGCGGCGGCTGAGGGTACACGGGTCAAAGTTCGGCTCATACCAGAGCTCAAGCCAGCCAGCGTGTAAGGCTTCTCCGACATGGACTGCGGGACGGGGCGCCGGCTCTCTGGGCAAGAGCATGGCGACCCGATCGCGCAGCGTCTCGGCTGCAAACGGCGTCCTCAGCGGCGGCAGCATATCAAGTCCATATTCGCCCCCGACCTGCTGCACTGCCGTCATGACGATCGACTCGCGGGCGCCGAACGCCAGCACTCTGCCTGCAAATTCTTCGCGTACGAGTATCTCGAGCAATCGTCCAGGCTCGATGCGATCCGAGCCAATGCCGAGCAGGATCAGATCAGGGAAGTCCGTGCAGAGTACGCGCGGCAGCTCGTCAGCAGTCCCGCATTCGCTGATCACAAACCCCATATCCTCTAGCACATCGCGTAGAAAGGCGCGCAGATGCCGCTTGCCCACGGCCACGCACGCTCGCGGCCGCACCTTACGCTGCCCGAAGATTACAGGTTTCCCTCCGACCAGTTCGGCCTGCCCATGCTCCATCGCAACCACTCCCCTTCCGTGAAGGTCCCTTAAACGAGGAGCGAAGGTCCAAACAAGCAGTGCTTGCCATTATCTTTCGATTCTTCGAGGTAAGCTTAAGATAGTGCATTAGCGTGCAAAATCTTTTCGCGATGTTGTTCGGACGATTTTGTCGGGCGCACGCGTATGATACCTGTCCCGGCTCGCGCAACTTTGTACGAGTGACGCACACGAGTGTGGGGAATCTCACCTTCGGACGCGCCGAGCTGATGCGCCCTATGCCACGGCGATGATCATGCTGCAAGATGTACTGAATCGAGTCTCGTGAGTGATGATCAGCAATCTCTCCTACGAAATGTTTGATCGGCATGGCCGGCCTGCCCACGCGCGAATGTGCCGTCTCGTGGATTCCCTATCTAGTCGAAGGAGATCCAACTGAGTTCGCAGCGGATCAAGCCGCGGTCGATTCTGAGAACGGCAACAGCTTGCACTTACCTCACCTCTGTTGGTTATAGCGAGTGCGGACGTCCTATTCCCTATCGAGCTTGATAGTTTCTCTCAGTTGCGTTCTCTGTATCCTTCTGAACATGGATATCCTCAAGAGGGACTGGAGGGACTAACGTGACGGGTGTTCGTGTTGGCGCTGAAGCGCAAGGCTTGCCCCACGGGGGCACGGCTTTGCGCAAAGGCGTGCCAGGAGATGAGAACGCGATCGTAGAAGCCGTCGGAAAGCTACTTTCTGAATTAGGTGGTCCCGGACCAGAGTTCAGCCTTGAAGGCGCAAAGCAGACTGCTTTGCGCCTGATTCAGGATCCCGAAGAGGGCTTCATTTTTGTCATCGAGGAACAAGCCACCGGGCAGATTGTAGGGATCGCTGCCATCTCCGCCGTCCTGGCCGTGAGAGCAGCTGGAGCGTACGGCGTGCTTCAGGAGCTATGGATTTCTCGGGACTTCCGAAGCTCTGACCGCGGTGGGCATCTGCTCGAGGCGGTACGTTCGGAGGCGAAGCGCCGAGGCTGGCAGATGATTGAGGTTGCGTTGCCCCCTGATGGCTATCCGGCCTTAGAACGGGTACGCCGTTTCACGAGGAGAGGGGATATCGGGTTGGAGGATTGCGCGCGCGCAAGAGGCTATGACAGTACTGCGACCTCTGCTCCACACTTAAAAGCGCTCCTGGTCCTGTCACTAAAGACTTTCAAGGCAGAAAATCCTGCTGCTTGTTGCTTCTCAAAACGAACGCTCCAACGCGTGCATCGCGGCCGAGGACAATCGAGAACCTCGGCGCTGATGCGGTGCTTACTCCCACTGCGAGCGGGTTACCTCTTCGACTTTTTTGGCGGGTATCAACCATCAAATCGTTCTTCATGGTGCGGAGCGATACGATGGTCTTCTCAAGGCTCGTGGACCGCGAGCGGAAACCTGCCCGGCTAGAAGGCGCGGAGCCAGGTCCTCGGCGGCCCGTTGCGGGCGAAGCCCGACCTAGCCTTACAAACGATAGCCGAGTCGTTCTTTCGTGCTTCCCACACAATGCCGCCAGTTTGGGATCACCGTACACAAATGCGATCCATTCGTCGCCAAGTCCAATGCCTCGGCAACTGGCAAGCCAATCATCTATGGGGCTTCTTCCTGCAACTTGATTCGGTGGACCGTCGCGTAAAGGGATTCGGTACCACGCTGTCGCTCCTGCTGGCGAACGTTCAAGGAAGGTGACGAAATCAGCCATCAACACTGATTCGGTAGAGGATTCCGTAATGAGCAATGTGCCGTTTGCCGCCTCCAATACGAGGTTCGTGCAGGTCGCCCCAGCGCAGGACTTGATGCGGGCGATCGTTTCGCCGTTCGGCGCCATGACGAAGACGTGGCCGAGGGAGGCGAGCGCGACAAAGAGCCGCCCGTTTTGATCCATCGTCAGCCCGTCAGGACCGCTGGTCCCGAAGGACAAGCTGAACCGTCCCACCTTCGCAGCCCCGCCGTCACGCATCAGCGGCACGCGCCAGCTGCTGTTGTCGCGCGTCATTGCAACGAACAACACGGCCTCGTCGGCGCTGAGCACCAGCCCGCTCGGGCTTGGCCAGTTCGAAATCAGGCAATCGAGCCGGCCGGCAGGACACAGCCGGCCACCCAGCCGGTCGGATCGTGCACTCCAGTTCGCCCCTGATCGGTGAAATAGATGTCGCCGTTAGTCGCGGTATGCAGGTCGTTGCAGCCTCTGAAGGACTCGCAATTGCGGTTGCCCCAGAAGCGGGCTGATAGTATCCCGCTGCGGATCGAGCTCCATGAGGCCGTTCATGTAGTCGGCCACCAGCGCCCGGCCATCAGGTGCGATCTTCAGACCAATCGGCCAGCCGTCATATTCGATTATCAGAGACCAGATCCCGTCGCGCGAAATCCGGAAAATGCGGCCGAAGGGGATATCGACGACGTAGAGATCCCCGGACTTGTCGAACGACGGCCCCTCGATGAAACAATCCACCGATGGCCTCCGCGGTTGGCATCCGGCCCATTTCGAGGAAACACCACGGCGACGATATTCCGCGGCATCGACGAGAACACGCGAGTCTCAGCCAGCTGAGGCGGCTTGTCGAGATACATCATGACGGGCCTCCAGCGTGCGGCGCGGCTGTCCCTCATATTTGTAGCCAAACTGCTTGGGCATCGGTCCCTTGTTACGATCCTTGCGCCTGGTCTGTTCCCAGGCGTGGGCCAGGATTCCGACCGCTCGCGACAGGCAGAAGACGCCGCGCGCCAGCGGTGGCGCGAATCCGAGCTCGCCGTAAATGACCGCGGTCGCGCCATCAATGTTCATTGGGATGAGTTTGCCCTTGCGCTGCTGCATCACCCGCTCGATCGCGCGGGCGGCCTTGGCATAGTCGCCGCTGACACTGCCCTCAGCACTTGCGTCATCCACCAGCGCCAATAGCGGTGCGGCGCGGGGGTCGACCGAATGAAACCGGTGGCCGAAGCCGGGCAGATATTTGCCGCACCTTGCAGTGAAATGGTCAATTGCGGCGGCCGCTGCCTCGCCGATCTCTAGGCCATCGCGCCTCCGCAGCACATCTTCGTAGAGTTCGACCGCCTGCTCCCCTGCTCCGCCGTGCACCTCATCGAGTGTATTGATGGCGGACGCCATCGCACCATTCAGGGGCAGCCCACAGCTCACCGCCATCTGCGCAATTGCGATGGAGGGCGCGTGCGGACCGTGGTCAACGGACGCGACCAGCGCAGCTTGCAGCAGCCGCTCCTGCGCTGGCGTCGGCAGATCGCCGCGCAACATCAGCCAGATCATGGCGGGAAAGGAAATCCGGCCGATCAAATCTTCGATTGGATAACCCCGATAGGCGATGCGACCGGGCGCGATGTCGCAGATGGAGGTTCGCCACCAACGGGCCGCTTGCTGCCGCAATTCTTCTTCGTTCATTTCCGGTTCCGCCCCTTCAACCCTGCCATTGCCGATCGCCGCAAGCCGTCGAATATCATGATATTGGTCCGTCCGCGGCTACGCGGACGGGCAGGAAATCAGCCGCCCGTTGCTTTGGCGTCCCGACGGCCCGGGTTGAGACCAGCTGCTCGACCTCCGCATACGAATAGCCGAGCCGCTGCAGCCATCGCTCGGTGTCTGCTCCGAGCGTCGCAGGTGGTGAAGGCACCGAAAACTCCTCATCCAGCCGGAAGCCCGGCCGCATGATTCGTAACGGCTGCGCACCATCTTGGTCTGGGGCCAAAGTCTCGACGAATCCGCGCTCGAGGAGCTGTGGCTGCTGCAAGATTTGGGAGACCGTCAGCACGCAGCCTGCGGGGACTCCAGCCAGATTCATTTGGGCCTCCCATTCTTCAGCGGGCTTGCAACTCAACGCCTGGTTCAACTCCGTGTTCAGCGCTGCGCGATGGACCTTGCGCATCTCGCGCTCAGCAAAGCGTGGATCCGTCTTCAGGTCCGGTCGGCCAATCAGGTCGCATAGGGCTTGGTACTGCTTCTGCTCGTTGGCGGAAATGTTCAGCGGGCCTGTTGCGGTGCGGAACGTGCCGGAGGGAGCCGCGGTGAAGTTCTCGTTGCCGATGGGCTGCGGCTCGACACCAGCGTTCAGGTGGTTGGAGACGACCCATCCCATCGCTGCAACGGTGGCTTCGAGCAGGGACACGTCAATGAACCGACCGCGGCCGCTATGCCGCTGTTCGACCAGAGCCGCGGCTATGGCAAAGGCAGCAGTCAGTCCCGCAATCGTATCCGAGATCGGAAAGCCGGTGCGCAGGGGAGCCGAGGCCGTATCGCCAGTGACGCTCATGGCACCAGACAGACCCTGAACGATCTGGTCATAGGCCGGACGGGCGGACCATGGCCCGCTCTGCCCAAAGCCGGAGATCGCGCAGTAGACGAGACGCGGGTTGTGCCTGCTGAGCACATTAAAGCCTAGGCTAAGCCGTTCCATCACCTTCGGCCGGAAGCTTTCGAGCACCACATCGGCTTCCTTGACGAGTCGCAAGAATACCTCGCGGCCCGATTCCGACTTCAAGTCCAGCGCCACGGATTGCTTGCCGGCGTTCACCGCGACAAAAGAGAGGCCCTGCAAGCGCTCTGCCCTTTGCGGATCGGCGCCGAGGCGCCGCGCAAGGTCGCCGCCGTTCGGATTTTCGACTTTGATGACCTCCGCGCCAAGACGCGCGAGATGATAACCGCAGAACGGACCGGCCAACACGTTCGACAGGTCCAGGACGCGGATGCCGGTGAGCGGCAGAGACATCTGAAGACGCCTTCCTTTAGGTGATCCGATGGTGGGGGCTTGGCCCGCTGGCAGCTATTTCAGTTGTTGTGCGGCGCGTTCCGCGAAACGATTGGTGAAGGTTTTGTTCAAGTCGATCTTTGCGGCAGCAATTTTTGGATCAAAGTCGCTTAGGACAGCCAGCGGGACCTTGGCCGCCTCGATGTCCATCTGTCCGGTTGGCGAGAAGAGCGCTTTCGATGCGTTCATGATTTCGATATTCACCTCGCGATTGTCAGTCTTGTAACCAGGAGGAATCGTATCGACGAGCTGCTCTGTCGGCGTTGCGTTGATCCAGCGGTGAGTTTTGAGCAAGGCGTTGACCAGGCGCTGGACCGTTTCGGGATTTTTGTCGATGAAAGTCTGCTGAAGGTAGAGACACGCGGTCGGATAGGACCCGCCGAAGGCCTGCTTTGAGCCTTCGATCGTGCGCGCATCGAACAGCGCTGTCGCGTTCTTTTTGCGCGCGAGAAGCGTCGCGATGGGATCGAAATAGACCAGGGCATCGACGTTCATGGCCTCAAGCGCCACCATGCCCGGTGCGCCGCTGCCGAAGGCAATGATGTTGACATCGCGTGAACCCAATCCTGACTTCTTGATGTAGTAGCGCGCCATACTCTCCGTCGATGACCCCGGCGCCGTGATCCCGAGCCTGAGCCCCTTCAGGTCGGCGCCGGTTCTGACCTTGTCGGCGAGGTCGCTGCGGACACCGAGCAGGACGCCGGGAATGTCATTCAACAGGAACACGCAGGAAATTTGCTTACCCAGCACCTGCATCTGAATGGTATGATCGTAAAAGCCGATAGTCCCGTCGACAGAGCCGCCGATCAGGGCCTGCAGAGCCTTTGAGCCACCGGCCTGGAAGTTCTCGACGGTAACGTCAAGGCCTTCTTCCTTAAAGGAGCCAAGCTTCACTCCAAGTTCGACAGGCATATAGTTGAGGATTTTTGACCCCACCGCGATCTTCAATTTTGTTTTCTCGGGCGCGGTGGCATGCGCCAAAATGACCGAGAATGCGGCCAGCGCCACCACCGGCATCAATCTTATGGAAACGTGCATGCGAACCTCCATAATTGATGGGAGAGCGTACGATCAGCTTTCGTGCGCAGGCGCCGGCCGCCAGACCAGGAGCCGCTTTTCCGCGCAGTCGACGATGGCATCGAGGGCAACGACGAAGGCGGAGAGAACGATAATTCCTGCGAACACTCCGGTCGCATCGAGGACGCCTTCGGCCTGCGCAATTAAGTGCCCCAATCCTGCGGACGAGCCGAGATATTCCGCGACCACGGCTCCCATCACAGCCATGCCGACGGACACCCGCAGGCTCGACAGAATCCAGGTCGTGGCGGACGGCAGGTAGACGTGCCGTAGCAGGGACGACTTCGAAGCACGCAGCAGGCGGGCATTCGCCAGCACGACCGGATTGACCTCGCGGACGCCTTGGAACGTATTGAAGAATGCGACGAATAGAACCAGCGTGACGCCGAGCGCAACCTTGGAGGTGAGGCCCAATCCGAACCAGATGACGAAAATGGGTCCAAGCAAGATCCGCGGGATTGCATTGAACATCTTGATAAAGGGCTGAACGACTTCGGCAGCAAATGGGCTTAAGCCCAGCCAGATCCCAAGTGCTGTGCCGATCCCGATGCCAGCCAGGAACGACAGGACCGTCTCCAGCAATGTTATGCCAATATCGCCCCAAAAGTCCGCCGTCGACATCCACTCCCCGATCCTTACGACAAGTGTCGACGGCGCCGGAAAGAAGAAGGGATCAATCAGTCCGGCCCAGACGCCCAATTCCCAGATCAGGATCATGCCAAGCAGGATGGCGAACTGCGTGAGAGCGACCCTACCCCTGCGTGACATAGCTTTTCTCCACTTCGGCGCCGAGCAGCGACCAAATTTCACGATAGAGCGCGACGAATTCGTCGGTGGTCTGCAGCGCAGAAACATCGCGCGGACGAGGGAGCGTGATCCTGACGTCGGCAACCATGCGGCTGGCGGGACCGGCAGACATCACAACGACGCGGTCCGCCAGCGTGATCGCCTCATCGAGATCATGGGTGATGAAGATGAGCGAGCGCCGGTCCGCCTGCCAGAGGTCGAGCAGGATGCGGTGCATGAGTCGGCGTGTGTGAACGTCCAGCGCGGAGAACGGCTCATCCATGAGAACGATTTTGGGCTCCATGATCAGGGTTTGTGCCATCGCAACGCGCTTGCGTTGGCCGCCGGACAATTGATGCAGATAGCGCTCCTCGAATCCCTTCAATCCGACCTTGGCGAGCCAGGGCCGTGCCTGCTCGCGCGCTTTCGCGACCGACCTGCCCTGAAAGACGAGCCCGAGGCCGACATTGTCCTGGGCGGTCTTCCAGGGCAGCAGCCCTTCCTGTTGAAGCATGTAGCCGGACTGACCGTTCAGGCCCGTAAGAGACTTGCCGAAAATGCGAACGTCGCCGGCGGCGGGCTTCAGCAGTCCGGTGACAGTGTTGAGAATGGTCGATTTTCCGCAGCCGGTCGGCCCCACCACTGCAACGAATTCCGTCTCGGCCACCTGGAGGTTCATGCTTTTGACTGCCGTGAAGTCGCCGAAGCGAATCATGACGTCGTGCAAGTCCACGGCAAGTCCCGGCCGCCCCATTGTTTCGCTCCATAGAACTCGTGCTGAAACCTGGAACCGAGTAGCTCGCGTTCTCACGAGGAGTCAATCGTATTCTGACGTGCAGGATTGTGCTCGCGCTAGCTTGGTGGACTCCTGGCGTCAGTTTGACTATTGGTTCTGCACAGCAGAACCAGAGGTATCGATGGTAAGAACAGGCGTTGATGCGGTCACGCGGGCACTGGCAATCCTTAAGGCGTTCGACCCGGAGCGCGCCGCGATGACGCTGACGCAGATTGCGGATGCGACTGACCTCTACAAGAGCACAGTCCTTCGCCTTGCCGCATCTCTGGAGGCGGGTGGGTTCCTGGTGCGGGGTACGAACCGGCTATTTCGACCCGGACCGGAGCTATGGCGCCTTGGGGCGCTCTATCAGCGCGGGCTCGACCTTGGTGACCTGATCAGACCCTCGCTCCATCGTCTGGTCGAGGCTACCGGAGAGACCGCATCCTTCTACATCGCGGAGGGCGACGAGCGCATCTGCCTTTATCGCGTCAATTCTCCGCGTTCGGTCCGGCATCACCTCGAAGAGGGTCACCGATTGCCGATTGACCGCGGCGCTGCCGGCCGTGTTCTTACCGCCTACCGCGATTCTGCATCAACCGATGGAAAGAAGGTCAGAGATCGTGGCTTCTACGTCTCGATCGGCGAGCGGGATCCTGAGGTCGCGGCTGCAGCTGTGCCTGTGATCGACGTTCATGGCCAATTGCGCGGCGCTCTCTCGGTGTCCGCCATTCGGAGGCGCTTTGATGCAGATGCTCGGAAGGCTGCGATTCTAGTTCTGAAGTCCGAGGCTAAAGCGCTGATCGGTCTGCTGCCCGCAAGCGAGCGCTGAGCTACAATGGCAGCGTTCCGTTTATGACGCACAGCTCAGCGGGTGCCGCAAGGGCCTCTCCTGAGCGCAGCGTGCATTTTTTACATTGTTGAGGAGCATCGGGACGCGAATCGGCGAGGCGTTCTTTTGCGACAAGAATTTGGTGGTGGAAGGAATGCCCTGACAAACGACAGAGCGTCGTGCAGTGGTGACGCCCCTGAAGCCGTTCCTGGAGTCGTTCCAAGTGACCCCGCCGCAGATCATCCTCGAGCTCGACGCCACCTACCTGTACACGGGCATAACGAGGGAGGCTTCTTCAAAGGCTACGCTGCTGGATATATGTGCTGGGCGCGCTGACATCGATGCAAGCGCGGCCAGAACGTTGCGCAGTTGTGCGGCCGTTCGACCCATTTGGTCCCCATCTTCGGCGTGGTGGTGTTGAACTGGCGCGCGGCGGCGTGCATTGCTCAGTGCCGTTTCCACACACCGCACCATGGCCTCTCGACCTTTCGGCGCTCCTTGAGAGCTTCTGGCAGGCTCGACATCCGCCTGATACGCCGCCTATCTCAGTCCGTCATCACCCAGCTTATTCAGAGATCGAAGTGATCGATGATGATCTCGGTCGTTCAGCCGCCGGCGGCTTACACACGCCGGCTTCGAGCGAATGGTAGCGGAGGTTTGCCTTGGTAGGGTTGGTGCGGTTTGCGCCCGCGACGTCTCGCGCTTCGCTCGCAACAGTCGGGATTGGCAGCAACTCATCGAGATGTGCCGCGTGGCCGATACCGGTTCTGGTCGATCAGGAGACCATCTAAGCGCTGAGGCATGGCAACGACCGCCTGCTGCTCGGGGTAAGGGGCAGCCTCAACGAGTACGAACCGGATCTGTTGCGCCAGCGCTCGCTCTCGGCACGCTGTGAGAAGGCGCTCCGGGGCGAGTTGGTTATGGCAGCGCCCGTCGGCTTCATGAAGGCCGTTATGAGAAAGACCCGGATCGGCGCGTCCAGGATCAAGATGGTGTTCGACCAGGTCGAGGAACTGGGCGGATCGCGACAGGCGCGTTGCTGGCGCCACGGGTCCAATCTCGATCCCGGTGAAGCAGACCAACGGGGACACGGCCCGGCGGCGACCACACTACTCCGCCATCGGCAGGCTTAAACACCGGGATATGGTAGTTCGAGCGCATTGATGTGACGCGCTCGGGGTACGCGATTGCCGTTGCCGGTCTTGAGGCCATTGCGATTGAGGGGGCGGCAATGAGATCGTCGCTGGCGATCAGCACCAGTCGGCGCGCGGTTGGATGGTGTCGGCGGAGAGCATCACGCAACTGATGCCGCCGTTCTTTAGCTCTCTTGCCGGCCGCGGTTGCAGCGGCGATCGCCCCGGGGACCGACGACACCAAGCCGCGCTTCCTCGATCACCGCGCTGAACGATGCGGAGTTGCATGCCCTACACCGGCGTATTGAGGGCGATGGGACAACTGTTCGAAGCGCGACGCCCTGTCGGACGATAGCAGCGCAGACTGTCAGTCTCGAGACAAATGTCAGCAACTTGACGCTACACACCTCACGGAGTGCCTGCAGAGCTTCGAACTCTCTTCGGCACGAGGTTTGCTTTACTCAGTCATCATCATCACCACGCAGTGCGATGGTCTTCGGGACGGGCTCGGCGCATCGCCGTTAGCGTCTGGTCCGCCCGACGTTTTGCTGCGGCGATAACTTAAGGGCGCTCGGTTGTCGACCGAGAAAATGCAGGGAAGGAAGTATTGGTGCGATCTGGAGTTTTTCTTTCGGGAGCCACAACAATTGCGCTCATCGCAACCGGTGCAGCCAATGCGGCGGACCTTGAGCCAGAAGTGAAACTGCCACCAGCGGTGTGGAGCTGGTCCGGACGCTATATTGGCGGGCACGTCGGCGGTGGGTACGGCCGAACCTCCTTCGGTAATCCCTACGGTCCGTCAATCTATGGCGGCGTCGTCGATACCCCAGTGTTCCTCGCAGGAGGCCAGATCGGCTACAATTGGCAGAAGAACGGCTGGGTCTTTGGCGTCGAACTAGATGCCAGCGGCGCTGTCTCCGATGGCACAAATACTTGTCTCGCCGCCTCCGGCTTTGTTGTGAGCGCAAACTGCACGGCTGGTCCAAACCTCTTTACCACCGGGACCGGTCGCGTCGGTTACGTGTTGGACGCTCTCGGCCATACGCTGGCCTATCTCAAGGGAGGTGTGGCTTGGCAATACAATCAGGGCAACGTCCTCAATAACTACGAATTCAATGACCTCGGGCTACAGAAGAAAACTCATTTCGACTATGGTCAGGTCGGTGGCGTCATCGGGCTGGGCGTCGAACAAGCGCTTACGCCTGCATGGTCGGTCAACGTAGAGTATGACTATCTGCATTTCGGTGGGCCAAGCGTCGCAACGCCTACGACGGTGCAGCTTCCGCCGTTCGCAATTCTTCCGGCGAACACAACGAGCCTGTCCAGCAGCTATCACATCGGAAAGATCGGGTTGAACTACCATTTTGGCGCCGACCCATGGGCGGCGCAATGGGCCGATGCGCCGCTGTATGCGAAAGCACCTGCCGGCGCGCCGCCGATTGCTTACACGGCCGGTTGGTCGTTCGAAGGCGGATCGCGGCTCTGGCTCAGCCGGGGACGATTCCAATGGGACGCCAGCGCTGTTCCCCATGGGATCCCTACTGGAGATCCTAACATTCTTGTATCAAGGCTCACCTACCACGGCCTCGACGGACTTTCCGGCGAATTATTTGGCCGTCTTGACAGCCCGTGGGGAGTGTTCCTGAAGAGCAACGTCGGCATCGGGCGCTTCGATAAAGGAAAGATGAACGATGAAGATTGGAGCCTCCCTCGCGGGGTCTCTTATAGCAACACGATATCGGGCCAGGCAAACGGAAGGTTCACCTATTATACGGTCGACGCGGGTTACGATTTTTTGCGCGGCGTCAACTACAAGCTCGGCGGATTTATCGGCTGGGCCTATTACGCCCAGAACTCCGATACGATGGGATGCATGCAGATTGCCAACCCCATGACACTATGCCCGGCGTCGGCTGATCAAATCATTGGCAGCCAGGATACGCAGTGGAATGCACCTCGCGTCGGCCTGAGCGCCGAAACCATGCTTACCGAGCGTTGGCGTTTAAGCACGGATGTCGCTTACCTGCCTTGGACCGATTTCGCTGGTCGCGACCACCATCTGTTGCGCCCGAGGACTACCTTTATTGATCATCGCGGGAATGGAGGCGGGGGTGTACAGGTCGAAGGCGTGTTGTCCTACTTCATCACCGATAATCTCAGCCTCGGCGTCGGCGGGCGCTATTGGGCAATGTGGACCCAAAAGGACAGCGAAGCGATATGCACAGGCTGTTATCCGGGAACCACTGCGGCTCAGTTTTCAAAGTTCAGCATGGAGCGCTGGGGTACGTTCTTTCAGGCCTCTTACAAGGTCAATTGAAAAGGCCCCACCTTAGTCAGCTCCAGACACCAGCCCTGCTGGACGAGCATCCTGAAGCCGTACGCGTTTCCCTGGCAGAAGTATCTTGAACCGTCCTAGGCGTTTTCGAAGCTGGAAGTCATTACCGGCGTGGCCCGCCCGGATTTACGTTGGATTCCGCCGCCAAATAATAGTGAGATACTGTCGAGCAGCTGATGGAAACGTGGAAGCGGCGCCAGGCTGAAATCGGTAACTTCAACAAGCTCCGCATTTGCCTTTGTAGGACGATTCGCGAAGTGTGACGGGTGAAAACAAGGTTCAATTCTGATCGACGGGCGGTTCGTAAGACGCACGCACTCATCCACTAGTAAAGAAGGGGCCGCCGCCGTGAACTTCGGCGGTGACCCACCTAGGCCTACGGTGCAGAAACTCCGGTCCGTCATCGGCCCAACATATCGAACTTGATAACAAAGACATTCAGCGAGATCACATTAATGGGGAAACCGTCAGCGTGTTTCTTTTGCTCCACGAACGCGCTCGACACCTATCGCGATGGCTGCCGTGCGATTGTTTTCACGTTTGCTTCGCGCCAAGACGCGCTCGAAAGCACGATCCAAAGTTGATACTCCCTACTCGTGACTTCCTCCTCCTCCCAGAATAGTCGTTGGAAGCCCTGCACCCCCCATTCAAAGTAGCTGACCACGACACCGCCCGAGTTGCGGAGAATATGGGGATGAGAAAGATCTGCTTCTGATGGCCTTGCTACTGGCTGTTTCGGGGTCGATGCCCCGTTCCGGGCAGCCGGAACAAGCACGTCACACGGGATCGTCAGCAGCTCGCCTGGGTCTAGAGCAAGCTCGCTGGAGTGGCCATCCAGGCTACCTAGGAGGCAGCATGTCCGACCAGCTGTGGTATATCGAGCGCCGAGGTCGATAAAGCGCGCCCGTGTGATCTCTGACTCCGATCACTTTCGCTCGCATATTGTGTAGCTCGAGTGCGGTGATCGAACCGACATCTCCAAAGCCTTGAACAATACCGTGACAGATTCCTTCGGCATCAGCAGGCGGGTTCTTAGGTCGTCTGGTATCCTCGGGATAATTCGCGATCAGTTCGAATTGCTTTACGGCCATCTCAAACACTTGCCCAGTGCAGACAGTCACGGATAGCTCCTGAGCCTGGATATGAAACGTCGGAATGCTTGTGCTTCAGAGCACCGAGCTCGCTGGTGCGTGTTGCGCGTTTCAGACGCGGGTGAGACAACTAGTCCAATCAGCAAGATTGCGTCTCGCGGTCACGCCAGAAATATCACCAATGCGATGAAAGCGAGATTGACCGAGGCGGCCACGACGGCCCAACAGCAAATCGTGGCAGGCGAAAATTCAAGAGCGTCCTGCGAAGTGTCGACCCAAAGCGGCGGCATTCAAGTCAGCTCCAAAGACGCGGTTAAGAGACAAACCTGCATAAGCGCAGAAACCACCCACTCTGCTAAAGCCGAGCCTTTCGACCTTGCGTAGAGCCCTTGCCACCCCGCCTGGCGAGCGGGAGCACATCGGCTATCGCTCGCCGAACTGCCCGATCCGTCCGCTAGGCGAGCCGGTGCGATCCGCGAGTGCGAGGAGCACGGCTGGAGGAAGGACCGCGCGGATCGCACGCCCGCGAGCCCGCAAAATCCGTGCCCACTGGCAGCCCGTCTTGCCGCGAGCTTCTCGGGAGGCTTGCGCCCAATGCTCTGGGTTCGATGACATCCATTCTAAGGTCAACCCGCTATCCCGATCGCTCTTGAGCCACGGTGCCGGAGCGCTCGTCTGAGCTCACCGAACTGATGGAACATGACGAACAGAGCGATCATTCCGGCGCCCAGCTCAGCGATTGCTTGACTGGCTAACAGCCCATCGAAACCCGCAACCACCGGGAATAACAGTACGGCCGGTATGAAGAGATAGCCCTGCCTCGCCAGGGCCACAATTGCACTGAGGCGTGCTCTCCCAAACGCTTGAAGCATTGCCGTCACGAAACTCTGAACCCCAAACAGTCCAAAGAAGAGATGGAACACGATGCAGGACGAGACGGCTATTTCCGTGACATTCTCGTTATCGCTAAATAGACTCACCAAAGGCCTTGCAAAAACAACAACGGCCGCAGAATACGCGATGGAGAATGCGACCGTCACGAAGAGCATGAACTTCGCAGCCTTCAGAATACGAACATAGTCGCGTGCGCCCCAACCGAAACCCAGGATAGCTTGAGCGCCTATGCAGAACCCGGTGATAGGCAGTGCGCCGACCATCAAGATTCGCACAGCTATTCCAACTGCAGCGATGGAATCATCGCCGAACGGTGCGGCAGCTCCGTACAAGAGCATAACCGCAAGAGCCGATAAGATACTCGTCATTGTCGCTGGCGCGCCCACCAACGCGAGCTGTCTGATGCGATCTGCTCGCAATGATATGTGAGATATCCTGACGAGAACTGTCCCGCCAAGCTTCGCAAAATACGCAATATACAGTCCAATAGCGGCGATCTGCGATACCAGCGTTGCGAGGGCTGCGCCACGCACGCCAAGGTCAAACAAGAATATGAAGACAGGGTCAAGCACAGCGTTCAGTAGAAACGAGGTAAGCATCGCCCACATGCTGAATCGCGTATCGCCTTCGGCTCTGACAATGAACCCGCTAACGATGTTTAGAAGCATCAGGGTGTTCCCGAACAAAAGCGTTCCCGCGTAGTCGAGCGCCACGGGCATGATGGTTGGAGTCGCTCCGAGGATTGCGAATATCGCTGGCAGACTTGGAAGCAGAGCGACGGTAACTATGATGCCAATCGGAGCGGTGAGCGCGAGAGCTGTACTTGCGCCTCGACTCGCCTCTAGGTACTCACGAGCGCCCAGATGACGAGATATGAAGGACGCCGTTCCAACACCGATTCCCTGTGCGGCTGCCGCGAGCAGGACCATGATCGGCAAGGTCATGCTCACAGCTGCGGTCGCCTGCGCGCCAAGTGCGCCAACAAAGATCGCATTGACGACCTGCTGTAAAGCATGGATCGATAAACCAACAACAGATGGAATGGCGAGCCGCAGGATAAGGCTCGAGAGATTCGGGTCCGATAGATCGATGTGCTGTTTCTTCTGTGGCATCAAACTTCGCTCGCTCTCGAGCGCGAATTCCGTATCCGGCTCATTCATGCATGAACGTGTCGCGATTTTCCAAATTCGCTGATCGCGCACTCAGCGCAAGCTTTTCCGATCCGCTCTTGCACAGCGGTACATAAGTTTATCTGCGCCGATCGATCGTCGTGATCGCGTGGACCCGTTTGACGTTTCACAAGCTGATTTTTGCCTTGGTCGATTTTCCCTAGGCATGACGCCTCCCGCCAATCGCAGGCTTCTGCGGCTCTTAAGTAGAACAACGAGGATCCTGATTGAGGTGTCCGTGCGTAGCCACCTAGGTTCTGCCAGTCATATTGTGCCGTTCTGCCCTTTGTTGACTTCTCATCCGTTGCGTTTTTCCTCGATGATGATCGGCGGGGGAACGCGGCCGGACCCTAGAGCCTCAACTTGGCTTTGGCATCTACCGGATCTTGTAGTAGACGCTCCATCGTCTGCATGGCACACGCAATGAACGTGCCCAGAACCAGTGTTAGGTTCGGCGACGATGTCGTGCAAGCGCTCCATGATCTCGGGTTGCTTGTCGCGATCGAGACGAACGGCGGGCTGCTGGTCCCGGCCGGCGTGGTATCTGGGTTTGCGGCAGCAAATCGCGCCGCACTGGCCATCGCTCGCGGACACGAACTCAAAATTCGTGTAGCCGCAGCCGTGTGCCGGCGGTTCGATGAGAGGGCTCGGACGATTTCTGCTTCGGCCCACAGACGGCCCTGGCGCCGTCGACCACATGCGGCAGGCCGTCGCGCAACGCCTGACTCATCGGAAATGGCGAATCAGCGTGCAATGTCACAAACATCCCGGCATCAGATGAAGATATCCCAGGTATTTAAGTTCGAGGCAGCGCACCGACTTCCAACCGTCCCGCAGACACATCGCTGTCATCGGACGCACGGTCATTCCTATCGCGTCGAGGTCGTGCTGAACGGGCCCGTCGATCCGCACACCGGGTTCGTAATGGATTTCTTCAGCATGGAAGAAGCGTTCGGTCTTCTTCTAAAGAAGCTCGATCACCATTGCCTGAACGAAGTCCCGGGACTCGAAAATCCGACGGCGGAAAATATCGCCATCTGGATCTGGCAGCACGCGAAACCGCGCCTTGCGCAACTCTCGAGCGTGAGGGTGTACGAGACGACAGATTGTTGGGCCGAATATGAGGGGCCCGATCGCTGAATTCCGCGCTCATCTTGGGCTGTATTGATGCGGCGCGCCTGTCCATCTTCGGCTCCGAAACCGACGATCTGCGCTTCGGCTCCTCATCGGCCCGATCCGCGGGCAGATTCCCTCGCTCACGGGAGGCCCTTTGGATCTCGCGGGAGGTCAGACGACGGCGCCCTGCAAGGCTAGGATCTCAAGGAGCGCGAGGCAGCCATCGACAGCGCCATGAGCCGCCGCCTTCATCAGCAAATGCGGCAGCCGTAAGCCTCCGAAGCCCGCCGGACCAATTGCCCGGGTTGAGCGGATTTATGCCTCCCGCGACGACCTGGTGTATGTGCCTGCATGGATGATGATCAGGACCTTTACGCGAGAGGCGGCCTTGAGGGACGACCGGGTTTGACGGGAATCTGAGTCGAGAAGGCCCTCATCATAGGGCACTTTCGGCTTCGGTAGGTTCCCCTTCCACGCCACGCTCGTCGAGCGCTTGACGCGCCGCGCCGGTGAAGCCATCCGGCGTCAGCCTCGAGGGACTGGCACGGCGCGAGCCGTACAAGACGGCCCTTGCGCAGAGGGGTGCGAAGCGCGCGCAAGGCCTGATCTTCACCGCCGAGCTTGGTGAACTCACACACCTAGGAAGACAGCGTCATCCTTCTTGCGCTCGATCTTTTCAAGCGAGGTCTGATGCTTTTGCATCGTGGTCTCCGTTCCCACAAAACATGGACGCATAAACGCGAAGACGTTCAATAAAATAGGACAAAACATAATTACACCACTCCGACGCACCGAGGCGGCCATCCTAATGCCTCGACGGAGCCGCGATTCCCGTTGCGGGCTGGCTGATTCCTCGTGGAAAACGGCGAAGGTATCCTGTCCAACCCGATCTTGGCCGAGACGGCAGACTCGGCGTGCTCTTCCCACCACAGGCCAGCGGGTCGCGTATATCGCCAGCGCTGGTGAGGCGCCACGGGGCATCATCGACGGTGTGTCGCCAGCCGACAGGGAGATGCTATGGGGCGGCGACGAGGATATTGCATCCATTGTTGCTGATGAACCGATGGAGCGCCCCATGCAGAAGTTGAACGATCTGAGCCGATCC
>NZ_JADPIQ010000044.1:0-1212 GCF_023073015.1 Bradyrhizobium sp. 87
ACTGACGCGCTCACCAGGATCGTCAACGGTCACCCAAACAGCGAAATCGATCAGCTGCTTCCCTGGGCCTATCGCGCGCAATCCCTCAAAGCCGTGGCCTGAGAACGACGCTTACGCTCGGTGGGCAATCCACCCCTGATCAGTTCGCTCCGGCGCTGCGTGCTGGAGAACGACGCCACGACAGGCGCGGCAGGTCAGCTTGGGCTGGCGGGTCACGATCACCCGGTACTGCACCGGAACGACGGCGAGCCTTTGGCTCTCATCGCAGCCGATCTCAACGAGATCGCCTTTGCAGGACGGGCAGCATGTTGCAGCCGGCATCAGCGTTTCGAGGATGCGTGGCAAATGCTCCGGCTGACCACGATTGGCCCTGCGCTCGGCAGCTCTCCTCTCGCGTGTCTTGGAGTCGGTGCGGTCCTCGGCGGCTCCGAGAACCGCAACAGCCTGATCGATATCCTCCAGAACAAGCTGGAGCTGATCGGCGTCGAGCTTCTCCGACGATCGACCAAACTGCGCATCGTTTGCAAGCTTGAGCAACCGCTCGAGCCTGGCGCAGCGCTCCAGCAGAGCTGCGGCAACGGCGCGCAACTCGGCTGGGTCGCTCGGCAGCTGATCAGGCAAATCACTTATCGGCCCGAGTCTGCCATGCTTCGCGCCCCGATGCAGCGAAGATTTTATCTCCTACGCAACTCCTTTCGGCTGCGGGATTCGAGGCGCGTGCATACGCGCACAACTGCGCTGCGTTCATCCGCATCACGCCGTCAACAACCGGCGGCCACTTGAAGGCGCTGCTCTCAAGCCCGCTTCCAATACAGCACAAGCCCGCTGCCATCCCAAACGACGATCTTCACCCGATCGGCACGCTTCGCACGGAAGACCACCGCCACGCCCTTCATCGGATCGTGGCCCAGCGTCTCCTTCGCCAACAGCGCGAGGCCATCCGCGCCCTTCCGGAAGTCTACAGGGCGGGTCGCAACGTAAATCATGAGGCCAGCGGGAGCCGTCAGCATGAACGTGTCCGGCGCAACGCCACAAACACCTCACTCAGCAGGCAAGTCCAGGCGTTCCGCGCACCTCAACCCGGGCCCCCAGGAACTCAACCGTAACAGCGGCAGTGCGGCGCGGCAATCAGGATGGAAGTGCAGCGTCAATCAGGATGAGAGAGCTTCGCCGGGCTCGTGACGCAGGGAGGGCGTAGCCCGACCGGAGTTA
>NZ_JADPIQ010000127.1:0-1207 GCF_023073015.1 Bradyrhizobium sp. 87
GACGCTCTTGCCCGTCGACAGACGGCTCTGCGTGGTGGCGAGGAGGTCGGCGGTGGACTGGAGGGAGAGGAGGTTCTGACGAACCGAAGAGGAGAGAACAATACCGGACATAAGCTGTTACCCTTCTGGTACGCAACGCAACAAACTTCGATTAGGATTAATCGATGCCGGGACGGTGAACGTAGGTGGCTAACAAAGCATGAAGTGCGTCGCGCCAGTCCTTGCGCGGATTCACCATATACGCGGCCGAAGGGAAATCGACCTCAGTCGTATCACCATGATGGAATGATGCTTTTTCGCGCAATCGCGAGACGTTTGCTACTTGTCAACCATAACTCAGAGTGGGCAAACGGCTGCACCTGAATGCACCATCTTCGTCCCACCCTACGTCTTCAAACACTGGCGCAAAAAAGAAAACGGCGGGGCCGAAGCCCCGCCGCTCTATCTATCTTGCGATGTCGTCCGCGATTTAGCGGAGCAGCTGCAGCACGCTCTGCTGCGACTGGTTGGCCAGCGAAAGCGCGGAGACCGCGATCGACTGGCGGGTCGACAGCGCCTGGCTGTTGGCCGCTTCGGTGTTGGTGTCGGCCAGGGTCAGGTTGGACGAACCGGTCTGCAGCACGTTGATCAGGCTCTTGTTGAAGTCCTGACGCACCTGCACCACCGAGAGGTTCGAACCGAGCGCCGAGGCCTCCGACCGCAGCGTGCTCGACGCGGCATTCAGGTTGGTCAGCACCTTGTTGGTGGCAGCGTTGTCGATGAAGTCGACACCGCTGGTCAACGCGGCGAGGCCCAGACCCTTGGAGTTGTAGGTCACGCCGGTGATGTTCAGGCTCGACTTGCCGGTCTCGTCGAACACCAGCTTGAGCTGATCGCCGTTCAACAGGTTCACGCCGTTGAACGAGGAGTCCTGCGAGGTCGTGTCGATCTGGTTCAGGATGTTGTTGTACTGATTGACCAGATTGGCACGGGACGTCTGCGCAACGCTGTCCTGGACGGGGCTGGAAGCCGTCGAGAAGGTCAGAGCCGTCGTCAGCGTACCGCCGATCGCACCACCCGCTACACTCGAGCCGAGCGTAGAAGACGCATAGTCGTTGGTGGTCGAGACCGTGAGCAGGCCGTTGGCGTCGATCGTGGCCGACAGGTTGTTGGCCTGAAGCGCGGTGTTGAGCTGATCGAGCGTCTTGACCGTACCGTTGGTGCCGTC